>JAYPHU010000022.1:0-56839 GCA_038127535.1 Rhodospirillaceae bacterium | reverse complement strand
CGGATGACGTCCGGGCCCGCACCGGCGGCGACCTGCTGTTCCTCGGTCAGTTGCCTGTGGGTGGTGGAGGCCGGATGGATGATCAGGCTTCTTGTGTCGCCCACATTGGCGAGGTGGGAGAACAGGTTCACCGTCTCCACGGTTTTGACGCCGGCGTCATAGCCGCCTTTGACGCCGAAGGTAAACACAGCGCCGGGGCCTTTCGGCAGATATTTGTTGGCGAGATCGTGGAACGGGCTGTCTTTCAGGCCGGCATGCGACACCCAGTCGACCGCCTTGTGCCCGGCCAGAAACTCCGCAACGGCTTGCGCGTTGGCCACGTGCCGTTCCATCCGCAGGGGCAGCGTCTCGATCCCGGTGATGGTGAAAAACGCGTTCATCGGCGCCATGGCTGGTCCAAAATCCCGGAGGGCGACGGCCCGGGCCTTGGTGGTGAAGCCGAAGTCGCCGAAAGTCTCGTAAAAGGTGAGACCGTGATAGGCGGGCTCGGGCTCCGACATGGACGGGAACTTGCCGCTTTTTGCCCAGTCGAACTTGCCGGATTCGATCACCACGCCGCCCATGGAAGTGCCGTGGCCGCTGAGATACTTGGTGGTCGAGTGCACGACAATATCCGCGCCCCAATCGATCGGGTTATGCAGATAGGGCGAGGCCATGGTGTTGTCGACGATCACCGGGATGCCGGCCTCACGTCCGATCTCCAC
The DNA here is from genome assembly GCA_038127535.1 of Rhodospirillaceae bacterium. GTDB lineage: Bacteria > Pseudomonadota > Alphaproteobacteria > Rhodospirillales > UBA2165 > JAYPHU01. The sequence continues at coordinate 56,135 of JAYPHU010000022.1, read as the reverse complement.
CACCTTCTCAAGATCAACGATGATGCCGCCGGGGTTTGCGAGGACTTCTAGGAAGATGGCTTTAGTCTTATCGGTGATCGCCGCGCGGAAATTCTCCGGCTCGGTCGGATCGACGAAGGTGCAGTCCCATCCCAGTTTCTTAAAGCTCAGCCCGAACTGAGTGATGGAGCCACCGTAGAGATTGCGCGACGCCACAAACTCATCCCCGGGCTCCAGCAAGGTAAAGAACGTCAGAAATTGTGCCGCATGACCGGAGGCGGCGGCGACGGCGGCCCGGCCGTTTTCCAGCGCCGACACCCGTTCTTCCAGAACCGAGACCGTCGGGTTGGTCAGCCGGGAATAGATGAAGCCGAAGCGGGACAAGTTGAACAGGTCCTCGGCATGCTCCGCGTCCTCGAAGACATAGGACGTGGTTTGATAGATCGGCGTATTGCGCGCGCCGGTCAAGGGTTCCGGCCGGGCGCCTGCGTGGATGGACCGGGTCTCGAAACCGTAATTATTAGGCTTGCCGCTGCTCATGGCTCAGCTGAACCGCTTGGTGTTGCGGGGCAGGCGAGGGCGCTTGGCGGAGATGATCTTGGAATTTACGCCGCTCCAGGACAGCTCGCCATAGAGCCGGCCGAACTCGATCTTGGGGCAGCGATCCATGATGACCTTCAGCCCAGCCACTTCGGCGCGTGCCGCCGCCTCGTCATTGCGCACGCCCAGCTGCATCCAAATCACTTCGATGCCCTTGTCTTTTGCCACTGCGATGGCTTCGTCCGTGATGCCGCCGGCGGCTTCTGAATTGCGGAAGATATCGACCATCTGAAACTGATCGGGGATGGACGCCAGATCGGCATAGACGGTCTCACCCAAAAGCGTGTTGCCAGCCTCCCGCGGGTTCACTGGGATCACCCGGTACCCTTTGCGCTGCAGATACTTCATCGCGAAGTGGCTGGGCCGGACCCAGGATGCGCTGGCTCCGGGCATGGCGATGGTTTGCACGGTGTCCAGAATGTCCGCGAGTTCGTCGTCGCTATAGGTGAGGTCTGTCACGCTCAATATGCCACCCGGTTACCGGCCCTTCCATTTGGGATCGCGCTTTTCCAGGAACGCGCCCATGCCTTCCTTGGCGTCGTCATCCATGACGTTTTCCGCCATCACGCCGCTGGAAAAGTCATAGGCCGCGTTCAGGTCCATATCCATTTGACGATAGAACGCCTGTTTGCCAAGGGATACCGTGCGGGTCGAATGCTTTAGGATTTTCTGCGCGAAGTCATCGACCGTTGTATCCAATTCATCCGCCGGGACGACCTTGTTCACCAAACCGAAGCGGTAGGCATCCTCCGCGCTGAACATCTCGCCGGTCAACAGCATCTCCATCGCATGCTTGCGCCCGACGGCCCGGCCGATGGCGACGGCGGGGGTGGTGCAGAAGACGCCGATATTGACGCCGGGCGTTGCGAAGCGGGAGTCATCGGACGTCACCGCCAGATCACAACTCGCCACCAACTGACAGCCGGCAGCCGTCGCCACCCCACGCACCTTGGCGATCACCGGCTGCGGCAGCTGAGTGAGGGTGGTCATCATCCGGCTGCATTGCAAGAACAGCTCACTCCCGGCGGCTTCGTCTTCCAGCCCGTGCACTTCCTTCAGATCGTGCCCGGCACTGAACACGGGACCGTTCGCCTCGATGATCACAACTTTGATGGATTTGTCGGGGCCGATCTCGTCCAGGGCGGCTTGCAGATCGCTCAGCATCTCCGCCGACAAGGCATTGCGCCGGGCCGGCCGGTTGAGGGTCAGGGTGCAGATGCCTGCGCCATCATCCCGGCGCAGCAGGATCTGATCTTCAGCGGCTGTATGGGTGTCCGGCGGCATAGGCTTTCCCTCGGTAGGGCCCCGTTTCGTTTCTTCGACTCACTGTCTAAACTTGCCGTGTTTCCCCATCGGACCGCAAGGGATAATGTTCCCTGGCCCCCGGCGAGCCCCTCAATGCCGCGCAAATTAACTGTGGTAATATAATACCAACTTTATAACTATATGATTTTATTATACATTTCGATGATCATCGTCGAAATAAGTCGTTGACTTGAGTGTCCGCCATGGCATACTCCCCGCCGCTGTGGCCGAAGGCCCCACTCGGAAGCGGATCGGCCGTTTGATTTTAGGAAGATGAAAGCCAACTTGCGATGAAAACTTATTCAGCCAAGCCGGCGGATGTGCAGAAAGACTGGTTCGTGATTGATGCGGAGGGCCTGGTGCTCGGCCGTCTCGCCAGCCAGATCGCCATGCGTCTCCGCGGCAAGCACAAGCCGATGTACACGCCGCACATTGATTGCGGTGACAATATCGTGGTCATCAATGCGGAAAAGGTCGCGTTGACGGGCAACAAGCGCACCGACAAGACCTATTACTGGCACACCGGCTATCCGGGGGGCATCAAAAGCCGAACCGCAGATAAGATTCTGGATGGGAAGTTCCCGGAACGGGTCATCATCAAGGCGGTGGAGCGCATGATTTCCCGCAATCCGCTGGGTCGCCAGCAAATGAAGAAACTGCACGTTTATGCGGGACCGGCGCATCCCCATGGGGCGCAACAGCCTCAGGAGCTCGACATCGCCGCCATGAACGCGAAGAACAAGAGGAGCGCCTAAAGATGGCTGACGAACCGAACGCAATGCAGGAAGCGCTTGAGGAAGCGCAGAAAGCCGCCGCTGCTGAGCAAGCTGCCGGTGATGCAGCCCCGGCCGAGGATGCTGCTGGCGCGGATGACGCGGCTGCCGCCGCCGAGTCTGCCGTCGACGACAACGCGCCCAAGCTCGACGAACATGGCCGCTCTTACGCCACCGGTAAACGGAAGGATGCGGTTGCCCGCGTCTGGATCAAGCCGGGTAGCGGCAAGATCACCGTCAATGGCCGGGATGTGGAGACCTATTTTGCCCGTCCGGTGCTGCGTATGATGATCGGCCAGCCCTTCGCGGTGGCCGAGCGTGTGGATCAGTATGACGTGCTTGCCACGGTCACCGGCGGCGGCTTGTCCGGCCAGGCGGGCGCCGTCCGCCACGGGATCTCCAAGGCGCTGACGCTTTATGAGCCCGGCCTCCGTCCGGTGCTGAAGAGCGGCGGCTTCCTGACCCGTGACAGCCGCGTCGTGGAACGGAAAAAATACGGCCGCCGCAAGGCCCGCCGGAGCTTCCAGTTCTCGAAACGCTAGCTGCCAAGCTTCAAAAAATACAACAAAAACAAGGGGTTGCGTTTTTCGCAGCCCCTTTTTTGTATTCACAAAACATTCACACTTTATTTTTATGGTTGCTAAGTAACTGAAAATAAACAGAAAAACATCTTTTTTCGTAGATTATAGTTAGCGAAGCGCTAAGACGCAGCCCGCCCGGGACGGTCGTTCATCGCCCGTCTTGTATCGGGGGCTCTTCGAAAAGGCCCGCCAACCGGCGGGTCTTTTTATTTTGGGATGGTGTATCGTTTAATATTAGTCATCCACGGGCCGACGCAGCCGTGACCCGTGGACCCACCTTTTTTCAACATGGGTACACGGGTCATACCCGGATCAAGTCCGGGTACAGGCTTCCGGTCTGCGCATGACTAGATAATTGAAATCCCCCACCATCCGGCCCTTCGGGCCACCTTCCCCCGCGAGGGGGGGAAGGTTGATCGAATTGCAATTCCGCAGCTAAATACCCTCCCCCTTTACGGGGGAGGGGGCGGAGTCCGGGGTGACGCCGACAACGCGGGTGGGGGTATGCGCAGATCATACCCGCACATGGCGGTTCAGGGGAGGGCTCAGCTCCCGTAATGCGCCTACTCCTAGTGCGGTCTGCCGCGCTTCATCATCATTTCATGGACGGCGTCCATGCCGCGATCGACCATGGCGGTGACTTCAGCGGCGTGGGTCTGCAGGGCTTTGACCACCTCCGGATCATCTGACGTCTGGGTGACCTCAATCCCGTCGTCCGTGGTCTTGATCTCGGTTTTGATCTTGTCCCGGCGTTCGAACAGGATGTCGAGGGTCGGGCTTTGGATCATCACTTTCGGATCGCGGCCTTCCTCTACCCGTTGAAGCATGCCGGTCACGTGACTGACTACGATCGCCCTGAGCTCCTCGTCTTTGGTATAGGTCACCGTTTGAATGCCGTTAGGTAGATTTTTGACCGTTCGCTCAATCTTCTGAAAATTCCGGAACATGGTGGCGAGTTCGGCGCTTTCTTCGAGCGTCGCGTCTAGTCCCTTGAGGCCGGGCATATTGATCATGTCGTGGCCGGTACCGTCGGCACCGTGATGGCGGCCGTGTCCGGGCATCTGAGCCCGCCCCATTCCGGCTTGGGAAATGTAGATGCCGCCCGCCAGCAGTAGAATGGCTGCGCCGGCCGCAACGCCGATGCGCCACCGGCGCGAAGTGGGTTTAGGTGCGTTTGTTTTTGTCATTGGGAATGTGTCCTCAGTCAAACAGGGAAATATGTTCAAGATTGACATGAGATATCGCATGAAACGCCCGAATGTAATATGATCATTATCATGTTGGAAGATTTATATGCAACGATGATGGCGCGCTCCAAAGGTCCCCGGCAGGTGTCGAAGGGCGGCTATCTATTTCACCAGGGCGACCGGATCAAATCCATGTTCCTGGTGTCCGATGGGGCAGTGGAGCTTACGCGCTATCATGACGACGGTATGGCGATTGTCCTGCAGGTGGCCAAGCCGACCTCTGTCATCGCGGAAGCGTCAGCCTATGCAGCGCGCTATCACTGCGATGGGCTGGCGATTGAGCCCAGTACTGTGTGCGAAATCGACCGAAAGGTGTTCCTGGGTCTGCTGGCGGAGACCCCGGATCTGGCGGCGGCCTGGTCCGCGCATCTGGCGCACGAGGTGCAGGCCGCCCGGTCCCGTAGTGAAATCCTGGCCAGGAACAAAGTCGCCGACCGGCTGGACGGCTGGCTGGCCTGGCGCGGGGAGGGCCTGCCCGATAAGGGAGAATGGAAAACCGTCGCCGAGCAGATCGGGGTGTCGCCGGAAGCGCTGTACCGGGAGCTCGCTAAGCGGCGAGCGGGTTAAGCCTGAGCGAGACGTAGAGAAACAGAACCATCACGACGAGGAAGCCGCCGGCGGCGAAGAACACCAGATCGAACCCGCCGATCCCGAACAACACGCCGCCCAGAACCGGGCCCAGGACCTGACCCAGCCGATTGTTGACGCCGTTGGTGGAGATCACCGCAGCACGTGCGTGGTCGGGCGTTTCCTGCACCAGCAGGCTTTGGAAGGCGGGAAAGGCGACGCCGGTGGTGAGCCCGATGGCCAATGACGGGATCAGCATGACCCAGATTGAGGAGACGAACGGCACCGAGGCCACGGAGAGAACCAGGCCGGTGATCGATGCGATCACCAGGCTCTCGGCGCTGAACGTGTTGGTGAGCCGGCCCAATTGTGTGGCGCCGATGATGCTGGTCACCACCCGGGCGGAGAGGATAATGCCGATGGTGGCGGCCGATGCGTCCAGCGCGGCGCTCATGAATAATGGAATAAAGGTCACCGTGATGCCCTGATTGACGATCATCAAGGTCGGCGCGATGGTCAGCAGGGTGGCGGTTCTGGGGTTGGCGATAGCCCGCCAGACATTGCCCAGATAAGCTTTATCGGTGACCGACCGACGCTCGGTCTGTTTCTCCAGCAATGACAGGGCGACAAAGCCCAGGGGCACCGCCAGGAAATACAGCAAAAACGGATACTGCCAGCCGAAGATAGCGATGAAGCCGGCCAGGATAGGGAGCACCCCGCTGGCGGTCTGGCCCAGCGCGATGCGATAGCCAAGAGCGGCCGCCCGGTCTTTTTTCTCGAACAAGTCGCCGACCAGGACGATGGTCAGCGAGCCTAAGGAACTTGCGCCGATCCCCGACAGAAACCGCAATACCAACAGCGTTTCGAAATTTGGCGCGAGGAACGTAAGGCCGCCGGCAATGCCGTAGAGGAAGAGAAGCGGCGTCATCACCGCGCGGCGGCCATAGCGGTCCGACAAGATGCCGGTCAGCGGAATAAAGATGATGCCGGGCAGGCTGAAGGCGGCGACCACCCAGCCGATGGATTCTGTCTCGACGTTGAGCGCATCCTGAATGACCGGCAGGATCGGCGAGACCAGAGCCGTCCCGCCGAATGTGCTCATGGCCACCGCGCAGATGAACTGCATATTTGCGGTGCGTAGCAGCCGGCTCGGGTTTTGGGGTTCGGGCTGGTCGATGGCGGCTACTCCCGGCCTCGGGGGAGTCGATTCACGCCGCGTCCTGCAGGGTGATCAGCCCCATGCCGGTAGTCATCGGCGCATAGTAATGGCGGTGAATGCGGCGGACGTCGGGCTTCATCGCGCCCCGCATGGTCAGCCACATGATGAGTTCCACCGCTTCCGCACCGGCCTTGTCCATCAGCTCGTCATGGGTCATATCGCATAGCGCCTGGGGATCCTCTTCGATCTTGTCCAAAAACCAATTGTCGAAGTCTGTATTTAGATGACCGAAGCGTTCGCCGTGCAACTGGTGCGACATGCCGCCGGTGCCCATTATTGCGATATTGCCCGACTGGTCATAGCTCTCCACCGCATTGCGCAGGGCCTTGCCCAACTTGTAGCAACGGAGCGCCGTCGGGATCGGGTGTTGCAGCACATTGATTTGAATGGGGATCACCTTCACCGGCCAGTCATCCGCGTGCGGGAAGCAGAGGTTCATCGGGACCAAAAGGCCATGTTCCACTTTCATATCCCGGCAGATGGTGATGTCGAATTCCTCTTCGTAGACCAGATGCCGGCAGAGGTGCCCGGACAGGGCAAGATCGCCTTTGATGGAGGGGAGGGGGCGGACGCCGAAACCCTCATCGGCGATGTCATATTCAGCCGCCGCGCCGACCGCGAAGGTCGGGTACTTAGCAAAGGAAAAATCGCAGGCGTGATCGTTGTAGATGACGATGACCGTATCGACGTTGGCCTCATTCGACAGCCAGGTCTCCACCGGCTTATAAGCGTCGAACAGGGGTTTCCAGGCCGGCGTGTCCTGGTTTCCTTTGTCTACCACCGCGCCGATGGACGGTACATGGGAGGTGCCGATGCCGGCGACGATCTTAGCCATCTCAGGTCGCTCCTTTTTCATTGCGGGTCTCAAGGAATTCTTCGTAACTCAGGCCCAACTGCTGCGCGCCCATGGGATACAGGCCGACATCAAACAAGGCGGCAATGCGGATCACGTTGTATATGTTGCCGCCGGCCTTCACCAGGTTCAGCCAGTCATTGTCCATGACCAGCTTCTTCTCCGCATCGGTCAGGTTGAACTGATCCATGTAGCCGTCACTATCCCCGTGAAATTTGTCGCGATTTTCCTGGAGGTTCAGAGCTTCGGCGAAATCATTGATCCGTTTGCCCTGATCGCTCATCTCCAAATCGAACACATACGTGTTCTTAATCGAATTTCCGAGATTTCGTTGGTCCACCATCGTCCGTCTCTACATGTCATTTCCGAGTTTGATGGTATATTCAGTAGCGTTGTTTGGCGGAATTTCAAGCCGGGAAAGCACCGTTCAATTTGAAACAGGTTTGTAAACGGCCGGAAGACAGATGACCCATCACCGGATGATTAGATTTCTGATTTTGGCAGCGGTTCTTTTGGCCGGGTTGGCAGCGTCGGACGCGCGTGCGAATATGCAGCCGATCGAGGGTTTCGCCATCGACCGGACCGAGGTCACCATCGAGCAATTCCGGAAATTCGTTGAGGCAACGGGCTATGTCACCGCAGCGGAGAAACAGGGCGGGGGGCTGGTGTACGGCGCGGGCTGGGAGAAGAAAGCCGGTTGGGTCTGGTCCTCACCCTTTGGTGTGCCCGGTGATCCGCAAGAGCCTGCGGTGCATGTGAGTTTTAACGATGCGGCTGCCTATTGCACGTGGGCCGGCAAGCGGTTGCCCAAGGATGAAGAATGGGCGTTGGCGGCGTTTACCGAGTTCCGAACCAACCCGCCGGCTCCGTTTCAGACGGGCCGCACCTATCCCTATCCGACCGGGGAGACGCCCGACGGGGCGAATTGCCTGAACGATTGCGGCAGAACGCCGGCGATTGATTACAGCGCCCGACTGGATCGCGGCACCGGGCCCGCGCGCGCCGGCACGACCAAGCCCGGCGTCAACGGCCTCTATGACATGGGGGCCAATGTCTGGGAATGGACGGAAGACGGCGGCGGCGCGGAAAAACGCACACGGGGCGGTTCCTGGTGGTACGGTGCGTTCCGTATGCAGGCGGGCGACCGGGCGACCAAACCCAAGGAGATGGCCGTGGTCTATATCGGCTTCCGTTGCGCCAAGGATGTGAAGTAATCGGACATCAAATGTTGATCGATAGACGGATTGCGGGCATTTGGCCGTTCACTATTCCAGGGACAGGTTTTTACAGCGGATATCCATGGTGAAGAACACGCATCTTCTCTCCGGCTTTGTCGGTTTGGCGCTTTTGGCGGCGGGCCCCGCAATAGCCGTGTCCAAACACGTCACTCCCCAGTCCGAGGTGGCGCTGATCAGCGAGCAGGCGTCGGTGACGCCCGGCGGCACGGCATGGCTGGGGCTGCACATCAAGACCAAGCCGGGCTGGCATACCTATTGGCAAAATCCTGGCGATTCCGGCCAGGCTACGCGGATTTACTGGACTTTGCCGGGCGGCGTGTCCGCGGGAAATATTCGTTGGCCCTTACCGCAGAAGTTCTCGCTTGGGCCGGTATCGGGCTTCGGCTACAAGGAGGAGACCCTGTTGATGGTGCCGGTGTCTGTCGGCAGCGGCGTCCAAGCAGGGGAGATCGTCACGCTAACCGCCGAGGCCGGTTGGCTAGTCTGTGCGGAAGTTTGCATCCCGCAACAGGCCAAGTTCACTGTGTCGTTGCCGGTGGGCAACGGGGCGGATACACCGGCCGCGACCTTGTTCGCCAAGTATCGTGCCGCCGTGCCCGTTGATCCGCCGATCCGGGGCGACGGCGTGCAGACCGACGACCGGATCACGATTTCCGCCGACTTGCCGGCCGCCATTTCCGCATCGGCGGACAAAATGACCTATTATCCGGCCACCGTAGGCGCCGTGGACGCCTCTGCGCCGATGAAGATTACCGTCAATGGCCGAAAGATCGGCATCACGGCTGCGCCCGGCTTCCTGGCGGAGGACAGGAAGCTGACCAAACTGGATGGCGTATTGATCGTCAATTCGGTGAAAGATGGAAAACCAACGCGGACGGGCTATTCCCTGATCGCAGGCTTCAAACCCGGCTCGTGAGGCGTAAACACAAATATGAGACCAAGGACTTGAAACAATGACCCTGCCCAAAGCTGTTAAAACCTTGATCCCCGCCGCCGCTCTGGTGATTGCCGCGACGACCGCGCAACCCGTCTTGGCAAGCCCCAAGCTGGGCGCACCCGCCCCGGCGTTCACCGGTGTGGACTCCAACGGCAAAAGTGTCTCGCTGAATGACTATCTCGGCAAGACGGTCGTGTTGGAATGGACCAATCACGATTGCCCCTATGTGGTCCGCCATTACGGCACCGGCAATATGCAGAAGCTGCAGAAAGAGACGACGGCCCAGGGCATTGTCTGGTTGTCGGTAATTTCGTCCGCGCCGGGCACCCAGGGACATGTCTACGGTAAGGAAGCCAATGATCTGACCGCGTCCCGCAAGGCTGCGCCGACCAAGGTTATCCTTGATCCCAAGGGAGAGATCGGGCGCAAATACTCTGCCCGGACCACGCCGCATATGTATATCGTAAACCCGACAGGGGAGTTGGTGTACAAAGGCGGGATCGACGACAAGCCGACGTCTTGGGGTAAGATCGATCCGGACACCAAGAACTATGTCCGCTTGGCCTTGGCCGATTTAAAAGCAGGAAAAAAAGTCTCTAAAGCCTCAACCCGGCCCTATGGCTGCTCGGTGAAATACGCTTACTAAGCGAACGGCTATTTCATCAGGTTCTTGAGATACCGCAGGAAGGGTACGGCGCCCCTGAACTGTTGATAGAACGCACCCAGGAATGCGGCACGGCCGTACCGTTTGGAGGCCGGCACCACCAGAGCGCCGGGGCTGAGCCCGAAGTCCCGGTCCAGATTGGCTGACACGTCGGGCCTCTCCAGGATCATCGACGCGTGGTCAAAAAATCCTAGCGATAGAGCGATGAGAGACAGCCGCAGTAAGGCGGCCGTATCGTCGGTTAGTGTTTCGGGATCGCGGAACAGAAGATAATCCGCCTGGACGATCTGCGCGCGGGAGTAGGGGGGCGATTCCGCCGAATAATATGGATGGATCAGATAGCCGTGCCGCCGCCAATGGGCCGGTGTGATGATATCCATGAGCTCGAAGCCGTTCTGGCGTAGGAACTCGCCGACTTCGCCTGCCAGTGGCTGGTCTTTTCGAAATGGAATGAATGACACTTCGGTTTTGACCGCGAGGACATTCGCCATCAGCGCCTCGGATGAGCGGAAAACTTCCAATTCAGCGCCTTCGATATCGATCTTCAGGAAATCGATCCTGTCCAATCCCGATTGCCGAAGCGCGTCCGACAGAGAAAGAGTGTCCACGGTTTCTGTGCGGTCGAGCTTGAAAAACTGGGGTTTATCGAACTTCTCGCCGATGGCGTTGTCGTGCTCCAGTAAAGAGGCGGACTGAGGGTCCTCGGGGGTGTACAGTTGACGCGGACCGGTTTCGCCGCTGACGCCGGTGGGCAGCAGCGTGAACGATTTCCAGGGTGAAGACGGAGCGTCTTGCAGCCGGGCATATTCGGCTGGATCAGGCTCGAAGCCGACGGCGTCCACGGCGAAGGCGATAGGGGAGAGGTCATCCTGCAATCCGCCACGGGAGCCAATATCGAAATAGGTCAGCGGATGTTGCCGGGCGACGGTGGCGAGTGGCAAATCTTGAAAGGACAAATTAGACGTCATCGCGCCATCTTACGTGCTGATGGTCGGCGGGACACCTGATAAATGTCTCGGGTAGGGAGGCGTTGGGATGAGCCGCTATTCCGACATGACCTCCGGCGGGGTGAAGGCCTTAACCGGGGGCAACTCGCCCTCGAATTTCTCCACCTCAACCAGGGCCGACATGGCCGATGGCCCCTGCGCCAGTTTTGACGTCCCGATATCCTTGGTCAGCACATTGGGATTGCCGTGCACTTCCAGGCTGCCGGGCTCCGCCGGGTCCAATGGATCAAACCAGGCGCCGGTGGAAAGCTGAACGACGCCGGCTCGCACATCTTCCGAAATCCTGACGCCGGCCAGGCAGGCGCCCCGGCCGTTAAACAGCCGAATGACGTCTCCGTCTTTAATGTCCCGCACCGCCGCGTCCGCCGGATTGAGAGTTGCCGGCTCCCGGCCTTGAATTTTACTGTCCTGGCTATAGCCGCCATTGTCGTACTGGCTGTGCAGCCGGGTCGTCGGCTGATTGGTGATCAGGTGCAGCGGATGGTCGCCGGCCGCGTCCGCGCCGAGCCATTCCAGGGGTTCCAGCCAGGTCGGGTGACCGGGGCAATCGTCATAACCGAACCCGTCGACGGTTTCCGAGAATATCTCGATCTTGCCGGATGGTGTGGGCAGCGGGTGTGCCTTGGGGTCCTCGCGAAATTCGCCCAGATACGGCCCGTTATCGCAGGGGGGCAAGACATAACTGCCTTTGTCCCAAAACTCCTCCAGGGACGGCACGTCATCAACGAACTCCGACGCGGTTTGCTGGAAGCGTTGATAGAGGTGTTCCAGCCAGGCTTTCTCGTCCCGGCCTTCGGTGAACGCATCGGCACAGCCCAGCCGTTCGGCTAGGGCGGAGAAAATTTCATAATCGGTACGGGACTGGCCCGGCGCGTCCGCCGCCTTGTGCATGGCGAAGACGTATTGGTCGACCCGGCCGGTGCCGATGTCATTCCGTTCCAGCGAGGTGGCGATGGGGAAGATGATGTCGGCGTGCCGGGCGTTGGCGTTCCACCAGGGCTCATGCACGATGACGGTGTCCGGTTTTTGCCAGGCTTCGACCAGCCGGTTGAGGTCCTGATGATGGTGATACGGATTGCCGCCGCACCAATAGACAAGCTTGATATCCGGATAGGTGCGCGTGTCGCCGTCATAGTCATACTCGGTTCCCGCGCCCAGCAGCATATCGGCGATCCGGGAGACCGGGATGAAGTCTCTGATCGCATTCTCTCCTTGGGGCAGGGCGGGCTTGGGAATGTTGGAGCGCGCGGTGCCGACCGTGTTGGTCGCGCCGTAGCCGAACGTGAATCCGCCGCCGGGTAGACCGACCTGACCGAGGATCGCGCCCAAAACGGCGGCCATCCAAAAGGCCATTTCTCCATGATCACCCCGTTGGATCGCCCAGGCCACGTTGATCATGGTGCGGCCCGCGGCCATCCGGCGCGCCAAATCTTCGATGATGGCCGGATCAAGGCCGGCGATGTCGCCCGCCCAGGCAGCGTCCTTCACAATCTCATCGGCCTCACCCATTAGGTAGGCGTTGAACCTCTCGAAGCCAACCGTGTGGCTCGTCAGGAAGGCCGGGTCGTGAAGATCGTTGGCGACCAGTGTGTGCGCCAGGCCGATCATGATGGCGGTGTCCGTATTGGGCCGGGAGGCATACCACTCGGCCTCCACGAAGTCCGCCAGATCGGAACGGAGCGGGCCGAAATTGACGAACGCGACGCCGCGTTCCTTGCATTGTTTCAGGGCAGGGGAGACGCCATGTTCCCCCATGCCGCCGCCCTGCACCTGAGCATTCTTCAACGGGATGCCGCCGAAGGAGACCACCAGGTCCGTGTGTGCGGCCAACATCGACAGTGGCGTGGCCTCATCAAGCGTGCCGAAGGTGTTGGTGCCGACCACGTGACGCAGGACAACATCGCCGGCCGCGAGACTGTAGGTGTCCTTGCTAGAGACATAGCCGCCGGCCGTGTTCATAAACCGGTGAAGCTGGCTGTTGGCGTGGTGGAAGCGCCCGGCGCTGGCCCAGCCGTAGGAGCCGGCGAAGATGGCGCCGTTGCCGTGCTCGCTGCGGATGCGTTCGATCTCTCTGGCGGCCAGATCCAGGGCGCGCTCCCAGGAAACGGCGACGAAGGGGCCCTGGCCGCGGCTTTTGCCGCCTGTCTTGTCGAGCCAGGCCTTGCGGATCATGGGCTGTTGGATGCGGACAGGATCGTGCAGCGCCTGCGGCATACCCGGACCAATCGGCGATGGGTCCGGATCGGCGGCGATGGGTGTTAGGGCGGAGACTTTGCCGTCTGCCACCTCGACTTCGTATGCGCCCCAATGGGTGGCGGTGGTGAACTTGTTCATCAGGTCAGCCTATCCCGTCGTCGAATATTCTCAAAGCGTCTTAGAACGGCAGGCCGACATAGTTTTCCGCCAGGGACGTCATCGCCGCCTTGGAGGAAAACAGATAATCGAGATCGGTCTGCGCCAGACGCTGATCATAGGCCGGGCTGTCGGGATAAGAGTGCAGCATGTTGGTCATCCACCAGGAGAACCGCTGCGCCTTCCAGATACGCGCCAGGGCAGTATCGGAATAGCTTTCTAACCCGGAGTCGTCGCCTTTTTCGTAATGATCCAGGAAGGCGTTATAGAGATAGTGGATATCGGAACCCGCGCTGTTGAGCCCGCGCGCGCCCGTAGGCGGGAAGATGTGCGCCGCGTCGCCGGCCAGGAACATATTGCCATAGCGCATGGGTTCGGCCACGTAGCTGCGCAACGGGGTGATGCTTTTCTCGATGGAAGGGCCGGTGACCAGATTGGCCACAGCCTCGTCGGGTAGTCGGCGTCTCAGCTCTTCCCAAAAGTCGTCATCGCTCCAGTCATCGACATTTTCGTCCGCCGGCACCTGGATGTAATAACGGCTGAGCACGTTGGAACGCATGGAGCAGAGCGCATAGCCCCGATCGGTCTTGGAATAAATCAGCTCATCGGCGATGGGCTTAGTGCGGGACAGAACGCCGAGCCAGCCGAAGGGATAAACTTTCTCGTATTCCTTCAACACGTCCTGGGGGATGGACTTGCGGCTGACTCCGTGGAACCCGTCCGCGCCGACGATGAACTCGCAGTCGACTCGGTGAATATCGTCGCCCTGACGGTAGGTGATGTAAGGGGCATCGGTGGTCACGTCGTGGGGTTTGACGTCTACGGCATTGTGGACAATCACGCCGCCGGCCTTGTCCCGCGCGGCATAGAGATCGCGGGTGATCTCCGTCTGGCCGTAGACCATGACCGAATTGCCGCCGGTGAGGCCTTTCAGGTCGATCCGGTTCATCATGCCGTTATTGTTGATGTAGAACCCGTCGTGGATTTTTCCGATCGCGTCCATGCGCTCGCCGCACTGGGCTTCCCGCATCAGCTTGGCAAACCCATGTTCCAGCACGCCGGCGCGGACGCGTCCCAACACGTATTCCCGGCTGCGCAGTTCCAGGATGACCGTGTCTATGCCCTTGACATGAAGGAGCTGGGAGAGAAGAAGCCCTGACGGTCCGCCGCCGATGATGCCGACTTGGGTTTTCATGGGTTTGGTTTCTTTAGCTGGAAAGCTGCCGGTGCTGGTCAAGGACATCGTCCAAAAGATTGGGATTGCCCCGGCCCAGACCGCATTCGGCGCCGACGCCATGAACGGTCGTAAACTTCTGAGCCATCGCCAGCTTGTTGGCGTTCCCGTCCGCCTGTCCGGCGTGAACACAGCCGATATAGAATTCGGTACCGTCCCCAAGCTTCAGGTCTTGTAACGGCGTGAAATAGGCCTCGTCGTCCCGGTCTTCCGGCACCGGCACATGGATGTATTGGATCGGGCGTTTGGCGTTTGAGGCAATACCGTTGGCGATCTCGACCAGATTGCCCATGTCCTTCGGCAGGATCAGGTGTTCATCCGCCGGACTGCCGTAGCATAGGTGATAGCCGAATTCGACATCGCCGGGGATCAGTGTGCCGAGCGACGTCAGAGAGTCGATTATCTCGGTTTTATAGTTAGGGTGTTCCTCCTGAGACAGATAGCCTTCCCACATTAGGACTTCCTGGCACACATCCCATTGATAGGAAATCTTGTCGTGGGGCAGCTCGACCATAATGCGGGCCACTTCGTCGGCGAGATGCTGCGCATATCGCGGCAGGAAGTCGGCTCGGGCGTGTTTGGAGACGAACATGTAGGTAATCGCCAGCGGCGTCGCCATGCAGATTTGGTACTTCACATCGGCCGGGATCGTCCTCTCCGATTGCAATTTTTCAAAGGTTGGGAAGTTGCGAATAGCGTCCTCGGCATAACCGGTATCGAAGACGACGTTTGCCGGATCGACGCCGTCCTTGAAGCGGACTTGATTGAATTCGAAGACGATCTTGCCATCATACTGGACGAACTGGAAAACCGGGACCGTCGGATCGGTTTCCATATCGGGGTGATCGACCAGGATATCCTTGATAAAGCTGATCCACCGGCGCCTCCGGCCGGTCTCACCGTCGGGAATGCGCCGGACATGGCCGGCCATGTCCGTGCCCACTTTTCGGAATACGCTCTCTGCATCTTCGAGAGGCATGCTGCCGACGAGATGTGTGATGATCGAATTAGCCATGGTGTTTCCTCCCAATATTTTGTGTGCCGAGCTGTTTTACCTCGGCGGGGTGTTCGTTAGGTGACGATGCCTCAAACGCCATCGTTACCCATCCTAGGGGCGTCATCAACCGGCCAGGTTGGCGTCTCTCCAGGCCGCCGTGTTCTGAATTGTCGCGCGCGGGCTGGTCATATCCCGGTCGAACGGGATAGGCGTTTCGCCGGCGGCGATTTTCTTCGGCAAGTCCGGGTCGGCCAACGCGCCTTTCGCCATGGCGGCAAAATCGGCTTCGCCGCGTGCCAGGAGACCTTCGGCCCGGTCCGGCTCGTTGAGCGCGCCACAGGCGATGACCGTGCCGCCGGAAATTTCCTTAGCGAAGTCCGCAAGATTGCGGTCTGTCCCGAAGACAGTCTCCAGGCCCTTGTGCGTGGAGATATGGATGTAATCCGGCTGCTCTTCCGTCAGGTTGCCGAAGATGACCTTCGCGTCCTCGACACCGCCTTCCCAGGTGTAGTCGAAATCGTTGCCCTTGGTCTGTGAAATGCGGATGCCGACAATCCCTCTACCGGCCACCGCGTCCCGGACAGCGCGCAGGACTTCGCACGCGAAGCGCACTCTGTTCTCAATGGA
This sequence comes from Rhodospirillaceae bacterium, assembly GCA_038127535.1. Lineage (GTDB taxonomy): Bacteria > Pseudomonadota > Alphaproteobacteria > Rhodospirillales > UBA2165 > JAYPHU01. The sequence goes on along the minus strand of JAYPHU010000022.1, from coordinate 39,955 downwards.
GCCGCCGTATTCGTCGGTACGCTGATTGGTGTAGGAGGTAAGGAATTGATCGACGATGTAGCCGTTAGCGCCGTGAATTTCGACGCCATCAAATCCCGCGGCGATGGCGCGGTCGGCGGCAGCTGCGAAGTAGGCGATTGTCTCGTCGATCTTCTGCTGATCCATTTCGGCGGGAATGTTGAACGGGCCCTCCCCATAGTAGATGTCCCGCATCTCGCCCTTGGGCCGCACCGCAGACGGCGCTATGGCCCCGGCGGTTGACGCGGTCCGCTGGATCATGCCGCCGGCGTGGATGAGCTGCTGGATGAACACCGCACCTTCGCCTTTGACCGCGTGAACAATCGGCCGCCAGCCTGCGATGTGCTGGTCGTTGGCGATCCCCGGCTGGTTCTGGTAGCCCTGGGCATGGACGGTGTCGGTATAGGTGCCTTCGCTGATCACCATGCCGAACCCGCCTGCAGCATAAGCCTTGTAATAGTCGATCATCGGCTCGTTCGGCGTGCCGTCCGGATCGGCGCTGACCCGGGTCATTGGCGCGGTGACAAAGCGGTTGCTGATCTGCCGGCCGCTGATCTCGCCGGGGCTATAGAGATAGGGGTAGGTTGTTTCTGACATAGTGCTGATTGCCTTTACTGCTTAGACTGTTTCCGGTTTGCCGGAGGCGACTGATCGTTCAACCGCTTCCATGATGGCTGCATTGTGAACCATTTGATCCGGCGTGATGATGAAGGGGGCCTTGCCCTCAATGGCGTCGGCAAAGCATTCAAAATTACGTTGGACGGAGTCCACCGGCTCGAATTTTTCTTCCCGCCGCTCCCCGCCACGCACATGAGTAAGGTATTTGAGGCTGGTCTGTGCGTACTCCGCCGGGTCTTCCGCACCCCGCGCTTCCACCCAGCCGTTGGAGCCGAAGGCCTGTAGCCGCGCGTTCAATGGCGTGGAAAGGGAGCAGCTCAGCTGGCCCGTGGCGCCGTTCTTGAACTTCATCGAGACGGCGATGGTATCAATGACAGCGGGGTCAAGTGTGCGTTCGGCGCAATTGGCAAACACCCAGTCCACCTCTCCGAACAGGTGGATAAAGCTGTCGACTCGGTGGATGCCGAAATGCACCAGCGGTCCGGTGGGCGCTTCTTTCGTATCAAGCCGCCAGGCCGACGGCTTACGGCTCGCGCCATAGCGCTTTTTGTCCGCTTCAGATAAATCCCCGGTATTGTTTTTGGCTCGGTAGACCATCTGATAGGCGTCGTGGCTAAGATTGGCTTCGATATGCAGCAGGGTGCCAAGCTCGCCCTCATCAATCAGTCGCTTCATTTCCATGACAACCGGATAAAAGCGTTGATCGTGGCCCAGGCCGACAACGATCCCGGCTTTTCGGACGGCGGTAATCGCTTTTTCGGCCGGAGCCTTGTGGAGGGAGAAGGGCTTTTCCGTATAGACGTGCTTGCCGGCCTCCGCAGCGGCGATGACTTGATCCGGGTGCATATTGTGGGGTGTGGCGAGAACTACGGCATCGATGGCGGGATCGCCTAGAGCATCCTCGTAAGCGCCGGACAGCATCATGCCATTCTCTTCCGCAAAATTTTTGACGCCGTCGTCATCGGCTTGGGTGTCAACTGCGCGGGTCACTTTGAATCGGTCACTGGCCTCGGCTGACGCCACCAGCCGGCGTCCCCAATAACCGAGACCCACAATCGCCAAATTCAACATCGAATTCTCCCGCCGAAAGTTTGGACCAAGTCTACGGACCAAATCTTATTCGTCCAGCACCAGTGTCACCTGATTGTTCTTCTCCCATAGCTTGGCGACGCAGGTTTGATCTTCCGTCGCGCCAAATTCCTCTGCGGCCTCCGACCAGAGAGCGCTGCACCGTTCGGCGACGGGGGCGAATGCGCCCAAGGCTTCCGCCATGTCGACCGTGATCCTGGTGTCCTTCGCCAGCAACGCGAGGTCCATGCCGGTGGCGAAGCGGCGGGTGAGGATTTGCGGGATGACCTTTTTCTCCAGCGGATTGTTGCGCCCGGTGGCCGCCGCCGTCATGGATGCAATCATCTTGTCCATCCCTAGACCAAACCTGCTGCCGATGGACAGCGCCTCAATCGCGGTGATCAGGGCGCTGGCGTTGACGTAGTTGTTGAGCGCCTTCATGGCATGCCCGGCCCCCAGATCGCCGCAGTGAAAGACGCTTTGGCCGATGGCGTCAAAGACCGGACGGCAGGTTTCGGTGAGCGTGCTGTCGCCGCCGACCGTGATGTCCAGCGTGCCATCGATGGCGAAGACCCGGCCGCCGGCCACCGGCGCATCCAGCATCTGCACGCCGTGTTTCTGAAGTTCGGCTCCTAGGTTTCTGGTGTCCACCGGATCGGATGTCGAGCAGTCGATGAAAATGCCGCCGGCTTGAAAGCCGTCCAGCAAACGGTCGTCTCCGGAATTGTCTCCCAAGACAACCGTGCGGACAATTTTGCTGGTGGGAAGCATGGTCATCACGACATCGGAGGCTCTGGCGAGTTCCGCCAGTGAACCGGCGACTTGGCCGCCATGTTCCGACACGAACTTTTCGACTGCATTGGGATCTGCATCCGAGACCGTCACGTTGAAGCCGGCGGCGGCCAGATGACCGGCCATGGGATACCCCATTTTGCCGATTCCGATGAAGCCGATGTTTTTGATGTCACTCATCCGTCCGCACCTTTCATTATGACAGCCGGTGGTTTGTGTATTCGTGAAGCTGGCGTTCCTGGTCCTGAACGCACCTCGTGGTTCGCGATGCCGGAGCGTCGCAATTGGTCAGTAGAGTGTGCGCCTCTTAGGAGTCGAGGCTGTACGGGCTGTTCGCCGGCGTCGGAGGTTCCGGTTCCGCCTTTTCATTTTCGGCGAGATAGTTCTGGTTGATGTACCAGACCCGGTAGTCCAGGAACCGCACCGGCTTGAACTGGGGTGGATTGTCCGGAGAGACACAACTCGGCATGGGATCGGCCACCGTATCCCAGGTTGGGCTATAGAAGAACGCCAGAGAATAGCGATCTTTCTTTACGGGTAGGACCCGATGCGGCGTCGCCATGAACCTGCCGTTGGTCCAGCGGTTAAGGAACTCACCAGTATTGACGATGATTGCGCCTTCGACCCAGTTGGCGGGCAGCCAACGCCCGGATTGAGTCAGGATTTCGAGGCCCGGCGTCTCGGTCACCGGTAACAGCGTAATAAAGCCGTGATCCCGATGGGGCGCGATGCCGAACTGATTCTCCTCGGACGAGGATGGCATGTAGTGCTGATTCCGGGTCGACCAGACGGGATCATCGAACAGCCCGTCGAAGTAATCGGCCGGCAGTTCGAGCGCGCGGGCATAGAGGGGCAGCATCTTTTCGCCCAGCGCTTCCATCGCGTCATAATACTCCAGCATCTCCTCTTTCCAGCCGGGTAGGAGATTTTCGTCGGGCCATTGGTTCGGGCCGTGATAGGGGAAGCCAGCTTTGATCGCCGGATGATCATCGGGCCGCTCCCGGACCAGGCGAAGCATCTCGTTCAGGTCCGGTTTGGTGTTCTCGTTGACCGTCGAAGACACATAAATCGTCGACAGGGGCGGGATGTAGTTTTTATGTTTCCGCTTTTCCTCCTCGGGCAGGTCGAAAAAGCGTTTCAGATTTGCGTGGGTCCTGTCGATCAATTCGTGCGGGACAGTGTGATTGATCGCGAAGTAAAAGCCGACATTTTCCTGGGCGTGCCGCAACTCAACCGCCAGTTCCTCAAGCGCGCCGTCTTCGCCGGCAAGGTAGGGTCCAAAATCGAGGATCGGAATTTCCTCGTCGGTGAATTCTTCCGGGATGCTGTGTGCTGCCTGTTGCATGGGTACCCCCAATCTTTTGCGGTCGGTTTTGCGCAGTCTAGTCCTCGCGCATTATCTGTTGGATACTCTATTTTGCTTCAATTTGGGAGAATTTTTAACCCCCGGGCTGAGCAAAGAAAACGGCGTCCCGCTCATCGGAACAGGACGCCGCCTTTAGTCGGTAGAACCGTCCAAGTGACTTACTTGGGCAGATCCCAGAACTTAACTTGGCTGACTGTGTCGGCCAAACCGACCAGGAACGTGTCCAGTTTTTCACCGTCGACCTTGGCCAACGTGTTGTGGTTCTTCACTTCGCGAACCGCATATTCCGGAATATCCATGGCTTTGTGAATGGCCTCTATCAGAATTTTCTGCTTTTCAGGGGCCAGACCCGGCGCTGCGGCGAAGATACGAGCAGCGAAGTTGAGGTTTTTGACTTTCGTCGCTTCGACGAAGGTCGGCGTGTTCGGCAGGTAGCGAGAACGCTCGCTGTCGAGAACAGCCAAAGTCCGAAGCTTGCCTTCGAGCATGTGCGGCACGAAATAGCTGACGTTACCGCCAACCGCATCGACGGTCTTGCCATACAGTTCCTGAAGCTTCTTGGCATCGTTGTTGCCGAACGTCTTTTTCACCTTAAAGCCCGGAATGAACTTCTCCGCAAACGCCACCGCCTGGTGGTCATCGCTGCCGAAGCCGCCGACGCTGATGGTGATTTCGTTCGGATGGTCGATAACATACTTGATGAACTCCGGCAGGGTGCTGAATCGGGGATCGCCTTCGCGGACGCCCCAGATGCACGGATCAATGCTGTGTCCGGTCAGGAAGTTGAAGGACTTGAGGTTGTTCTTGTTCTTCATCTTCGGGTTCAGATAGGACAGCATGTGCGGGAAGTTGACGATACCGATGATGTGATCATCTTTTTCCGGATCCCACTTGGCCATTTTCGCCCAGGCAACCCATCCACCGCCACCGCCGATATTGATGACGTTGACCGGAACGCCCAGCGTCTTGGCAAGATACGGTGCAAACAAACGCATGGACCGATCGGTGCCACCACCTGGTTTCCACGGTACGACCAATTGAACGGGCCCGCTGGGATACTTCTGCGCGGACGCCATCGTGGCGGTGAACGCCAAGACGCCTGCTGTCGCCACGGCCAAAGCCATCGTGGCGGTGCGTTTAAACGAAAACTTCATTTTAGACCTCCTGTGGTTGATTGAACTTGAAAACCTTAAATCTGCCGGAACGGTATGCCGTTCTTCATGTTGTTGACTAGATAGTTTGCCCTTCGTTGCCCTTCAAGCGGGCCACGCGTTCACGCCTTCTGCGAATGAGCGGGAAGGACATGATTACGACAATAAACGCGATGATAGTCAACGAGACCGGACGTCCCATGATAAAGCCAATCGGCGCGTCGTCGGAAATGATCAGCAGATTCCGCATGCCGTCTTCGGCGATCGGACCGAGGATCACGCCAAGCAAAACACCTGCCGGCGAGAAGCCGTATTTCTGCATGAAATAGCCGAGTATTCCCATGGCCACGGTGATCCAGACGTCGTACACATTGTTGGAACCGGCATAGACCCCGACGACACTGAACATCAGAATCAACGGACCCAGAATGCCCCGGGGCACCAGGGTCAGGTAAGCGAAGGTGCGAGCCATCACGGCGGCGAGGCCCGCCATCATGACATTGGCGGCAATGAAGCCCCACATGATGGTGTAGACGACTTCCGGGTTATTTTTGAACAGCCGCAGGCCGGGCTGCAGCCCGTGAATGGATAGGGCGCCCAAAATAACCGCCGCCGAGATGCCGCCGGGAATACCGAGAACAAACATCGGCACCAGCGAGGTACCGGTGACACCATTGTTGGAACCTTCGGTGGCGGCCAGGCCTTTGGCCTCCCCCTTGCCGAACTCGTCGCCCGGCTTGGCGCGCCTGATTTCCCAGGCGTAGGCGATCCACTGAGCGATACTGCCGCCAGCCGCCGGGATGATGCCGATGACCAGCCCGCACAGCCAGCCCCGGAACAGCGACCAGCGAACCCGGTACATGTCGGAGAGTTTGGGCCAGACGTTCCAGGATAGGGTCTTCAAACCGGATACGGTACCACTGGCCCGGCCTTCGCATAGCTCGAGGCCCTGGGCGAAGGCGAACAGGCCGATAATGGTCGGCAAAATGCCGATGCCGGCTTCCAGGCCGACCATGTCGTAGGTGAACCTCGGGAAACTGGAAAATTCGTCAATTCCGACTGTGCTGATCAGCAGGCCCAAGAGGCCGGAGATCAGTCCCTTGGTCACCGATCCGAACGTCACCGACGCAATCGCTGTGAGCCCCAGAAGGGCGGTCAGGAAATATTCCGCCGGGCCGAACCACAAGGACACCTGAGCCAGGGGCTTGGACAGGAACAACAGAACGAAACCGCTGATGATGCCGCCCATGACCGAGGCGAAGGTGGATATCTTGATGGCCTCGACGGCGAGGCCGCGGGTGGTCATAAGGTAGCCTTCAATCGCCGACGCGGCGGAGGCGGAGGTGCCCGGTGCGCGCAGCAAAATTGCCGAGAAGGAACCACCGTAGATGCCGGAGGCATAGCACGACACTAAAAGGATCAGCGCCGTCGCCGGCGGAAATTCAAAGGATACCGGGATCATCAGGGCGATGGCCATGGGAGGGCTGAGGCCCGGAATGGCACCGATCACGAGGCCGACGGAAACGCCCAACAGCATCGCCAACAGATTGGGGATGGTCAGGATATTGAGCAGGTAGCTGAATTCTTCGAGAAACATTATGCCACTCCGCTCAGATCAAGATGCCGCGCGGCAGCCGCGCCTGCAGGAAAATTTCAAAGAACAAGTACATCAGTGGGATCGAAATGCCGATGGTAAATACAATCGGTTTCGGCGAGCGAACGCCGACAATGAGGGAGCCGATCAGCAGCAGGAGGAAGGAGGAGGTAAAAAAGCCAAGCTCAAAGATGGTCGGGACGTAGACGATAGCGACGACTAGGATTACGTACTGTTTATTCGCCTCGAAGCTGAAATCGAATTTGATTTTTTCGGATTTGTCCTCGCCCCGGAAGGCATTCACCAGCAGCACCAGGCACAATAACATCGCCACACCGGAGGTAAATTGTGGCACCTGATGCCCGTTCGCCGGAAATTCTTCCGACACCATCCACACGTAGACGCAAATCGCGATTAGCGCTAGCGCTGTTATTGCTCTCCCTGCGTAGAGCGGCATGGTACACCCCTGTTAGGCCATCGTATTTTTTACGCTTTTCGCGCTTTGATACTTATTTGGAAGCCGTTGACTTGGCTTCTTCTTATTGGGCGACTCAATCACCGAGATCACCGTAGCAAAAAGCTACGCGGAGTTATAACAGAACTTCGTCAGAAATAAAATTTTATGTTGCCCTTTCCAAAGCCGCAGCGTCAGTCGGTCTAAGCCGCATCTTCGTTCATGGGGTCATATTGCAGAGAAATTTCACCCGGCGGCGGGGGGGCGATATCGTCGCGGGACGGCACGGCACGAAGCTCCGCTTTGCAGGCGCCGTTCTCTTCCCAAATGACAAAGTTGCCCTTGAAGTTTTTGTCGTCCTGCTCCGGGTAATCCATCCGATAATGACCACCCCGGCTTTCCCGGCGGTTGAGCGCCGCCGTCGCGAGCATGCGGCCTGTCTCAATCAGGTTCTGAGTCTCGGAGTTCCGGCGGAGGGATTCGGCCTGCTTTCGGGCGCTGCCCGTATCCACCTGGGCGTCTTTGCCTTTTTCTTCCAGTTCGTCCAGCTTGGCCAGCGCATCGACCAGGATATCCTCCCGGCGCACCTGCCCGATGGAACCGGCGACCAACGTCTGCACCTCAAGCCGCCACTCGTCGGCAGTCGGACCGGACTTGTTGCTTTTGGCTTCGGCTTCGAGCTCCGCCAGCTTGTCCTTCCAGCCGCCGGCATCTGCGGAGGGCGCCTCCCGCTCCTTGGACTCCAGCGCCGCCGTAATGCCGGAGCGGAATCCGAAGACATATGAGTCGATCAGCGCTAGGCCGCCCAACCGGTTCGCGCCGTGGATGCCGCCGGCCGCTTCGCCGCCGGCATATAGGCCTTCCACATTGGTGCGGCCCCATTCGTCGATGCGGATGCCGCCCAGATAGGTGTGCGGGCCGCTGTTCACTTCCAGATACTCTTTGCTCATATCGACGCCGTTCTTCTTCATGGTCTCAATGATGGACTTACCCGGTCCTTCGTTGAGTTCGTCGAAGACATGGCGGATGTCGATATGGATGTTGCCGTCCTTGGTGCCCCGGCCTTCCATGATCTCAATGGCCATGGCCCGGTTGATGACCGCGCGGGTAGTGCGTTCCTGTTTCTCGGGCTCGTACTTATGCATGAAGCGCTCGCCCTCGCCGTTGATGAGGTAGCCTCCGCCGCCCAGCAGGCCGGTGGAGAAGGGCGGATAGCCGGCCATCTTCGGCGGCGCCGCCGTCAGAATTTGGTAGTCGATGAACTCCATATCGATCAGCTCGGCCCCGGCCCGATAGGCCATGGCATAGCCATCGCCGGACACCACTGGCGGGGAGTCGTTCAACGCATGAAGCTGCGGCGCGCCGCCCGTGGACAGGATGGTCGACTTGGCGTGGACCACAACGGGCGTGCCTTTCTGGTGCAAAAAGCCCCAAGCGCCGATGACCTTGTCGCCGTCCATCAGCAGGTCGACGAAATGCAGATGCGTGATCGGATCGATCCAGCTTTTGGTCTTGCCCGACAGCGCCGCCATCAGCGGTTTGCCCATCAAACGGACGCAGTGGACCATGCGGGAATAGCGGTGCGGGAAGCCGCCGAAGCGCTGGTCGTATTTGCCGTCATCCTGCTTCACCAGGCCGAGGCCCCAGTCATCCAGCTCGGCCGAGCGGGCGATGGATTCATGGGCGACGATGTCGATCAGGCGCGGATTACCAATATCGCCGCTGCCGGCGAAAATGTCTTCGAAGAACAGTTCGGGATTGTCTTCCGCGTCAGAGTGCCCCAGCGCCAAAGAGTGACCGCCCCGCGCCATGGACGACGCGCCAGAGGCGTAGGTGCCCTTGGTGGCGATCACCGGTTTAACGCCGGAGCGCATACAGCCGACCACGGCCATCATGCCGGCCACGCCGGAGCCCACAACCAATACGTCTGTTTCGATATGCATGATGTCAGATGTCATCGTCTTATCCCGCTACGCGTTTGAAAAGTCTCATAGATGTTGGGGAGGGTCGCCACGCCAAAGCCGCCGCAGTGACAAATCCGCGCGTATATCTGTTAACTACTCCCACGTTTGTGATAGATAATAGGATCCAGACAATCAACACCAAACTAGGTTGAAATTTATGGAGGACGTGGATTTTTTAGCGGATTTTGTGATTGTCGGCGCGGGCTCGGCGGGCTGCGTGCTGGCCAACCGCCTTTCCGAACACGGTAAGCATTCCGTGCTGGTGCTGGAGGCCGGGAATTGGGATCGTAATCCCCTGTTCGCCATTCCGCTGGCGGCGCGCTGGCTGTGGTTCGACAAGCGCTATAACTGGAATTACGTGTCCGAGCCCGAGCCGGGCCTCAATGGCCGGCGGATCATGGTGCCCAGGGGCAAGGTGATCGGCGGCTCGTCGTCGATCAACGGGATGATCTATTCAAGGGGACATCCCCGCGACTATGACCATTGGCGCCAGGCCGGCCTCACCGGCTGGGGCTTTGCCGACGTACTGCCGTATTTCAAGCGGGCCGAGACCAATGATCGCGGCGAGACGGATTACCACGGTGCCGACGGTCCACTGCAGGTTATGACCTATCCGGCGCATTCGTTGGAGATGGCTACGGTTCTGAAATCCGCCGAGGCGGCCGGGTTCGACATGACGGAGGATTTTCACGGCGCCAAGCCGGAAGGCTTCGGCCCGCCGGACTATACTGTGGGCAGTCGGTTGCGGTCTTCGGCGGCCAGGGCCTACCTGCGCCCCGCGTCGGAACGGAAGAACGTGCAGGTGTTGACGGGCGCCCAGGTGCTTAAAGTGGAGATCGAGAACGGCCGGGCCACCGGCGTTCGCTTCCGCCAGGATGGTCAGGATAAGTTCGTCGCCGCTAATCGGGATGTGATCCTGTCCGGCGGCGCGATTAATTCGCCGCAGTTGTTAATGCTGTCCGGAGTTGGCGAAGCGGCGGCATTACAACAGCACGGTATCAAGCTCGTGCTCGACCGGCCGGCGGTGGGCAAGAACCTACAGGATCACCTGTCTGTGCTGCTACGCATGAAAGCCGGCGGCAAGTTCGGGTTCGAGAACGAGCTGCGCTTCGACCGGCTGACCGGGCACATGCTGAATTGGATGTTCCGTGGCAAAGGGCCGGTACGGGGCATGCCGCTGTCGGCCATGGGCTATGTGCGGACCCGGCCAGGGCTCGACCGCCCGGACGTTCAGTTCTTCGTTGCTCCGGTCGCGCCGGAAGCCGGGCCCTGGTTCCCCGGCATCAAAAAGCCGGCCGGCCATCAACTGGTGTTCCGGGTCGTTGATCTGCACCCCGACTCCCGCGGCCAAATCGATTTGGCCTCAAACGATCCCCTGGAGCCGGTGAAGATTTTTCACAATTATCTGGGCGAAGAAACGGACCTGATCACGCTCCGGGAAGGGGTCAAGGCGGCCCGGCGGGTACTGTCTCAATCGCCTATGGCGGATGATCTTCAGGGCGAGCTGGAACCCGGCCCTGATGTGCAGTCCGATGACGAGATCGACAATTTCATCCGGGAGACGGGCTCGACCCTCTATCACCCGGTCGGCACCTGCCGCATGGGCGCGGACCAGGAAGCGGTTGTCGACGGAGATTTAAAAGTGCGGGGGATCGAAGGCCTGCGCGTCGTTGATGCGTCGGTGATGCCGTTCGTAAACGGCGGCAATACCAATGCGCCGACCATCATGATCGCGGAGAAGGCGGCTGATGCAATCCTCGGTAAGCCGCCGTTGGCGCGGGCTGAGGTGCCCGCTTTCGACTAAGCCGGTTTTAGGTCAGGTCTGGATTTCGCCCATCTTGTTGTCGACGATCACCGGCGTCTCGAAATAGGTGATGTCCGGATCAACGCCGTAGATGTCGCGGATCGATTGCCGCCAGGGCCCGCCCTCGGCATAGACCGCTTCGGCCGCTTCCCGGGATTCCCAGGTATATACGCCGCCCCCGACGCCATTGTCGCCGTCGAACAGGAAATTCTTGCGGATCAAATTGGGCATGCCCTCGAACTTGGGCGCGACCTTCTTCATGTTCTCGGAGATTTGAGCTTTGTCGGCGCCGGGGCCGACTTTGAACTGGACGATAGCTGTGATCATGGCTGTTCTTCCTTCTGCCGCAACTTTACCTGATCGCACACGGGCTGCAAGAAGGGGTTCACGAGTGGTTGGCCGAGGCTCGTTAATCCACTAACAATGAGGGGAGGGAGATACGCCATGGCCGAACACGAAATCGAACGCCGCCCGATCATTGTGCAATTCGAGGACAAATCGTCCTTCACCGAAACCTACGGTTTTGTCGGCAGCCAGGGCTATGTGTTCCTGGAAGGCCAGCAGATCGTGCCCAAGGACGTCGCCTCCGACACGGTTTTTGTCTTCATGCATCCCGCCAGCACGCTGAACCTGATGCCGTTTCCGGCGTGCCTGGCGCGGGCGGGGTGCCACGTCATCTGCTGCGGCAGCCGCTACGCCAAGAACGATACGGCGCTGATCATGGAAAAAGTGGCGATCGACCTGGGCGCCTATATCCGCTTCGCCAAGGAAGAGCTGGGCTATAAGCACGTGGTGCTGGTGGGCTGGAGCGGCGGCGGCTCGCTGGGGCTGTTTTATCAGTCACAGGGGCTGAACCCGACGGTAACCGAAACCCCGGCGGGGGACCCTGTAAATCTGAAACTGGCGGAGATGCCGCCGGCCGATCTGGTTATCTTCATCGCCGCCCATATCGGCCGGGCGAAAATCCTGACCGAATGGATAGATCCCTCGGTAATTGATGAGAGCGATCCCGATAACCGCGATCAGGAACTGGATATCTATAATCCCGATAACCCCAACAAACCGCCGTACGATCCGGCCTGGGTCACTCGCTTCCGTCAGGCCCAATATGACCGGGTGTGCCGGATTACCGCGCGGGTGGAGGCGACTTTGGCCCATCTGAAAGAGCGGGGCGGGCTAGAGATGGAGCGGCCGTTTATCACGCATCGGACCATGGCGGACCCAAGGCATTTCGACGCGACCCTGGAGCCCAGCGGTCGCAAGATCAACTGGTGCTATTTGGGCGATCCGGAAACGGTGAATGTGGGTCCGGTGGGCTTGGCCCGGTTCAGCACGCTTCGCGCCTGGATGTCTCAATGGTCGGAAAAGTCCAATACCAATGGGCTGGTGAACGTCACCGAAGTCGATACGCCGCTCTTGCTGATCGAGAACGAAGCCGATGATGCGACGCCGCCCAGCCACACGCGGCAGATCTTCGAGGCCTCGGCCAGTCCGGACAAAACCTTGGTCGTGATTGACGGCGCGACCCACTACTACAAAGAGCAGCCGGAGAAGCTGCAGGAAGCCGTGCGTCATGTCACCGAGTGGGTTCAGGCGCGAGGAATACTATAATACCCAGGGTTATTGCTCAGGATTTGGCCTAAGATTCGGTATTTCCCCAACTATTCGCGAAGGCGAATTCCTTGAAACTGGCGATGAAAAGCATCAATTAGAGGTTGAGAGGTTTTTCCGAAGAGCTGGGACGGCGAGCCTGTGCCGGTGTCGTAATGGAATTTAATTAGTTAAATTAAGGGTGTCATCCACGATTAGCAGCCCCGAGCTGACGTCGCTGATCGTGTAGACGTATTGCGGATTTAAACAAGCAACTGCTTGAGAATACTCCGAGGAACTTCCTGCTGATCGCCATCGGCGGGGCTGTCGCGCTTATTTCAATGACGTCCTGGTTAGTCGACTGCAACATCCAGAATTTTAATGACAACCATGCCCGGTTTTTTGACTCCGAAGGCTCCAGCGCGATGTCCTCTATGGAGAACTTTTTGAAAATGATCGAACTCTACGGCGGCAATCTGTGGGTCACCACGGCGGAGGGCGAGGGCTAGACCTTCAGCTTTACCTTGCCGCTGGCAGAGGCGACGAAGGACGCCGGCACCGAAGCCGCCTAATAAACTCTACTTCCCGTGGTTTTTACGAGCGTGTTTATAGCGGACGATATCAACTTCCGCGCGGCCGGACGGCGTCCGGTAGGACACGTGGCTGCCCAATTCCAGATCGAAACCGCTGTGATCGGCGATAACCAGCAGGTCAGGGTGCCAGTCGATCACCATGTCGAGGGTTGCCGCGCCGGCGTCCTGCTTGGTGGAGAGAAGCGTGGCGCAATCGGGAAACCCGGCCTCTTCCGCCATGCCCTGCAGCCGGGCCTGTGCAGGTGCGCAAAGCGACGCGATCAGATCATCCGACACCACATTGAGCGCCAGGGAATGGCCGTGTTCCATCTGCCACTTGATCAGGCTGCCGACGGCGAGCTCCGCGCCGTTCTCTTTGGCCAAATCCGCGGCCATTTGCAGTGTCTCGGCCGGGTAGCGTTCCAGATCAATCAACACCAAGATACGGCGGGGGCCGGATCGTGGGGCGGGCTTTATGGCCGGTTTGTCCTGAACCGCCGGCGCGGGCGCGTGGGACGACTGCGTCGCGATGGGCAGCATGGCGGGAAGAATTGGGGCCGGGCGGTCTTCCTGTTCTCGGCATTCCCAGAAAATGCGCTGGGCGCAACTGCCGCAGATATCCTGGTTCAGGCGTTGATAGATCGTGGCAAAACCGACGGTCTTGGATTGGAAGATATTCTCCTTACCGATCTCCTCCTCGACGCCGGACTTGCGAAGTTGTTCCAGCACGCGCCCCCTCAGGCCCACCAGGTAAAGCGCCCCGCCGGCTTTATGGAGCGCGGCCGCCTCGCTGGCCAGGGCTTCCGCACCGGTAACGTCGATAAAGTGAATGCCCGAACAAAGAACGACCATATGCCGCTGGTCCGGGAATTTGGACTCCAGCCGGTGCAGGTCCTCGATTACGCTGGAGACAGCCCCGAAATACATCGCACCGTCAATGCGGACGATCTTGAGCTGGGGACATTCCGGCTGGTCGCGGACTTCTGACAGGCGGCGACGGTCATCCACATTATTGGGGGCCATCACCGCCACGTTCGGGTGGGACGTGCGGTTGAGATAGAACACCAGGGACAGGATGACGCCGGCAAAGATCGCCAGTTCCAGATCCAAAAACAGCACCGAGAAAAACGTCACCGCCAGGACCGAGGCCTCGGATCGGCTGGAGCGGATCACCTGCTTGATGTGTTTAACGTCGATCAGGTTGACGCCGACCAGGATCAAAATGCCGGCCATGCCGGCCTTGGGCAGATAGACGACCAGCGGTGCAACCAGGATCACAATCCCCATCAGGAACACGCCGGCGGAAATAGCGGCGATGGGCGTCTGTGCGCCGGATTCGAAGTTCAGGCCGGACCTGTTGAAGGAACCGGTGGCGACATAGCTGGAGAAGTAGCAGCCGACCAAGTTGGAGAGCCCCTGGCCGATGAACTCCTGATTGCCGTCGATATGCTGGCCGCTGCGGATGGCGATGGCGCGGGAAATGGACATGGCCTCGGTCAGGGCGAAGATGGTCACGGCGACGGCAGTCGGCGCCAGATCCCGGATCACGTCGGCCGAGAAGTTGGGGGCGGAGAGCGGCGGCAGGCCGGAGGGAATGGCGCTTAGGGTCGCCACGCCGGCGTCGAAATAGGTGTTCATCACCAAGGCGATCAGGCAGGAACCGACCAGCGCCAGTATCATGTTGGGGAAGTTCGGGAACAAGCGCTTGGAGGCAATACCCAGCGCTATGGCACTGACGCCGACGAAGGCGGCGGCCGGGGAGACACCGTCCCGGTCGTCCCACAAATAGCCGAGCGTGTCGTAAAAATGCCGGCCGCGGGGCACATCCAGGCCCAGCAGGCCTTCCATCTGGCTGACCATGATCAGGATCGCCGCGCCGGCAGTGAAGCCGATGGCCACGGTATGTGAGATAAAGTTGACCAACGCGCCCATGCGCATCAGTCCCATCAACAGCTCCAGCGCACCAACCATGAGGGTGAGGGTTAACACCAGGCTGACGAACTCCGGCGTGCCGGGTGTCGCAAACGCGCTGATGGACGCAAAGATCAAGAGCGAAGCGGCGGTGGTCGGCCCAGACACCAAATGCCAGGATGAGCCGAACAGGGCGGCGATAATGGCCGGGATCATGCCGGCATAGAGACCGTATTCCGGCGGCATGCCGGCCAGGGTCGCGAACGCCACACCTTGGGGCAGCACTACCATTGCACCAGTGATCCCGGCGGTCAGGTCCTTGCCCATGGTCTGGCGGTTGACCAGGGGCAGCCATTCAGTGAAGGCGAGAAAAGGGTTTTTGCGCGGAACGGCGTCCGGATCGATCTCGTTAGCGGCAAATTCCTTGGGAGAACTCATTCCCGAACCCTCGACTGATCTCTGTCGCAACGGAAGGAACAGGTTCCACGCACAATGGCCGAAGGGCCGCCGCAGGTATCACGACGCAAAGATTTAAGTTGCACGGGCGGACGACAAAGTCGGCCCCGGGATAATGAGCCGGCAGATAACGGTTCATCCGGGCGTGCGAGAGTTCAGAGAACACCTCATGGCCTGTGATGTCAAATGCAATTCCCGCAGGGCAGGGGGGCGTTTAAGGAAAGGTTGGGCGGGGCTTTGATTTGGGCCCGGCGGCCTCAATTACGTAGACCGGGTGGCCGATCTTGGGTGCGGCTGTCGCCGAAGAATCGAAGACTGGCCAGACCTTCAGGATCAGCCCCGCCGCCACGAACACCAGGGCGATCAGCGCGGCCTGCTTGGCGTACCAGGCGTAGGTGTCGGACAGCACCTGGCCGATGACTTTTTGCGCGATGCCGTCCGGCGGGCGCTTGTCCTTGGGAAGGATCAGCCACAGCTCGGTCCGATTATAAGGCCGACGCTTGGCTAAATAACCATAGCCCCAGAGAATGCCGGCGACGAAAAAACAGCAAATGCCGCCGGTGCGCGCCGCCAGCGCCGGCTCGAACGCCAGGCCGAACATCAGGCAGAATATGGCCAAGCCGGCGAAGCCTGTAGCTCTGCCGACTGACACGTGAGCGGCGTTTTCGATCTCGTGCATGGTAAGTCTCTGCCAGTTCAAACGTATCTTCGCGCGACTTCGAGCGCTGGGAAAGTCACATTTTTGTGGATCGGTGTCGCAATTTTTGGAACTTGGTGCTATCAAGCGGCCCTGGTTGGATGTTGAGTAGTAATTATGAGCGCGACCATTTTCATCGACGGCGAAGCCGGGACGACCGGCCTGCAGATTCTGGAGCGGCTGCGGGGGAGGGACGACATCAACCTGATCCATCTGGGCGACGATAAGCGCAAGGATATTGACGTCCGCCGGGACGCGCTGAATTCGGCCGACGTCTCCATCCTCTGCCTGCCCGATGATGCGTCGCGGGAGGCGGTATCGCTGATCGACAGCAACTCGGCGCGGGTGATTGACGCCTCCATTGCATATCGGACCGATCCGGACTGGACCTTCGGCTTTCCGGAGTACGGGCCCGGCCGGCGGGACGAGATCGCCAAATCCATGCGGGTCACCAATCCGGGGTGTTATGCCTGCGGTTCCATCGCCATGCTGCATCCGCTGACGGCGCGCGGCCTGATCCCGGCGGATCATCCGGTGACCATCAATGCGGTGTCGGGTTATTCCGGCGGCGGTAAGACCCTGATCGCCGCCTTCGAGGACGACAGCGCCGCCAACCACACCGATAGCGCTTTCTACCTCTATGGATTGGGCCTGGAACACAAGCATACCGAGGAAATCCGGGTGCTCGGCGGGCTCAACAACCGCCCGCTGTTCGTGCCCAGCGTCGGGCGCTACGCCCAGGGGATGATCGTCTCCGTGCCGCTGCAGCTTTGGGCGCTGCCGGGCAAACCAACCCCGGCGGATATCCACGCCGCGCTGGCGAATCACTATGCGGGGCAAAAGTTCGTGACCGTCGCCGATCTGGCGGAAACCGACGATATGGCGGCACACCTGGACCCGGAGGCGCTCAACGGTACCAACGAGATGAAGATTTATGTGTTCGGGAATGAGGCGCGGGGCCAGGCGGTGGTCACCGCCGTCTTGGACAATCTGGGCAAAGGCGCATCTGGCCAGGCGGTGCAGTGCCTCAACCTGATGCTGGGGGTTGAGGAGGATAAGGGACTCTAACTCCTAAACATCCAGTAACGCGTCTTCCAGTTCGGCGGCGTGTTTCTGGATGAAGGCGAGGCGGAGTTCCGGTTTGCGGCCCATGAGCTGCTCCACCAGGTCCGCCGTCTGCTTGGCTTCTTTCTTTTCATCGTCGGTGTGGCGGAGCGGCAGGGTGATCCGGAGCAATGTCCGCGTCTCCGGATTCATCGCCGTTTCCTTGAGCTGGGCCGGCGGCATTTCGCCTAAGCCCTTAAACCGGCTGATCTCGATCTTGCTGCGGCCGTCAAACTCTTTCTCGATCAGGACGTCCTTGTGGACATCGTCCATGGCATACAAGGTTTTGCCGCCCTGGCTGAGCCGGTAGAGGGGCGGTTGCGCCAAAAATAAGTGACCACTTTCAATAAGTTCGGGAATTTCCTTAAAGAAAAATGTCATGAGTAGGGAGGCGATGTGCGCGCCGTCGACATCGGCATCCGTCATGATGATGATCTTGTCGTAGCGCAGATCGTCTTCCCGGTAGCGGGCCCCGGTGCCGCAGCCCAAGGCCTCCATCAGATCGTTGATTTCCTGGTTGGCCTGCATCTTGTCGGCGGTGGCGCTGGCGACGTTTAGGATCTTGCCCCGGAGCGGCAGGACGGCCTGCGTCGCCCGGTTGCGGCCCTGCTTGGCAGAGCCGCCGGCGCTGTCGCCCTCGACGATGAACAGTTCGGTGTTTTCCCGGGAGCGCTGGCTGCAATCGGACAGTTTGCCCGGCAGGCGCACACGCTTGGTGGCGGATTGGCGCTTCAGGGTCTTTTCCTGGCGCTTCTTCTGGCGGATCAGGCTGCGTTCGACCACGTGTTCCAGGAGGCGTTTGGCGGTTTCCGGATCGCCCGACAGCCAATGGTCGAAGTGATCGCCGACCGAGGTTTCCACCAGTTTGGTCGCCTCCACCGTGGCCAGCTTTTCCTTGGTCTGACCTTGGAACTGCGGATCGGGAATGAAGACGGACAGCATGACCGCCGCGCCGCCGAGCACGTCATCGGCCATGATCTTGGCGGCCTGCTTGTTCTTGATCAGGTCCCCATAGCCGCGCAACCCCTTAGTCAGCGCGCCGCGCAGGCCCGCTTCGTGGGTGCCGCCCAGCGGCGTCGGCACGGTATTGCAGTAGGAATTGAAGAACTCGTCCTCATCCTCGGGCCAGGCGACGGCCCATTCCACCGTGCCGGAGCTGCCGTTCAGCTTGGCTTGCCCGGAAAACGGGCCGGGGGTGAGGGTTTTGCGCTCGTCCAGGACCGTATCCAGATAGTCTTTGAGCCCACCGGGGAAGTGCAGGGTGGCGCTCGCCGGCGTCTCGGATTTCTCGGACAGGAGGTCTTCCGCGCAGGACCAGCGGATTTCCACGCCGCGATAGAGATACGCCTTGGAGCGGCACATGCGATAGAGGGTTTCCGGGCGGAACTGGGCCTTGGCGCCGAAAATCTTGGGGTCGGGGGAGAAGGTCACCGTGGTGCCGCGCCGGTTGGAGACTTTGCCCGCGTCCTTCAGCTTGCCCTTGGGTTTTCCCCGCTCATACGTTTGGGTCCAGAGCTTCTTGTCACGTGCCACCTCGACGGTCAGCTTTTCCGACAGCGCGTTGACCACCGAGAGACCGACGCCATGCAAACCACCGGAGGTCTCGTACGCTTTGCCGCCGAACTTACCGCCCGAGTGCAGCGTGGTCATGATCACTTCCAGCGCAGACTTAGTCTTGAACTTGGGGTGGGGGTCCGTGGGGATGCCCCGGCCGTTGTCCCGCACGGTAACTTCGTTGCCGGCGGTGAGTTCCAGATCAATGCGCGACGCCTCGCCGGCGACCGCCTCGTCCATGGCGTTGTCCAGGATTTCAGCGACCAAATGATGCAGCGCCCGGTCGTCAGTGCCGCCGATATACATGCCGGGCCGGCGGCGGACCGGTTCCAGCCCTTCCAGCACCTCGATATCCTTGGCGGAATAGGACTTCGCCTTCTTTTTAGACTTGGGGGCGTCTTCGAATAGATCGGCCATGGGGGCTCACCGGTATGCTACGCGGAATTGGACGATAATGTGGTTGGTTGGGGAATTATAACAATATATTGTACCAAGCAACCTACTTTTCTGCGCCAAATGCGGAGATTTTTATGAACGATCAACAAAGCGCGCCGAAAGGCTTGCTGGCCAACGCCACCGTGGCCATGCCCAAGGACACGAACCCCAACGGGGACATCTTCGGCGGCTGGCTGATGTCGCAAATGGATCTGGCCGGGGGAATCGCCGCCGGCCGCCGGGCGCATGGGCGGACGGTCACCATCGCGGTGCAGGAAATGACCTTTCTGCGGCCGGTGCCGGTGGGCAATCTGGTGAGCTGCTACACGGAAATCCAAAAGGTGGGGCGGACGTCGATCACCGTGAAGATCGAGGCTTGGGCGCAAACCCATGACGGCGTGGATGATCCGGTGAAGGTGACCGAGGGCGTATTTACCTATGTGGCGATCGACGAGGCCGGCAAACCCCGGCAGGTGCCGCCGGAATAAGACATCCACGAATAGTCTAAAATTTTTGTCAGAAGAGTCAGACGGCGCCGGTGCGGAGGCGGGGGACCGTACACCGGCGCCGATCTGTTCGGCACGAAGGCCACTTGGGTGAGGACTGTGTGAGGTGAGGGTGTTTAGGAGTCCTCGGGAGTAACCTGGTTTCACACCTTAGCTGATGGCGGAGCCGATAATCAGCCAGACATAAGCCGCGCTGAACATAATCGACATGGCCGCGAATTCCTTGGCGAAGCTTCTCTTGGACATGGAGTTCTTCCTCGTTCCGTTGTTGTGATTTTCCGGTTCTAGCAAAGAAAGAACAAAATAGCAACATTTATTTTTGAAAAATTTATATAGTGAATTATATCAATTGGTTATGAGATTTCAGACCTATCTCCGGATCGCGGCTGAAATTCCTAAAGTTCCGGCAAAATACTTCACCGATCCTTGTCTGCGGCGTCATTAAAACGAGAGTTTCAGTCACGGAGATAGACATTCTGAATGTCATCACCCGCGATCAGATCGTCATGGAATGAGTGCTTGATGAGCGTTCGGGCGCAGAAGAATGGGGTGCTATCAAATTCCCGTCCTGCGCCAGCCAGAAAGAGGCCACGGCGCAACTGATCCAACTGTTGAAGTTGGTAAAGTCGGATGAGCCGTTGTGCATCACCGGTCACGGAAACGACTTCGCCATAGGTGGCGCGGGCAGTGATGATGACGATTGGCCATGGAGTTACGCGGAGTTCGCGGCGATCCTGCCCAGTCTGGTGGACGGTTATGGCGGGCCGATCCTGCTGGAGGTCTGTGCCGAGTCTGTGACCAGTTTCGCCGCGAATATAGCGGTGGAGGCAGTCCGGTACGGATCCCTCTATGGCGCTTGGGTGTTCAGCTATCAGAAATCCTTCAGCGCCATCCACGAATTCCCCCATCCGTACAAAATGACGTCGAACATAGAGCTCTACGGAACCCAGTTCAGGTAGCGGTTCATCTGCCGCCGGTCATGGTCCACGGATTGTTCAGCCTAAATTTCCCCTGGCGCGCTTAACGGAAATCAAGTCCTAAACGGCGGCGATTTTCTATGCTGGGTCCAATGCCAAACATAGACATTGGAGTGTCCGGAGATGGGAATTACCCGTTTAACATTGAGGGTCTTACGATTTGTTGTCCTGCTTGCAATGGCGGCGGCGTGGACCGGCCCGGTTGCGGCCGAAAGCGCTCTTGAACAACAAAAAGCATGCGACACTTACTTAGCTGTCCACGGGCCGGCGCAGCCGTGATCCGTGAACCCATGTAAAATGTGTGTACGCGGATCACGGCCTGTCGGCCGGTCCGCGTATGACTAATTTGTAGAGGTTGAAGATTACGCTCACCAGGTGAGAACCAATTTCCCCTGGCGTTTCCATCATTTCAGGCCTAAGCTAAATTAGTTTAAGCTTAAACTAATTTAGCTTGTGATCGGAATAGCTCATGTGGAAGCCGCCGGAACGCATTAAATATGACGCTCAGCCGGGCGCCTGGCCGACCAAGGAACAGGCAGAATGCTCCCTGTGGTTCAGCCCGGTGAAACTGGGGCCCATTGAGCTGGAACAGCGGACCTGGGTGCCGGCGATGGTGCCCTGGCGGGCAACGGACGATGGCTTTGTCACCGATAATGTTCTGGACTGGTACGAAGGGTTCGCCCGCGGCCGGCCCGGGGGCATTGTCATCGAGGCGACCGGCATCCGGGATATTCCGTCGGGGCCGTTGCTGCGGATCGGTCACGACCGATTTATCCCCGGCTTGAAGGAACTGGCCGACACGGTGAAGCGCGCCAGCGATGGCCACACCAAACTGTTTATTCAATTGATCGATTTCCTATCGATCCGCCGCCGGCTGGAGCCGGAAAAGTTTATCCAGCGTTTCCTGCACGTCACCGACGAGTTGCGGGAAAAGCTGGGCGCTGCTGACTGGCCGGAGGAACAGGTTCGGGATCACCTCGCCGGTCTGCCGGATGAGGCTCTGGAAGATATTCTCGATGCGCGGGAACTGGAAAGTCTTCGCATGGGCTACCGGGAGCGGGTGACCGATGTGCATCTGCCCCATATCCAGGAACTGCCGGACGTCCTGCCGGGTCTGTTCGCCGATGCGGCGGAACGCGCCAAAGAAGCGGGCATAGACGGTGTCGAACTGCACTATGCGCACGCCTACACCATGGCCTCGTTCCTATCGGCGACGAACACACGGGAAGACGGTTACGGCGGGTCTTTGGAGGGCCGGGTGCGCTTGCCGTTGGAAGTGTTTGAAACGGTGCGGGAGCGGGTTGGCGATGACTACCCGGTCGGATGTCGGTTCCTGAGCGACGAGTGCCTGGACGACGGCAGTACCGTCGAGGACGCCATGTATTTCGGCGTGAAGTTCGCCGATGCCGGGATGGATTTTCTGTCTCTCTCACGCGGCGGCAAGTTCGACGACGCCAAGCAGCCCGGCGTGGGGGAGGCGGCGTATCCGTATACCGGACGCAGTGGCTATGAGTGCATGCCGGCCTATATCTCGGACGAGTTTGGGCCGTTCGGGCGCAACATTGAACCGGGCCGCCGCATTCGCAAAGCGACCCGGGATGCCGGCTTCGAGACGCCGGTGGCCGTCATCGGCGGGGTGCACGGGTTCGAGTTGGCCGAGCAGATGCTGCAGAACGGCGATGCGGACATCGTCGGCGCGGCGCGGCAATCCCTGGCCGATCCCGAGTGGTTCCGCAAGGTCCATATGGGCCGGGG
Source organism: Rhodospirillaceae bacterium (assembly GCA_038127535.1). Taxonomy (GTDB): domain Bacteria; phylum Pseudomonadota; class Alphaproteobacteria; order Rhodospirillales; family UBA2165; genus JAYPHU01. Next base: position 17,569 of record JAYPHU010000022.1, on the reverse strand, counting down.
CGAGGAGGTGCGGATTTGCACTTTCTCCAACTATTGCGAAGGCCTGGACCAGAAGCACAAGGTGGTCACCTGCAAATTGTGGGACCGGGAAGAACTGGATGAGCCTAATGTGAAAATGACCGACGACGGCAAGCGCCGCCTGACCGCGCCGGTTTGGGGAAAATAAGTGAGCCTCTCCGGCCTCTCCTGATTGACACGGGTCCTAAAGTTTTTCACAAGCTTAGGTCAGAAACCAAACATCCGCGCCGCATGGGGAGGGCCTATTGATGCAGGGCAAAATCGCGCTAGAAGAACATTTCGCCAATCAGGAAACGATCGAAGATTCCAATGGCTTTCTGCCCGAAGATACTTGGGCCGAGCTGAAAGGACGGCTTTTGGATATGCAGGAGCGCCGCATAGCGGAGATGGATGCCGCAGGGATCGAGATCGCCATCCTCAGCCTCAATGCCCCGGCCATCCAGGCCATCTGGGACGCGGATCAGGCGGTCGAGGTCGCCCAGCGGGCCAACGACTTCCTGGCGGAAGAGATCGCCAAGAACCCGAAGCGATATCTGGGCTTTTCCGCATTGCCGCTGCAGGATCCGGCGCGCGCGGCGGAGGAGTTGCGCCGCTGTGTCGAGGAGCTGGGCTTTGTCGGGTCCCTGGTGAACGGCTTTTCCCAGGTCGGCAGTGAAGACGACATGACCTTTTACGACGAGCCGCAGTTTGACGAGTTTTGGGCCGAGGCGGCCCGGCTCGACCGGCCGTTCTATCTCCATCCCCGCAACCCGATCCCGGTGGGCGGGCAAATCTATAAGGATAACCCGTGGCTACTGGGCCCGACCTGGGCGTTCGGCCAGGAAACGGCGGTGCATGCGCTGCGTCTGATGGGCAGCGGCTTGTTCGACCGGCATCCGAACTTCCAGGTGATCCTGGGCCACATGGGCGAGGGAATCCCGTTCTCATTGTGGCGGATTGATCACCGCAATCAGTGGACCTGGACCGACCAGCCGCATAACTATCGGGCCAAAAAGAAGATCGTCGATTACTTCCGCAACAACTTCTACCTGACCACGTCCGGCAACTTCCATACGCCGACGCTGAACTGCGCGATCAATGAAATCGGCGTGGAGCGGGTTCTGTTCTCCGCTGACTGGCCATTCGAGAACATGGATCATGCGGCGGAGTGGTTCGACAATGCGGAGATCGATGAGGAAACCCGGAATAAAGTCGGCCGGGACAACTGCGTGGAGCTGTTCCGGCTTTAGGCCCCTCTCTGAGGATATTGCCGTTGATGCGAAATCCGTTCCGGCGGATAATCCTCCCATCGTAAGTGATGCATTAGACGGAGGCCCGTGATGAAACCGGCGGTTCGGTTTATCTCCGGCTTTCCACCAATCCGCTTGAGCAGCCCCGTGACTGCTCAGGTGCAGACTTCAAGCAGGGTGTCGTTGGCGGCGCCTATTGGCTTCGGGAACCGGGACCGAATTGCGAGGTTGTCATTGCCTATCAAGAAGCGGTTGCGCCGGAAGCAATCAAGGCCGCCGGCATGATTGCGGAATCACGACGTGATGTCGGCGTATTGGCGGTGACCTCGGCGGACCGGCTGAATGCCGGTTGGACAGCGGCCCAACGGGCGCGAGGTGTTGCCGGCGCCAAAGGACATGAAGAAACCCTGCTGGAGGGCCTGCCGACCCACTGTAAATTTTTCACGGTGATCGATGGACATCCGACTACGCTGTCATGGCTGGGTGCAGCGCACGGACATCAGACTGTTCCCCTCGGCGTGGAACATTTCGGTCAAACGGGAAGCATCGGTAATCTCTATGCTCATTTTGGCATTGATGCGCGCTCTATTGTCGAACGGGTAGAGGGGCTGAGCGCGGGTAAACCGTCCTATGCGTTGCGGGCTGTCTGAGCTTTAGCGCTGTTAAGGTTCCTGCCGCGCAATCGCCCTCGCGATATCAGCAAGCCGGACGCCGCCCAGAACATTTCCATCGTTGTCTACGACCTTGGCGGTGACGTTGGGAGAGCCTGCCAATAGCTTACCGGCCTCGGCCAGGGAGGTGTCGGCGGCGAGGTCCGGGCCGTCGAACATCATATCTTCATCCTGAGCGATAGCGTCGACGGTGACCACACGGCCTCGGTTGATGTCCTTGGTGAAGTCCTCTATGTAGCCGCTGGCCGGCCGCAGCAGAATATCCTCCGGCGCACCGTTCTGAGCGATCTCACCATCCCGCAGGATGGCGATGGCGTCGCCGAGGCGCATGGCTTCGTCAGGATCATGGGTAATAAACAGAACGGTCTTCTTGAGTTCTTTTTGCAGTTGCAACAATAGGTCCTGCATCTCGGTCCGGATCAGTGGATCGAGGGCACTGAACGGTTCGTCCATGAGAAGAATTTCGGCGTTAATCGCCAGTGCGCGTGCCAGACCGACACGCTGCTGCATGCCGCCGGAGAGTTGAGAGGGATAGGTGTCCTCGTAGCCTTTGAGCCCCACTTTCTCGATCCAAGTCTGCGTCTGCGTCCGGCGAACGGCCCAGTTGTCGCCGCGCACGCCGAGCCCGAAGCCTACATTGTCCGCCACAGTCCGGTGAGGCAGCAGGCCGAAACGCTGAAACACCATGGAGACTTTTTCCCGTCGTAAGAGTTGGAGTTCTGTCTCGTTCAGGCCAAGCACATCCCGGCCGTCGATTAGCACCCGGCCGGCCGTCGGTTCGATCAGCCGGTTGATGTGGCGCACCAGGGTGGACTTGCCGGAACCGCTGAGCCCCATGATGACCTGGATGGAATGATCGGCGATCGCCATGTTGATATCGTTGAGCGCTACCACATGGCCCTGCGCGTTGAGGATTTCGTTCTTACTCGCCCCGGCATGCAGCATCGACAGGACCGAACTTGGGTCCGGACCGAAGATTTTGCTGAGCCGCTGTATGCTGATTTTTGGCTCGGCGGAGGACGAGATTTCGGTCATTCCCCGACCTGCCGAAATTTCTGAATGCGTGACCCGTAGCTGTGGCTGACTCGGTCAAAGACGATGGCCAGCGCCACCACGGCTGCCCCGTTGAACAGGCCGAGAGCGAAATACTGGTTGGTGACTGCCTGCAGGACCGGCTGGCCCAGTCCCTTCACCCCGATCATGGAGGCGATGACGACCATAGAGAGCGCCATCATGATGGTCTGGTTGATGCCAGCCATAATGTTGGGCAATGCCAGCGGGATTTGCACCTGGATCAGACGCTGCATGGAGGTCGTGCCGAGAGATTCGGCTGCTTCCAGGATGTCTTTATCGACCAGCCGGATACCCAGATTGGTCAGCCGGATCACCGGCGGAATGGAATAGACGACGACGGCGATCATGCCGGGGATTTTGCCGAGACCCAGCAGCATCACCACCGGGATCAGATAGACGAAGATCGGCATGGTCTGCATGACGTCCAGGATCGGCCGGATCACGGCCTCCGCCCGGTTGGAACGCGCCATGTAGATGCCGACGGGAATGCCGATGGCGACTGCAATGACCGTGCAGACCAGGATGGTGGCCAGGGTGCGCATCGTATCTTCCCACATCCCGAAGTAGCCGATCAGCAAGAAGGCGAGGGCGGTGCCCAGCGTAATCTTGATGCTGCGCGACGCCAGGCCGGCGATGAGCAGGATGGCGGCCAGCACGACGACCCAAGGCGATTTCAGGAGGAGTTGTTCAAACCAAATCAAAAGGTAGAGGAGGGGATCAAAGAAACTCTCGATCGCCTCGCCGAAACTTCTGGAGAACGCGAGATAGCCTTCGTCGAAGCTCTTGTTGATGGCGCGGAGACTTTCCGTCTCCATCACCGGGAATTCACGCATCCATTCGGGCATAGCGGGCCTCTCTCACCTGCAAATCTGTCAGGGCAAGCTTAGCATTGAATCGGAGATTAGCGGCGGCTGAATCAGTGTGCAGCTTTGACCTTGGCGGCGACATCCGCCGGCACCCAGGGCGTCCAGGTGCTCTGATAGGTCTTCAGGAAATGCCGGGCGGTTTCGGCAGACGTGGCGCGCCGGTCGTCCTTCCAGGCCAGCAGCGCGTTGACCACCTTGTTGGGCCAGGAACGCTTGGTCACATATGTGTAGGCGTCACTTGCCTGTGCAGCGAATTTGGACGTGGCCACCGTCAGCACGACGGATTTCGGATACATGTTGGGCTTGGGATCAGCACAGTCTTTGTCGGTCGTGCAGGACCAGCTTTTTGGATCGTGCGTCATGCCGCCCAATTTAACCATGGGATATTTGCCCAGCACGGCGGTCGGCGCCCAGTAGTAGGTGAAGATCGGCTTGCGGCGCTCATAGGCCTTGGCGATCGCGCCGGCCAAGCCTTCGCCGGAGCCGGGATTGAACTTCGAGAAGCCGGCCTTCTCGAGGCCGTAGGCTTTGAACAGGTTGCCGTTGACGATCTGACAGCCCCAGCCGGCCGGGCAGTCATAGAACCGGCCCTTGCCGGGTTCCTCCTTGTCGGGGAACAGGCCAGGGCGTTTGAGGACGGCTTGTAACGTGGTGAGCTCCGGGTGCTTCTTGAGCATATAGTCGGGGATCCACCAGCCTTCCTCCCCGCCGTCGGAGAGGATTTCCCCGGCTTTTTTGAGCCGGCCTTCGGCGACTGCTTTCTCGATCACCTCGCGGGCGGAATTGATCCAGACTTCCGGGGCCAGGTCGGGTTCGCCCTTTTCGGTCATGGAGGTCACTGTCGGCACTGTATCGCCCGGCACCAGTTCCGCCTTGCAGCCGAATCCCTTGGAGAGAATGATCTGATCCACATGCGCGGCGACGGCCGCCGAACCCCAGGTCATCTCGGCGATGGTCACTTTGCCGCAGGCGGCCTGGGCCTGTTGTCCAGGCATCAAAAAAGCCGCCAGGGCGATGCCTGCGGCCAAAAATACACGTAAAAAACTCATAAATGCCTCCCGGGACTGCAAAGGTTAAAGTATCACCATAGAAGATGGCCTCCGGGAACGCAAATTTCGGTAAAGCGATATAGGTGAAGCGGCCTTTCGGAGCTATGGTCCGCGACAACAAAACAGCAAACCGGTGATACCAACCACGCGATCTACTTTTTAGCAGATGGTGAGCTTTCCGTGGAAGTTGCCAGGGATGGCAAGCTGGTTGAACTGGCTCGTCTGAGCTCCGGTGCGCTATTTGGCGAGATGTCGTATTTGGAAAAGTCGGTTGCCAGCGCCAACGTCTTCACCGAAGTAACCGCCGAGGTGCTGAAAGTGGATCGGAACGTTATGCGGCAATTGCTCGATCGGCCCGACGGTTTCGGTGAACGCTTCTACCACTCTTTGGCGGTGACCTTGTCCCACCGGCTGCGCGCCACCAATACCGGAGGCAGCTAATTTCTTAACTTAGGCCGTTATTCCCGCCGGTCGATGAACCGGGGGGCCTTGATGCTGCTCTCAAACTCCTTGGCGAGGGTGCCGCGCTCCAGCACCACCATCTCCGGGCTGACCTCGAACGTATTCTTGGTGTCTTCGGTGAGCCGGGCGGCGAGCGCGTCGGCATCGGTGCCGCGGGTCGCCTCGAACGAGATGCGGAGCGCATCCAGATCACCCACGTTCACCAGTTCCGACTTGAAGTCGACCACTTCCGGATAGTCAAACATAAAGTCTTCGTATTCCTGGTGGTTGATATTGACACCCCGGACCTTGAAGAAGCCGACGGTTCGATGTGCATGGCGGATCACCGGAAAGACCGACAGCGGCCCGTCGGTGTCCCCATGTTCCTTGTAGACCACAATATCGCCGGAGCTCCAGCGGATGAACGGCGTAGCGTTGTTGGTGAACAGCGGCGTGACCACCAGCCCACCTTCCTCGCCCTCGGCCACCGGTTCGCCGGTGTCCAGATCGACCACCTCGATATGGAACAGGTCCGTCCAGATGTGGAACCCGTCATGGGCCTCGCTCTCGCCGCCCATCATGCCGGCCTCGGTCATGCCGAACCCGTCCCAGACCTTGGCGCCCCACATGCGTTCGATCTTGGCCCGCTTGGACTCCGAAATCGCTTCGGCTGAACACAAGATAGTCTCGACGGAGCTATCGGCGAGATCAATGCCCTCATCCTCCGCCATGTTGGCCAGATGCAACCCATAGCCGGACATGCCCATCCACACGGTGGGCTGCAGGCGATTGATCAGATCGACCTGGAGTGCTGACGGCGTTGACGCGCCGGAACCCGCCCAGTTGACCCCGATTTCCCAATCCTGCGCCGCGCGGGCATAGACGTGGCCGACTGGATGGATGCCGAGGGGGAAAGAGACGTGCGCCGTGTCCTTCTTGCCGAGACCTGGCGCGATGAAGTTCCGGGCAAAGGATAGGATGCAGTACGGCAGGTCTTCAAAGGTGCGGGGATAGAACAGCGGGATGCCGGTCGACCCGCCTGAGCGCCACAACTCGGCGATTTCTTCCTTCGGCGCGTGGCAGAATTGGGTGAAGAACTCGTTGGGCGGGATGGAGCGGAGCTCATCCTTGGTCAGCAGCGGTATCTTCCGCCACTCTTCCGGATCGTCCAGCTTGTCCTCGTCCACATGGTCGAGCCGCCCCTGGTGGAACGCCGCCCGCCGCGCCTTTTGCAAGGCGATCTTCCTGCGTTCGCTCTGGATTTTGTCAATCTCGTCGCGGGACTTGGGTAAAGGAAGGGGCATAGGGTTAGTCCTTTATCGCGCCGATCCAGCGGGCCTGGGCGTCATAGTTGCCGCCGGCAGCGTTTGATTTCATGTCCGCGAGGCGGGATTGCTTTTCAGCCGAGTCTTCGGGAATGTCGCCCAGCGCGTCCTTGAGCATGCGCTCGTAGTCCTCGCCCACTGGGCAGACGTCCTGGCAGCGGCGGCAGCCGGTCACTGCGCCCGCGCCCCGGAGGATGCTCTGCCACAGATTAAAGCTGTCCTCTGAGCGGATCATCTTCTTCTGGGTCTCCGCATCCGGCGCGTCCAGCATCTCGCCCAGGAATTGGGTCAGGTGGTTAAAACCATGGGGATTGCGGTACGCGTCGCAGCCGGGCCAGTCCCGGTCCCACTGGCCGATCACATCGCCGGGGCATGTCGCAAGACACCGCCCGCATTCGGGCCCCTGACACAGTGCGTCGGCCATTGGTGTGTCGGCATCGACGGGGACGGAACTCAACACCGCGCTTAAAATGACGCGCGGGCCAAACTCCGGCGTCAACAGTTGCAGATTAAGCCCCAATGTGCCCAGCCCAGCCTCCACCGCCGCGTGATCAAGGGACAGGAGCGGCGACAGGTGTTTTTCCGGATTGCCGTCATAGCGCCACGGGTCCACATGGGTCGGCGGCACGATCAGTGCTGGGTAGCCCTGGGTCTCCAGCCAAAGGACCAACTCCAACGAGGTTTCCTCCAGCGCGGTGATGGCGAGCTCGTCATTGTAATACTTATGCCGTTCATCCCATTTGGTGATCCGGGTGGAGCCCAGATTGATCCGGCGCGCCAGCACGATGACCCGGTCTGCATCATGATCGGTGATGTCGGACGGGCGGCGTGGATCGTCAGGGTAGGGGGGATGGTCGTTCATCGCCTGGCCGTCGGCGATGCCGACCAGGTCCGCGCCCAGCTCTTTCGCTTTGGCTTTGATATCGTCCGCCGTGATCGGCGATTGGAATACGGAAACCATTACTCGTCCTCCGCCGCTTCCAGCTCACGTTCTTTTTGTTGGCGTTTAAAGTCCTGAAGCTGGCGGGCGACGATGCCCTGATAGCCCTTGGGCCCGACCCAGCGGACGTTCCAGTCGCTTAAACCATCCACCTCGTCGCCGTTCTTGCGCGCTTCTTTAAAGGCCTTAGCCTTTGCGACTTTCTCCGGCGTTTTCTCCGGGATGACTTTTTGCGGTTCCGCCAGGTACGCGTGGTAGTCATTGCCGACGGGGCAGACCGCCAGACACCGGGGGCAATCGCCGAAGGAGCCGACGACGCGCAGCAAGCCCTGCCAGAAGCCGAACACGTCCCGCGCCTTGATCATCTCTTTCTTTTCTTCCGGGCTGGCGTCGACGAACTTGGCGAAAAATTGCGTGGCGGTCATGAAGCCGAACTCCTGCGCCTCCACCGCGCAGTTGCGCTTGTCGATGCCGAAGTGCCGCACCGCATCGGTCGGGCAGGAATAGAGACAGCGTGCGCAGGACTCGCCGATGCACACTTGTTCGGTCATGGGCGCGTCGGGCTCCAACTCCAGTTCGGTCAGGATGCCGGTCAGGTACAGCCGCGGTCCGTATTCCGGGGTGAGGATATTGACCTCGAGGCCGAAGGTGCCGAGCCCTGCCTCAATCCCCAAGTGCCGGGTGCTGAGCCGCCCATAGCTGGCGGTCTTCAAATTCCAATCGGTTTCCTGGGCGGCGGTGACAAAGCTCGGATGCCCGGCGCGCTCCAGATGATCGGCGATCTTGTAGGCGATCCGGTCCATACGGCGCAGCACTAGCATGTCCAGATACTGCACGGCGATATTGTGCTTGGCGCGGAAGCCGGCGACCGGGATATGCTGGACGATAACGACGACGCTTTTAACGTGGGCGGAAATGCGGTCCGGGGTCTGCGGCCATTGCGGGTCCGGCGGGAAGGCGTTCAACGTCTCGGCCGACGCGATGCCGACCAGATCGGCGCCCAGGTCCGTCGCCAGTTGTTTGATCTCCGCCGCGTACATGCCTCGCCAAACCCCCCAAATACTGGCGGTTTAGTCTAGGCTTAAAACAACTGCCTGCAAGGATTAATGGGGGTTACTCCGCCGGTTCCTGTGCCGGTAGGGCCATCGCGTAGGCCATCAGGCCGATGGTGAACAGGAACAGGGCGGCGGCGCTGATACCTAAACTCAATTGAATACCGATCAGGCCGCCAGCGATGCCGACGGTCACCCCGCTGAAGGATTTCATCCCCAAAGACGAAACGGCGTAGAGGCCCAAAACTTTGCCCCGGGCGTCGGGCGGCGTGTTTAACTGCACCAGCGTCTGTGTCATGGAGTTAAACGACAGATCCAGGAAACCGGCGACCAAAAGGAGCGCAAAGGAGAGATAATAGTTGCCGGAAATGGCGAAGCTGCCCATGGCGACACACCAGAAGAGCACCAGGGTGAACGCGGTACGGGGCTGGGCGGTGAGCAGGCTCCGGCTTTCCAGCACCACGCCGGCGATCAAGGCGCCGGCCGCGCTGGCCCCGAACAACGCTACATAGTGCATGGTGTTCTCGCTGAGCCCGGTGACGCCGGTGGGCACCAAAAGATCGGTGAATTCAGGCATCAGTGCCTGGTGCGCATTGCCGACGAAGAATGACGCGCCGCCCGCGAGCAAGGTCATGGACATGATAATCCGGTGACGGGCGGCCGCTTTCAGCGCGGCGGCGATATCGGTCATGCCCCGCATGGCGGCCGGCCGGCGTTTTTTCTCCGGCGGATAGAAGGCAGGGCCGTAGGGCGCCTTCAGACACCAGATGATCAGCGGCACGTAGACGAACGCATTTAGGATCAGCGCCCAGGCATGATCAAAGAATAGCAGCAGCGCGCCGCCCATGGCCGGGCCCAACATGACCCCCAGGGTGCGCGATGTCGCCATTAGCCGCACGCCGCTTTGCAGCCGGTCATTGCCGACAATGTCATGGATCAGCATCTGGCCCGCCGGGGCCCAGAACACGCCGGCCAAGCCGTGAATGATCAGCAACACGACCGCGTGCCAGACCTCCAGCGTGTCGGTGACCAGGAAATAGCCCCAGCCCAAAGTGGCGATCATAAACAGCACCATGCCCAGGATGATGACCTTGCGGGGATCGACCCGGTCGGCCAGCGCGCCGGCGTGGATGGAGAACAACAGGAACGGCACCCAGTGGGAGATGACGGCGAAGCCCTGCAATTCCTGGGATTTGAACTTGTCCCACATGGCGTCGTAGCTGACCACGTGCTCCACACTGTCGGCCATCATGGCCATGGCGCTGAGTAGGAAATACCAGAAGAAACCGCGATGGCGCAGCGCGGCGAAGGACTGCTTTTCCGACAGGGGAGACACTTGGTCGGCCTGGGGGTCGGCTTGAGGCGCAATTTGCGGATCTGTCATGGGCGTTGGTTATTCTTTTTATAGAACAGGGCGTGGACTGAGCGTGGTCGGATCATAGGGCGCTTAGCCGCGCCCGGAAAGCCGAAAGCATAACGCCTTAACGTACCAACGCTATCCGGTGCTTGTGACTAGCAGTTGTTGTTATCGTTGCAGTCCGTGCCCCGCTGGGGGTGTTCCACTACGAACTGCCAGATCAGGAAGTTGAGTGTCTTTTGCAACGCCGGATCGTTCAAGCTCGCAGGGCGCTTGCTCAGGCTGCCCCGAATCTCCGATAGCGGGCCGTCATTGCAAAACAGCACCATCATGTGCAGCTGGTCCGACGAGCTCGCCGAAAATTGCCCGGCCGGTTCGGAGTAAAGCGCGTGGGGGCGCCAGCTTTGCGGCACATCAAAAATCACCCGGACCTTGTAGGGGTTCTCCCGGGGCCGCATACCGGCCTTAAACCGGGCGCGAAGGTGTCACCAATTTTGATCGAACTTTTCCAGGACGGAGTTGGTGAGTGCCGCTTTGTCCGCACCAGTGGGATTGCCGACTACCTCGACATAGGTGTCGCTGTCGGCGGCCGCATACTCGAATACGGACAACGCGTCCTCGTGATGCAACTCGATCGACGAGGTGACATTGCACCCTGTGAGCGCTACAAGCGCCGCGAAACAGGCGCTAAGCCAACCGAGACCGCGATTTGTTGCTTGCTGGTTCAGACCTACAATGTAGTCCAATCCCGTTAGCAAACAATAACTGCGATCAGGTTATTCCGGTGAAAAAAACGGGCCGCCGGGGCCCGCTTTTCTCTCGAATTTCGCTGACTACTAGTAGATCAGGTGTGCTTCAGCATAGCGTTGGGCACATAGTTGGTGCGCCCGGCCGCTTTCATGCCGTCATGGTCGCTGTTCATCATAATCTCGCGGATTTTGATGAATAGTTTGCCGGCCTGGGTCTCTCCGTAGAACCAGTCGCCCAGTTCTACGTCGGAGCGGATGCCCGGCTTGGCCATGGCGCCTTGGTAATAGAAATGCCGCAGATCGTCGGCCGCCAGTTTGAGCGCCCGGACGATGCCTTCACCGTCGATGATGCTCTCCACCGACTGATCCGCCGCCCATGAGGTCAAAAAGTCGGCGATCTGATCGCGGCTGAGATCAGTCATCCCATCCAGTCGCCGGCCGTTCATGCTTTCGAGAGCCTCTGCGTACCAGGGCTCCAACAGGGCCACCTCTTGTTTGATGGCTTGGGCGGTTTTTTCCGCATCGGAGAGGTCGGCTTCCGGCTTCGGGAAGTTGACTGGACAGGTCCAGCCCTCCTGATCATCCGCATTGCCGCCCGGCGCTTCGTCCGGGAAGTCCTCCAGCAAAGGCCCGTCGTTCCGTTCCAGAAGCTTGATCGCGTCCAGCAGTACCCGGCGCTGGAAGTCCGGTTCGTTGGCTGCGCCGAAGGGCCGGCCCAACTCGAACGGCACGAACAGGCCGCGTGGCGGTTTCATAACTTCGGTATGCCGCCGGATCAGGCTGATGATTACGGTCGGAATGCCTTCTTGTTCGATAAAGTGTGCCAGCCCGCCCACGGCGCGCGTGCATTGGGGTCAGACCCCGGCGAGGACAACCCCGTTGACCCCCTCGGCGTTCAGTGTGCCGGCCAGGTCCTTGGCCGCCGCCTCCAACGCCTCGGGCGGCGTCGCGCCCATGAAGGCGTAGTGATAGTCGGCGACCGCGCCGATTTCGTATTGTTCCGCTAATTCCCGCAACCGCTCGATCGGGAACACTAGGTTTACGTCATGGTAGAAACCGGAGCGGTCAAAGTTGGTGGAGACATGGGTCATGATCAGATCGTCCATATCGGTGTCGCCGGGGATAATCCGGTATTCGCCGAGGCCCGGTGTGAAATGCTTGTCCTCCCGGCGGTGCAGCCCGGCGGTTGTGATGATCGCGATCTTGCGGTCTTTCAGGGGCGGGCCGTCGGCGCACGCGGTCATACCGAAATCAGGCAGGTCCTGATTGACAATCATGTTGCGCGGGGCCTCAGGCATTTCATGCAGGTAAACCATGGTTCTTCGCGTTTCCTTTGTCTGGGTTAAGGGTTGGGGGGAATGATGCTGATTGGTTTCTGAGCTGGCAGGGGCAGGGAGATCACGATATCGCAACTACCCCGTCGGCGAGGGCACCTCGACTTTCATGCCCTTGAGGTGGCGTTGTTGCACCGGAATGATCCGCCGATCCGACATGTGGCGCAGCACTTCATCGTCCGACGCCATGCAAGTAGCATTGATTTTTAACAGGAGCTTGCCCATGACGGAGTCGCCGTAGAACCAGTTGGCCAGGTCGGTGTCCGTCGGATTACCGGGCTTGGCGGCGCCGGCTTCGAAGTAGAACGCCTTGTGCTCATCGATGGCCAGCTTGAGGCTCTGGAACCGGGGCAGGTCGTCACGGAAATGCGGCGTGTCCGGATCGTCGGCGAAGCTCAATAGATAATCAGAAAGGGTATCCAACGGCGCCCCGGAGATACCCAGCGTGGTCTTGCCATTTTTCTCCACCGCCAGATCGTACCAGGATTGGAGCTGCGCTATTTCCTGCGCCAGCGCGCTGGCCAGGTCGGTATCGGCGTCCACCGCCTGTTCGCCCTCGCCGAAATTGACCGGGCAAGTCCAGCCTTCCATGTCCTCGTCGGACATGTCGCCTGCCGGCGGCTCTTCGTCAAAGTCTTCGAGGATCGGGTCGTCGGTGCGTTCCAGCAAGCTCAGCACAGCCCGCAACACGCGCGTCTGGAATTCCGGCTCGTCCGGCGCGCCCAGGGGGCGGCCCAACTCGAACGGGCACCAAAGAGCGCGGGGCGGGCGGATGGCCTCGGTATGCGGGCGGACCAAGCTGATGTGGGTTGTGGCGATGCCGGCTGCTTCCAGGTAATGGGCGAGCGCGCCGACGGCGCGCGTGCAGGAAGGTCAGACGGGACAGAGCAGAACCGCATCGACCTTGTCTGCCTTCATGGTGGCAACGATTTCGCGGATGCTGGACTCCATCTTTTCCGGCGGCGTCGCGCCCATGAAAGAATAATGCACCTCGGCGACCGAGCCGATCTCGCCGGCCGCCGCCATTTCCTTCAACCGGTCCAACGGAAGCGCGACGTTAGCGTCCTTCATGAATCCGGTTCGATCGAAGTTGGTGGAGATATGACTCATCACCAGGTCTTTTTCGGGGATATCCGACGGAATGATCCGGAAGTCGCCGCTTTGTTCGGTGAACGGGCGGTCGCCCCGGCGATGCAGCCCGGCAGTGGAAATCACCGCCACGCGCCGTTCGCTTAGCGGCGGGCCGCCGACCATCGGCGTCGTATCGAAGCTCGGCATTTCCCGGGCAAAGTATTCCCGCTGGAAATCCTCCGGCCATTCGTCGATCCGGACCATCAGCCGCGGCCGCCCTCCCGGTCTTCGTTCCACCAGCAGGCCCGCATGAACGCCGCATAATCGTCCGGGTCGATGGCGGTGGACTTTTGGAACAGGTTCATTACCGGATGATCTTCGATGTCGATCTCGAAACTGTCAGTGAACCGGTTCCAGAAATTAAAGAAGCCGGAGGTGAAAGCGATCTCGACGATCTGTTCCTCGCTGAAATGTTTTTGCAGCTCGGCAAAGGCCTCGTGATGCTGGGGCGGCTTGCCGGGCGCGCCCTGATAGAGTTTCTCCGTCATCACTTCGGCCCAGCGCATGGCGGCTTTTTCCGCGTCCGTGAACAGATCCGAGTTCAAGTAATCGCCGCGAACGGCGTCGATCAAGTCTTCTGAAAATCCTAACGCCCGACCGAGCGTTTCATTGTGGCCTGTTCAATAGGCGCACCCGTTTAGGGTCGAGGTCTTGAGGATTACCAGGCATTTAGTCCTCACGGCCAGGATCCCTGAGATATCTTCGCGCAGACCGCAGACGATAAAGCTGAACAAAGACTGCATGATCTTCGGCGTGGCGGAACCGGCGCGGACCGCATTGGCGACCCGTCCGAACATCTGCGTGGAATGGTCGAAGATGACTTTCGCTTCCGGGGAAGCGTCTTTATCCTGAATGATGGTGAGTAGGGACATAGAGCTTTCTCCTTCTTGGTAGGGCTAGTCAACGGCCGGCCAGATGCGGCGGCCCACACTGGGGCTGCCCGGCGCGTGGATGGTGTATTTTACGATCTTGGAGGTCCAGACGGTATCGTCCAGGCCCAAGGCCTCGTGTTCGTCGAAGCCTTCGGCCCGTGCCTCCAAAGAGGTGAACTCATAGAGAATAGAATGTTTCACCCAGCCGGCGACGGACACGAGTTTTCGAGTGTTGATGCAGCCGGTCATCTTGGCCATGGCCGGAAAGCGATAATTTGCGTACCAGGCGGCGAGGTCAAATTCATCCTCGACCGAGCGGGTGCGAAAGTTGCCCATCTGAATAGCCGGGCCCGGTGTCGCGCTCTGCGCGCGGGCGTCGAATTCGGGACCGTTCACTCTGGCTTCCTCTGTAAAGACCACCGGCCGGGCGCCGATCCGCATGCCGATCATCTCCTTTGCGCCGGGCTGTTCCAGCTCCCACTCGTGGAACGGCGGCTTGAAAAAAAAGTGGGGGGAGCCGGCGCCGATCAACAGCAGGAAGTCCGTGCCGTTGCCGATGTCTTCTTCGGGGCGTTGAAAAATGTCTTCGGTGACGTCGTGGTCTTCGTAGAGCTTGGCCCCGCCGCCGGTAATTTCGTAATGGCCAGCCCAGGAAATCCCCGGCTGCTGCAGGACAAGGGGGAGGTGGGCGTTGTGCAGCCAATCCAGATAATCCTGCCGGCCGTCTTCCGGCAAATCGTACCAAACGGCGCGAATTCCGTGGTCCATCCTATTCCGTTCTCCCTATACCTCTAATTTCATTATGACTGATGGTTTTTCATATACAAGTTAAATGACAGGGTATATGCTAAAACATAATATACATACTTGGTGGTACCTATATATGGATGGCTTCAGTAAAGGGAATGCGATAATGGACACGATTTCTAGTGACGGCAGTACGACCCCCACGTACGAACCCGGACAATTTCCGTCTCGCCCGGCGCAAACGATTATCGGGCATCTATCGAACAAGTGGAATTTATTGGTGATCCGCCGGCTGTCGCGGAAAACCATGCGCTATTCCGAACTTCGCCGGGACATTGGCGATATTTCACAAAAAATGCTCACACAGACTCTCCGGCATCTGGAGAGGATCGGCCTGGTGGAGCGGAAGGTCTATCCCGTCATTCCGCCGAAGGTGGAATACTCCTTGACCGAGTTGGGGAGGTCATGCGTTGTGGCTGTCGATCGGCTCTGCAGTTGGGCGATCGAGAATATTGATCAGGTCGAGCAGGCGATTGCCGACTACGATCAGAAACAAGACGAAGAAGGGTAGAGGAGCGCTAGATTAATGCCGCGAATTTCCATGTTGGAGCTGGAGGGCGCCAAGGGGGAGGTTAAAAATCTCTTCGACGCAGCGACCGCCATGCTGGGCCGGGTGCCACATTCCTACCGGGTGTTGGCCCGTGTGCCCATGGTCGCCAAATTCCTGATCCCGTTCAATGCGGTGATGCAGCGGGAAGGGGCCGGCAGCCTGCTAACCACCAAACTTAAGGAAATGGTCGTCATCAAGACCAGTCACCTCAACGGGTGCCGATACTGATTTGCGCACAATACGTCGCTTGGTCAAGCGGCAGGCATTACCGACGAACAAACGATTGAGATCGGCACCGGGGACTATCTCGACTCTGATCTTTTCTCCAACCGGGAAAAGATGGCCATCCTGTGGGCCGAACACATCACCCTGAACACCGCCAAGGAAGACAACGGCGTGTTCGAACGCGTACGCGAGGAATTCACCGAGGAAGAGGTGATTGAGCTCACGTTGATGAGTGGATATTTCAATCTTTTCAATAGAATAACAGACTCTCTTCAAGTTCCTATAGAGGAACAGGGCGAGGTCGATAAGATCAAACGGTCGGTGAATTTGGATCCGGAAAAGCTCCGCTCCTATATGAAGACCATGCTCGACAGCTGGCCGTCCGCAATCCCGGGACCGAATCCCGACTGATCCGCTATAAATTTGCATCTGCAAGAAATTAGGAGTTTCCCTAATCTCTGTTCTGGTGTTCACCCCTGCTGTGGCGCAAGGTTGTTGATACAACGATTCACAACCGAGACATTGAATAGATATTTAGTTGATACACACCTGTGATTTCATGCAGGTGCCGAAACAGCGGGTTTCGGGCCTGGGATAGAGTTTTTAAGGAATTTTGACATGAAAAGAATTTTCATCGTTTTGATCGTCGGCTTGATGGCGGTGACGATGATGTTTACGGAAGCCACTGCGGAAATGCAGACCGCCTTCGCCGAGAAATCTCAACTGGTCGTGCTTGGACCCCCGGCCTCTTTTTCCAAGATCGCCAGCCAAATGGGTTATGGAGTGGGCCTGTCTGTTGTGTTTAAGGAACTCGACATGACGGCCACTAAGGTCTCTTTGCCCGCCGGTGTGAGCAAAGACGCCGCCGTGAAGGCCCTGGAGGCACGCTTCCCCGATTTGATGGTTGACGACAGCGAAATCTAACGCCGGTTTCCATGGGAATTGATAACAGGCTCGGTCACCGGGCCTTTTTTCATGCCGGGACTTGATTTCAAGGCCGTGGTGTTTAAATAACTTCCAACAATTTTTTAAGGGTAGTTCTGCCATGAGCGACAGCACCACGACGGCAAAAACGTCCGCCTCGGATTCGTCCAAGTCTTCGTCTTCGGAGAGCAAAAGCACGGTCGACTCGTCGAGTTCATCATCCGAGTCCTCGACCAAGAAAAGCAGTGGCGGCGGATCCCGGCCGATCAGCTACTTCTCCAGCGTCTCCACCGATGAATACCGGTCCGGCTGGGAGGAAATCTTCGGCAAGAACGGCAAGTCTGCCGGGCGTAAGACCAACGGCGTCAAGAAGACGAAGTCCTTGCCCGCAATTACACTTCCTGTCGCGCTTCAGTTGGACGACGAGGATTTGACCCCCCAGTTGAGGTCGCTCCTCCAGGACACGTTGAAGAAAAAGGCGCGGAAAGAGAAGCTCAGTCTGGGCCGAGCTTTGTCCAAATCCGTCGTGCGCCTGAGCCTAGACTGCAAAATTTCCGATTAGTCCAAGAGATCTGGCGGCGCGTCCAGCCACGTCAACGCATCCGCCGCCGATAAAAAGGCCCGGCGGGTCACTTCGTCGGGTTTTTGATCCAGAACCATCCGGGCCTGCTGCCCCCGGGCGAGATCGTTCTTTGATTTGGTCAGGAGAGCGATTTTGCACGGAGAAATGCGGTCGTAATATTCGCCAGGGCGAGTGTGGGTGATAACGGCACCTTCTATTTCACGGTAACTCTCCGCCACGCTGATACCGGCTGGAAGCACTATGAAAATAATTGGGAAGTGCTGGGGCCGGACGGTAAATTGCTGGGCCGGCGGGTGCTATTGCACCCCCATGAAAATGAACAGCCCTTCACTCGGTCCTTGAGCGGCATGAAGATTCCGCCGGGCATTAAGC
>JAYPHU010000021.1:21104-67816 GCA_038127535.1 Rhodospirillaceae bacterium | reverse complement strand
CCGCCTTGTCCGCTCCCGATAATCCTCGATATGAATCTCTCACACGCACCATGGCGAGTTACCCGTTCCTGTGAATTAAGCCGCCAGCCTTGCCCCTCGGAAAGGGACAAGGCTGGCGGAAACCTTAGCCTTCTTGATACATCCAATTTCGAATAATCGAAAGCGCTTCCTCCGGATGCTTCTCGACGATCTCGCCGACCTTCTTCACCGAGGAGGCCTTCACCCGGCCCTCGACGCGGTCGATATCGATCAGTTCCTCGTATCCGGCTTCTTCTTCCGGCGCGGCTAGCAACGGCGCGGCGGCCGCCTCTTCCAGCAAGTGCTGTTCGGCTGCGGCTGTGGCCGCCGGCAGGGCTTCCAGGAAGCGGGACATCAACGGACGAACCACCAAGAGGATGACCAGGACCGCCAGGATCAAGAGGACAACCACCTCTGCAATGCGCAGCAGGTCGTTCTTTTGCAGGCCGAAGAACAGGTCCAGCGGCACGTCGACTTCCAGTTCCTCGTCGGAGAATCGCATATTAATAACTTCGACGATGTCGCCCCGGCCTTCATTAAATCCGACGGTGGACAGGACGAGCTTGCGGAGGTTTTCCAGCTCTTCCGGCGTACGGGCCCGGTATTCGGGATTGCCGTCGTCGTTTTCGACCATGCTGCCGTCGACCAATACGGCGACGGACATTTTCTTGATGATGCCGGATTCGCGGACGTGATTGGTGATCTTCTTGGAAATTTCGAAGTTGGTCAGTTCCTCGGTGCGGTTTTCCGCATTGCGGGAACCGGCGCCGCTTTCACCTGTCCCGGCTTCCGGCAAGTTGGTCTGCACCGTGACCGGCTGACCACCCTGGTTTTCCTGAGACTGAGCACTCTCTTCAATAGTTGTGCTCGACCGGACGACCTGGCCGTCGGGATCAAACACTTCCTCAGTCGTTGAAATTCGGTCAAAATCCAGATCGGTCCGGACGGTAACCTTCACGTTGCCCAAGCCAACGGATTTTTCCAGAAGGTCCGTGATCTCGTTGACCAGACGTTTCTCAAAGCTCATCCGGCGTTGGACCAGGTCATTGGTGCGTGCGACATCCGAATTTTCGTCGTCTCCCCGGGCCAATAGATTGCCCTTTGTATCCACAATTGAGACCCGGCCCGGATCCAAATCCGGCACTGCCGACGACACCAAATGCTGGATCGAGGCGATCTGTTCATTGGTCAATTTCTGCGCGCCACGCATCTGTAGAACCACGGAGGCCGTCGCCGTTTGCTTGTCCCTGGAGAAAAGCTCCCGCTTTGACATCACCAAGTGGACTCGCGCGTTCCGAACCGAATCAATCGACCGGATGGTTTTGGAAAGCTCGCCCTCCAAGGCCCGGATCAATTGAATGTTCTGCATGAAGTTTGTGGTGCCGAGCGCATTCGCGTCGTCAAAAATTTCGTAGCCGGCGACACCGCCGCCGGGCAGGCCTTGGGCCGCCATGGCGATCCGCAAGGAGTCGACCTGATCGGCAGGCACCAGAACCCGGGAGCCCTGGAGTTCATACCTGACACCGCGCGATGCGAGCTGTGCGGTAATCGCGGCCTGGTCTCCGCGGTCAAGGTCAGAGAAGAGGAGAGACATGTTCTCGCCGGTAAGCCGGTTCATGGCGAACGTAAAGAAGAAGATCATCGCCACAAAGACGAAGCCCATGATGGCAAGCCGAACGGGTCCTAGGTTTCTTAGGAATGATGCAAAAGCGCCCACTTTAATTTCCTTCTAATTGGTATGGCCGTGGTGTTTTCACCATCGGCAGAAAAGTTTTCTGAAGGTTCGTAAAAAATTAAGGCTTCATCTGTAAAAAAGTACTTAACACCAGGCAGATTTTGCCTAGTACCAAGGTGGTAGACGTAAATGAGAATAAAAAAATTGCGTGAACCGCGATTTCGAATCGTGGGCGTGACCGGTACGGAGGGCCTCAATGTCTGAAGCAGGCATGGGGCCCTCCGCTCCCCCGAACACTATTGTCGCCGGTGCCTCGCCGACGTATGCGGCGGCGTTAGCGGCGCACGCGGCATCCGATCTGATCGTTGCCGAAAAGCTTTATCAGGAAGCCCTTAAGCGTGAACCCTACAACGCGGAGGCCCTGCACAATCTGGGTGTCATTGCGTTGCAACAGGGCAAGGCCCAAGACGCGATCCGCTGGTTGAAGAAAGCCATCCGGCGAAATCCGACTTATATAGATGCCTTCAGTAACTTAGGCCTGGCCCTGAAAGGGGCAGGGCGATTGCAGGATGCGGCGGCGGCCTACCGTCAGGCCATCGCCATCGGCCCCGACATTGCGGAGATCTACGCTAATCTCGGGATGGTGCTCAAGGACCTGGGTTTGTCCGACCAATCGCGCGCGGCGTTCGAGGCGGCGCTCGCCTTGGCCCCGGATCATCCGGCCATCTTGACCAATCTGGGCGTCTCCCTGGTGAACGCCGGGCAGGCACAAGAGGCGATCGAGCACCTAAAGGCCGCGGTCACGGCCGCGCCCCGGGACGTCAACGCCCGCTATAACCTGGCCAAAGCGCATTTCTCCCTAGGAGAGGTCAAAGAAGCGGCCCATCAATTCGAGTGCGTGGTGGCGATTCGGCCCGACTTTGCGGAAGCTCATCACAATCTCGGCCACGCACTATTGGCCTCTGGAGTATTGGAAGCCGGCTGGCGGGAATATGACTGGCGCTGGACGGCAAAAACCTTCCGTGACAGCCAGCGGCGGTTCAACCGGCCAAAATGGTCCGGCGAGTCTCTGACGGGCAAAAATATCTTCGTGTGGAGCGAACAAGGACTCGGCGACAAAATACTATTTGCTGGCCTACTGGGCGAACTTGCCGAACGCGCGCAGCATTGTGTGCTCGAGACCGAATCCCGACTCGTGCCCTTGTTGTCCCGGTCGTTCCCGGACATCGAGTTACGGGCGCGAGACGAAGAGGCTTCGCCGGATGTGGACCTGAGCGAATTCGACTATCACGTTCCTTTGGGTGATCTGCCCCGGTGGTTCCGGCCGTCGAAAGACAAGTTTAAGCCCCTAGGCCGGTACTTGCGGCCCGATCCGTCTCAAACCGCGGACTGCCGCCGAGTCTATGCAAGGCTGGGCAGCGGACCGGTGGTCGGTATCTCCTGGTCCAGCAAACCGCCGAAGGGTGTGGCCTTGCATGATCTTTTGCCGGTTCTGGGTCTTCCCGGTCTGACGCTGGTTAATCTTCAATATGGCGACCATGCGGACGAAATCAGGCGCTTCGAGATAGACACCGGGCTAATTATCCATTCCGATCCGGCAATTGATCCGCTCCGGGATGTGGATGGTTTTACCGCACAGGTGGCGGCCATGGATGCGGTGGTGACTATCCAGAACACGACCCTTTATACGGCCGGTGCACTGGGTGTCGCGACATTTGCGCTTTTGCCGCCTGCGCCCGATTGGCGCTGGCTCGGCAACGAAAGTACGAGCCCTTGGCATGAGTACGTCCGGCTTTATCCGCGTCATCTCACCGGCGACGCAGGCGAACAGATCATCCGGATTGCCGCTGATCTGAAGGATCGCCTGGAATGACCGGGCGGGACGCCAAACTCCTGGACGGGGCCATGGCGCATCACCGGGCCGGCCGCCTGCGCGAAGCGGAAGATGGATACCGGCAAATCCTTGTCAGCAATCCCTGTCATGCACCCGTCTTGCACAATTTAGGGGTGATCGGATTGCAGACCGGCCATACCGGCGGCGCGATCAAACTCTTCGAGCAGGCAATTACCCACCAGCCCGACTTCGCTGATGCGCACGCCAATTTGGGTGTCGCTTTCAGAGGGGAGAACCGGTTGGATGAGGCGGCTGACGCTTATCGCCGGGCCCTGGAAATCGATCCGGAGATCGCCGAGGCTCATTCCAATCTCGGCAATATCCTTAAGGAACTCGGCCGCTACGACGAGGCGCTAGACTCTTATGAGTCCGCGATCCTATGCGCGCCGAAACTGGCGGATGCTCATTCAAATCTAGGTACGCTCCTACAGGAGATGGGCCGCTATCGGGATGCGGTGGAGGCCTTCGAGCAAGCCTTCACGCTGAAACCCGGCTCTCCGGAGATCATGGCCAACCTGGGGGCGGCACTGCTGGATTGCGACGAGACGTCACGGGCGTTGAACCTTCTTACCGGCGCGGTGGAGATACATCCCGGCCTTGTCGCGGCCCATTGCAGTCTTGGCAACGTATTCCGGGAACTGGGAGACACGAACCGCGCCCTGGCGGCCTACGACGCGGCGCTTGCAATTGAGCCGGACTCCCTGATGGCGCTGGCCATGAAAGCGAGCTTTCTGGAGACGCTTAATCGCCTTGATGAGGCGCTGGAAACGGCCGAGCGGGTTCTGGCCATTGATCCAACTCACGCCATGGCCAGTCTCATTGCGGCCAAGTGTGCACGGCGGTCGGGTGACGTCGCCGGAGCGGCGGCGCGCCTGGAGAGGGTCGATTTCTCACCGACCCCGGCGAAGACCCGGGCGACCGCGCACAAGGAGTTGGCGGTGCTCTATGACCGGCTCGGCCGCTATAAAGAGGCGTTCGAGCAGTTCACCCTGTCCAAAACTCTGCAAGCCGCAGAGTGGCGTGAACGTGGCGTCAGCAAAGAGAGATACAACCAACAACTCACCTATCTGCAACCTGCGTTTACCGCGGATTGGGTATCGACCTGGACGCCCCTAGATCAAGGATCGGCGCCGGCCCCAATCTTTCTGGTTGGCTTCCCCCGATCCGGCACCACGCTGTTGGAACAAATTCTGAACGCGCATCCGGATATCGAAACTCTCGACGAGCGCCCGGTGATGGAAGCCGTCGAGAATAGGCTCCGGGAGATGCCGGGCGGCTATCCGGCCAACCTGGCGGGGCTTTCCACTGACCAACTGGATGAACTGCGCGGGGTATATTTCGACGCACTTACCAATTTCGCCGGCGGCTACGACCCAGCTATCACTTATGTGGACAAGCTGCCGCTCAATACGATGCGCGCCGGGCTGATACACCGGCTGTTCCCGAACGCCAAATTCCTGTTGGCGTTGCGTCACCCGAGTGACTGCGTGTTCAGCGGTTTCATGCAGTATTTCAAGACCAACGCGGCCATGGCCAATTTCCTCGATTTGGAAGATGCCGCACGGTTCTACGTCCAAACCTTTGATTTGTGGCAACAGTATCGGGATGTCCTACCTCTGGATGTGACCGAGGTGCGCTATGAGGACGTGGTCGCCGATTTCGAAGGCGAGGCGCGCCGGGTGATCGACGCTCTGGGACTGGACTGGACGGACGAGATTTTGGCTTACCGGGAGAAAGCCAAGAACCGGCAGATCAAAACACCCAGTTACCACCAGGTGGTCGAACCCATCTATCAACGCGCCAAGGGCCGTTGGGAGAACTACGCGACCTACTTTGGAGGGGCGCAGGATATCCTCGCGCCCTATATCCGGAAGTTCGGCTATTCGGCGGGGGAGGGGTAGACATGGATTTGTCCCTGCTGGAGAATCCCTTCGCCGATGAGCTGGCCCAGGCGCTGGATCACCATCGCCACGGCCGCCTGAGCGAAGCGGAAAGCCTCTACCGGAATATCCTGGCGCACATGCCCGATCATGCGGAAGCCCTGCATTGGTACGGCTTCCTGGCGTTTCAAGCCGGCCAATGGTTGAACGCCACCCAGTTGATCGAGAAGTCGTTGGAGATCAATCCCAACGACGTTCTGACGTTGATTGATCTGGGCACCCTGTATTCCCATGCAGGCCGTCATACGGATGCCGAAAAGGTGCTCCGGCAAGCGGTTCAGGTAGACCGAAACTCGGCCGCGGCCTGGAGCAATCTCGGCTCTATCCAGAAAATGCGGGGCGATTTCGGCGGGGCGGAGAAATCCTTTGTCACGGCGCTTCATCTGCAGCCCGATCTTGTGGACGCCATGGCCAATCTGGGCGGCGTGCTGCTGGAGCTGGTGCGGCCGGACGAAGGCTTGGATTGGTGCCATAAGGCGCTGGAGAAGGATCCCAAGTCCGTGTGCGCGCTGACGAATTTGGCGGCCATTGAAATCGACAAAGGCCGGCTCGACGATGCTATTGCACACGCCGGCGAGGCAATCGGGATCGACCAATCCTATGCCGTGGCCCATCAGAACCTGGCCGAAGCGCTTCGTCAGTCCAACCGGCTGGACGAGGCCCGGCGCGCGATCAACAAGGCCCTGAAATGGAACCCGGACGGACCGACAGCGCACTTCTGTTTGGGGCAGATATTGCTGGGCGAGGGTGATGACGCCGCTGCGCGCAAGGCCTTCAACCAGGTTCTGAAACTGGACCCGAGCCATCCGGATGCGTTGCTGGCCCTCGGCAACATGAGCTTTTTCTCAGGTGATCTGCATGGGTTCTGGGTCACCTACCAGCAACGATGGCGCTCCCGGAACTACAAATCCCCCGACCGGCAATTCCCGAGCTCTCGCTGGGCAGGCCAGGACTTGGCCGGCAAGAACGTCTTGATCTGGGGCGAACAGGGGATCGGCGACGAGATTTTCTTTGCCGGACTGGCGCCGTACGCCATTGCCGAGTGCGGTCACTGCACGCTTGAGGTCGAGCCTCGGTTGGTGTCGCTGTTTTCCCGCTCGTTCCCCGAAGCACGGGTTGTGCCACGCATGACTCCGTCGCACCGGGATACCCGCGCCGAAAACATCTCCCTCAATCTGCCGATCGGTGATCTGCCGAGTCGGTATCGGCCGTCGTTTGAGGGCTTCCGTCCGGTGGGCAAGTACCTGGTGGCCGATCCGGACAGGACGGCGTCTCTACGAGAAAGATATCTGGACGGACGCAAAGAGCTGCTGGTCGGCATTTCCTGGCATAGCGCCGTTGCTAAGCGTATTCCCCTGGGGTACTGGGGGCCTATCTTCGCCATTCCCGGTGTCCGTTTCGTCAGCCTGCAGTATGGTGAGCGGCTGGATGAGATCGAGGCCGCCCGGAGAGCATTCGGCGTAGATATTCTGCATGATCCGGAGATCGATCCGCTCGCGGAGATGGACGACTTTGCCGCACAGGTAGACGCCATGGATGTTGTGGTGTCGATCGACAATTCCACCGTGGCCGTGGCCGCCGGGCTGGACAAACCGATCCTGGCGATGCTGCCGGCGATGGCCGATTGGCGGTATCTGGAAGAGGATGGCCGCAATCTCTGGCACGACTGTCTGCACCAGTTCCAGCCGGAACGGCCCGGCGAATGGACTGACGTCATTGTCGAAACCGCCGCCGCGCTTCACGCCTCTATAAACTCAGAAAAATAACCTTAGACTTCTTGCGTCTCGCACCAGCGCCACCACATGTCCCGGTAGGCGTCCTCCACCGACTTGGCATAAGTCTTCTCGTTGCAGATCGGCGAATTGAGCAACTCGTCGCGCAGGCTCATACGAATTTCTGCGAGCCGATCCAGATCGCCGGCCAAGTCCTTGGCAATTTGCACGTACTCTTCGCGGCTCTCAGCGGCGAATTCCGGCCGGCCGAGATGGGTCACCAGAGACGCGGCGACCCGGTCGACGAAGTGCCGGCCGGTGAGACATACCACGGGCAGGCCCATGGTGATGGAATCATACGTCGTCGTCGCCCCGTTAAATGGGAATGTGTCTAGGCAGATATCCGCCTGCGCCATGACGTTCAGATGGTGGCTACGGGGCAGGCGTACATTGTGGAAGATGAGCCGGTCCTTGGTAATGCCGTGCGCGGCGAACATCTTCACCCAACGCTCCTGCACTTCGGCTTCCTGATAGACGTCGAAATACTTTAGAAACAATTTGGAACCCGGCACCGCCTTTACCACCTCGGCCCAGAGGGAAACTACTTCCTCGTTGGCTTTTTCCGGCTTGTTGAACACGCCGAAGGTGATATGCCCGTTGGTCTTGGCCGGCAGCGGGGACAGGTCGGGAAAATCTTTCTTTTGCTGATACTGATAAAAGATCGGCAGGCGGTAGAGTTCTTCCGTGAACCGCTCCGGGGTGTCTTCCGGATGCAGAAACTCATCAGTCAGGAAATAGTCCATCTCTTCCAGACCGGTGGTGGCGCAGTCGTGGTAGCTGATCTGTACCGGCGCGGCCCGGTACGCGGCGATGGTCGGCCGATTGCCGTTGAACCGTCCGGCCAGGAACACGGCGATGTCGATCCCGTCTTCTTCCAGCCAGCGCGCCACGGTGGCGTCGTCGTAGTCGACGGTCGATTTCCAATGGTGGGTATGGTCCTTCAGAATTTGCGAAACCGGGTCCGGATTATCGACTTGAGCGTAGAGGAAGACTTCGAATTTGTCGTGATCGTGGTTCAAAATAAGCGGTGAGACGTTGCCGCACACCACGTGGGTCTTAAAGTCCGACGAAATATAGGCGACCTTCAGCTTGCGGTCCGGCGTACGGTCCTTGTTCGGGAAGATTTTCCCGCTCGCGCCGGGGATGACGTTGATATTTCGGGCATCCACATGGGCCTGAAATAAATCTTCGGAACTCAGGCCCGGCAGGTTCAATAGTGCGAACAGCAGGTTCTTTTGAGGCGCCTCGGCGTCCGGTTTTAACTCGAGCGCTTTTTTGTAGCATTCCAGGGCCTTGTCCATGTCGGCAAAGGCCTGATAGGTGGCGCCTAGTTCATTGTAGTACTCGTAGGCATCGCCGTTGATCTCGATGGCTTTCTTGGCGGCCTCGAAGGCCTCCTTGTAGCGGGCCAGCTTGCGCAGCGACACGCTCATATTGATGTAATAGGAGCCAGCGTTGGGATGGGCGTCCGCCAGTTCCTTGAACAGCTCTACGGCTTTCTTGTCCTGACCGACATGGGAAACGATGGCCGCTAGGTTGTTCTTTGCCTGGGTGTGCTCGGGATCTATCTCCAGGGTAATGATAAAGGCGATCTGCGCGCGAACATTGTCCTGGGATTTTCGGCAGAGACAGCCCAGGTTGTAGTGAATGCCGGCGTCCTTCGGATCCAGCTGGATACACTTCTCGTAGTACTCGATCGCTTCCTCGGTCATGTCCGCCAGCGCATAGGTGTTCGCGATTTCCCGAACGACCGGCAGGCTTTCAGGCTCCAACGCTTCAAGTTCTTTCAGGAAGGGCAGAAGTTCCGCCCCTTTACCCAGCTGGCGGACTAACGGCACCAGCGTATCCAGGGCCTTGGCGTAGGTGGGATCAAGCTTGACGGCTGCCTCGAAGGAGTCGACGGCCGATCCGACGAGGCCGGATTTCAGAAAGGCGTTGCCTAAATTGTAATGGGCCTGGACAAAGTCGGGAGACAGTTCCACCGCGCGGGAAATCAGTTTGACCGCCTCAGCATGCATGCCCATTTCGTCGGCGATCATGCCCAGCAGATGCAGCGCGTGAACGTTGTCCGGTTCCCGCGCGAGAATGTCCCGATATATGCTTTCTGCCTCGGACAGGCTGCCCTGCTTTTGCAGACTCAAGGCCTGTTCCAGCGCCTGACGGACCGTTCCACCAGTGTTGAAGCTAATAAAGGACTTTCGGAAACCCGCCGTCTGCTCAGCGGTCTGCTCATAAAATTGAGTCACGTATCATCACCCGACCGGATTATTTGTCTCTGCCGAAACCGGCAGTTTTGTTGGCTTTACTATGCCCGATTTGTCTTAAAGGAGCGTAAAAACTCTATCCCAAAAAAAAAAGAACCCGGTATGAC
Source organism: Rhodospirillaceae bacterium (assembly GCA_038127535.1). Lineage (GTDB taxonomy): Bacteria > Pseudomonadota > Alphaproteobacteria > Rhodospirillales > UBA2165 > JAYPHU01. Next base: position 58,146 of record JAYPHU010000021.1, on the reverse strand, counting down.
CGAAGCCATACCGGGTAAGTTTGGTGGTGGGCGTGAAACTGGTTAACGCTTGATCCGGACCAGCTCGTCGAGCATCTCGTCGGCGGTGCTGATAATCTTGGCACTCGCTGAGTAGGCCCGCTGGGTCGTGATCATGTTGGTAAACTCTTCTGCGATATCCACGGTCGAGGATTCCAGGACCGAGGATTGAACTGTGCCGGAACCACCGGTACCCGCCGTTCTCAGGAAGAACAAACCGGAGTCATCCGTCTGGTTGTAGACGTTACCTGTATTGGTACCGAGGCCGTTCGGGTTGGCGAAGGTTGCGACCGGGATCTTGAAGATCGGCCGAATGTCGCCGTTTTCGAACAGCGCGGTCACCAGACCGGCTTCAGAGATGGTCACACCTGAGAACTGACCGAATTCGGCGCCGTCGGTGTCGATGAAGGTCGGGTTGTAGGCCGATGCGAACTGCACCAGGCCGTCCGCCTGACCGACCGTACCGAAGTCGAAGTCGATGTTCAGATCGGCCGCGCCGTTGGTCAGATCGAGAGCGATGTCATCCACCTGATAGGCGGTCGGAATACCGCTACCGTCGAAGGTAACCGCAGCCGTTGCCGTGGGCGCCAAATCCAGATCCCGGATGGTGAAGGAGCCGGAGCCGGACTGACGGATCGCACTGGTCGCCGACGCTTGGATGATGATATCGGTGAAGTTGGCGGACACCGCCGTGGTGGAGACCTGTGTGATATCCACCCGGGCCGTGTCGTCCGAATTTTGCGAGAACCGATTGGCTGTGCCGGATGCCGCATCGACCACATTCAAGGCCGCTACGAGTGAGTTCGCGGTCTCGGACGCCGTGGAGCCGATGGTGACAAAGGCAGAGCCGCTAACCGCTGCACCGGTGGTCGTAAAGTCGAAGGTCACAGTGATGGCTGTACCGCCGGAGCTGGTGTTCATGGTGACTTCAATGGAATCCGCCTCGGTGGGCAGGGTGGTAAAGTCTAGTCGCCCGACGGAGGCATAGACGCTACCGGCGCTGTTAGTCAGCACCGCAGAGGCTGCCTGGGTCGGCGGGTTGATGGACAGGTCCCACTGGTTGTTGGTTGCTTTGGTCCAGACCAGGCTCATGTTGTGGGCGACGCCCAGACTGTCGAACACCTGAATGGTGGTGTTGCTGGTGTCCCCAATCGAAGCCTCGGCGTTCAAGTTCGCACCGAAGGTCAGGTTTTCCGTCGCGTCCGCCGTACCACCGATGTTGTTCAACCGGATCGTTTCCAGGTTGGTAAACACTGTCGGGTCAGGCTCGAAGGAGTTGTTGTTGGAGTCCACGGTTTGGCCGGAGGCGTCTGTCTTATACCCTTGCAGGTAATAACCGGCGGTGTTGCGCAGATATCCGCTTTCATCCGCCGAGAAGGCGCCGGCGCGGGTGAAGCGAAAGCCGGTGGAGCCGTTGTGGGTATTGTCTTCGTTGACCACGAAGAAACCGTCGCCGGAAATACCGAGATCGGTCGCGTTGGTCGAGGATTGGAACAGACCCTGGACATCGACGGAGGCAAACGGACGCTGCTGCACACCACCAGGGGAGTAGTTGTTCACACTCGCTTGGGAGGTCACCAGTGTCTGAAACCGGACTTCCGTGGCCTTGTAGCCAATCGTGTTAACGTTCGTAATGTTATCTGCAATCGCGCCTAACGCCTGGGAATTAGCGTTAATACCGGAAACGCCCGAGAACATCGCACCGTAGATACTCATTTTTTATCTCCTTCGGCTGCTTGGGCTGATTTACGCCGCCCTTTTGTTCCTAGTTTTTGTAACTCGTGCATCTCACACTCACCTTATGGGCCTGGCTTAGCTGCCTGACTCCGCTTGTTTCACTGTGGTAATTTTTTCCAGCGGGATCGAAACGCCGCTGGCGTCCATGGTTGTATCTCCGTTAGACATGGTGACACCGGTCACCTTGGCGAAGATGGAGGTTGTTGCGTTGGCAATTGAGCCTTCGAAGGCCACCGGGGTGACCGATAAGAAATAGGCGCCGTCGGGCTGTTGGATACCGTTGGTGTCCTTGCCGTCCCAGGCCACCTCGTGGGTGCCGGCGGTCCGCTCTCCCGCCTGGGTGAAGACGACCCTGCCTTTGTCATCGGTAATGGTCATCACCGTGTTCTGAACATTGCTGTCCAGCGTGTATTTGTACTTGGCTTCGCCATCCTGCAGCGGAATCTGGCCGATATCCGCTTCGACGTTGGTGCCGATGAAGCCAACCACAGCCGAGGCGAGGGCCGCATTCTGAACGTCAAGCAGCTGCTCCATATTGTCGTTCGTGGCGATTTGCTGCTCGACGCTGGCGAACTGCACCAATTGACCGGTGAATTCCGTCGGTTCCAGCGGAGACAGCGGATCCTGGTGCTGCAACTGGGTTGTCAGCAGAAGGAGGAATGCATCCAAGTCCGCGGCGAGAGTTGTTCCCGCCTGTTTAGCCTGCGATTGGCCCGTTGCTGCTGCTACTGCGTCTACCATTTTGGTTTATCCCACCTAAATTCTTATATCCACGCCGCCGTTGGTCGCCATGTTGCGGCCGTAGACATGCTGGTTGGCCATGAAGCTCTGATCGACTTCATCTTCATCCATGTCCGGGTGTTCCGAAGGACGTCCGCCATGGCTATTTTCACGCTCGCGGCTCGGATCGGCTTGCCGTTCCGCCCGCTGCTTCAATCCGAAGTTCAAGCTGTCGGAATCGGTGTCGAGGCCGGCCGCTTGTAGGGCGCGTTCCAGGCCTTTGACATCTTTCTGGAGCATATCCAGGGTTTCCGGCTTCTCCGCCAGGATCACAGCGGACAATTTGCCGTCCATCCCGATCTCCATCTTCACTTCGACGCGGCCCAGGTGAGCCGGGTTCAGCTTGATGCTGATCTTGTCCGCACCTTCGCCGAACGCTTTCTGGATGTTTACAGCAATCTGCTCGGCAGGCTTCTGCGGCTGTTCCGGCTGACGGGCGGCGGTGGTCGGGTTCAGTTTGGCGGTCTGAGAGACTTGGCTCGGACCGGCCGGGCCATTGACACCGGTTATGGCGCTGTCAGCCGAAATGACCGGTTGGAATTTGGGGCCGGCATTGGCGGCGGCCTGAGCTGCCTGCTGGGCGCCGATGGCCTGGGCCTGCAGTCTCAATGACTGGGCAAAGGCGGCGTTGGCGTCCTGCTGGGCCAGTTGACCCTGGTTCGCGTTATTCTGCGCGGTTGGGTTCGGTTTCAGCTGACGATCCGGAGAAACGCCGTTGGCGCCGGCGCGCTGCTGGCCGTTGTTGAAGAGGCTATCACCGTCGCCATTCGGATCCATGGCGGCCAATTGCTGACCGGCGCTCAAAACATGATTGGGCACGGACCTTGCCGCACCGTTGTCCACATTGACCGAGACCTGAACCGTGTTGTTCGGGTTGTTGCCGATCTTCAACGCCAGATCCTGCGCCTGTTTATTGGCCAGGGCGTTGCCGGCGGCCTGAGCGTTGATGTTCACTCTGGGCTCGGGCTTGTTCTGCTGAACCGCGTTGTGGATGTCCTCACCCACTTTGGTAAAGTTTTTGTCCGTCAGGGCAGCGGAAATAACGCTCTGCGCGGATTGAGAGGTCACCTGCCCATGGGACTCGGTTGCCTGTCCAGTAAGGGTGATCGGCTTGTTAGCGTTGGCGGCGGCGGTCAGAACGACAAAATCGTCCTTCACACCGTTCTCCAGGCCTTTGCCGTCCAGCACCGGGGCAGCGCCATCATCAGCGGCATCATCTCCGGCCACGTTCTCATTTTCCTTCGGCGCCGGCTTATCGGAAAGGGTATCCATCTTAGGGCGGTCATCGCTGTCGTTGCGGCGCGGCGCATCGTTCGCTGCCGGCTGATCGTTGCGCGGCTGCTGCGTTTCCTTCGGCGCCGGACGATCGTCATAACTGTCGTCACGCGGTGCGGCCGTGTCCCGTTCCTTGGGCTCCGGCCGGGTCATCCGGTCTAGGGGATTGGGCTCGCCTTGGGCGGCGGCCATGGCTTCTTCAGGCGTATCAACCAAAGTCTTCAGAATGGAGGAGAATTGAATTTGGTCGGAGAGCGCCAGATTGTTGCCATCGGCGCCACGGACGCCTTTGGAAATGTCCAAAGCCGACCGTAAAATGTCCGTCGAGGCTACTGTTTCGCTCATAAATACTGCCCTGGTTCACTGTCCTGGCGTAATCATTCCCTCCCTTATCAGCAAACATCGGGCCAACTTTTCAAATAGAGCTTACTAATTGAAAAAAAACATTATTTTATATAGTGGTGAGGTTGAGCAGCGGTCTGAGTGGCGGCATATACCGGGCAAGCCTGAACCTAGGGCAAAATTTGCCGAGTCGCTGAACGAACGGGCCATTGACGTGGAGGCAGCACAAAAAAAGAGCGGCCCGAGGCCGCCCTTAAATCCGAAGAACTGTCTACTAACCGCTAGGCAGAGACGTCCGAGCGGACACCCGCCTGCTCGGGCAGCCGTTGAGCCGGCTCCACCTGCGGGTCGTCGGGTTTGGCCATCAGGCCTTCCGCCAAATTTTTGTTAATGCTGATCAGAATATCCAAATGCTGCTCCTTCGTGTTGGCCAGGGCCTTGATGGTCTGTCTGTCCACGAAGATGCTGAGGCTCAGGATGTTTGCCTTGATCTGCGGGGGGAGGGTATTTGCCTTGTCGACGATATCTGCCTGGATGATCGTCCACAAAAGCTGATTGAACTTGAGGGCCGAAGCATAAGCATCGTAATCGTCGAGCTTATCTTTTGCTTCATCAAGCATAAGGGCGGCTTTAGTGAAAGCCATGGCCTCGATTTCCCGAGGGGACAGCGAGGATTTCTGGGTTTGCGCGTAGGCTTGTAATTTATCCTGGGACATTCGCCAACAGCTCCGCTTCAAAGTTTAGAAGTTTTCGACAGGTCTTCAGGGCCTGATAATGGTCTCCCTCTAGTATTCTTTGCGATATTTCCATTACGAGGGCCAAAGCCACTTGATCGGGACACGCATTAAACAGCTCCTTCACTAATTTAAAGTAAACCTCGTGATATTGCTGTTCGTTCTTCGGGTCCACGTACATATTCAGAATGATGTAGTAGATCTTTTTGACGATCGTATCTGCATCGTTTTCGGTGATGATGTCCTTTTCACGAAGCACCGGCACTGTATTCTGAATAATGATTTCGCTTTTCTGCCCGGCATTCGTGATGACTGCCGTGCCGATCAGCACTTTTTCGTTGGGTTTTAAAGTCAGTTTTAGCGGCATTTTTCTTCCAATTGTGCCCGGGTTAATCCCGCATCGTTTGCCGCCGCAGATTCAACGCCCTACCGTGACGGTACCGACATCTAACCACAGAAGCATGAATCAAAAGTAAAGCCAGAGACGATTACCTAATTTACTCACGCCACTTGATTCGGGTGAAGCATATCAGGTTTGGCGCACAAACAAAAACGGGGAGCCAAAGGCCCCCCGTTCGTATCGTCCGAAAGGACGAAGATTCTTAGAATAAACGTAGGATCGACTGTTCAGACTGCTGAGAAATACTCAGGCCGATGGTACCCAGCTGCTGCCGCGTTTGCAGCGTTAGCAAGTTCGCCGATTCTTCGTTGAGGTCGGCGTTTACCAGTTTGGCGGAGCCTTCTTCCAACGAGCTGATCAATTGAGTGGTAAAGTCCAAACGCAGGGACAGTACTGAAGCGTTGGAACCCATGGTGGCCGCGGTGGAACGCAGCGTGGTCAGCGCGGAGTCGAGGTCGTTGATGGCTTGGTCAATGTTGTTGTCAGTACCCCAGTTGGAGGCCGCGGTGGTGATCGACAGACCGGAAGCGTCAGAGGCCACACCCGAGATCGTTAGGGTGGAGCTGCCGTCTTCACTGAAGGTCACCTTCAGGTTGGCCGGAGAGCCCTTAAGCAAGTTGGTGCCCTTGTAGCTTGCGTCGTTCGCCAGGTTATCGAGCTGCAAACGCAAATCGTTAAACTGCACGGCGGCTTTGGAACGGTTTTCAGTGTTAGCGTCGGACTTGGCGGAGAGCGCAAGACCTTTCATCTGCTCCACCATATCGGAGAGGGTCTGGAGACCGCTAGCAGCGGTTTCCACCGAGCTAACGCCTTGGTCAATGTCTCCCTTAAGAACCGCGAGGTCGCCGGCGCGGTCGGACAGGCTACGAGCCTGGAAGAACGCGATAGCATCGTCGATCGCGCTGTTCACCTTCAAGCCGGTGGACAGACGTTCCTGAGTGCGCGCAATAAGGTCGGTGGTACGTTGTAGCGCGAGCAGGTTAGTCCTGGTAGCGCCGGATAGGTTAATGTCAGACATGGTTCAGTCTCCTATTCTAGGTTTCGTTACAGGCCCTTCTGCCTGCGGGCCTCTTTTTTCCCTGGCAACTCAAAGTTTATTGGGCTCACCAGAGAGCCAGTACCATTTATGGTGACATTAACACAGTCACTAAATGACACTCTACGGAATATCCCTAATAAATTCAAGGGATAACCAATCACAAAATGTGCAAGAAATTTGAACGATTGTTCATCTTACACGCCCTTATCAATAGCCACAGATATCTTATGTTTTTTAGTATCGATGGCAGTTATCGACATGTTCATATTATCCTCCCTGGGTTAACAACTGGTTTATGCCTATAAGAAGTTATTCAGGCTCAGATTACTGAGGCGAACCACGGTGTTGTAGGACGCCTCCAGCATGGTCTGATCCTGGGTTAGTTCCGCCACCGCCTCGAACGTATTTGCGCTTTCCAAGTCAGAGATGATGCCGTTCATGAAATTGCGGGAATCTTTTAGATTTTGGTTGGTTGTTGAGAGCTGTTGGACCTTGACGCCGGTGCTCAACTCCAAGGCCTGAAGCCGGTCGGACGCCTCGTTGATAAGCTCCAAAGCATGCTGAAACTTGGCGTCCGCGTTGGCGTCGTTGAGGGCAGTTGACCGGACGATTCGGACTGCGCGAATGAGTTTCTCAAAGCCCGGATCATCGGCCTTAATGCCGTATTCCAACACCACGCCTTCATCGATTCGCGCGCTGATCTGGGTGTCGTCGCCCTTATAGTAGAAGGCCGGTTCAGCTTCGGTCGTGTTGCTGCCGTCAAAGGTTGGCGCCGTGGAGAGGGTGCCGGGCGAGATAGGTTCCGTGTCGGTTTTCGAGCCGGCGAACAGGAATCGGCCATTGATCTTGGCGTTCAGGAAGTCCTCGATTTCCGCCATCTTGATCTCGGCGATGTCGTCCTTGTCTACACCGTCCGGCGTGGCGCCGTCATCGAGAATTTCACGGACCAGGTTTTTGACGTCCTGGAGAGAATCTTTCAGCGCATCAATACTGTTCAGCATGGTGTTCATGCGAAGTTCGATGAACGTATTACCGCTCATGAATTGATCAATACGGGTACGAGAAGCTTCCAGCGTGACAAGTCGGCTGGAATCCCCGGCAATTCCTGCATAGTCCTGCGATTTTTGCAGGGTGCTGATTTGTAACTGCCGATCGGCAATCCGGTCCTGTGCGTTGAAAATCAACGACTGAACCAGTCTATTATTTGCCAGATCTGCTACCCTCGTAACCATTCTAGTTCTCTATAGGTTTATCCACGTACTTCCTTGCAAACATCAGACCATATCGGTCAGGACCCGGAACAATTCCTGGGTCGTGGTGACAATGCGTGCGGCTGCCAAATAGGCCTGCTCATAAACGATCATGCTGGAAAGCTCCTCGTCCATGTTGACCCCGCTGATGGCGCCATTTTTGTTGAAGAGTTCCTGGTGTAATTTTTCCTGGAATCCCAAATCCCGTTCCACGGATAAAACCTGCGCGGCGTTAAAGGACAGGATGCTGGCCGAATAATCAGAGAACGTCGTATCAGCCGCGGCCAGGCCGCCGCCATTCGCCGGCGCAGCCAGGAAAGAGATGGTGGCGTTGAATTTTGCTGCCATGGCCTCTGCGACGGAACCGTCACCGATGGTAACGCCCTGGCTGGTTGTCATGCCGAGCGAGCCTGAATCCTCGACGTGGTAGTTGTCGCCGTCTTCATCGACCAGCTTGATCTTAAAGTTTGATCCGTCGATCACGACCTCGGCCACAATGTTGTTCGACGCCAAGGTTGAGTTTGCGTTTAGAGCCGTGACCAGCGAGGTCAGGGTGTTCGCCGTGGTGTAGGACACCGACGCTGTTGTGGACGAATCGATGGTGAAGGTCAGCGTGCCAGCCGTGATGCCCAATGCGGCAAAGGTGGACGTGTCGCTGTTGTAATTACTGGAATTAAACGTGTTCGATTGCAGAGAGCCGCGGGACACAAAGAAGGTGTTGTTGACGATGTCTTCATGCACCTCGAGCCGGCCGCTCATGCCGCGATAATCGGTGCGTAGCCCGGTATCGGTCAGGATCGAACCGCCGCCGGTTTCCACCATGGCAAAGTCATCACCCTCCGTATCGGTGATTTCCAGCCTAAAGCCATCGCCGTCGGCGATCACTTCGGCCTCGACATTCTCCGTATCCAAAGTGGTGTTGGCGTTGATCTTGGTGACCAGCGAGGTCAGCGTATCGGAAGCCGTGTAAGCCACAGAAGCCGTCCACGCCGCACCGTCGTTGCCGGAGAAATGCAGTGTGCCGGCAGTGCCTATTACATCGGCGCTGGAGCTGGTAAACCGATCAGACCGATACGTCGAAAAACTCTCGTTGGAATCGAGGAAGTTATTCAGGCCAAAGAAAGTTGAGAAGCCCTTACTCAGATCGCCGGGCCCGCTCAAGGAGCTGGTCAATTCGTTCACGGTAACATTGAAATTATTGTCAGCCGCCAGTCGCAGATTTCCAGTAGATGTGACCGAGGCCGTCATATTGGTCATGGTGCTCAAACCTGTCACCAGATCGCTCATGGTCCGGACCTTCGGGTTGAGATCGGTCAGGAAGCTGCCGCTATCGGCGCTGATCGAGAACACATCGCCGTCCGAATCGGCAATCCGCAGCCGGGAATTGGAGCCCTCGGTTACGACGGATGCGCTGATATTGAGGCCGGACAAGGTACCGTTGGCCGTAATTTTCGTGGCCAGCGTCGTCAGTGTATCCGATGCGGTGTAGGCGACGGCGGCCGTTGTGCCGCCAATGGTGAATGTCAACGAGCCGGCCGTGGTGATCACGTCGGAGGTGGCGCTGGAAAACAGATCACTTTCATAAGCGGCAAAGGTCTCGGCGTCGGAGAGATTGAAGACGTTGCCTTCTTGCAGGGTGCCTGAGTCGTTCACGATGCCCACCCGAAAGATACCGCTGGCGTCCAGGGCGGTGTCGCTTTGGATGTAGCGGTCTCCGGTAAGAGACGACGGCGGCGGATAACCCGTGCCGGAGTTGTGGACCTTGTTCAGCTCGTCCTTGAGTTTCTCGGACAGCTCATCCAATTGCGCCTGCAGTGCTGGCAGTTCGGTATCTCGGATATCAATGAGCGCCTTCAGCCGGCCGGTATGGATGTCCGAGGTGATGTCAGCCGAAGTGGCTTTCTCGCCGACGAAGATGCCTTCAACGCCGCCGACCGGGAATCCGGTTTCCGTCGGGCCCAGATAGTTGGTGGCGGAAGTGGGCGTGTATTCAAGCATCGCCGTCATGGTCGATGGCTGATTGAAGATCAGGTCCTGTTTCTGCCCGTCGATGAGCGTCTGACCCGACCCGGTGAATACGGTGAGGCTGGAATCGCTCTTTTTGAAATATTTGATGTCCATGATTTCGGACATGATGTTGAGGGCCTGATCCCGCTGGTCTGCCAGTTCCGCCGTGCTGATGTTGGATGCGGCAAATTCGATAATTGCAAAGTTGGTGTCGACCACCGTGGTCATGGCCGAGTTAAATTCGCTGACCGCTGTGGTGATCTTATTATTCACTTCCGCCCGAAGCCGCTGAATTTCATCGGACATCCGGTCCAGCTCTTCGGCTGTATCCACCGCCGCTTTCACGGTCAGAAATTGCGTGGCCTCGGTTTCCGGGGTGAGCGCCAAGGCGTCAAATTGAGCGCCCAGTTCCGACATAAAGTGGGTGATCGAGTTATTATCTTCTGGCCGACCAAAGAACTGGTTGATCTGACTCAGGAACAGCTGCTTCGTATCCAGCTCCTGCAAGTTTCCCGATTCCGTCCGAAGCTGGCGCAGAATGCCGTCGTCCACGTTGCGGGTGATGGTCGCGATTTCGACGCCGAAGCCGCGCCCGTCGATGACCCGGGACGTTTGCTCGATGATCTTCCGGCTATAGCCTTCGGTGTTAACGTTGGCGATATTGTTGGAAATCGTCTGAATCGACGTCTTGCTGGTCTGCAAGCCGCTGATTGCATTTTGTAAGGTGACTTCCAGAGACAAGGGCTGATCCCCTTCCTAAAACGAAGTCCGGTTAAATATCTTGGCTCACGCCGACGGAGACAGGCTGGCTGTACGCCTGGCGGATCGGTTGATCGACTGATCCTGAATTGCCGTAGGTGCTGCGGGAGCCGTGATATTCCTTGGCGGCTTCCTGAATGACCGAGAAGACCCGTTTGGTCGCTTCCATCCGCGCCATGAGCCGGAACTGGTTTTCCTCGGCCAGGGCATGGAAGTTTTCCAGGCCTTCCTTGAGACGGCGCCGCGTTTCCGGATCGACTTGCTTCAACGTGTTTTCATCGTCCAGTATTTTGATCTGCTGCTCGTAGACTTGGCTGAGGTTCTGCTTTTCCTGCAAAATCTCGCGAAGCCCGTCGGAGCGGCCTGGCTGTTTAAGGATTGCGTTCTCTTCCTGAATGAGCTTACTGAGGCGTCCGATGATGCCTACCAGTTTGCTGACTTTCTTGTCATTGGTCATCGACTGGGTCATTTCTGCACCTCCTGCAATTTCAAGATTTCACGATGGATGGAATCGGCCAGACCGATGCCGCCCGCGCGGGACATGGCCTTGCCCATTTCATCGACCATCAGGCCTTGCCACATCTTTTCCGCATGGCCGCCGCCGAACGGTGCCTCCGGGCTGATGTTGGCAAACATGGGCTGGAGCATTTGGCCGAGGAAAAACGCTTCGAAGTCTTCTGCGGTTTTCCGAATTTGCTCGTTGTTCATATTCTTGCCGAACTGCGGGGCCGCTTTGCCGCCCTGCAGGGCCATGGCGCCTTGCGCGATGATGTCGACGTTTTCCATTAGAGCACCACGATTTCAGCCTGCAGAGCGCCGGCGGCTTTGATGGCTTGAAGGATGGTGATCAGATCACGCGGGCCGATACCCAGCGCGTTCAGGCCGTTGACCAGTTCCTGCAGCGTGACACCGGTCTGCACGACCGAGAATTTCTTGTCCGTGACTTCATCGATTTGAACATCGCTTCGGCCGACCGTCTGTGTGGTGCCGGCCTGGGCAAACGGACCCGGCTGCGACACCTGTGGTGTTTCGGTGATCCTAATTGTGAGAGATCCCTGGGCAATGGCGACAGTGCTGATCCGCACGTTCTCGCCCATCACGATGGTGCCCGATTGTTCGTCGATCACGATCTTGGCCAATTGGTCAGGCTCGATCCGCAGCTGTTCAATATCCGTCAGTAGGCCGACCACGTTGTCTTCATAGCCGCGCGGCACCCGAAGCTCGACCGTGGCGGGGTCGTTGGGCCGGGCGGCCGTCGTGCCCAGGAAGGCGTTGATCGCCTGGGCCATGCGGCGCGCCGTGGTGAAATCAGGATTGCGGAGCGACACCCGGACCCGTTTCAGAGAGGCGAGCTCGAAGCCGATTTCCCGCTCGACAATGCCACCGTTGGCGATCCGGCCACTGGTCGGTACGCCTTTGGTGATGGACTCGTTGTCACCCTGGGCCTGGAAGCCGCCAACGGCAATCTGTCCTTGAGCGACCGCGTAGACTTCACCGTCCGCGCCGAGCAGCGGCGTCACCAGGAGAGTGCCGCCCAGCAGGCTACTGGAGTCGCCAAGCGCGCTGATGGTGACATCGATCCGGGTGCCCTGGCGGGTAAAGCCGGGGAGCGACGCGGTGACCATCACTGCGGCGACGTTTGAAGAGTCCAATCCTTCCTGAGTGGGTTTCACCCCGAGCCGCTCCAGCATGGCGAGCAGGCTCTGCTTGGTGAAGTGACCGTCATCCAGGGTGTCGCCTGTGTTATTCAGGCCGACAACGAGGCCGTACCCGACCAGCATATTGTCGCGAACACCTTCGAAGCTGGCGACGTCTTTGATGCGCGAGGACGCATCGGCCGGCGTAAGAAGAGCGCTTGTGAGGAAAAAACCGGCGGCGAAAGCCGCGGAGCATATTGAGCGGCTCGTTGGCCGCCAAATCTTTTTCACGATCCCGTTCTTTTTGCTCATTTTGTCTTCCACCATATTAACTTCATTCATGGTTATTCAGCGGTTCTCCGCCGGTTAGCGTTTATTTATGCGATAATTGTGCCAATTTTCCCTTGTTATTAATTATCTGAAAATACACAGCTAAAATAAGTTTCTTGCGGTTTTCGGGGCCTGAAATGACGGATTTGACCTTGGGCCGGGGAAAGAATTGCCGGGCGTGGGGTATCCGCCGATTCAGCCTAGTACAGCTGACTAGCCCTTCAGATCGGCCGCCGTTTTGGTCATCTCGTCGGCCGTTTTGAACACCGTGGCCGCCGAGTTATAGGCCTGCTGCGCCATGATCATATTGGTGAATTCGCTGCCGAGATTGACGTTCGACAGCTCGTGGGCGAAGGGGATATAGGTGGCAAATCCGTCCAGATCCGCTTGCCGGAAGATCGCCGAACCAGACTGCACAGATTCGGCATATACATTACCGAGTCTTTCCTCCAACGCATCCGGATTGGCGAATGTGGCGAGAGGTAGTTTATACAAAGGCCTTGTTACGCCGTTGGTAAACCGGCCATTGATAAAGCCTTCCTGGTCAAAACTGAAAGACTCCAGATCGCCCGGTCCCCGACCATTTTTCTGGAAGTCAAAGTAGAAAAAACTAGTACCTATGGACACGGTATCCGATAGGTCCAGCGTAACGTTGCTCGTGTCTCCATCCGACCAGGTGACAGAGAAGGTGTGAGTGGTGCCATCGGGCAACGAACCGTCGACGCCAAAGGTAAAACTCTCGGCCGCACTGGTAAGGGTACCGTTTGTCGGGACCGGGGTTAACGTCCACTCTTGGGCGTTGGCTGTTTTAGTCCATTGAAAATCAAAGGAATTTAAATCGCCATTGGCGTCATAAATGCTGGCAACGGCAGATTCGACCTGACCCGTGCTAGCATCAGCGGGTAGGGCGACGGCGAGCTCCGATGTCGTTGTCGCCGAAGAATCCGAAGCAAAGGCGAAGCGGTCTACTCTCAAGGACACCAAACTGCTACTGGAGTTCACGGTCCCGGTTTCATCAGCCTGCCAACCTTGCAGAAAATGCCCGCTTTTATCCACCAGATAGGCCTGATCCGCGGTGAAGGTGAAATCGGTGCCATCCAAGTCAATCGATCCGTCAGCGCGGAAACTGCCGCTCAAAGATGACGTGCCGTTCTTTTCCAGGTTGAAGGCGCCGTCACGGCCATAGAGTATCTCACCGGTACCGTCCACGTCCGTATTAAAGACGAACATACCCTGGCCATTGATGGCGACGTCATTGGAATTGGTGGTGGAGATGATATTGCCCTGTTGGGCGACCTTAGTGTGCCGGATAGCGGCCACGCCGCCGACATCGGAATTGTTGCCGAAGGTGCTGGCTAGCACGGTCTCGAAGCGGGTGTCAGTGCCTCTGTAGCCGCCCGTGTTCAGGTTGGTGATGTTCTGCGAGATCGTTGAAAAAGCGGACGACTGTGTCAGCATCCCCATCGACGGCGCGTTCAAAAATCCATACATCGGCATGGCATGCGGTCTCCCACCAGATCGGAGTTATATTTTTACAAAGGTTGGAACTTCTATTAAGCAAGGATGATGCCAACATGAATGATTCGTAACTGATTGATAAATTTATATAAAATAGGTTATTTTGATGCTGATGTCTGGTCTGTGCAGAGCCGTCTCGGAGGGGGTAAAATTTACCCGGCAATCCGTTCCGGCCCGCGTGACTTTTTGCAGCGAATTGGGCCGGTGGTGCATCAACCAGCTTTTATGAAAACTCGAATTCCAGTATCTTATGTTCGATGAAGGTTCCGGAAGTCAGATCCACGCCCGCCCAAAAGGCCAAGGCCGCAAAGAAGAGCGCCGCGACCGGCGGGCCCAGCTTTTCCGACCATTTAAGCAAGGTTTCTTCGTCCAGGAGCGAGGCCGATGCGCCCAAGGATGTGGCCGGTGTTAGCGGCGTGAGCTCAATTCTGACCGTCCAGGAAGTGCAGAACTATACCGAGGATGGCGCCCGCCGGGAAATGATCCGTTACGGGGAGGATATTCTCGACAAATTGGAGGAATTGCGCCGGGATTTGTTGGTCGGCGCCATCCCCAAGGACCGGCTGGCCAACATTGCGCAAACCATGCGTAGCCGCAAGGCAACGGTGAGCGATCCCCGGCTGCTTGACTTGATCAACGACATTGAGCTCAGGGCCGAAGTTGAGCTGGCGAAGTGGAGCCGGACGATTTAGGTATTTCCCGATTTTTAGCTGTGATTTGGCCTAAAAAATAACTCGATCCCGAGTTGATTATCCTCTTGAGAGAGTGGTTTCTCGCAATTATATTCCGCCGCCAAATGGAGATGGCTTCCCAGGAGGACTAACAAATGACGGTGACACTCCCACCGGACTATCGTCCGGAAGACGAAGAAGAATTTATGAGCGACCTCCAGCGCGAATATTTTCGCCAGAAGCTGGAAAAATGGAGGGTTGAGTTGTTGGAAGAGGCCAGCGAAACCCGCTCTCATCTTCAGGAAAACACGTTTCTCGAGCCGGATCTTGCCGACCGGGCCTCGGTAGAGACCGAACGTTCACTCGAACTGCGCACCCGCGATCGGGCGCGAAAGCTCATTTCCAAAATTGACGAGGCGCTGGAGCGGATTGAGGACGGATCCTACGGTTATTGCGAAGAAACCGCGGAGCCGATTGGCCTTCGCCGGCTGGAGGCGCGGCCGATTGCCACACTGAGTCTTGAGGCGCAGGAGCGGCACGAGAAAGACGAGAAAACACGCCGCGATCTGTAATCGCGACATCCTTTTCAATTCACAAAAAAAGAAGGCCGGTGGTTGCCCACCGGCCTTAAGTTGTTCCAATTCGTGTTGGAATTAGAACGGGAAGATAATATCGATGAGCTGCGTGCCGTAACGAGGCTGCTGCAGGTCTGATAAGGTGCCGCGGCCGCCATAGGCCACCCGCATCTCAGCGATTTGTTCATGTGAAATTGTGTTCGAAGAGTCGATGTCTTCCGGGCGGACAACGCCGGTGACCATGACTTCCCGCATCTCGTAGTTAACCTTGATTTCCTGACGCCCGAACACCACGAAATTGCCGTTCGGGAGAACTTGAGTCACGATACCCGCCAGGGTGACTGCCACCGTTTCCGACCGGTCGATGGCGCCGTCGCCCGTGGTTTCATGTTTGGTGCCCAGGCTGACAGTGGTCGCCGGGGTAATGGCTTGGGGCAAAGCTTTGGCGAGTTCTGCTTCTAGGCCGAGCAGTTTGGTCACGTCGCCGTCTTCCTTGTCGTCCCGTTCCCGGGTCGTGGAGTTGGCCAGTGCGGCGCTATCGGAAATTGACAGCCGGATGGTCAGGATGTCGCCCACCTGGCTGGCCCGTTGGTCACGAAAAAAGGCGCGGGCGCCGGGACGCCAAAGCGAGTTCGCCTTATGGTTGACCTGTTGCGGCGCCGGCATGGGCATGCTGACGGGGCGATAATTAGGCCGGTTGGTCGGATTGGAGATATCGCTCACTTCCGGGCCGTTGCCGACTTCGGAGAGACGCGTGAACGTGTTGCACGCCACCAGTGAGGTCGAGAGCAGGAGCACGAGCCCCAGTCTTTTGGTTATTCCAAATAAGGGGGAGTTCATCACGTTTCTCCTAGTCAGCCAATTGTTGGTGAAGGTTGGCGACCCGCGCAGTGCCTGCGCCGACGATTTCACCTTCAATTATACGTTTGCTGTGCTTGTTCTTGATCCGGATCGTGTCGCCTTTACCCCCGTTGTCCAGCGACTTGCCCTGCGCGGTCAGACGCATTTGGCCACGTTGCAATAAAATCGTAACAATACTGCCCTTTTTGACCAATTGCGGGCGGCGCAGATAGGATGCCCGGACCGGCTGGTTTGGACCAATGCTCCGCGTTGCTTCCTGCCCGGCCAAGGTATCTTCATCGACAACCACGTCCCGGGTAACCCGTGTCTCGTACAAGTTCTTCCAGGTGATATCGTCTTCGCGGATAATATCACCGCGGCGTACTCGTTTGCTCAGCACCGGCACCGGGACCAGCTTGTAGACTCTTCCGCTAATCCGGAATCGCTGAGCAGATGGATCACCAGCCGGCGCCACCAGAGTTGCCGAGACGCGATGACTTCTGTCGTCGTAATTTAGGGATTCCACACCGACCGTTGCGGGCTTTTCGGCGGCGACAAATACACGCGCATTGCGGGTGTTTAAGCGGATTTCAACTTTGTCACCGATATCCTTTTCCTTGAGGGCGTCCATCAAAACCGATTCAATTTCGTCCCGATTAATTTCCTGACTGGCGCGCTCTACAGTTGTCCTGGTGTCCATCGACAGAGGCCGCCAGGGAACGCCGTGGTACTTTGCGACACGGTAGAGCCACTCCACCCTGTACACCGACTGTTTTCCGGGCTGAGGGGAGTAAGCGATCTTATTCGCGGCCTTCTCGCCTTGGATCGTAAACAAGTCTCCCAGCCGAAGGTATTGATCCTCCACCACTATGTGAGTGTTGAGCGAGACTTCGCTGGCCAGGGCAGGGGCCCCGAGAATGCTCCAAACAAGGCCAAATATTGCCAATTTACGTATCATGGCTGCCTCCTATCGGATTTGGTTAAGGGTGCCCATCATCTCGTCGGAAGTCTGGATGACTTTGGAATTCATCTCGTAGGCGCGCTGCGCCGAGATGAGTTCGGAGACTTCCGAGACGGCGTTCACGTTAGATGTCTCAAGGAACCCTTGGAGAAGGGTGCCGAACCCGCTCTGACCCGGATTGCTGGTGGTCGCCGCACCGGAGGCTGGCGTTTCCAAGTACAAGTTGTCGCCGATGGCTTCCAGGCCAGCTTCGTTCGGGAACGAGGCGAGCTGAATTTGCCCAGCGGTTGCCGGCGTCACCTGGCCTTGGAGCTTAACGAGCACCTCACCGGTGGAGTTGATGGTCACGTCTACCGCGTTCGGATCAACCGTGATATTGGGCGTCAACGGATTGCCGTCGTGGGTGACAATTTGGCCTGTCGCGCTCAACTGGAAGGAGCCGTCACGCGTGTAGGCGGTCGAGCCATCGGGCAGGGTGATTTGGAACAAGCCCTTCCCTTGGATCGCCATGTCGAACGTATTGTCTGTTGAGCTGAGATTGCCTTGCTCGTGGATGCGGTAAACTGCGGCCATCTTCACACCAAGACCCAGTTGAACACCAGACGGGATGATCGTGCCGGCGTCGGACGCCGTCGAACCCACTCGCCGGAGATTCTGGTAAATCAGATCGTGGAACTCGGTTCGCCGCCGCATGAACGCCGTTGTGTTCATGTTGGCGATGTTGTTGGAGATGACCTCCACATTTTGCTGCTGAGCGAGCATACCTGTCGCCGCAATGCTGAGAGATCTCATTTTCCAGTCCTTTCTATTATAGACTTCGTCTTAAATTAGGCGTGTTTGGGCGTCGCCTAGATTCGCGGCGCCAGTTGGTCGATCATCTTTCTTTGCCGTTTGTCCTCTTCATCGATGAAGGTCCGAGCGCCATTGTACGAACGGTGCACGTCGATCATTTTCGTCATTTCGAGGATCGGATTAACATTTGAGCCTTCCAGCGCCCCTTGCAGAATTTCGACCTTTTCCGGTTCTTCCGGCGGCTCGTTGGTCTTGTATATGCCGCCAGCCTCTTTCTCCATGCGCTGCGTCCGTTGGAACTCAACCACCCTAAACTTGCCGAGTTCACCGTTATTGGTGGCGACAGTGCCATCCCGGCTGATTTCGATATCCGTATCGCCGGGCGCCAGCGTAAACGGCACGCCCGCATCCGAGAGGACAGGATAGCCATGCTGCGTGACGATCTGGCCTTCCTGATTGAGCCGGAAGCGGCCATTCCGCGTGTAGCGTTCGCCGTCTTCGGTCTCGATCGCAAACCAGCCATCGCCCTTAATCGCGACGTCGAGCGGGTTACTGGTGGATTGAATGGGACCCTCGGCGGTGTTTCTGATCTGCCCGATATCGAGCGAGAATGACAACACCGTGGGGATAAGACTGCCTTGGCCTTCGGACTTCACCAAATGCTCGACGAACATCATTTGTTCGCCTTGGTAGCCGATGGTGTTCATGTTCGCGAGGTTGGTGGCAATCACCGCCATCTCGCGTCGCACCGCGGCCTGCCGCGATAACGCGATTAAACCTGAAGTTTCCATTTTTCCCGTTCCTTAAAAACTTTTTTGTTGGCCGGTTAACTGCATCAACCGTGCCAAACAAAATAATTTATATTTTTCAGATACTTATTTTTCTATACCTGTTGGCAACGAACACAGTTTGCCCGGCCCGATCAGCCTGCGACCGGCATTTATTGCCTGTTCGACAAAGGGTCTGTTATCCTTCCGAAGCGATTCCTCAGTGCGGGATTATTATGGAACACGGGCTCGAGACGTGCTGAGGCCGACCCGCTTCAACAACTTATTAACCATACCTACATAAGGTGCGATAAGCGTGATCGGCCCGGTAGAGGCATAAACAAAAATATTGAAGTGGTTGGGTCAAAATGGCCGACGATGATTTAGACGACGACTTAGATGATGATGCAGACCTCGGCGATGACGAAGACCTTGAAGAAGGTGAAGAGTCAGGCGGCGGTGGTAAGAAGAGCAAAAAGAAGCTCTTCATCATTATCGGTATTGTACTGCTGCTGTTGATCGGCGGCGGCGCGGCTGCATTCTTCACAGGCTTGCTGGATCCCTTGCTCGGCAGCACCGAGGAAGCCGCCGAGGGCGGCGAAGGTGGCGGGGATGGCGGGGATGGCGGTGGCAATGCGCCTCTGCCTCCAGGACAGGTGGTGTTCTTCGATCTGGACGAGATGATCGTCAATCTGAATTCATCGGGGCGCCGGCAGAATCTTCTCAAGATAAAAGTGTCGTTGGAATTGGCGAGCGCTGATGATTTGGCGAAAATTCAACAGGTCATGCCCCGGGTCATCGACAATTTCCAAACATATTTACGGGAACTCAGGATTGACGATTTGCGGGGATCGGCTGGTATTTACAGGCTTCGCGAAGAGCTGCTGACCCGCGTCAACATTGCGGTTCAGCCGGCCAAGGTGAATTCCGTTCTGTTTAAGGAAATGTTGGTACAATAGCGTTAGAATACGCAGCTATAAGAAAAAGCCAGATCGAAAAAGGTCATGGTGCGGTGTGAAAGGTAGCAGAAATGACGGTCCCTCCGGGCGACGAAGATATTGATCAAGATGCCATGGCCGCCGAGTCGGAAGCCCAAATGGCGGGCGGTGACGGCGATGGCGACGAACAAGATGACCTAGCCGCCGAATGGGAGGCCATGGTCGGCGGTGATGGCGACGACGGCGACGGCGGCGCTGCCGCGGCCTCCGCATCCCCGCGTGAAACCACCAGTGTTCTGAACCAGGACGAAATCGACAGCCTGCTTGGCTTCGACGATGACGCCGAGGAGATCAGGGACCGGTCCGGCATCCAGGCGATTCTGAATAGCGCGCTCGTCTCTTACGAACGTCTTCCCATGCTGGAGGTCGTGTTCGACCGTCTGGTCCGGATGATGTCGACGTCCTTGCGGAACTTTACCTCTGACAACGTTGAGGTCTCCCTCGACAATATTGCCAGCCTGCGGTTTGGCGATTACCTGAACTCTATACCGTTGCCGGCGATGCTGGGCGTCTTCAGGGCGGAGGAATGGGACAATTTTGGCCTACTCACCGTCGACAGCTCCCTCATCTATTCCACGGTGGACGTTCTTTTGGGCGGACGCCGCGGCACTGCGGCGGCCATGCGCATCGAAGGCCGGCCTTACACCAGTATCGAACGCAACTTGGTTGAGCGGATGGTGCACGTGGTGCTTGCCGATCTCAGCGCCGCGTTCGACCCGTTGAGCCCCGTAACATTCCGGTTCGAGCGGCTTGAAACCAATCCCCGATTTGCCACCATTTCCCGGCCGTCGAATGCGGCGATCGTGGCCAAGCTACGGATCGACATGGAAGACCGCGGCGGACGATTGGAGCTTTTGATTCCTTACGCCACCCTTGAGCCGGTTCGCGAACTGCTTCTCCAGATGTTCATGGGTGAGAAGTTTGGCCGCGACTCCATTTGGGAAACTCACTTGGCCGAGGAATTGTGGAAAACGGATATCGACTTGACAGCTGTCCTGGACAGTCAGCTCATGTCTTTGGGTCAGGTATTTGATTTGAAAGTCGGGTCTCAGCTGGCGCTGAACGCCACCTCTGATTCGACGATCGAAGTCCGGTGTGGCGACATACCGATGTTCAGTGGAAAAATGGGTAGAAAAGGCGACTCCATTGCCGTGCGAATCGGTGACCGGATCGTCCATGACAGAAAGGGCTGAGCGTGAGCGTAATTTTGGATATTTTTCTGATCGTGCTTCTTTGCATGGCGATTGGCTACGGCTTCGCCTTGAACAGGCGAATTGTGGCGTTGCGCAAGGATCAGAAGAACCTTGAAAAACTGGCGGCCAGCTTCGCCGATGCGACGGCAAAAGCTGAATCGAGTGTTTATCAGCTAAAGGCGACAACCGATTCTGCCGGCCTCGCTCTTCAGGAAACGGTGACCCGTTCCGAAGGCGTGCGGGACGATCTAGAATTCTTGATCGATCGCGCCAACAAGATTGCGGATCTATTGGAAGAAGACATCCGCACGACAGAGGGCTGGAAACCCCCGGCGTCCAAGATCGGCCT
The DNA here is from genome assembly GCA_038127535.1 of Rhodospirillaceae bacterium. Classification (GTDB taxonomy): domain Bacteria; phylum Pseudomonadota; class Alphaproteobacteria; order Rhodospirillales; family UBA2165; genus JAYPHU01. Next base: position 37,174 of record JAYPHU010000021.1, on the reverse strand, counting down.
GGACCGGGAGCCGGCAAATGAACAAACCCGCACGGAGAATACGGCGAAAAACGAGGCAGAGAGAGAACTGATCAAGGCCTTGCAAGCTGTGAGATAACCAACCAATCGGTGGCGTGTGAATGAAGCTATTCAATAAAATAAGGGTTCTGCCGGTTACCATTTTCGCCGCGACGCTGATGGTCACGGTCAAAGTGTCCGACATCTGGGATGGCTTCGATTCCGAAGAGAGTCCGATCCAGATTAGCCGGGCCCAGGCCCAGGCCCAGGAAAAGCAGGACCTGCAGGAGCCGCCGGCCAAAAACGCTCCGCCTGAAGGGGAGTTGCCCGAAGGCAAGGAGCAAGCGCCGGCTGAGCCAGAAGGCGGGGCTCAGGCTGAGGGAGAAGAAAAGGTCAACGAAGACAATCCGGACAATGATCCGACTTTATTTACCCAACCAGAGATTGATCTCCTGCAACAACTGGCCAATCGTCGGGAAGGCTTGGAGAAGCAAGCCGACGACCTTCTGGTCCGGGAAGGGCTGGTGACCGCCGCCGAACAGAGAATTAATACTAAAATCAGAGAGTTAAAGCGGCTCCAGGCGACAATTCAGAGCCTCATCAAGACCCATGATGAGCAGCAGGAGAACAAGCTCCGGAGCCTCGTCCGCATTTATGAGGCAATGAAGCCAAAGGATGCAGCCCGGATTTTCGAGCAATTGGAGCTGGATACGCTGCTTTCCGTTGCTGAGCGCATGAAAGAGCGTCGTCTGGCGCCTGTTATGGCGCAAATGAACCCGGAAAAAGCCAAGGAAATGACCGTGCAGTTGTCCAAATTGCGTAATTTGCCTGGTCCCGCCGGAGATTCGGGCGGTTAATTCGAAAAAATAACCTGTAAAAGAACAGGTTAAATCCCTATTTATGCCTGATGGCTTAATTTTCTTGATAAAGGGCGCAGAAATCGCGTCCGGTAACAATGGAGTGACCGATGGCTGTTGATACCAATATGCGCGTGTTGATCGTGGACGATTACAATATGATGACGCGCATTGTGCGGAAACTGTTGAAGCAGTTGAACTTTAACAACGTTGAAGAGGCCAGCGACGGACAGTCGGCCCTTTTGAAATTCAAGTAAGACAGTGATTGGGGCTTAATCATCTCTGACTGGAATATGGAGCCGATGACCGGTATCCAGCTTCTCCGGGAAGTGCGTGGTGATGCGTCTCTCAATAACATTCCCTTCAATATGGTGACGGCTGAAAGTAAGTCCGAAAACGTGATCGCGGCAAAAGAAGCCGGGGTGTCCAACTACATCGTGAAACCGTTCAATGCCGAAACCCTCAAGTCCAAAATGGTGAGCGTGCTCGGCGACTTCTAAGGCCAACTCCATGGCGGCGGCTAATAGAACAACCCGGCTCAAGAAAAAGCTGGCTGAAATCGAAAAACGGGACGGCGGTACTATTAAGATCGATAGTATCGCCAAAATCGTTTAACAGACCGTCGGCGCGGCGCTGAAACTGTCTTCCGCGAACGATCCGGGAATCGTCTCGGAACTTCAAATCCTCTCTGAATATATCGAAGGCGCGCGCCGCGACATCGCCGCGCTAAGGCCGGTCGACGTGAAAAACGAGCTGCTGCCGTCCTCTAGCGATGAATTGGACGCGATCGTGGCGGCCACGGAAGCCGCCACCCACGAAATCATGGCGACGACCATCGGTGTCGAGAATGTTGAGATTGTCCAGCCGGGCCGGCTGATGGAAGCGATTATCGCAGCCGATTCCCTTTTCCTGCCGGATTCGACGGAGGTCCGGAAGGCTAATATTCCCTTGGTCGACCGTATCATATCTTCGCTGAGCAGCCGTCCCGCCTCGGCTTTCACTTCGGTATGGAGTTTATTATCGGCAGCGAGGACAAGCCCAACACCTTGATACCCAGCGAACAGACTATTCAGATGGCCGGCGCCGGCGCGTTCGTCCGCGGCATGTTGGCTCTTGGTGTGCCGCCGGATACCGTGTCCATCGGTATCCGCAAGGGAAATCCGGACAAGGTCACTCTGTGGTTCTATATCCGCTCGCCCAATGAAGTCGGTGAATATTACGACCGCCTGTTCGACCCCGATGCGGACGCGGGGGAGGAGTAGGCGGCTATGGCGACGCAAAAAAATCTTTCGGCTACCGCTATCAGCAATACCTGGCTGATCATCTTTACCGATGTGGTGGCGCTGTTGCTGACCTTTTTCGTCATGCTGTTTTCCGTATCGAACGTAAAGTTCGACCGTTGGAAGGAAATGATCGACGTGCTCTCGCAAATGCTCAACCCGGCCAAGGATGTCGTGATCGTCGTCCCGACGGCGGAATACAACATCGCCAACGTTTTTCGCAAGCGTGCGATCAATCTGGAATATCTCTACGCCGTCGCGGACACCAAGCTTAAGCAGGATCAGCTGCTGAAAGGCAGCCCAATTGTTTATTTGGATGACTGGATCATTGTCTCTCTGCCCGGCCAACTGATGTTCGCGCCCGGCAGCGCCACACCGACCGAGCCGGCGCGCCAGGCGCTATTCAATCTGGGCGGCGGTTTGCGACATATCGACAATGAGCTCGGCGTCAACGGCTATTCGGAAGAGGATGATTTTGCCGGTAAGGCCTATGCGTCCGACTGGGAACTTTCTCTGGCCCGCGCCATCGCCGTTGCGAATGAATTAACCAAAGCCGACTATACCGAGGATATATTGAGCTTCGGGTATGGACGGTCCCGCTCGTCGGCTTTGAGAGAATTGCCAGAAGAACGACGCCGAACACTGTCCCGCGGAATTGATATTGTGATAAAATCCAACGGTGGATAAGCGCAATGGGTGTCATGCACGGACATAACTGGCTGAGAGCAGTGCTCATCGGGGCAATTGCCGTGATCGGGATAAGCTCGGCCGCCCTGGCGGACCCGGTGACGATTCGGGGAACCAAGGGCGACGGCGTGGGACGGCTGACCTTTACCTGGCCGGCGCCGGTGCCGTTTGTCGCGCGGATCACCGGCCGGCAACTGGTCGTCCAGTTCACCCGTCCGGTGGAATCCAATTTTGCCGGCCTGCCCGGCGCGCTCTCTGATTATATCAGCCGTCCAAGCTTGAGCGGCGGGGGCAGGGTGGTCACCTTCCCGCTCAAAGGCGAATTTGACTTCAATTACAACGCACGCGGAAACGTGGTGACGGTTAATCTTATCGACTTAAGCCCGCCGGCCAATGTGTCTGAAAAGGTGGGCGTACGCACCGGCGCTCATCCTCAATATGGCCGGGTTGTCTTCGATTGGGTTAAAAATGTCGATTACAGCGTCGACCGGCAAGGAACCCGGGCCAGTATTAACTTCAAACGGCGGGCGAACGTCGCAGTCGCCCCGTTGAACCGCCGCGGTTTGGGGAACGTGGCCGGCGCAGACAGTGTGGTGACCGGCGACGGCACAACCGTGGTCCTAAAGATTCCGTCCACCTCCCGGCTTCGTCATTTCCGCAGCGGTGCAAAGATCGTCGTTGACGTATTCAATCCGACGGGTGCGAATGACGCGAATGGCCCGCCGCCGGCGTCGCTCAAACCGCCCCAGGTGCGTCAGGCCGCCGCCGCGCCCGCACTGGCTCAGCAGACCCAACAGGCAAACACTTCTGCCGGCCCGGTGACATTGGCGCCCGTTACCGCACCGGCTCAAGCTGCAGCTTCCGCTGCGCCCGCAGCCAACACCCCATCAAGTCCCGCGCCCAACCCCGAGCCAAGAACGGCAGATGCGTCGCCACCACCAGCGCCAGCGCCTCAGGCCCAACCGCCGGCGACTGGCGCAGGGGGCGGCAATGGTTCGGTGCGCCTGGACTTCCAGGATTCGGTAGCGGCCGCCGTCTTTCGCCGCGCTGGAATCCTTTGGCTGGTGTTCGATAGGGCGCAGAATTTTGATACCCGCCAGATCATGGCTCAGGGCGCCGGCACGCTGCTCTCCGCCAATCAGTTTTCCGCACCGCGCGGGACATTTTTGCGGCTGGTCACCGCCCCCGGCGTCAATCCCACGGTTCGCCGGGACGGCAATGCCTGGATATTTGATTTCAAGCAGCAGCAGCTTGCGCCTCAGACCCCGATCCAGGTGCAATCCCAACCAGACTCCCAAACCGGCCCCCGGCTGTACATCCCCATTCCGCAAGCAGGGGAGGCTTTGGCTTTCCACGACGCCGAAGTCGGCGACAATCTTGTAGTGGTGCCGATAACCAACTTCTCCCACGGCATCAATAAGAAACACGAATATCCCCAGCTGCGAATTCTGCCGACGGCGCAAGGGGTGGTGTTTCAGCCCAAGGTCGACGACATCCGGATCAGGCCCTCGACCCAGGGCGTGGAGGTATCAAGCGTCTCCAAGATGACCATCTCGCCTTCGTCCCCCAAGCTGACGGCGAATGCTAAGATCGCCAACATCAGTTCGGTGAAGCGCATTTTTAAACCCGTTGTCTGGCGGGAGGCGCGCCGTGAGGGTATGACCACGTTCCGCAGCCGCCGCCAGGAACTGCTGGACAAAGTCGCGGCGGCGAGAGGCAGCGCCAAGCAGGCGGCCCGGCAGGACTACGCCATCTATCTCATTGGGCAGAACTTTGCTTACGAAGCCGCCGGCGTGGTGGACCGGATGTACAAGGACAATACAGCCCTCGAAGGCACGCCTCAGTTCCGGCTTTTGCGGGGCATGACCAATGTCCTGATGGAACGCTATGACGACGCGCACGAGGATTTAAAGCACGACACATTAAACGGTTCAGACGAGGGGCAGCTCTGGCGGGCGATCAATCGGGCGAGCCAAGGTAATTTGGTCGAGGCGGCGCCAACCTTAAAGGGCACCGGTAGGATCATCCGGTCCTATCCCAAACGGTTGAAAACGCCCTTGGGGCTTTTGATTGCCGACGCCGGTGTCGCGGCGGGCGATCTCGAGTTCGCGACTGATTTCCTGCGCGTGGTCAGTGAGGAAGAGCCGACACCCAAGGAAGTTGATCAGCTTGCCCTGTTGGAGGGCAAACTGCAGAAGCTGGCCGGCAACTTCGACGGGGCGATTGAAGCATGGAAAGCGGCAGCCGAAGGTGAACACCGGCCGAGTATCGTGAATTCCATCGTACTTCGGGCGGACCTGCTGCTGCAGTTGGATAAGATTAAGCCGAAAGACGCGATTGAGGAGCTCGAAAAATTGCGATTCTCCTGGCGCGGCGGCGATTTCGAATTTGATTTACTGCGCCGTCTCGGACGTCTCTACCTGGATGTCGGGGATTACCGGAACGGTCTGCGCACCCTCCGTTCCGCCGCCGCCTACTTCCCGAACAATCCGGCGGCGCCGGATGTCACTCAGGAAATGGCCGGCGTATTCATGGACCTCTATCTAAACGACGCTGCTGACAAGATGCCGCCGGTGCGCGCCATCGCCTTGTACGACGAGTTCAAAGAGCTGACCCCACCGGGTGAGCGGGGAGATGAAATGATACGCAAACTTGCCGACCGTCTGGCGCAGGTGGACTTGTTGGATCGGGCGGCGAAACTTCTTCGCCAGCAAGTCAATTTCCGGTTGAAGGGCGAACTGAAAGCCCGGGTCGGCGCGAGACTGGCGACGGTTAGGCTGTTGAACAGGGAGCCTGCGATGGCGGCCGACGCCCTTAAGAAATCCGAGGCGCCCGACTTGCCACTGGAGTTGATCAATGAACGCCGGCTTCTCATGGGCCGCGCGCTCGTCGACCAAGGCCGCGGACCCGAAGCCATCGTGCTTCTCGAGGATGATGAAAGCCTGCAAGCGGACCGGTTGAAGGTCGAGGTCTATTGGAAGGCCAAGGACTGGGGCAACGCCGCTCAAGTATTCAAACGCATTCTCGCCACCGTCGGAGCCAATCCCGGCGAGAAACTGGACGACCTCCAAGCGCTCTATGTATTGAATATGGCGGTTATTCAAGCGCTTGGGAAAAACCAACGGGGCACCTTGAAGTTACGTGAAGCGTTCGGCCAGGCCATGAACGCCACCCGTTATAAGGATGCGTTCAATCTGATCTCAAGCCCGGATTCCATCGGCTTGACCGATTACCGCCAAGTAGCCGGAACAATCGAAACGGTATCAAATTTTGCCTCGTTCATGGCCGAATACAAGAAGCGAATGAAAGAGGGTAACCTGAGCCAGTTGAACTAGGGTTTTCGCCCGCGCCTCGCATTTTTCTCCCACCCTAAAAAATCACTTGCACTGTCCAGCGGAAGGTTTAAAAACCCGCTCCGTCGAGTTTTTTGTGGGTACAGTATATGGACGAATTGAGGGATCCTGCCGATCAGGAAATCTTGGAACACTCGTTCCCTCCTGAACCGGTGGAAATCGGTCTCAACGACTATTTTGTCGAGAAAGACGGCGTGAGGTTTGCCGGTACGCACCTGCTTGTTGATATGTGGGGTACGATCAACCTGACAGATATCGGCGTCATCGAAAAAGCCTTGTGTGATGCCGCCACTGCGGCGGACGCCACAATCCTTCACGTTCACCTAAAGCAATTTACCGAAAATGGCGGCGTGTCCGGTGTTCTGGTCCTCGCCGAGTCCCACATCAGTATTCATACCTGGCCCGAACGGGCGTTCGCGGCAATTGATATTTTCATGTGCGGTGAGTGTGACCCGCAGAAATCGGTGCCGGTCTTGGAAGCCGCCTTCCAGCCGAACTCGATCGAACTGACGGAGCAACGGCGGGGCCAGTTGCGTTGAGTTGGTTCGACGAAACGCTCTACGCCGAATGGCGGGATCAAGGCTATGCCCAGCGTTTCAGGATCACCGAACTGATCTATCAGGAAAAATCGGAACACCAGGATTTGGTGATCTTTGACACGCCCATGTTCGGACGGGTGTTGGCCCTGGACGGCATTATTCAGACAACTGAAAAAGACGAATTCATTTACCACGAGATGATTGCCCATGTGCCGGTCTTCGGCCACGGCGCGGCCAAGCGGGTCCTGATCATCGGCGGTGGTGACGGCGGCGTCCTGCGGGAAGTGCTTCGCCACAAGTCGGTTGAACTCGCCCGCATGGTCGAGATTGATCGCTCGGTCGTCGATCTCTGCCGTGAGTATATGCCAAGTCTGAGCACCGGTGCATTTGATGATCCCCGGTGTGACTTGGTGATCGCGGACGGCTGCAAGTATGCGGCCGAAACCGATGACCGGTTCGATGTGATCATCATCGATTCAACCGATCCGTTGGGGCCGGGTGAGGTGCTGTTCACCGAACAGTTTTATGCCGATTGCCGTCGCTGCATGACCGAGGGCGGGGTGCTGGTTACCCAAAATGGCGTACCGTTTACCCAGCCGGAAGAGGTGACAAATTCGGCCAAACGCCTGGGCGCGGTCTTCAAGGACGTAAGCTTTTACGCAACCGTGGTGCCGACCTATATCGGCGGGACCATGATGCTTGGCTGGGCGTCAGATAATCCTGACTTAAAATCGGTAAGTGCCGAAGAATTACAGCGGCGGTTCGAGGCATCGGGGCTACAGACCCGCTACTATTCACCGGACATGCATAAGGCGGCGTTCAGTCTGCCGCCCTATGTCCGTGAATTGATGAACGCCTGAATTGTGGACCGATGATCGTCACCTGGTGCCGAAGCTTTGGATTAGGCTGCCGACAATCAGGAACCAGCCGTCCACCAAGACGAAGAAAATGATCTTGAACGGCAGCGCGATAATAATCGGCGGCAGCATCATCATGCCCATCGACATCAGCACCGACGCGACCACCATGTCGATGACCAGGAACGGAATGAACACCAGAAAGCCGATCTCGAAAGCTCGGCGGAGCTCGCTGATCATGAATGCCGGGATCAGGACCTTAATCGGAACCTCCTCCGGCGTGGCCACCGGGCCTTCCTTGGCCGCATCCAGGAAAAGTTTCAGGTCCTGCTCCCGGACATATTTCCGCATGAATTCATGGACCGGCGCACTCGCCCTGGCGAAGGCTTCTTTCTCGTCGATTTGACTGTCGATATAGGGACGGATGCCTTCGTCCCAGGATCGCTCCATGGTCGGCATCATGATGAACATGGTCAGAAACAGGGCCAAGCTCATCAGGACCTGATTGGGCGGCGTTTGCTGCGTGCCCATGGCGGTCCTGAGAAACGACAACACAATTACGATCCGGGTGAAGGAAGTCACCATGATCAGGATGGATGGGGCCAGACTGAGGACCGTGATCAGCAGGAAAAGCTGAATAATCCGGCCGGTGGACGAGGGGCCGTCGCCCAGGTCCAGGTTGAAGGATTGGGCGCCTGCGGACGCGGTCATCGCCAGCAACAGAGCGCCGCCGCCAAGTACAGCCCGGATGAAGAGGGAAGACTTTCGCATCAGGTCGGCTAACTCGCGGCTTTGAAGGGGTTAACGATCTTGAACGGCTCGCCTTGCGGCTTTCCTGCCGAGGTCTCAGTCACCGCTATCTCCGGCGCGTCCAAGCCGCTTTCGATCACCTGTTCATTGGTATTGCCTAGCAGCAGGAGGTGCTCTTTATTATCGCGTTTGATGAGGATGACCCGGCGTTTAGGATCCAGCGCCATCGTCTCGACAATCGTCAGACGCTTGCCGCGGCCCTTCACCACAGGGCCTCGGTTGCCGAGCCCCGCCCGTTTGGCAAGAAGGGCTGCCCCGCCGATCAATCCGAGGACGAACAACAGCGTGAATAAAAACTTCATGTAACTGGCGAGATCTATTTCCATGTGCTCTTCCTGCCGGATACGGGTGGTGTAACGAACTAGGCCTCGGCCGCGACGAGTTCTTCCTGCTGGCGGGTGACGTCGCCTTCCAGCAACTCCAGCCCGGCTAGGATCACCTGCAGGGTCCGGTGCAACTGATCTTTATCCACGTTCTCCAGCCGCACCTCGTCGTCCGCGACCACGTCGAAAAAGTCGGCGACCTGCGCTTCCAGCGGTGTGAAGTCGATCAGCGCGCCGCCTGCCAGTGCGGCTCTACTGCGTTGGATGTTGGAGACGATTTCGTCGGCTCGTGCCTGTAATCCGTAATCAGTCATTCTGCTGAATCCTCCGGTTCTTCTAGGTTGATGTGGCCGGCATTGGCCCGGTACACGTATGAAAGTATTTCCGCGACGGCAGCGAAGGCCTCGATTGGAATTTCGCTATCCACGTCGATGGCGGAGAGAATTTCGACAAGGTCCGCATCCTCGCGGACCTTGATGTCGTTCGCCCAGGCAATCTGGAGAATTTGTTCGGCGAGAGCGCCCCGGCCGCTGGCGAGGACGCGCGGGTGTGCGCCGCTTTGAGACCCCTCGCGCAGCGCAACGGCCTTTGCTTGGGGGTTTTGATCCCCATTATCGGCTGAGATTTCAGGATCGGCGCCGGCCACGATATCGACGCGGGCGCCATCCTCGTTCTTTGACTCCGCCAAGTCATTCACCACCAAATTTTTAAACGTTTTATTGTTGTGAGGATTGTGCGCCAACAAGTTTAAGATCGTCTTAATTTGATGAGGTTGCGGATGGGGCTGAACCGGGTAAAATCGGGATAAATTCGAAAATATTCAGGACTCGAGAGGAATCCAAGCGTGGACCAGACAATTGCCTCAACCGAACTGCCCGACTCCATCATCGCCCCGCTGACCTATTCCGTTGATACCGGCGAAAAACCGGTGAATGAGACCATGGAGAAAGGGAATCTCGACCGTAAATACACCGGTGTGTTCGAGACCCACGACATGACTGTTGTCAACGGCCGGCTATTCCGGGACAGCTATTCCCTGGAGAAGAACGGATTCCAGTTCGTTGATCATCACACCAAGATGAAAAGCTTTTATGACGAGGACGAGCTGCGAGACGTCTACTACAAAGAGGCGGAGCAGTTGATCGCGGACGTTTCCGGCGCCGCGCGGGTGGTCATTTTTGATCATACGGTGCGCCACGGTAATCAGGATGACCGGGAGAAGAAACTCCTCCGCGAACCGGTCCACCGGGTGCACAACGATTATACCGAATGGTCGGGCCCGCAGCGGGTCCGGGATATTCTGCCAGACGAGGCCGAAGAGCTGCTGAAAAAGCGGGTGGCGGTCATTCAGATTTGGCGGGCCATCAATACGCCCATCGAATCCGATCCTCTGGCCATTTGCGAGGCCTCAAGCCTAGCGCCGGGTGATCTGATCGCTTCGGAACGGCGCTATCCGGACCGGGTAGGGGAGACCTATCAAATTTCCCACAACCCTGATCACAAGTGGATTTACTTCCCGCGGATGACCCGGGACGAGGCGCTGGTGTTTAAGGTCTATGACTCCATGAAGGACGGCCGTGCGCGGTTCACGGCGCATACCTCGTTCCCGGATCCGACTTCACCGGCCGGCGCCTTGCCCCGGGAAAGCATTGAGATACGCACCCTGGCGTTTTTCGACTAGTTGCCGGTCAGACCCCGACGGTTCCGGAGCCGCCGGCGCTTTGGCGGTATTGTGCGGAGATCCGCTCCGCCCATGCGCCGACTTGTTGGGCCCATCTGCTGTCTAGGGCTTCGTCGGCGGCCCGGTTGTAATCCCCGTCCTGCAGGACCTGCAGCATGTTTCTAAACTCGGATAAGCGTGGCCGGCCGAGGTTGACTCACATATTGGCTAGGCCACGCTGTGTAGGTTCCGGCAGGTCTGTCCACCAAGGTACTTTCCGGCTCAACTCATCTTTTACAATCTGGATTTCGTTATTGAGAAGGATACTTGCCTCGGCCTCGGATATTCCGCGATCCGTCAGATTTCGTCCCACGCCAATCGTTATTTTGCCCACGGTGTCTTTATAGGGAAACAGTTCTTTACCTTCGTCTCTCTTGAGTTCCCGGGCCAGTTCATCAACATCAATTATCCGCTCCTTTTGCGGCCATTCTGTCTATGTCATGGGGCGTACACGTCTCGTTGGTCGTATCCAACCTAAATTTCAACGAATAGCTGGTGGACGCCGACCGCCAAGTCTGATCATATCCGGGTGGGCGAGCGATGCATTTTTTCGGGGATGCCGCTCGTGGATCAAGCCAGACGAAAACATTTTATCAAGGTTATCGCCGGCGGGCTGAAAGCCTATTTGCCTCGCTTTGGCGGCGGCGTGCTGGACGAAGTGCGTCTGCAACGCTTGTCGGAGGCCATCTGGCATCACGTCGAATATGCCAGCGGCGGGCTTGCCGAATATCGCACCCGCCACCCGTACGCCATTGAGACCCTGAAAGATGTGATCCGGGGCCGTCACCGGATCGGGCTCAAGTGCAAGTCCTGCGGCCATAAAGGCAGTTTGACCGGAGAGCAAATCGTCCGGCGCACGCGGCTTACCGAAGATCATCATGTGCTGCACCTCAGCCGGGAGCTGAAATTCCCCTGTTCCGCCTGTGGGCGGCGTGGCGACGTGGATATTTCCATTCCTGATGGCTACGAGTGAAAAATTTACTGCGATTCCATGGCTTTAACGCGCTGTTAATACATTCAGCTTTAAAACGGAATTAACAATTCCGAAGCCGCCATGGGTGGGCGCGCGGAAAGTGCGCAAATCGGCAGGACGCGGCGGCGTACCGGCCTAAAACCCACCAGCGGAAAATCTCGGGCGTGAAAATTCGCACAGTAACCAACGACTCAAGAATTGAGTACGGAGCGACGAATTATGCCTGGTATCAAGACCAAAGCGATTATGGCCGGAACGGCCATCATCGCCGGATACACCTTCATTTCCACCACCGGCCCTATCGAAGCCCAAGCCGCGGCATGCCCGGCTTTGCCTGATGTAGCCTGGTGGAAAACCAGCCACGACAAGATCGTGCGCTACGTGGACTCCCGTTATCACGGGGAATGGGACACCTACATCAAGAAATGGATAAACTACCGTACCCAGATGAGCGACATACTGGAGCGGGACGGCACGGCTATCGTGAAATCGCGCGGGATCCGCCTGAAAGGCGATGAACTGAAGAAACATATCCGCGATGTTGATGAGCGTATTCGGGTGACCGAATGCCTGAAACATCGCCACGGCGGCCGGATGGCTCTCAATGCGCCGGCTGATGATGTGGTACCGCAGGGCGTCGCCGGCAGCCTGACCGGCCTGTTCAATGCGGCCAAGCGGCAGGCGCGGGCGCTTGGCAATTTCGGCACGGATGCTGGCGCAGGTGAGACCATGAGGGCGTCCTATTCTTCTGCGGAACAAGGGCCGGTCGATGATCCGACCCCGTTGAAACAGGACACCGTCAGCGCTGTGACGGGCAAAGCTTTGGACGTTGAGATCAGCGCCACTTGCGACGGCGCGACGCCGGTTTTTCAGATTACCAATGTCGGGGATAAATGGCCCCGTTTGGCGGCGATTAACATCTATCGGACCGACGGCAAAGCCATGGTGAGTAAGCGCCGGATGCGCCTTGATAACTCACAGCAAGCGACCTTCCGCATGCGCAAACGAGGCCAGGCGCTGGCCGGTGAAATCGGCGTGTGGATCGACCCATCCTGGACCCGCCGCGGCTTCAAATACGACTCCAAGATTATCTGCAGCTCCTAGTTCACCAGGGCTATTAGCGCGGAGGAAGGCCCCGTCCAGAATGGACGGGGCCTTTTAATTTCAGGAGCGGGCCGCTATGATGCCGCTTCACAACACGCGAAACCCGCAGTGGGTTTCGCCACCAGCGGAGCCCAAAAAAAGTATGTTTTTCGATGAGATGAGAACGACTGACGGCAGCCCGCGGTAGTCTTATCGGAATATCGATAACTGGCTCGCTGAAACGAATTCCGAACAGCTCGAAATCAAGCGCAAACAGACGGAAATCCTGTTCCGGCGCATCGGTATTACCTTTGCCGTTTATGGCGAGGATGGCGATCCCGAACGGCTGATCCCATCGATATTATCCAGCGCATCATCACCGCGGCTGAATGGGCATTGCTGGAAAAGGTGTTCGAGGCCGTCAGCTACGAGCATTTGGCGGAAAAAATCGGCCTGTCGAAACCGAGCCTCTGCAATGCTTTCGGAGACAAGTCCGCATCGTTTGACCGCCCGCCGGCTGCTCGAACAGCTCCCGGTGTAACGCTTACCCCGCCAGTTCCTTATGCAGATCAAGGAGCGGTGGGACCGTGTCCGCCGGGCGGCGGCCAAAGCCGCACTCGGTCGCCAGACCGTAATCCTGCACATACTTGTTGGCCGCAGCGATCCGCCGGTTGGCGCCGCCCGTGCCGTCCTTGTCGTGGATCAGGCCCAGATATAGTTTGGTCTCGGGCTTGAGACAGAGATTGGCCAGCGCTTCGAAATAGGCGTCGTCGTCCCGCTCGATGGGCACCGGCATGTGGATGAACTCGATGGTCCGCTGCACACCTGCGGCCAGCCGGTTGGCCAGGTTGACCATAGCGGCCATGGTGACCGGCTCAACGAAATGCTTACCGCCGAAGGAGCCGTAGCAGAAGTGATAGCCGAGTTCGACCGTCGCCGGGAGATAGTCGCCCCATTTGATAAGCCGCTTGGCGATGCCGGTCATGTGAAACGGGAAGTAGCACTCCCGCGCCCCGTCGAATGCCTGCATGTCGTGGGCGTTGTCCCACTGAAACGCCAACTGATCATGGGGAATGGCGCCGCAAATCTCGTCCACCTCCTGGCGCATGCGGGCCTCGTAGGCCGGTTCAATCCTGATCCGGTCTTCGGGCGCGATGGCCGAATTGATCACATTGAAAGGGGAGGGGGCAGCCACCAGGAACTTGGCGTCCGAGGCAATCTTACCGGCCTCTTTCATCTCCTTGAAATCGGCGTAGCTTTCGATGGCGTTTTCCGCATAGCCTAACGGCCGCATTTCCAGATCGGCCGGGTCGATGCCGTCCTTAATCTTCCACCAGGTGGTGTGCGCCATCTTCTTTGTGCCGGCGGAGTCCTGAACGATGGCGGTTGCGTTGCGGTAATCGCCTTCGGAGTCGATGGCGTCCAGTTGCGGATGATCCCTGAACACATGATCCTGCCAGCGGATCCACATCAGCCGGTCGCCGGTCTCCCCGTCGGGGATGCGCTTACAGCAATCGCCGATCTTTTCCGAGACCATGCCGAACACGTCGGCCGCGCTGTCGAGCGGCACCGAGCCACATAAATGAATTTCCCTGGATGCCATGATGTCCTCCCTGATTTGTGCCGAGCTTACGGCGCAGGGTCCGAGAGTCAAATCCATCCTAGGGCGCATCTATCCGAACCGAGATAAGACCGCCGCCGCCATGTACAGTTATGCGACGACCCAATGGGCATTGTCACAACACCCATGGCAAGCGATAAAAGACTTGAAGAAGAAAGGGACTAGCCAATGACCACAGACCTCACTCTGCCGACAGAGAAGATTATCGCCAAAGCCGATGGCGCGCTGGGCCACGTGATATTTAACAACCCGGAACGCCACAACGCGGTTTCCCTGGAAATGTGGGATGCGGTCGAGATTGCCCTCACGGCCTTTGCGGAGGACGACCAGATCCGGGTCGTCATTTTGTCCGGCGCCGGCGGCAAGGCGTTTGTGTCGGGCGCCGACATTTCCAAATTCGATCAGGAACGGGGCTCCAAGGAGGCGACGGAGCATTACAATGCCCGCCTCGATGTCGTGTACAACATGATCGAGGATTATCCCAAACCGACGATCGCCATGATCGACGGCCACTGTATCGGCGGCGGATTGAACCTTGCCACATGTGCAGACATCCGCATTGCCTCCGCCAAATCGCGCTTTGCCATGCCGGCGGCGAAACTGGCCTTAGGCTATCCGTTCGACGCCATCCGGCGGATGGTGAACGCCGTCGGGGCGTCGGCGGCAAAACAGATGATGTTTTCCGCCAAGTCCATCGACGCGGAAACCGCCCTGCGCCTCGGGCTCGTCCAGGAGGTGACTGAGGAAGACGGGTTGTCGGACCGAGTCGATGAGCTGGCGGTTACAATTGCCGGGAATGCGCCCCTGACCGTCCGCGCAATGAAGTTTATCGCCACCCAGGTGATGCACCGCGATCCCGCTGCCCGGGATCTTGATCGCTGCAACGAGGTGGTGGCGGCCTGCTTTGCCTCTGAAGACTATGTGGAAGGGCGCACGGCCTTTATGGAAAAACGCAAACCCGAGTTCAAAGGCCGGTAGTCGGCCATGAGCTCTAACTCGCTCTTTGATTGGACCATCTACCGCCACCTATTCAGCGCGGAGGCGATGGAGAGAATTTTCAGCGAGGCGGCGGCGCTTGAGCGCATGGTGGCGTTCGAGCGGGCGGTCGCCAAGGTGCAGGGCGAGATGGGCATGATCCCGGAAGACGCCGCGCGCCAAATTGTCGAGAAGATATCTGCGGAAAATCTTGATCTCGAACGGTTGCGCCAAGACACGTTGGTGGTGGGCCGCCCGGTGATCGGCCTGGTGAAACAGCTCGCGGAACAGGCGGGTGAGGACAGTTCACAGTATGTTCACTATGGCATGACTACCTACGACGTGATGGACACCGCCACGGTGCTGCAAGTCCGGGATGGGCTGGATGAAATCCTTGCCGGTGTTCGGCGCTATCGGGACGGTCTAAAGAAACTCATCACCGACCATCGGGACACGGTGATGGTGGCCCGAACCATTAACATGCACGCGCTGCCTACAACCTTCGGCGCCAAGCTGGCGAACTGGCTCGAGGAAATGCTACGCCATCAGGAGCGCCTCCAAGCCGCCCGCGATCGCGTTCTAGTGGTGCAGTTGGGTGGCGCTGTTGGCACCATGGCGTCGCTGAATCTTAACGGTTTGGAGTTCCGGGCTGCCCTCGCGCGGGAGCTGGGCCTCGGGACGATTAAAAGCAATTGGCACAACGCGCGGGACTCCATGTCGGAAGTGGTGTTGTGTCTGGGCAATCTCTGTGCGTCCCTGGCCCGGAATGCCCAGAACCTCAGCCATCTCGCCGGCAGCGATATCGGCGAGGTCTCTGAAGGCGGGGAGGCCGGGTACGGCCGCAGCTCGAGCATGGCGCACAAGCGGAACCCACGGGCTGTCGAGTTTGCCGAGGCGACAGCCCGGCTCGGGCGGCAGCGGGCCGCCGGTATCCTGGACGTCATGGGGCAAGACCATGACCGGCACGGGGGTGCCTGGATCGCGGAATGGATGCT
>JAYPHU010000021.1:0-21004 GCA_038127535.1 Rhodospirillaceae bacterium | reverse complement strand
GGATTACGGCTATACCTAACCCCATGAGCTCTGACTTGCGCTCATAAAAATTAACTTCAAACAACTCCACAGGGAGATTACCTATGAAGAAAATGACCACAGTTGCGGCAAGTGTAGCCGCGGCGGCAATGATGGTGGCGGCCAGCGGCCCCGCCCACGCCGAATACCCCTCCAAGCCGATTAAGATTTTGGTCGGTTTCTCCGCCGGCGGCGGCACCGACACCACGGCTCGTGGCTTCGCTTCCTACATGCACGAAGCCCCCAGCTTAAACGGTCTGCCGGCCTATATCGTCAACCAGCCCGGCGCGTCCGGCCAGAAGGCCGCCAAGATGGCGCTGGCTGAAAAAGCCGACGGCCACACCCTCTACATGATCAACATCGGCACCTTCATCGCCGGTGAGCTGGCCAAGGGTGACGCCCGTCCATATCACGTTCCGGATGCTTTCGTGAACCTGGGCTGCGCCTCACAGCTGGTGACCTCGCTGCAGGTGCACACCTCCCATCCGGCGAAGACGATGAAAGAGTTCATCGACTATGCCAAATCCTCGGGCAAGACCATCACCTGGGGTACGTCCGGTGCGGCGACCATGCACGCCACCATCGGCCACATCTTCTTTGACTCGCACGGCATCAAGCACAAGAAAGTGCCGTTTAAGGGCGGGTCCAAGGCCCGCGCCGCGCTAGTGTCCAAATCCGTTGAAGCTGTCTTCGGCGGCGTGAACACGCTGGTCGGTTTTGAAGACGACATCAAGGCGTTGGCCTCCGCCGGCTCCAAACGCGATCCGATGGCGCCGAAACTGGCGACCTTCGGTGAGCAGGGCACGGGCGGTATCGAGTTCACCGGCCTGATGTGTCTCTTCGCCAAGAAAGGCGTGCCAGATGAAGTCAAAGCCGACGTGGGCGCCGCGATCAAGCACATCGCCGGCCTCAAAGGCTATAAGCGCTACATGAAGAAGAACGCGCTGGCCTCGTTCTACACCGATTCTGCTACGGCGACCGCCGCTCAGGACACGATGTACAAGGCTATGGGTCCGGTCATTAAGAAGATCCTGGCCACCCAATAGGCTCGAAAAGAAAAGGGGCAGGCCTTCGCCGGCCTCGCCCCTTTTTCTTTTGATTATTTAATGCCATTGTTTTGATCGTGGACAATCAACAATACAAAACCAAGGTCGAGTATTGGGTCAGTCTCGTCGTCCTTCTGATCGGCGTATTCTTCGTCTTCCAAGCGATGACGATAGGAACGTCAAAGGAGATGGTCGGGCCGCGAACCATGCCGCTGATTTTGGCGATCTCTTTGATCCTCAGCGGTGTCTGGCTCGGGATAAGGGCCTATTCAGGCCGTGCCGGCGATTTGAAGAACGAATACGGTTTTCTCGACAGCGACATTAAGTGCATCTTGGAAGTCGTCGGCTGCGGCGTCTTGTTTGTCGTCTTTTTTTGGGGGTTCGGCTATTTCGTTGCGCTGATCGTGACGTTTATTGCCACTCTTTATGCTTTTGGCAATCGGAACTGGATCGGCATCATCGCCGGCTCGATCTTCCTGGCGGTCATCTTCCAATGGCTGTTCATGGGGGTCATGCTGTTGAGCGATCCTCAAGGGTACTTCGTTGATCTGCGCCCCTACACGGATTGGATTAAGGGTGAATAAGCCATGATGTTTTTTGAAGATATCATCGGCGGTTTCGGCACCCTTTTCGCCGATCCGTATGCGATTTGGTTTGTGATCCTGGCCGCTTTTGTCGGTATCATATTCGGCGCTCTGCCGGGGCTGACTGCCGCCGCCGCCATCGCTATGATGCTGCCCATTCTAATTGCGTACAACGAAGAGATCGGCGGCCTCGCCGGGTTGGCTTTTCTTTATGTGATCGGCAAATCCGGCCGATACGGCGGATCGATTGCTGCGATCCTGTTTAATACACCCGGTACCGCTGCATCCGCCGCCACCATGCAGGACGGCTACCCGATGACCCAGGCCGGGAAGGCCGGCAAGGCGCTCAAGACCGCCGCCGTCGCCTCCGCTTACGGAGACTATTTCGGCGAGATTATTCTGATCTTCGGGGCCGTGGCGATTGCCGCGTTCACGCGGAAATTTGGCCCGCCCGAGAACTTCGCGATCTACCTGATGGCCTTTGTCGTCATTGGCTCCGTAGTCAGCGACAGCATTATTAAGGGCATCGTCTCGACCCTGTTCGGGGCGGCCATCGCGCTGATCGGCGAAGACGTGATCACCGGCCAGTTCAAAATGACAATGGGCATCGATGAGCTGGAATCCGGCATGGCGCTGGTGCCGCTGCTGATCGGCGTGTTCGTGATTTCCGAAGTTATCGTCCAGGCCGAGAAACGTGTGAAGACGGACATGATCCAGACCGCCGCCGATAAGATTGACGATCCGACGGCGCATTACTTCACCTGGCCTGAGTTCAAGCGCTGCATCCCGCTGATGTTCCGATCCTCCATTTACGGCTCTTTGATCGGCATGATGCCGGGGCTGGGTTCCTCCGTCGCCTGTTTCGTTGCCTATGGCGAAGAAAAGCGCAGAGCCAAGAACAAGGAAGAATGGGGCACGGGCATCGTCGAGGGTATCGCCGCCCCGGAATCGGCCAACAATGCGGTGTCCGGACCGTCCATGATTCCGCTTCTGACCCTCGGTATTCCGGGTTCCACCATTGCCGCCGTGCTGATCGGTATGTTCCTGGTGAACGGTCTGCAGCCCGGCCCGACGATTTTTGCCGAAGAGCCGCCGCTGTTTATCGCCGGCAAACTGATCAGTCCACGAGAGTTTATTTTCGGTGTTTTCGCGGCCGGATTAATCGGCATCGGCGCTTACGCGTTGATCGGCTATTTTGCGGCGTCCTACATCGGGCGCATCATCGCTGTGCTGCCGACCCGGCACCTTTATCCGACGATCCTCATGATTTCTCTGGCCGCGAGCTATTCCTCCCGCGCCTCCATCTGGGATGTGGGTTTCGCGCTTTTATTCGGCGTGATCGGCTATGTGATGCGGCGAACGAATTTCTCGGCCGCCGCCTTCATCATCGCCTTTGTGTTGACGTCCAGCATGGAAGAGGCGTTCCGCCAATCGATGATCATCTCGGACAGCGGGTTCCTAGTGTTCCTGACTTTTGAGTATCAGGGCAAGTTCTCGTTCGCACCGATCTTCCTGATCATCGGCGCGGCCGTCGTCGGTTTCCGGGCCTGGACTTCCTTCAAGGCGCGCAAGGCCGACTCGGACGAATAAAACTCGTTTCCAGTTCTAAGGCGCGAATAAAGAGCGCAGTTGGGCTGCCCATACGCCGTTAATTTCGGCGATGATCCAAAGCGACCGGAATTTCCCAAGAACCGAGCCATCGGCTCTATATCGGGTAAATGTGACGTCCAGGTGAACCTAGCCGGGCTCCGCGGCGATCACGTCTAATCCATCCCATTCGGTGTGGTGCCACTCGTCTCCGGCACGGGCGAGAAAATCAGCCAGGTAGGTTTCAGGCCCTTCCCATGTTTTTAGCTTCCCACCAGACAAGCGGTAGTGGGGAAAATGAAGCGTTGCGGCCAGCGCCGCTTCGTCGCTCGCGTTCAGCACCGTCAGATGGGTGTCCATCACGGCTTTGGCCTTGTTCACTGCATCTGTGGTTTGATCAGAAGGCATATTTTCTGAAACTGCCGTCGACGGGGATCAGTGCCCCGGTGATGTATCGCGCCAGGGGGGAACACAAGAAGGCGGCCAGCACCGCCATGTCTTCGGGTTCGCCCAGATAGCCGATGGGAATTTCCTCTTCGGCGTATTTGCGCCGCCGCTCCTCATCATAATTCTGCCGGATCTGTTCGCTCATGATCTTGCCGGGGCCGAGGCAATTGACTGTGACGCCGTACTTCGAGACCTCGTTGGAGAGTCCCTTGGACCAGGCGTGAAGCGCGGCCTTCGCCGACATGGCGATGTTCATCTTGCCCGGATGCTTTTCCGGTTCGTTCTTGCCGCTGATGGTGACGATCCGGCCCCATTCCCGCTCAATCATTTGCGCGAGGAGGGCGTGGCTCAGCCGGCGCTGGGTATTGAAGTTCATATCCATGCCTTCATCCCATGTTGGGGCGTCCGCATAAAGTTCCACCTTGCGGCTGCCGCCGGCGGAATTGATCAGAATGTCGACGTTTCCGAGGGCGTCGAGCGCCTTGCCACCAAGGCTCTCCGGTCCGTCCGGGGACATAATGTCATGAGCGATGACAATGGGGCGCAAGTGGCCGGCGGCGGCGATCTCGTCGGCAACCTCTTTCAGCAGTTCTTCCCGCCGGGCGGCGATCGCGGTCTGCACCCCTTCGGCCGCCAATGCCTTCGCGCAGGCCCGGCCGATGCCTTGGCTGGCGCCAGTCACCAGCGCTGTCTTGCCGTTTAAGAGTAGGTCCATGGTGTAATCTCTCAGCCGGCCCAAACATCGGACGGCACAAACACGTTTCCTTCGAACAGCCAGCGCGCGGTTCGCAGTACCCCGCCATAGACAAACGTCAGGTCCGGCCCGTGACCGTCAACGCACAGCTCAATATTCAATTGGCCGGACGGATGTTCGATGACGATGGTCTCTTCGGCGGTCCGGTTAACGCGACTAAGGCCGTCGGCCACGGTTCCTTCCATTACCGTACAGGTGGCGACACACAATCCGCCGGTGACCGCGTGGGCGGCATGGCAGCTTGTAGGCACGAAATAGCGGGACGTGATGCTGCCGTCGTCCACGGGTTCAGATAGAAGTCCGATCTTGGGAATGACCAGCTCCGACACATCGCCGAGCCCCATGCGCCGGCCGGCCTCCCGCCGGATCGGTTCCATCCGCTCAAACAGCGCCGTATTTGCGTCCAGCTCGTCGCGGGTTTCATGCCCCGTTATCCCGAGATCAGCCGCTCGCATCAGTACCATGGGCATGGCCACATCCATGCAGGTCACCTCGATCCCGTCGATTTCCTCTTTCGGGTATCCGGTGGGCAGCAGCTTACCGGTCTTGGACCCGGCGACCGCCATGAATTTTAGCAAAATAGGCGCGGCGGTGCCCGGTACGCCGTCGATGGCCGCGTCGCCGTCATAGTTCACGGCGCCTTCCGGGGTCTGGATCACCGCTTCAATAACCGAGTCCGTATTCACATTGTAGATGGTGACCTCGGATGTCTCCCCCTCGATCGGCACCCAGCCTTTCTCCAGTGCGTACGGCGCGATACCGGACAGCATATTACCGCAGGAGGGGTTGGTGTCGACGAACGCCTTTTCGATGGAGACTTGCGCGAACAGGTAGTCGATATCGATGCCGTCCCGTTCGGACTTGCTGACCATGGCAACCTTGGAGGTCAGGGAATCCGCACCACCGATGCCGTCGATCTGGCGCACATCGGGCGAGCCCATGGCCGCCAGCAGGACATTGTTCCGCGTTTCCTCGTCCTCCGGTAGGTCGGCCAGATCAAAGTAGGGGCCTTTGGAGGTGCCGCCCCGCATCAGGACGCAGGGGATCGGTGTTTGCTTCGCCATCGTTCATCTTCTTCCAACTGATGTCGCGCATTTTGCGGGAGCAGGCGGGGCAAGTCGAGCCGCTTGTGACGCCAACCGAATGCGCTTGACCCCGGAACGACCGGCATGGTCAGCTACGGCCATGGGCGAAATACTCGGCATCGGCACGACCCACTATCCCGGCCTCACCGGCACGGACGAGGGGCTGTCCTCCATCTGGCAGCGGATCATAAATGCGCCGCTGATCGATCCCAAATGGAAAGATCAGGCCAACTGGCCCGACGGCATGGCCGAGGAGATCGGCGACGACATGGGCCTCACCTCGGCCGGCGCGTATCGGGAACGGATGTGGGAAAACTTCCGTAAGCAGCGCGCCATCATTGATGAATTCGCGCCCGACTTCATCGTCATCATTGCCGATGACCAATATGAGAATTTCAAGGAAGACATCATCCCGCCGTTCTGCGTGTTCGGCCTGGACGACGACTTCGACCAATATGTCTGGCGGCAGGGCGTCATGGCGCATAAAACCAACTATTGGGGCGAACCCCGGGAGGAGCCGATCCACCTGCACGGCCACCGGGAGGGGGCGAAGTACATCACCGCCGGGCTGTTGAACCGTGGCCTCTCCATGCCCTATGCCTACAAGCTCTTGCATTCGGACCTGCTGGCACACGGGTTTAACTACACGGTGCTCTACATGGATGTGGACCGGCAGGGCTTCAGCCATCCGATCATCCCGCTGCACGTGAACTGCTACGGCAGCTCGGTGATCAGCGCCAAGGGCGCCTTCGCCCATTTGTTCGAGGAGCCGGAGGTCAACGGCCTACCCGACCCGCCGGGCCCCAACCCGGCGCTCTGTCACGAGCTCGGCGTCAAGCTGGCGGAGACCTTGGCCGAAAGCCCGTACCGCTGCGTCATCATGGCATCCTCAAGCTGGTCACACTGTTTCCTGTCGCCCAACACCGGCTATGTGGTGCCGGACTTCGAGTCTGACCGGAAGATGCTGGCGGCGCTTGAAGACGGCGATTATGGCTTCTGGCGGGATCGCCAAATGGATGAAGTGGAAGGCGCTGGGCACCACGAGCTCTTAAACTGGCATGTCCTGGCCGGCGCGATGGACGCCCTCGACCGCAAGGCCGACATCATGGACTATGTGGAAACGTTTATCTTCCAGTCCAACAAGTGCTTCGCCACCTTCCCGCCGAACTAGGTGGTGGATCATTACGGTTACGCTTCACCCCGGCGCCGGCGTCGATCGTATCATTGCCGTCCAGGCCATTCTCCGAAATCATCCCATTTTGTGATCTGTGTCGCAGAGTCTATTGGTCCGATGTGCGAACACGGTTGCCATCAGGACGGTGGTTCTTCCTGTAGGATTATGGTTCTTTGACCTAAGAGCACCTTGGTCGGCCCGAAAGGGCCGGCCATTTTCATATTCCGACGGTCCGCTCGGGATTTTTTGCCCAGCGGTAACCATTTCTTAAAGCCGCTCCTCCATACTCCCTGTAACAAGGGCAAAAGCCCAGTAGACCTAACTTCCAGCACTGGTGGATGGTGCGATGAAACTGACCGACCTGCCCCTTTTCGGGGTGATGCGGCAACGCCTGGATTGGCTTAATCAACGCCAGCAGGTTATTGCTCAAAATATCGCGAACGCTGATACGCCGGACTATCGATCCAATGACCTCAAGGCATTCGGGTTCAAGGACGCGTTGCGCCGTTCCCGCGCGCCGAGCGAGGGCTTCGGCACTTTCATTACGAACGAGCAGCATCTATTTCGGAAAGCGTCGGCAGCGACCATGGGCAAATTCCAGCAAGTGAGCGCCAAGAGCCCGTATGAAACCTTGCCGAACGGCAACCAGGTCGTTCTCGAAGAGCAGATGCTCAAAATGAACGAGACGGCGATCAACCACAATCTGGTAACCCAGATCTACAAGAAAAATCACAACATGTTTAAAGCCGTAATCGGACGTGGTGGCGGTGGCGGGGCCTGAGGAGAATCATAGCCATGTCTGACGATCTTATCAGCTCTTTGAAACTTTCCGCGGCCGGCATGAAGGTCCAGGGCGAGCGTCTTCGGGTCATTTCCCAGAACATCGCCAACGTCGATTCTCTGCCGACCGCCCCGGGTCTCGAACCTTACCGTCGGAAACAAATTCTGTTCAGAAACGCGCTGAACCGGGAACTCGGCCTGACAACCGTCCAGGTCGACCGGATCGTCGGCGATCCCAGCGAGTTTCCCCTGCGTCAGAATCCGGGACACCCGGCCGCCAACGGCGCCGGATTGGTCCGCACACCGAATGTGAATGCCCTTGTAGAAATGATGGACTTGCGGGAAGCCCAGCGGTCCTACGAGGCGAACCTGACGTCAATCCGCACGGCGCGGACCATGATGCAAAAAACAATTGATCTGCTCCGGTAAACCGGGCGGGCGTGAACGATAACGATAACGGAGACTAAAACGGATGGCCATCAACGTCACCAACGCAGTGAGCGCATATTCAAACGCGATCGACCGGTTGCAGGAAACGAAGGGTAACAGCGCCCGGGACCAGATCGGCCAGTCCGATTTCTCACAGATGGTGAAAAACTTCGCGGAATCGGCCGTGGAGATCGGTAAGACATCGGAACAACAGTCTGCCCGCGCGGCAGCCGGTACCGCTGATCTGAACCAAGCGGTCATGGCGGTGTCCGAAGCCGAACTGACCCTGAATACGGTCATTGCCGTGCGCGATAAGGTGCTGGAAGCCTATCGTCAAATTATTCGGATGCCGATCTAGCGTACCGGATCGCCATCCATGAATGAAAACGACGTCCTAGAAATTTCCCGGCTCACCTTCTTCGTCATCCTACAGGCGGGCGGGCCCATTATGGCGGCAGGGTTGGCCATCGGTCTGATCATTGCGATCTTCCAGACCCTGACGTCGATCCAGGAAATGACCCTGACGTTCGTTCCCAAAATCATCATTATTTTCGGCGCCGTGATTGTTTTCATGCCGTTCATGATGACCTCGGTGATTGAATTCGCGAGGGTGCTCTTCGACAAGATGATCGCGCTGGGATAAGGCGTCCCGCTGATGCTCGATCAAATCCTCACCATCAATATTTTCGTATTCATGCTGATCTTCTCGCGGGTCGGTACGATGTTCTTTCTATTTCCCGGATTTCGCGGCAAGCAGGTCAATATACGGACCCGGCTGTCTATCGCACTCGCTCTGGCCTTCATTCTCACGCCGCTATTGGCGGATGAACTGCCCGGCCTGCCGAAAACAACGATGATGCTGTTTGCGCTGATCATGGGTGAAGTGCTGGCGGGAGCGATCATCGCCACGGTGGCGCTGATCCTGTTTTCCGCCGTGCAAACCACCGGAACGGTCATTGCGTTTATTTCGGCCATGGCCAACTCGCTGGTATTTGATCCTATCTCCGAGCAGCAAAGCGCCATTGTCGCCGGCTTTCTGACCACGACGGCGACACTTCTGATCTTTGTTACCGGACTGCATCATGTCTTCATCCGGGCCATAATCGACAGCTATGCGATCTTCCAGCCGGGCGTCACACCTGAAATCAGTGACGCTATGGCACTGATCACCAGAACGGTCTCGGAGACCTTTAAAATCGGCGTTCAACTCGCGGCGCCTTTTATCGTCGTGTCCATCGTGTACAACTTGGTGCTAGGCGTCATGACCCGCCTGTCGCCGCAAATTCCGATTTTCTTCGTCGCGATGCCGGCGCAAATCGTCGTTTCGATGGTGCTTCTGATGATCACCGTGCCGGCCATCATGATGGCATTTATGAATCACGTGCAGGACGGGCTGCTGCCTTTCGTTTCCGCCCCGTAGCGGTTTCCGGGAGGCCCAGATAGGATCGGCGTGGCTGAAGACGATACAGAAAAATCAGAAGAACCGACCGGTAAACGAATCCAGGATGCCAGACGGAAAGGCAATATCGCCCAGTCCCAGGAAGTTAAAAGCTGGGCCGCGCTCGTGGGCGTCGCCATCAGCATTATGACCTTTTTTCCATGGATGATGACCAACGTCACGCTCATCAATTACCAGTTTCTGGAAAGGCCGCACTCGATTGCGGTGGATGAAATTTCCCTTCGAACCCTGTTTATGGACACGTCCGCCCAGTTAGGCCTGGTGACGGCGCCGGTGTTCCTTTTCTTCTCCGTCCTTGCCCTGACGGTCAGTTATCTTCAGGTCGGCCGAACCTTCTCCTTCGAAAAGATGAAGCCCGAGTTCAGCAAGATGAATCCCATTAAAGGGGTCAAAAGACTGCTCGGATCAAAGGCGCTGGTCGAGTTCGCCAAGGGGCTCGTCAAACTGATCATGGTTGCTGTGATTGCATATTTCGTTGTGCAGCCCCGGCTGACGGACGCACAGCTCTTTCCGTCCTTTGAATTAATCACCAGCCTTCAGCGGATTGACGACATCGCCCTGATTCTTGTGTTCTGGATCGTCGCGCTAATGACCATCGTGGCCGTCGCCGACTATTTGTATCAGCGCCATTCGGTGAAAAAGAGCCTCATGATGACCAAGCAGGAGGTCAGGGACGAGCACAAACAATTGGAAGGTGATCCCAAGGTCAAGGCCCGCCTGGCGTCTATCCGTCAGGAACGCGCCAGACAGCGTATGATCGCCAATGTCCACAAGGCCGACGTCGTGATCACCAACCCAACCCACTACGCCGTTGCACTGGAATACGACATGGAGAACATGCCGGCGCCCCGATTGATCGCCAAAGGCGTTGACGAAGTCGCCAAGCGTATCCGTGAAGAGGCCGACGAACACGAGGTGCCGATCGTGGAGAACCCGCCGCTCGCGCGCGCGCTTTATGCAGCGGTCGAATTGGATCAGGAAGTGCCGCCTGAGCATTACAACGCCGTGGCGGAGGTTATCGGCTATGTGTTCCGCCTGAAGGGCAAGCTGCAGGGCGACGGGCCGTTGCGGCCGCCCAAGCCGGACTGGTCGATTGATCCCGGCGATCCGGAGGCAGACGCCGCGCTCGAAGAAGAGCAGCATGTCAACGATCCCACCCTCCACTAGCGCTTCCAAGTAGTGTAAGCGATTGATTGGGGGTAAAATTCGAGGTTGATACGCTATCCCGAATCCCGCTAACAGGTGAGGCTGTGACCGAACCGACCCACCTAGAAAATCAAGACCGGACGATGATGGATAGGCTTAGGCCCATTCTGGTGAATGTTCTTCGTTCACCCTATTTCCTATTGGCCCTGGCGATCCTGTTCGGCGGCCTGGCGATCTATTTGCTGGCTGTTCGCGCAGTGGCGCTGGCCGATGGCCTAGTGGGATATATGTCCGTCGCCGCGGCCATTGCGTCGCTGTGTTATTTTACCTGGCGCTTGGCGTTCATCTGGGCGGGGCGGACCGCCCGCCAACGCCTGATCGAGACCTTGTCGAATTCGGATGGCTCCCTGTTTCTGACCAACGAAAAGGGACGGATCATCTTTGAATCGGCGGCGTTCCGTGGCCTGATCAATGACGCCAATTCGGAGGATCTTCTGGGTTTTGCGAACCTCGGTTACGTCGCTGATCTGATCGCGCCTAAATCAGAACAAAGTTTCAACCGCCTGCGCAGCAACGCGGCCATCGGCAAACGGGACGCGGGCGAGGTGGAACTTAAAACCGGTAAAACAGCGTCCCGCTATTGGCGGCTATCGGTGGACCCGGTGGGCACTATACCCGGTTTGAATTTGTGGACCGCCGTCGATATCACGTCTCATCGCCGGCATGAGCAGGAAAAAGAAGCGCAGGACGCGGTCATGGCCGATCTGCTCGATCAGCTTCCGGTCGGCTTTTTCTCGGCCGACGAAGACGGGTCGATTCGCTACATGAACGATGTCCTGGCCGGTTGGCTGGGCGTCGAGGGCGGGCAGGAGCCTGCGAAAAGCGGGGTGAAACTGCAATTCGCCGACTTTGTCTCCGTCGGCGATGACGGAGAGATCATGGCGCCGGTAGAAACGGATTCGACCGGCATGCATGGCTCCCTGCGTCTGATCGGCGAAGACGGCGAGGCCTTCACCGCCTATTTGATCCAATCGCAAAAGGAAAGCAGCGGCGGCGAGTTCGAATACAGCCGCTCCATCGTGTTGCGGGAGCCGTTCACCCCGGTGGTGGATGACGGCACCGGCGCAGCGATCCTGCGGCGTATCCCGTGGGTGTTTACGGATTCGCCGGTGGGCATCGTCCTGGTCGACTTAGAGGGCACGGTGACCGACTGCAACCGGTCATTCCTCAAGACCCTTGGCCTGCACCGGGATGGGGTCGTCGGCTTTCCCATGGGCGACCGGATTAACAAGGAAGACCGGAACAATGCCGACGCGGCGCTGTCCAAGGTGGTCATGGGGATTATGCCGGCGACGCTTTTGGAGGTGCGTGTGCCAATCAGCGGGGAGCGGGAGATCACGGCGTCTCTATACGTCAGCCCGATTGAGGATGCGGATGGGGAAATCGCCGGCCTGGTCCTGCATATGATCGACACGACTGAGCGCAAGAACCTGGAGGTACAGTTCAACCAGGCGCAGAAAATGCAGGCGGTGGGGCAGCTGGCCGGCGGCGTCGCGCACGACTTCAACAACCTGCTGACCGCCATGGGCGGGTTCTGCGATCTACTTCTGTCCCGGCACGGGCCCGACGATCCGTCTTTCCCGGACATCATGCAGATCAAGCAGAATGCGAACCGTGCCGGCAATCTCGTGCGCCAGCTTTTAGCCTTCTCCCGCCGCCAGACCTTGCAGCCGAAGATTTTCTCCATCACCGATGCGCTGAACGATCTGTCCACCATGCTGCGGCGTCTGCTGGGCGAGAACGTGGAGTTGGAACTGGTGCACGGGGACAACGTGGACCTGATCCGCACCGATCCCGGCCAGTTCGACCAGGTGATCATGAACCTCGCCGTGAACGCCCGGGACGCCATGAAGCTAGGCGGCACCATCACCATCACCACGGATCAGGTGACCGTTGAGACCTCAGTCCAGCGCGGTCATGAAGTCATGCCGGCGGGAGAATATATCCGCATCAATGTGGCCGACACGGGCTCCGGCATCGCCAAAGAGGACCTGACCCGCATCTTCGAGCCGTTCTTCTCTACCAAGGGCGTGGGCGAGGGGACGGGCTTGGGCCTGGCCACGGTCTACGGCATCGTCCGCCAATCCGACGGCTATATCTTCGTCGACAGCGCGCTGGGCGAGGGGGCGACCTTTTCCATTTACCTGCCGGCCTTCTCGGCGGCCGAGGCCACCGCATTTGGGGCGGAAATCTCCGAGGTCGGCAAATCCGATGAGCACGTCGCCGACGAGCGGGACCTCACCGGCGAGGCGACGGTCTTACTGGTCGAAGACGAAGATGCCGTTCGGGTATTTGGCTCCCGCGCGCTGACTAACAAGGGCTATCGCGTGCTGGAGGCCATGGACGGCGAACATGCGCTTGACGTCATCAATGAATTCGACAACCCCATCGACCTCATCATCACCGATGTGATGATGCCCGGCATGGACGGGCACACGCTGGTCCGTCTGGTCCAGGAGGAACTGCCCGATATTAGGGTGATTCTGATGTCGGGCTATGCCGAGGACGCGATCCCCGGCGAGATCGAGGAAGATGCTAGCCTCCACTTTCTGCCCAAACCGTTTAGCCTGCAGGAACTTGCCGGCAAGGTGAAAGAGGTCATGGCGGGGTAGTAAATCTAGTCATACCCGCCTGCGCGAAGCAGGAGCTTCGCAATGGCGGAGGCAGGCGCGGACCGATCCGAAGGAACGTGATCCGCGTACCCATGTAAATCATTTCATCTCAAATCGCGTCATCCCCGACTCGCGAAGCGATTGTCGGGGAACATGCAACCCATGCCTATGGACCCTCAAGAATTGCTCCGCAACTCGGGGGCGACGCGAGGAGGGGAGATTGGGGGAGAATTGCTCCGTCCAATTGTTCCCCATGAATAAAATGGGTACGCGGATCACGGTCGGCTTTGCCGACCGGTCCGCGCATGACGATGAAAGTTATTGGAGAGGGTCTACCCCTCTTCAACGCCGAGCAAACTGCGCAGGATGTCCGGGCTGAGGCCGCCGTTGAGCCGGGCCAGGGTTTCCTGGCGCTCCGTTTCCTGGCGCTCCGTTTCCTGACGGGCGAGGATCTCATCGCGGGTCAGTTTGCCGTCGCCGTTCTGGTCCACCCGGCTGAACGGCAGGTTGCCGTTCTCGGGCGCAAAGCTGTCGGGCTCTTTGTCATCGGCTTTGGTCACCGAGGAAAATTCCCGCAAGTGCAGGCCCGGCTTGTT
The DNA here is from genome assembly GCA_038127535.1 of Rhodospirillaceae bacterium. Classification (GTDB taxonomy): domain Bacteria; phylum Pseudomonadota; class Alphaproteobacteria; order Rhodospirillales; family UBA2165; genus JAYPHU01. Next base: position 7,227 of record JAYPHU010000021.1, on the reverse strand, counting down.
TTCCTCATCGATCTTCTCGAAGGCCTGGCGTAGCATCTGCTGGACCGTACTGACGGCCAGTTCTTCCGCTTTTTCCGGCTCCGCATACTGGCCGAACTTATGCCCGTGCTGGCCGCGCATTTCGTTCCAGGTCAGCTTGCCGTTCTGGTTCTTGTCAAACTGGTTAAACAGGGTCTCGGACAGCCCGCCCGGCATTTCCCCGCCGCCCAAACCGGCAATTTTTTCCGTAAGATTAGCGAATTCGCTCGAACTCAGTGCGTTTGACCGGTCCAAATCCGCCTGCTGGTAGATCCGCTGAAAGATCTGCTGGATCCCCGTCGAGGCCGTTATCCCATTGTATTACATGGGTTTTTTCCTTTCACGCCAATTCCAACCATACATCTTCGCGCCTTTTATGGGCCTTTTGAGGCCTGAAGGCTTGGGGGATTCTGAGCAATAAGGATGCCAGGGGGCGCCGGTCGGGCCTTATTCGTCGGCCGCCGGGTCATTGGGGTGTTTGGATTTCCGGGAATAGCGGCCCTTGTCCGGCACCACCTTGAGCGCAAACAGTTTCGACGTGCGCAGCGCCGCCGCGTGCGGGTTGCGCCGGGGCGCCTTCTTTTTATTGCCGGGAGAGGTGCGGGACTTTGCCATAACGCGCCGGAGAATACCGGAAATCAAGATCAGGGGATATGGGGGCTCGTACTTTATTATGAGTGTGTCTCCAAAAACCGTCTCTGGCCCCGCCATAGGGGAACTGACGCCAGAATCGCCTGTGCAGGGAGCGGTTGATCGGTTCTCCTATCCGGTGAGGACGGGGTTATATACGCCGCTATATTTTGTGAACAAAGTTCGAACATGGGCTAAATATGCCATAATTATCAATCACATAAAAAATCTCTTGCCGTATAGAACAAAACATGTACAACTGTTTCCATTGCAACAGTGTAGGCCCTATGGAATAAGGAGAACGACAAATGACTGAACCAGCCCTTCGCCTCGTGGAAAAAGACAACTCAGATAGATCCAAAGCACTGGACGCCGCCCTCGGCCAGATCGAACGCGCCTTCGGTAAAGGCTCGATCATGAAGCTGGGCCAGCAGGAAAACGCGGTAGAGCTGGAAGCGATCTCCAGCGGTTCCCTGGGCCTCGATATCGCCCTCGGCATCGGCGGGCTGCCTAAGGGCCGGGTGATCGAGGTGTATGGCCCGGAAAGCTCGGGCAAGACCACGTTGGCGCTGCATGTGGTGGCCGAAGCCCAAAAAACCGGCGGCACCTGCGCCTTTATCGATGCGGAACATGCGCTGGACCCGTCATATGCGCTGAAGCTCGGGGTCAATGTCGAGGATCTGCTAATCTCTCAGCCCGATGCCGGTGAACAGGCGCTCGAAATCGCCGACACGCTGGTTCGCTCCGGCGCCATTGATGTGCTGGTGATCGACTCGGTCGCCGCCCTGGTGCCTCGCGCAGAACTGGAAGGCGAAATGGGCGACACCCATGTGGGTCTGCAGGCCCGGCTGATGAGCCAAGCGCTGCGCAAACTGACCTCCTCGGTGGCGCGCTCCAACACGTTGATCATCTTCATCAACCAAATCCGCATGAAAATCGGCGTGATGTTCGGCAATCCGGAGACCACCACCGGCGGCAACGCGCTGAAATTCTACTCCTCGGTCCGCATGGAAATCCGCCGCATCGGCGCGATCAAGGACAAAGACGAAGTGGTCGGTAATCATACCCGCGTGAAAGTGGTCAAAAACAAGGTCGCGCCGCCGTTCAAGACCATCGAGTTCGACATTATGTATGGCGAGGGCATTTCCAAGGCCGGCGAATTGATCGATCTCGGCGTTCAGGCCGGCATTGTGGAGAAATCGGGCTCCTGGTTCTCCTACAATTCGGAAAGGATCGGTCAGGGCCGGGAAAATGTCCGCCAGTTCCTCAAGGAAAATCCGGAGATCGCCGGGGATATCGAGCGGCGAATTCGGGAAAACGCCGGTATCCTGGCTTCCGACATGATGACCCCGCCGGAAGAGTCTAACGCGGACACAGACGGGGCCGAAGACGAGGAAGAGATTTCCGCCGAGAACTAAGGCGTCTCTCATTCGGGTAAAAGGGCGGCTGTCTTCGTGGCAGCCGTTCTTTTTTGGGGCCGGGGCGCAACGAAAGACTTTTGACCAGGGTTAAGAAAAAAGCCTTGGCTTCAGGCAGTTACAGGCTACATTCCGGCCTATGCAGACCGTGAATGACATTCGCCAGGCCTTCCTGGATTTCTTTGCCGGGCATGACCATTCGGTGGTGAGCTCCAGCCCGCTGGTGCCCCACAATGATCCAACATTGATGTTCACCAACGCCGGCATGGTGCAGTTCAAGAACGTCTTTATCGGGCAAGAAACCCGGGGCTATAGCCGGGCCACTACGTCGCAGAAATGCGTGCGCGCCGGCGGCAAACACAACGATCTAGAAAACGTCGGTTATACCGCGCGACATCACACGTTCTTCGAGATGCTCGGGAACTTCTCATTCGGCGACTATTTTAAGGACCTGGCCATCGAGATGGCATGGGACCTGGTCACCAAGGTCTATGGCCTGCCGGAAGAAAAACTGCTGGTCACCGTTTACGACGAGGATGACGAGGCGTTTGATCTCTGGAAAAAAATTGCCGGTCTGCCCGACGAAAAAATCATCCGCATCGCCACCAGCGACAATTTCTGGTCTATGGGCGACACCGGCCCCTGCGGCCCGTGCTCGGAAATCTTCTATGACCATGGCGATCACATCCCTGGCGGCCCGCCCGGCAGCCCGGACGAGGACGGCGACCGGTTTATCGAGATTTGGAACCTGGTGTTCATGCAGTTCGAACAGGTCACGCCGGACAACCGGGTCGATCTGCCCAAGCCCAGCATCGACACGGGCATGGGGCTGGAACGCATTTCCGCGGTGCTGCAAGACACCCACGACAATTACGAAACCGATCTGTTCAAGGCATTGATCGCGGCCTCGGCGGATGCGGCCAATGTGGCCGCCGACGGGGATTTCGCGGTCTCTCACCGGGTCATCGCCGATCATCTTCGGGCGAGTTCCTTCCTGATCGCCGACGGGGTGCTGCCGTCCAACGAAGGCCGGGGCTATGTCCTGCGCCGGATCATGCGCCGGGCCATGCGCCATGCGCACCTGATGGGTTGTGAGGAGCCGCTGTTGCACAAGGTGGTGCCGGCGCTGGTCGCCCAGATGGGTCAGGCGTTTACCGAGCTGACCCGCGCCCAGGCGCTGATCACCGAAACGCTTGAGCTTGAAGAAACCCGCTTTAAGAAGACCCTGGATCGGGGCCTCAAACTGCTGGCCGACGAAACGGAGGGGCTGGCGGTCGGCGGCGAACTGTCCGGCGAGGTGGCATTCAAGCTTTATGACACTTACGGCTTTCCTCTCGATCTGACCCAGGACGCGCTGCGCCGGGACGGATTCACCGTGGACCTGGCCGGGTTCGACACGGAAATGGCGCGTCAAAAAGCCGAAGCCCGGGCCGCCTGGGCTGGGTCGGGCGATGCAGCCGATGAAGATCTTTGGTTCCAAGTGCGCGACGATTTCGGCGCGACGGAGTTCCTGGGCTACGACGCCGAGGTCGCCGACGGCAAAGTCCTAGCCCTGATCGTCGATGGCCAGTTGACGGAAGAAGCGGCGGACGGCGTGGATGTCGCCGTGATCACCAATCAGACACCGTTCTATGGGGAGTCTGGCGGCCAGCAGGGCGACCACGGCGTCTTGACGAGCGCCGATGGCGTGACGGTCACGGTCGCCGACACGCAGAAGAAGTTGGGCGATCTGCATGTCCATCTGGGCAAGGTCTCGGGCGGGGCGCTCTCCATCAATGAAGACGTGCATATGGAAGTCAACGCCACCCGCCGAGCGGCCCTGCGCGGTCATCATTCCGCCACGCACCTGTTGCATGCGGCCTTGCGTCGGAAGTTGGGCGATCATGTATCCCAGAAGGGCTCGCTGGTCGCCGGCGACCGGTTGCGGTTCGACATCAGCCACCCGAAAGCCATCGCAACGGATGAGCTTGCTAAGATTGAAACGGCGGTGAACGCGCAAGTCCGCGCCAATACGGATGTCACCACTCGCTTGATGACCCCCGACGAAGCGGTGGAGGCCGGCGCCATGGCGTTGTTCGGCGAGAAATACGGCGATGAGGTGCGGGTCGTGGCCATGGGCGACGACAGCAACCAGGCCTATTCGACGGAGCTTTGCGGCGGCACCCATGTGCGCCGGACCGGCGATATCGGCTTCTTCAAGATCATTGCGGAAAGTGCGGTGGCGGCCGGTGTGCGCCGGATCGAAGCGGTCACCGGGGAGGCGGCCGACAGTTATATGGCGGCGGAAGCGGGTGTGCTCTATGATACGGCGGCGTTGTTGAAAGTATCCCCGGCGGATGTGGCGGGCCGGGTTGAGTCTTTGCTGGAGGAACGGCGCAAACTGGAGAAAGACCTGGCCGCGGCGCGGCGCGCCCTGGCCACGGGCGGCGGCGGGAGTAGCGGCACGTCTGATGTGAAGGACGTCGCGGGCATCAAGTTCGCAGGTAAGGCGCTGGACGGCATGCCGCCCAAGGAACTGAAGAGCATGGCCGACGATCTGAAAGGCCAGATCGGCAGTGGCGTGGTCGCCTTGATCACCGCCAACAAGGGCAAGGCGTCGCTGGTGGTCGGCGTGACCGATGACCTGACCGATAAACTCAGCGCCGTTGACCTGGTGCGCGCCGGCTCTGAAGCGGTCGGCGGCAAGGGCGGTGGCGGCCGGCCCGACATGGCCCAGGCCGGCGGTCCCGACGGGGCCAAGATCAATGACGCCCTGGCGGCGATTGAGCAGGCGATCAGCGCCTCCGCGTAATCTACCGGCCACGCATCCGGCCGGGGTAAATAAACTGAGGACCTATCATGAGATTTGAAGGCACGGATACCTATGTTGCGACCGAAGACCTGATGGTCGCTGTCAATGCGGCGATCACGTTGGAGCGCCCGTTGTTGGTGAAAGGGGAGCCTGGAACCGGCAAGACCGTGTTGGCCCATGAAGTGGCGGGGGCCATCGGCCAGCCGCTCATCGAGTGGCACATTAAATCCACCACCAAGGCGCAACAGGGGCTTTATGAATATGACGCCGTGTCACGCCTCAGGGATTCTCAGTTGGGCGACGAGAAAGTTCACGACATCGCCAACTACATCAAGCGGGGCAAATTGTGGGAGGCGTTCACGGCGTACGAGGCCCCGGTACTGCTGATCGACGAGATCGACAAGGCGGACATCGAATTCCCGAACGATCTGCTTTTGGAACTGGACCGGATGGAGTTCCATGTCTACGAGACCGGGGAAACGGTGAAGGCCAAGAACCGGCCCATCGTCATGATTACGTCGAACAACGAGAAGGAACTGCCGGATGCCTTCCTGCGCCGCTGTTTCTTTCACTACATCAACTTCCCCGATGCCGACGTGATGGCGGAGATCGCCAACGTACACTTCCCCAATCTGCAGAAGAACTTGCTTCGGGAAGCCTTGAACGCATTCTATGAAATCCGCGAAGTGCCGGGCATGAAAAAGAAGCCCAGCACGTCGGAACTATTGGACTGGATCAAATTGCTGGTCGCCGAAGACATCCCCGTCGAAGCGCTGCGCAGCACGGATAAAAAAGACATAATCCCGCCGCTCTATGGCGCGCTGATCAAGAACGAACAGGACGTGCAGTTATTCGAGCGGCTGGCCTTCCTCGACCGCCAGCAGAACCGCTAAGCGCCCGCGCGCCCGTCATGTTCGTCAATTTTTTCCTGTCGCTGAAGGAGGCCAGGGTCCCGGTTACCCTCCGGGAATATCTGACCCTTTTGGAAGCCATGGAAAAGGACGTGGCGGCCTATGATGTAGACGCGTTCTATTATCTCAGCAGGTCGTGCCTGGTGAAGGACGAGCGCAATCTGGACAAGTTCGACCGGGTGTTCGGTGAATGCTTCAACGGTCTTGAGTTTGGCGACGACCTGTTCGACGCGGAGATACCGGAAGAGTGGCTGCGCAAGATCGCCGAGCGGGTGATGACGCCCGAAGAGATGGCCGAGATCGAAGCGCTGGGCGGCTGGGAAAAGCTGATGGAAACCCTAACGGAGCGCTTGGCCGAACAGAACAAGCGCCACCAGGGCGGCAGCAAGATGATTGGCACCGCCGGCACCTCGCCCTTCGGGGCCTATGGTTATAACCCGGAAGGGGTGCGCATCGGCCAAGACGAAGGCCGCCACGGCAAGGCGGTGAAGGTCTGGGACGAACGCAACTACAAAAACCTGGACGACAACCTGGAAATCGGCACCCGCAATATCAAGATCGCGCTCCGCCGGTTGCGCTGCTTTGCCCGGGACGGGGCGGCGACCGAGTTGGATCTGCCGGATACGGTCAGTTCCACCGCGCGCAACGCCGGCCTGCTGGATATCAAGATGGTGCCGGAGCGGCACAACGCGGTGAAGGTGCTGTTGTTACTCGATATCGGCGGGTCCATGGATTTCCATATCAAGACCTGCGAGGAACTATTTTCGGCCGCCCGCGCCGAATTCAAACATCTGGAATATTTCTACTTTCACAATTGCATGTATGAGCGCGTGTGGAAGGACAACCGCCGCCGGCAGGAAGAGATGATGTCCACCTGGGATCTGCTGCACACCTATCCCGCCGACTACAAGCTGGTCATCGTCGGAGATGCGACCATGAGCCCTTATGAGATTTCCTATCCCGGCGGCAGTGTCGAACACTGGAACGAGGAGCCCGGCGCCATCTGGATGCGCCGCCTTTTGGACATTTATTCCAGCGCGGTGTGGCTCAATCCGGTGAAGCCGCGCTATTGGAATTCCACGCCGTCTATCCTACAGCTCCGCCAATTGATGGGCGGGCGGATGTATCCGCTGACCCTTAGCGGGCTGGATGACGCAATGAAGGAATTGAGCCGATGAATTTCCGCGTTAATTCACGGAATAAAACTGTGCAACCGGTGTTAGCTGATGGACATATCGGACGCCCATGAGTGACAAGACGGAGGCCGTGCTCAAGGAGTTGCCCCGGCTGCGCAGATATGCGCTGGTGCTGCTCGGTGAACGCAACGCCGCTGATGACGAAATTCTTCTTTGTGCAGGACCCGGACGGCTGCAAGATCGAGGTGCTTCAGACGCACGGCCGATATCGATAGCGGTACTCCGCATGGCCCGGTGAAGCGGGAAGAACTATTGAAACTCTC
>JAYPHU010000020.1:0-69962 GCA_038127535.1 Rhodospirillaceae bacterium | reverse complement strand
TGGCGCGCCCGGAAGGACTCGAACCCTCAACCTCCTGATCCGTAGTCAGACGCTCTATCCAATTGAGCTACGGGCGCGCGGGAGGGGCAGAAACTATTCAAATCGGCGCGGAAGTGCAAGCGGGTGTTTCAGCCGGACGACTCGCTGTAAGCGCCGTTTGGAGCGGGGATACTATTTTCACTTGCCTGCCGGACTCAAGGTAGGTAAGTAATATCTTGAACGATAAAACAGGGACGTGTTAAGTCTTTCAAATAATTCAGTGAATCGACCGGGTATCTATTAACTTTATAAGGTTGGCGGCACGATGGCTCTTAAAATATATCGGCCGATTATAGTCGGAGCGGCAGCCCTTTTGGCGGGCTGTTCGTTTTCGTCTGACTCGCTCTTGCCATCTCTGACCGGTGAAGACCCGAACGGCGGTTCCTCCGCTCCCGCCCAACAGGCACAAGCCCCGGCCCCCGCACCGCAACCGGCGCCTCAAGCCCGGCGCGCACCGCAACCGGCGCCCCAACTGGCTCAGCCGCAGCAACAAAGCCTCAGCGCCCAGAACGCCACCTTTGTCGGCGGCAAGGTTGTCGAGTTGCGCCGCGAACTGCGCCGGCTTCAGGGCAATGTCTCCAAGAACAACTCGACCCTGCAGCAGCTTCGCTCCCGCACGGTCGCAGATGCCGAGAATTATCAAGGCGCTGTCGCCGCGATCAATTCGCGACTGCAGGTCGGCACCACGCCCGATAACCCTATCCTGCGCCAGCGTTTTGAAAATGCGCTCGGCCTGCTGAACAAAATCAGCAACGACATCAGCAACATGAACCAGCTGACCACCTCGGTCACCGCGGATTCCACCCTGGCGTCGTTCCTGTCGGAAAACACCCGCGCGGCGTTCCGGCTGTCCGGCGCGTTGGATGAAGACCATCAAGGCTTGGCCATTCTGGAAGACGAAGTAAACCGGACCGTGGTTCTGGTCGACCGGCTGCTAAAAGAATTGTCCGAGGATATTCAGCGCCAGACCAATTTCGTCGCGTCCGAGCGGGCCAACGTGAACACCCTGTCGGCCGCCATCAAAACCGGCGAGCCCATGGGCGCCAGCCTGACCAACCAGGCGCTGACTGCCGCCACGCGGGGCATCCCCGCCGGAAATGTGAGCCGCGCCGTGCCCGGTCCGGGTCAACGGCCGCTGGTGGTGATCCGCTTCGACCGCAAGAACGTGGCTTACGAGCAAGCGCTCTACAACGCCGTGAACCAGGCGCTGCAACGCCGTCCGGGCGCAACCTTCGCCCTGGTCGCCGTTGCGCCGAGCTCCGGTGGCGCGGCCCGTGTGGCGCTAAACCGCAACCAGGCGCGCCGCAATGCGGAGAGCGTGCTGCGGTCCCTGCAACGGATGGGTTTGCCCCCGGCGCGGGTCAACCTATCGGAACGCACCGGCCAGGCCACCAGCACCGAAGTTCATCTATATATGAACTAGTCTCTCTGCTTAAATGAATTCAGGAAAACCGGCGTCATCAGCGCCGGTTTTTTTGTGTCCGCGATAGCGACCGTCCCGTGGCATAATTCAAATCCCATGGCTGAGAAACGAAACGTTCCATGACTGACACCCCTACCCGAGACGAGTGTGTTGGCGTCGCCGCCCAGGTGCATCAATCGGGACCGTCTCAGCGCGTGGTAAGCTGGCTGGGCGGCGATGCAGCCGAGATCACCGTGTGTCCATCCGGCTTGATCCATGTCAACGACCCGGATGAACCGGCGCCCGGCAGTGACGTTAAGGCGAGGCTCGAAAGGGCCGACGACAGTTCCAAGATAATCGTCTCACCGGGCCAGCACGTCTGGGTAAACGGCGAATTGGTGGACTCCTGCGGACTGTGCCGCGGCGACATGATCGAATTCGGTGAGATCGGACCCTTATCACATTTTCGCCTATATCCCGGCGACAAACCAGGCCGCAAAGCGGTCGGGTAAATATTCTGGGACGGCATCGCGTATCTGCGTAGCAGCCGCCAACCCATAGGCAGACGGACCGGACGATGGATCAAGCGGACCCTTCACCAATTGGTGTCCGAAAGTTGGGCGGCATTTCGCATCACTATCGTTCTGGCCTTCGCCGGATTAGGGGCGTTGATCTGCCAGCAACGCCAGTTGAAACAGATCCTAATTCAGGAACTTGCCAAGGAATCCACCCGCCTCGACAGTTTCTCCAAGACTCTGTCGTGCGCGCGGGACGAAGCACTTATCGGTAGGGACCTCAAAGCGCTGGAAGATGAGATCGGCAGCCGGCTTTCCACGGCATCGAGCCGCCTGGCGGCACTGTAAGAACGCTCGGAAGCCGCTGCCCGCGTAGTTTGCGAAGCACAAGGCTCCGTCTTTTTGCTTCAGGGCGGATACGGCTTCCGCCACACCCCGACCGGTCGATTTCTCCGCCAGGTCCTGGACGACTCCGGCAATCCTCTCCTAAACCCGTTGGGACAACCAATGCTCTCGCTGGACAAATCCGGCCCGATTGCGGAGAAGCAGTTTACCGGCACGGGATTTGCCGTTGACCCGGCAGGCGTCATGGTCACCTACCGCAATGTCGCAAATCCGTGGGAAGAGGACACTGTGGTGGAGGTGCTAGCGGCACAACAGATGGAGCCGGTGTTTACCAAGTTCGTCGCCTATCAGCCCGGTCGGACAAACCCGATACCTGTTACATTTATTGCCGCAAGCGATGCGGCCGATCTTGCCCTGTTGCGGTATGTTCCGGCGGGACCGGCGCCCAAAAACTTGCCCCTCGCCGTGGAATCACCGGCTGCCGGCAGCGAGGTCATTCTGATGGGGCATCCCACCGGCTTATGGGCTTTGGTCGCTCAGTCGGGACGGGCGTTTATCGCTGAACTTGAAGAGGCCAAGGACACTGAGTTCTGGAGCGTGGCGGCCAAGCTTGTGGCGCGAGGAGCTGTCGTCCCACTGGCAAGCAGGGGCATTGTCGCCAAGGTAACACATGCCAACATCGTCTATGACGCGGAAACGACCAGCGGCGGCAGTGGCGGGCCCGTTCTCGACCCGGCCGGACAGGTGGTGGCTGTCAATTTCGGGATTCTGCCAGAATTCGGCGGATCGAACCTGGTTGTTCCCGTGCCGGCGGTCCGGGCCCTACTGCAGAGGGCGGGCCTCCGCTAAATTTTTCATGGCTTGATCCAACAGAACCGCCTGTCACAATCAGTCCCAATCAACGTCACAGGAAAAGAGGCTCATGGAGAATTTGATCGCCGTCCTCGGCACCGGCGCGAACGGCAGCTGCGCCGCCGCCGATCTGGTCCGCACCGGTCACAATGTCACCCTGATCGATCAGTGGCCGGAGCATGTGGAAACCATGCGCAGAGACGGCCTGACCATCAAAATGCCGGATCAAGAGGTGCATGTGGAGGTCGATGCCCACCACCTGTGCGACGTAGCGGCGCTAAACCGGACGTTCGATTATGTCTTCCTGATGCCTAAGGCCTATGACACCAAATGGATGGCGCATCTGATCGAACCCTATCTCGCGGAAGGCGGGATGATGGTCGGCATTCAGAACGCCATGACCGCCGATGACATCGCAGACATCGTCGGGCGCGACCGCACCATCGGCTGCGTCATCGAGCTATCGTCGGAAATTTTCACGCCCGGCCTGGTGCAGCGTAACACGCCGCCGGCCAAAACCTGGATGGGCCTGGGCGCGCTCGACAAACATATGGAAGCCCGCATCCCGGAGATCGAGGCGATCCTGAAGAACATCGGCCAAGTCTCCATCACCCCCAACATCATCTCCGCAAAGTGGATGAAGCTGATCGTGAACACCATGTGCCTCGGCCCCCTCGCTATGCTGGGCCTCACACTGTACGAGGCCGTCCGGGTGCCGGGCATGCGGGATTTTCTATTGAAGACCGGCTCCGAGGCGTTGGCCGTCGGCCAGGACCGGGGCTACAAGATCGAACCGATCTTCGGGCTCAGCGAGAACGACATTAAGGACACGAACCAGCTTTTGGAAACCCTGTTCGACAAGCTGGCAGCCGATATCGGCCCGGCGGCGCGGGACTGCGTGCTGCAGGATCACCTGAAGGGCCGCTATTCGGAAGTGGACCTGATTAACGGTCTGGTCGCCGAGGAAAGCGCGGCCAAGGGCCGGCCCGCCCCGGCCAATGCCGCCATCACCGAGATCACCCGGCGCATCCACCGAGGCGAGATCGAACCCGATCCGTCCAACCTGGATCTGGCCCTCGAGATGGTGAAGGGCTGAATCGGACGTGAGCGCAAATCAGAGTTCGGGCCAAGGCACAGGTCTGAGCACCAAAGGCTATATTCTTCTCATCATCGCCATGCTCGGCTGGGGGACCTCCTGGCCGTTCATCAAGCTGGGCCTGAATGAGATACCCCCATGGACCTATCGTGGGCTGATCGCGCCTGCGGCGGCCACGTTGATCTTTGGGTTTATCCTGCTGTCGCGGCGGAAGTTCGTCTGGCCCACGGGGCAATGGAAAGTGCTGATCGTCGCCTCGCTGTTGAACATCAGCGGCTGGCATGTGTTCAGCGCGGTGGGCCTCCGGGAACTGGGCGCCGGGCACGGGGCCATCATCGCCTACACCATGCCCCTCTGGGCCGCCAACTTCAGCGTCTGTTTTTTGGGCGAACGGCTGACCGCCGCCCGCTGGATCGGGCTCGCCATCGGCATCGCCGGGCTGGGCGTTTTGCTGACCGGGGAGCTGGGCGTGATCCAAAGCGCGCCGGTGGGGGCCATGCTGATGATCTTCGCCGCCTTCTTCTGGGCCGCCGGCACAGTGGTGCAGAAACGCATAACCTGGACCCTGCCGCCCCTACAACTGGTGGGCTGGCAGTTGGTCATTGGCGGACTACCCATCACTATCACGGCATTATTCATAGAGTCATCGCAATGGGCTCCGGTGAGCGGCACCGCGGTCTGGTCGACGGTCTACGTGCTGCTGGTGCCGATTATGCTGTCCTGGTTCTGCTGGTTCCAGGTGGTGGAACGGGTGCCGGTCACGGTCTCAACGGTCTCGACATTGTCCGCACCGATCCTGGGTGTGATCAGTTCGGCCTATGTCCTGGGGGAAGCAGTCGGCTGGCGCGAGGTCGTGTCGCTACTGCTCATTTGCTCGGCGCTAGTTTTGGTCCTGTCGCCCGTCAGGAATTCAGGCAGTCCAAAACGGTTCCAGGCCGGCTAGAGAGAGGAAAGCGCGTCATGACACGATTTCTGATTGCAGCACTCGTCGGATTATTTTTGGCCACGTCGGCTTCGGCGCAGAGCAACCTACCGCTGAACCTGATAAAGCTGCCGCCCGGTTTTAAGATATCGGTCTTCGCCCAGGTACCCAACGCAAGGTCCATGGCGGTGGTTCCGGAGCTCAATGCCGTTTTTGTCGGCAATCGGCGTGGCCATCGGCTGTTCGTCACCACTGGGCTTTCGGGCGGCGGGGCGGCGTCAAATGTTGCGCAAATTGCCGGCGGTCTCAAAAGCCCAAACGGCATCGCCTGGAAGGATGGGCGTTTTTATGTGGCGGAACAGCACCGGGTGTTCCGGCTCAAAGTCCCGTCGCTGGACTCATCGGCAAACATGATCCGGAGACATTGTTCGACAAGTTACCCGACAAGGGCTGGCACGGTTAGCGCTATATTGCCTTTGACGGCCAAGGCTGGCGTCACGTGGCCGTCGGCGCACCATGCAACATCTGCCGGGTGAACGGGCTGGAAGGCACCATCATCCGCCTCACCGGCAACAATCAGGCAAAGATCGTCGCCCGGGGCGTCAGGAACTCGGTCGGCATCGATTTTCATCCCCGCAACGGGCAGATGTTTTTCACGGATAACGGGGCGGACAATATGGGCGACCTGGTGCCGCCCGATGAACTCAACCACGCCACCCGCGACGGCCTCCACTTCGGCTATCCCATCCTCGGCGGCGGCACGGCGCGCATCGGCCAGTTCAGAACCCACACCCTGCCGGCAAACAACACCCCGCCGGTGGTCGAATCCGGCGCCCATGCCGCCGCACTGGGCGTGTACTTCTATCGGGGCGCGCAGTTCCCGGAGGCTTATCGCAATGACGCGTTTGTCGCCCAGCGCGGCTCCTGGAACCGCAGTGATCCATTCGGCTATCAGGTGATGCGCATCCGCATGGATGCCGAGGGCAAGGTATTGGGCAAGGAAGTTTTCGCCGACGGCTGGCTGCAGGACGGCCAGGCCTGGGGGCGCCCGGTGGACATCAAGGAACTGCCCGACGGCTCACTTCTGGTTTCCGACGACGAGGCGGGGATGATCTACCGGATTTGGTACGCGGGCTAGCCCTGCGCCGCCCCAATATTGTCGATCAGGCGGGTTTTGCCGAGCCAAGCCGCGCCCAATACCCGCGCGCCGGCCGATAGGTCCGTGACCGGTTCCAAACTCAACGGATGGCGGGCAGTAATGTAGTCGACGCTTTTGAACCCGGCCTCCAACACCTGCTGCGCCGCGTCGGCTTCCGCCGCAGCAACATCGCCGCCGGCGTTCAACGCCTCTGCCACGTGAACCAACGAGGCATTCAACACCGGAGCAATAGCTCGTTCTTCATCGGACAGATAGGCGTTGCGTGACGACAGCGCGAGCCCGTCATCCTCCCGGATGATGGGACAGCCGATTATCTCCACCGGAATATCCAGGTCCGCCGTCATTCGCTGAATAACGCAGAGTTGCTGGTAGTCCTTTTCCCCGAAATAGGCTTTGTCGGGCAGGGACTGGATCAACAGTTTGGAGACCACCGTGGCCACGCCGGTGAAAAAACCGGGCCGGCATTCGCCTTCCAGAATATCGCCGATACCGGGGACGGAAACGGCTGTGGTTGAGCCCTCGGGATACATTTCCTCGACACCGGGGGCGAACAGCACGTCCACGCCACGTTCCTCCAAGGCCGCAGCGTCGCCGGCCTCATCCCTGGGATAGACGTCGAAGTCCTCGTCGAGGCCGAACTGTTTGGGGTTCACAAACAATGTCGCGCAGGTCTTTTCGTTGTCGGCGACCGAGCGGTCGGCGAGGGAGAAATGCCCGTCGTGCAGCGCACCCATGGTCGGCACCAGGCCGGCCGTTAAGCCATCGTTACGCCACGCCGCCATCGCGGTGCGCAAGTCTTTCACGGTTCGAACGATTTGAAGAGTGGAGGCTTTGCCGGTCACGCGCGGAGCTCGACGGTGAAACCCGGGGTCAGGATTTCTTGTTGTAGCAATGTTCGGGGCCGGGGAAGGTTCGGGCCTTCACTTCCTTGGCATAGGCCTGCGCGGCCTTTCTGATTTCCTCGCCCACCTCGGCGAAGTGCTTCACAAATTTGGGGGTGAAGTCGGTGATCATGCCGATCGCGTCCTCGGTCACCAGGATTTGCCCGTCGCAGGCGTTGGAACCGCCGATGCCGATGGTCACCGCGGACACTTCTTCGGTGATCTGCTTGGCCAGGCTCTCGACAACGGCTTCGACCACGATGGCGAAGGCGCCGGCGTCGGAGATGGCCTTGGCATCGGCCAGAATATTCTTGGCGCCGTCATCGTCCCGGCCTTGGGAACGAAATCCGCCGGCCACATTGACCGACTGGGGCTTCAACCCGACATGGCCCATGACAGGGATGCCGCGCTCCACCAGGAACTTGACCGTGTCGGCCATTTCCCGCCCGCCCTCGATCTTGATCGCGGCGCAACCCGTATCCGCCATCACCTTGGCCGCGTTGCGGAAGGCAAGCTCGAGGGATTCTTGATAAGTGGCGAACGGCATATCGACAACGACGCAGGCGTGCTTGGTGCCGCGCACCACGGCGGCGCCGTGATTGATCGCCATATCGAGAGTAACGCCGAGCGTATTGTCCATGCCATAGACCGCCATGCCCATGGAATCGCCGACCAGCAGGAAGTCCACGTGCTCATCCAACAGCTTCGCCATGGGCGTCGTATAAGCGGTCAGGCTGACAATCGGCTCGCCCCCTTTGCGGGCGGCCAGGTCGGGAATTGTCATCCGTTTTCCGGCTTTGACGGCGGTGCTCACCGATCAAGTCTCCTCTCAACTGGTCCGGTCCGGGACTTTATCCCGGTGTCGGGGCCGTGGACATAGCATATGGGCCCGATTTGCGCTAGTCAGAGCAATGCAGAAAAGCTATGCGCCCGCGACGGGCTCTAAAGAACCGTAATTTTTCAATGATTTCTCCATTTTAAATTGGCCCAGACCGATTAAGACAGTTATCCTTCCGCACCTATCCGGACCGGGGTTTCAGCGTGAGACATTTTTCAACAATCCTTGCCGCCGTCTTTGTCTTGGCCGCCTGTCAGCACCAGGGGAAGCAAACGAAGGCCGACGCCGGGCGCGCCCAGCCCGAAGCGCAAACCCGGTCCGTAGCGCCCGCTACCAAGGCGCTGGTAACCGCCAAACAGCACATGGTCTCCGCCGCCAACCCCCTCGCGGCACAAGCCGGACTTGAAATCCTACATGTCGGCGGCTCGGCGATGGATGCCGCCATCGCCATGCAACTGGCCCTCAACGTGGTGGAACCGCAATCATCCGGAATCGGCGGGGGCGGCTTCATGATGCACTTTGCCGCCGCCTCGGGAGAGATCGACGCGTTTGACGGCCGGGAAACCGCTCCGGCCTCGGCGACACCGGACATGTTCCAGACGTCCGATGGTAAACGAATGAGATTTTTTGACGCGGTGCCGGGCGGCAAATCCGCCGGGGTCCCCGGTCTCGTGCGCATGATGGAACTAGCCCACAAAAAGCACGGCAAACTGCCCTGGATGCGCCTGTTCGAACCGGCCATCCGCCTGGCCGAGATCGGCTTTCCCGTTTCACCCCGGCTTAATCAGTTGATCAGCCGGGACAAGCTGATCGATAAATTCCCTCGCACCGCCGCCTATTTCAAGCCCGCTGGAAATCCGTTGCCGGTGGGTAAAATCCTGACCAACAAACCGTTGGCCGAGACGCTTAAAAAAATCGCCAAGGGTGGTGCGGATGCCTTCTATCAAGGCAAAATCGCCAGAGAGATCATTCGCGCCGTCACGGGCGCCGTGATCAACCCGGGCGGGATGACGTTGAAAGACCTCGCCGGGTACCGGGCGAAGCGGCGGGAACCGGTGTGCGGCGCGTATCGTGGACACCTTATCTGCGGCATGCCACCGCCGACCTCCGGCGGGGTCGCCGTCATCCAAATTCTAGGCATGCTGAGCCGCTTTAACATGGCGTCGATCCTGCCGGGATCAGTAGAAGCCGCGCACCTGATCGCGGAAGCCGGGCGGCTTGCCTTTGCCGATCGAGGCCTCTACCTCGCGGACCCGGATTTTGTCAGCGTGCCGGTGTCCCGCCTCATCGATCCGGGCTACCTGGCGACGAGGGCCAAGCTCATCTCGCCGGAGAAGTCTTTGGGCCGGGCCAAACCGGGCAAGGTTTCCGGCAGACCAAACAGCGCATTCGCACCGGACGATATCCTTAAGGGGCTTTCCACGACGCACCTGGTGGCCGTGGACCAGAACGGTAATACGGTCTCAATGACCTCTTCGATCGAGAACGCCTTCGGGTCGCGGTTGATGTCCGGCGGGTTTCTGTTGAACAACCAGCTAACGGACTTTGCCTTTACCCCGGTCCGCGACGGCAAGATGGTCGCCAACGCGCCCTGGCCGGGGAAGCGGCCCCGCTCTTCCATGAGCCCGACACTGGTGTTTGACCGGGCCGGCAAACCGGTGATGGCGATCGGCTCGCCGGGCGGGTCCCGGATTATTGGTTACGTGGCGCAGACCATCATCGCCGCCCTGGATTGGGGCTTTGATATTCAAGCGGCCATCGACCTTCCCCATGTGGTGAATCGTAACGGACCGACGGAATTGGAAAAAGGCACCGACGCCGAGAAACTGGCGCCGGCGCTCAAGAAACTTGGGCACGAGGTAAGCGTCCGTACGATGACCAGCGGTCTGCATGGCATTCGGATTTTCGGGGACCGGATTACCGGCGGCGCGGATCAGCGCCGGGAAGGCGCGGCGCTTGGTGACTAGCAAGAAAATGACAAGCTATTGAAGCTGCGCTTTTTTGCTGTCGCTCAACGCCCAGTCATATTGATAGGTCCTGATGTCGCGAGCCTTGCTCAGCCACCGGCGCCGATCCGGCAAATCCAGAAAGAAAGTCGTGCCGGCACATAGCCCTAATTTGGGCTAGAGAAGCCATGCATGCCAGTCAAGCCTTAGTGAGCAAAAATGCCGCCGAACCGTTGACTTAGGGGCGGGGAAGCCGTATACACCGCTCCTCGTTTTGACCTGTGCCGCCAAATTCGGAGAAAGACAGTGAAACGCACATTCCAGCCGAGTAATCTCGTGCGCAAGCGCCGGCACGGCTTCCGCGCCCGAATGGCGACCGCCAACGGCCGCAAAATTCTGGCCAATCGCCGCGCCAAGGGCCGCAAAAGCCTGTCCGCTTAAGCCGCCGGTGCCGGGCCATGGGCTCGCGACTTGGCAAACTCAAATCCCGACCGCAGTTTTTGAACGTCTCCCGCAGCCGTCAAAAGTTTGTCGCGTCCTCGTTGATCCTGCAAACGCGGGCGCATGGGGACTTGGAGCTGTCCGACGAGACGGTCGAACCGATTCGGGTCGGCTATACGGTTAGCCGCAAGGTTGGTAAGGCCGTCGTGCGTAATCGGATCAAACGCCGGCTGCGCGCCGCCGTCGAGGAGGTTTTACCGGTTCATGCGGCGGGTGACCGGGATTTCGTCCTGATTGGACGCCGAAGCGCCTACGCCAAACCTTTCCCGGCGATCGTGGCGGACCTCAAACGCGCCCTGCAGGGGGTGGATGCCTACCGGGAGCGGACGGAGTCATGAGATTTCTGCGACTGATCCCGGTGTTGATTCTGAAAACCTTCATCCGGGCCTATCAGCTCTTGATTTCGCCGGTGACCGCGGGAACCTGCCGCTATCTGCCGACGTGCTCCCAATACGCGGTCGAAGCGGTGGAAATCCACGGCGCTCTCCATGGCAGCTGGCTGGCGACAAAGCGGATTTGCCGCTGCCATCCCTGGGGCGGCAGCGGTTTCGACCCCGTTCCCGGATCGGGTGCACCGGCAGGGGACGAAAAAACCGATAAAACCGCCGGGAAGTGTATTGCAGAGCCGCACCAGCCTGGGTATATCCGGGCGGCGCAATCTCCTCGGAACTCTGCGGAATTGAGCCCGGACCAGTCTTCCTAACCGTCGGACGCTTACTTTATGGATCAAAAAAACTTCCTTATGGCGATCGTGTTAAGCGTCGCGATCATGCTGGGCTGGCAGTTTTACATCGAATCCACGATGCCGCCGCCGGATCAGCAACAGGCTCAGAAAGCGGCAAATCAGAACGAAGGGGGTTCACCCCCGGCGCCTGGGGTGACCCCGGCCGCGCCCGGAGCGACGGCGCCGCCCGCACCCGGTGCACAGCCCGTCCCCCTGCCCGGCCAGCCCGCCTTCGATCCGAACGCCTTCCGGCAAGCGGTCCTGAAGAAAGTGCCGCGGGTCAAAATCTCTTCGCCCCGGGTGACCGGCTCCATTTCCCTGGAGGGCGCGCGGTTCGACGATTTGATCCTTGAGGACTACCGGGAAACCCTTGATGAGGGCAGCCCGAAAATCGCGCTGTTGAAACCCTTGGGCAGCGACGACGCCTACTACGGATATTTCGGGTGGGTCTCCAGCGATACGGAAGTGCCGCCCCTCAACGCCACTTGGACCGCCAACAGGGACACGCTCAGCCCCGAAAACCCGGTCACCCTGAGCTGGACCAACAAGGACGGTGTCCTGTTCCAGCAGGAAATCTCGCTCGACAAGAACTACATGTTCAGCATCAAACAGCGGATCACCAATAACGGTGGCAAGGCAGCCACGGTCTTCCCCTTCGGCCAGATCATTCGCCGCGGTACGCCCGATGTGCTTGATTTTTATATCCTGCATGAAGGCCTGATCGGCGTCTTTAACGGCATCCTCAATGAGGTGGACTACGACGATGTCCAGGAGAAAGCCATCCAGGATAAGAGCACCGGCGGCTGGATCGGGATCACCGATAAATACTGGCTGACGGCCTTGATCCCAGATCAGCGGGATGCATCTGACGTGCGGTTCTCCGACGCCAAGCGCGACAATGTGGATCACTATCAGGCCGATTTCCGTGAATCCGGCATCACCCTTGCGGCAGGCGCCCAGGCAGTGTCTGTCAACCGGCTGTTCGCCGGCGCCAAGGAAGCGCAGCTTATCATGGACTACCGGGACAAATTGAACATTTCCCGGTTCGACCTGGCTATTGATTGGGGCTGGTTCGAGTGGCTGACCAAGCCGATCTTTTTCGCCTTGCTCTATTTCACTGACTATCTGGGCAATATGGGCCTCGCCATCCTGTTGCTGACGGTGCTGATCAAGCTGGTGTTCTTCCCGCTGGCCAACAAGTCTTACGCCGCCATGGCCAAGATGAAGGCGCTGCAGCCGGAAATGGTCAAAATCCGGGAACGCTTCGGCGACGACCGTATGCGCATGAACCAGGAAATGATGGCGCTCTACAAGAAAGAGAAAGCCAACCCGGCGTCGGGCTGTTTGCCGATCCTGCCGCAGATACCGGTTTTCTTTGCCCTTTATAAAGTGGTGTTTGTCACCATTGAGCTACGCCACGCGCCCTTCTACGGCTGGATCAAAGACCTGTCGGCCGCTGATCCCCTGACCCCGGTGAACCTGTTTGGCTTGATCAGTTGGACCCCGCCGGACTTCCTGGTGATCGGCATTTGGCCGATCCTCATGGGTCTGACCATGTACTTCCAGCAGAAGCTGAACCCGCCGCCGCCCGACCCGATGCAGGCGAAAATCTTCATGTTCCTGCCGTTCATGTTTACCATCATGCTGGCTCAGTTCCCGGCGGCGCTGGTCATCTACTGGACATGGAACAACGCGCTCTCCATCCTGCAGCAATATGTCATCATGCGCCGCGCCGGTGTGCCTATCGGCGGCGGCCGGGTGAAGAAGCCCGCCAACGATTCCTAGACCCACTGCACCGGTGATCGCGCCGGCGCATCGTGGACGAAGGAGGGAACGTGCCATCCGCGGAACCACAGACCGATTTTGATCAGAAAACGCTGGAGAACGGCCGCTTGCTGTTCGCCGGCGAGTGCACGTTCCTGATCGGCGCGGTGGACTTTAATCTCATGCCCGAAAGCCAATTGCCGGAGATCACGTTTGCCGGCCGGTCGAATGTGGGTAAGTCGAGCCTGATCAACAAATTGACCGGGCGCAAGAACCTGGCCCGCACCTCGAACACGCCGGGACGCACTCAGGAGATCAACTTCTTTGATCTGGCGGGCCGGCTGATGCTGGCCGACCTGCCGGGCTATGGCTATGCCAAA
This sequence comes from Rhodospirillaceae bacterium, assembly GCA_038127535.1. Taxonomy (GTDB): domain Bacteria; phylum Pseudomonadota; class Alphaproteobacteria; order Rhodospirillales; family UBA2165; genus JAYPHU01. The sequence continues at coordinate 56,598 of JAYPHU010000020.1, read as the reverse complement.
GCGCCTAAGGCGCGGGTTGATCAATGGACCGATCTGGTGATGTATTACCTCCGCGCGCGGGTGCAGTTGCGCCGGGTATGCCTCCTGATTGACGCGCGGCATGGGCTCAAGGACAACGACCGGGACGCCATGAAGCTGATGGATCAGGCGGCGGTCTCCTATCAGATCGTGTTGACCAAGTCGGACAAGATTAAAGCCGGCGCCCTGGCCAAGCTTCTCGATCGGACCTATAGCGAGATCAGAACCCATGTGGCGGCGCACCCGGAAATCATGGTGACGAGCGCCACCAAGAACACCGGTATCGCCGAGTTACGCGCCGCGCTTGGAATGCTGGCGAACCCCGATTGAAACGGTTAAAGTCCGCTCCCATGGATAAGACACCTGACATATCCGAGAACGAGATTTTCGCCCAGGCCCGTACCCTGTCGGAGGCGCTGCCCTTTATGCGCAAGTACGCCGGCCAGATTATCGTCATCAAGTATGGCGGCCACGCTATGGGAGACGAGAATCTGGCTTCTATGTTCGCCCGTGATATCGTGCTGTTGAAGCAGGTGGGCATGCACCCGGTGATCGTCCATGGCGGCGGCCCGCAGATCGGCGCCATGCTGGAAAGGCTGAAGATCGGCTCCAACTTCATCGACGGGCTTCGGGTGACCGATGCAGAAACGGTCGAAGTGGTGGAGATGGTTCTGGCCGGCACCATCAACAAACAGATCGCCGCCTCCATCAATGACGCCGGCGGCTTGGCCATCGGACTTTCAGGTAAGGACGGCAATTTGATCCGGGCCAGCAAAATCCGGCGCACCAAGAAGGACCCGGATTCCAATATCGAGAAAATTCTGGATTTGGGCTTTGTCGGAGAGCCGGAAACCATCAACACGGAAATCCTGGACATTTTCAAGTTGACCGAGGTGATCCCGGTGATCGCCCCCATCGGCTATGGCAGCAAGGGGGAGACCTACAACATCAATGCCGACACGGCGGCCGGCGCCATTGCCTCCGCACTGGACGCCAACCGGTTCCTGCTGCTCACCGATGTGGCGGGTGTGCAGGATGAAAGCGACGAGCTGATCCCCGATATGACCAGCGCGAAGGCGGAGAAAATGATCGCCGAGGGCACCATTTCCGGCGGTATGATTCCCAAGGTGGAAACCTGCCTGCACGCCGTCGAGGACGGCGTCGAAGCGGCAGTCATCCTGGATGGCCGCAAACCCCACGCCATCCTGCTGGAACTCTTCACCGACCACGGCGTCGGCACCCTGATCAAGGCCGCCGGGTAAGCGGTTACGTCTCATGAACGCGGAAATAGACCTCGCGTCGACCCCGCCGGTGGCCACCGTCACCATCAACCGGCCGGACGATCAAAACCGACTGATGCTGGAAAACCTCCAGGAACTGGAAAAGATCACGGCACAACTCGCCGGCAGTGAGGACATCCACGCGGTGATCTTTACCGGCGCCGGCGACGCTTTTTTTTCCGCCGGGCTTTTGAACCCGAATATCCGCGCGAGCCTCGCCAAGGAAAAGGTGCTGGAGATCGTATTCCTCGCCAATCGGGTTTATGACGCCATCGAGGCCCTGCCGCAGATCACCATCGCCGCCATCAACGGCACGATCATGGCCGGCGCGGTTGAATTGGCGCTGGCCTGCGATATCCGGGTGGCGGCGGACGATACCACGATGACTATGCCGGAAGCCAAGTGGGGCGGGTTTCCCGGCGCCGGCGGACCGGTGCGCCTGCCGGGAGTTGTCGGCTACGGCCGCGCCATAGACCTGATCGCCACCGGCCGGACCATCTCCGTCGAGGATATGGATAGGTATGGACTAGTTGAATACATCCACCCCAAAGCCGAACTACGACAAGCGGCGCAAGAACTTGCCGAGACGATCGCCGCTAACGGGCCGCTGGCCACACGCGGGGCGAAAAAGATCGCCAAAACCCGGTTCGAGGCCGGCTTTCGCACCGCCCGCGACCTCTCCGATCAACTGCGCCGGGAGTTGGAGTACAGCGAGGACGTGGATGAGGGTATTGCCGCCCACCGGGAAGGTCGCACCGCCAAGTTCAAAGGGAAATAGAAAAAATCAGCCGGCCGCCCGGGCCCAGCCGCCTTTGCCGGCGCGCTTGACTTGATACATGGTCTCATCTGCCCGGCCCAAGAGCGTGTCGACAGACAAATCATCGCCCGGCTTGTACATGGCCACGCCGATGGAGATGCCCAGGGGATGAGCGGCGTCTCCCGAATATTCCCTAAAGCGTTCACTGTTTTCGATCATCTCAGCAGCGCGCTTGGCCGCGGTATCCTCATCAATGCCGTCCAGCCACATGGCGAATTCATCGCCGCCGAAGCGGGCCACCGCGTCACTGGGCCGGGAATGCCGGATCAGGAACTCGCCGATCTCCCGCAGCAATTCATCGCCCCGTTTGTGGCCGTGGACATCGTTGACCATTTTGAAATTGTCGAGATCGATAAAGAACATGGCGCCTGACATTTCCGCATGCTGCAACCGGGACATCCGCCGGGGCAGTTCATCCTCCACAAAGGCTCGGCGGTTTAAGAGACCGGTCAGTTCGTCGGTGCGGGAAATGTGCACCATCCGTTCATGGTGATTGACCCGTTCGATGGCGATCCCCAATTGGTCCGCCAGGGTTTCGGCCAGGCTCACTTCTTCCTCGTCCCAGTTGCCCTGGTCCGTGTTCCGCCACACCATCAGCCCGCCGTTCACCTCCTGACGGTAGGTGGTCCGGACAACAAGAAACGTCATACCGTCATCGGATACGGTCTGCGCCTGTTCGGCCCCCTCGATCTTGTCGATGATCATGGTTTCAATCGGCGTGACGTCGGTGGCGCTATAGTCCGCCGCCGACACGAAGGTGCCGTCGCCGAATTCCTGCCGGCGGTAAATCCGGCAGCCATCCACATTGGAGGCCTGGACGATAAAACGGATAGAACTGGCGAGTGATTCCTGGGGGTCGGCTTCGTCGCGGATGATGCCGACGATCTGCTTCAGCACTTTTTCGCGAATGCGCGCCTCCGCCAGTTCCCACTGCCGGCGGCGATCCTCAGTCACGTCCCGGCAGACGCCCCGATTGCCCTTGAACGCACCCATCTCGTCATACATGGGCACGGCAGACACCAGAACCACGGCAACGTCGCCGTCCTTGCGCAACAGTTCGATCTCTTCATCCTGACATTCGTCGGGGTTTAGGAAAGGCGACGACTCCGCATCATCGGCGTAGCGGACATTCAACAGCGCCAGCGCCGGCTGGCCGACCAGCTCGTCCGCACCGTAATCCAATGCGCCACGGGTGGAGACAAACTGGAACACCCCGTCGGCGTTCACCTCCCACGCGAAGTCGCTGGAGATATCGACAAGGTCCTTATATCTGGATCGGGATTCAACCAGGGCCGCGACGATTTCGTCGGCGGAGTCATCCATCGCCGAGCGCCGTTCGTCGGGGAGAGCGACGTCTCCCACTTCCGGTTTAAAACTTTGCACCTGACTGCAATCCTGGTTTCAATCAACCTTTGCCAGATATGGCGACGAAATGTCGGATTTACAAGGGATTTACGGTTTTCCCTAGTACGCTGCTTGACCCACCCCAAGAGACCTAGGATAACCCGGATATGAGCTATGACCACCTGATTCATATGGAAACCTGGGTTTTCGACCTGGATAACACTCTGTATCCGGTCGAATTGAACCTGTTTGACCAGATCGACAAGCGGATGTGCGGCTACATCGCAGATTATCTGCAAATTGATCACGCCGAGGCTTACAAGGTGCAGAAACGCTTCTTTCGAGAGCACGGCACGTCTCTCAAAGGCATGATGGACGTGCATGACATGGACCCGGGGCCCTATCTGGACTATGTGCACGATATCGACTTTGACGCAGTAGTGCCGGACGCTCGGCTGGACGCAGCGCTGTCGGTTCTCAAGGGCCGTAAGGTGGTGTTCACCAACGCCGCCACCAAGTACGCGGAGCGGGTTTTGGACCGGCTCGGCATCCGCCACCATTTCGACGGCGTGTTCGATATCGTCGATGCGGACTACCGGCCCAAGCCGGACCCGGCGGTCTATGACAAGGTGGTCGAGGTGTTCGATTTCGACCCGGCCAACGCCATCATGGTGGAAGATATCGCCCGCAACCTGAAGCCGGCCGCCGAGATGGGGATGAAAACCGTGTGGGTCATGACCGACCGGCCCTGGGCCCATACGGAGGCGGAAACCGCCAATCCCGACTACCACACTAACTCCTTAAGCGCCTGGCTCGCCGAGGTGACCGGGGTTTAGGGCCTCCTGACCGGATGTCAGTCAGGTCACAATTCGGTTGAGTCCGGATCGAAAGTCACTACCTTAGTGTCACCCTAGAGACCCGATGGCGATAACAAAGGACACCTAAGATAATGCCCATCGTGCGACACCTCGTTATTCTAGTGTTCTCGGTTTTGACCTTTGGTCTGCTGAGCCAAACTTCCATCGGCCACGCGGCGCAAATATTGGATGCGCCCAATCAGGTCTCTAATCATGTCTATGCATGGATCGGTCCGCTGGACGGCGCTAACGAGGAAAACCAAGGCTATCGCATTAACCTGGCCTTTGTCGTCGGGACGAGCGGAGTCGCGGTGTTCGATACGGGCTGCACCAGCCAGATGGCCAAGGAGATGGTGGCGCATATCGCCAAGATCACGCCCTTGCCCATCAAGTACGCGATCAACTCCAATTCCCAGCCCCACTGGCATTTCGGCAACGACGTGTTCCACGCCGCCGGCGCCACGATCATCACTTCGGAAGAAGAAGCCGAACGTATGAATGACATGGGTGGCATGTTCGCTCAATTTGTCGACCAGGCCACCGGTAAGGCAGCAGCCGCCATCAAAGCGCCCAATGCGCCGGTGGAAAAACTGGACGAACCCAAGACCCTAGATTTGGGTGGCGGGGTGACCCTCAAAGTGAAAACCGTCGGCGCAACCCACACGCCCAACTCCCTCATCGCCGGGGTGCCGTCAGACAAAGTGGTGCTGGCCGGCGACGTGCTTTATAACGGGCGGCTGCTGGCCATCCTGGATATCAGCCATACCGGCGACTGGATCAAAGCCTATGACGGGCTCAGGAAGTACAAGGGCTGTACCTTCGTACTCGGACATGGTGAGCCCGCGCCCCTGTCGGCATTCGAGTGGCCAACCTACAGCTATCTGACCGGCATCTGGACACACATGCTGAAGGCGCTGAAGACCGGCCACGGGGCGGACAAGGCGGTGAAGTCTTTTGACCAGTCGGCCTATGCCAATCTGGTCAATTTCGAAGAACTGGCGGGCCGCAACGCCAGCTGGGCCTCTCAGCAGGCCGAATTCGCCTCGTTTTAGCGCGATTAGTTTTCGTGTCCCCGCCATTGACAGGATGGAGCGGGTACACCATCTTCGCGGCCTCCAAACGCATTTATCATGACCATTAAGACGGGAAGACAGACGTGAGCCACGCAGAGTTACAATCCGCCATTGATGCCGCCTGGGAGGCGCGCGACGAAATTTCACCTTCGACCACTGGGGAACGCCGGGATGCGGTCGAATCCGCCCTGGACCTTCTGGATTCGGGCCAGGCCCGGGTCGCCGAAAAATCCGGCGGTGACTGGACGGTTAATCAGTGGCTGAAAAAGGCCGTGCTGCTGGGTTTCCGGCTGAACGACATGACCACCATCAACAACAGCCCCGGCGACGGCAATTGGTGGGACAAGGTCCCGTCCAAATTCTCCGGCTGGACGGAGAAAGAGTTCGAGGCCGCCGGCTTCCGCGCCGTGCCCAACAGCGTAGTGCGCCGCTCGGCTTATATCGCGCCGGGCGTGGTGCTGATGCCGTCCTTCGTTAATCTAGGCGCTTACGTGGACGAAGGCACCATGGTGGATACCTGGGCGACCATCGGCTCTTGCGCGCAAATCGGCAAGAACTGCCATATTTCCGGCGGCGCCGGCATCGGCGGGGTGCTAGAACCCCTGCAGGCCGACCCGGTGATCATCGGCGACAATTGCTTTGTCGGCGCGCGTTCCGAAGTGGCGGAAGGTGTCATCGTCGAGGACGGCGTGGTCCTGTCCATGGGCGTGTTCATCGGCGCCTCCACCAAAATCATCGACCGGGAAACCGGCGACGTGATCATGGGCCGGGTCCCGGCCTATTCCGTGGTAGTGCCGGGCTCGCTGCCCGGCAAGCCCCTGCACGACGGCACGCCCGGTCCGAGCCTCTATTGCGCGGTGATTGTGAAGCGTGTCGATGAAGGCACCCGCGCCAAGACCTCCATCAACGACCTGCTTCGGGATTAACAGCGGGAGCCGCCGCCATGGCTGTCGACGCTATCGAACTTGCCCGGGCGATGATCCGCTGCAATAGCGTGACGCCCACCGACGGCGGCGCGCAGAATGTCCTGAAAACGGCCCTTGAAGGCCTTGGCTTCGATTGCGAGCTGGTCACCTTCAGCGACGACGGCACGCCCGACGTGCAGAACCTCTATGCCCGGCTGGGCGATAGCGGCCCCAACTTCTGTTTCGCCGGCCACACCGACGTGGTGCCCATCGGCGACGATGACGCCTGGGTGGTCGATCCGTTCGGCGCGGAGGTGAAGGATGGTACGCTCTATGGCCGGGGCGCGGTCGATATGAAATCCGCCATCGCCTGCTTCGCCGACGCAGCGTCCCAGTTCCTCGAGGCGCACAAAGGTGATTTCGGCGGCTCCATCAGTTTCTTGATCACCGGCGACGAGGAAGGCCCCGCCATCAACGGCACCAAGAAGCTGCTGGCCTGGGCCCAGGACAAGGGCGAAATCTGGGACGCCTGCGTGGTCGGCGAGCCCACCAACCCCAAAGATATAGGGGAGATGATCAAGATCGGCCGGCGCGGCAGCCTCAACGGCAAGCTGACGGTCTATGGCGTTCAGGGGCACACCGCTTACCCTCACCTTGCCGACAACCCGATCCACCGGCTGGCCAAGATGGTCGATGCGCTGACGGCTGCCGAACTGGATCAAGGTAGCAATCACTTTCAGGCCTCAACGCTGCAGTTCTCCACCATCGATGTGGGCAACCCGGCGACCAATGTCATTCCGGCGCGGGCCAGCGCCACCTTTAACGTGCGTTTCAACGATCTGCACACGTCTGCCAATGTGGAAGCCTGGGCGCGGGAGAAACTGGATGGCATCGGCGGCGACTATGATCTGGATATTTATGTTTCCGGCGAGTCTTTCCTCACACCGCCGGGCCGGCTCAGCGATATCCTGGCCGGCGCAGTGAAGGCCGTGACCGGCAAGGACCCGGACCTCAGCACCACCGGCGGCACGTCGGACGCCCGCTTCATCAAGGATTATTGCCCGGTCGCCGAGTTCGGGCTGGTCAGCCAGACCATGCACAAGGCGAATGAATCCGTCGCCGTAGAAGACATCCAGACGCTTACCAAGATTTATCTGACCGTCCTCGAAAATTTTTTCGATCAGTAAGGGCTTACCGGCCGTGATCAGCGCGCAGCAAGTCACCCAATCCCTCTACGCGGCCTATCGGCTTGCCCGCGGGGATGCCGGCGGCATGGTCTATTTCGACATCACCGCCCGCGGGTTCTGGCAGTCTTTCTCCGCCGCCTGGATCGTTGCGCCGTTCTTTCTGCTTCTGCACATGATCCGGTTTCAGATGGGCGGCATGCAGGAACCTTTCCTACGCTATTTTTCCATCGAGATTGTCTTCTACATCATCGGCTGGGTGCTGTTTCCGCTGGTGATGTACTACCTTCTGCAGGCCCTGGAAAAAGAAGACCGATTCATTCATTTCGTGGTCGCCTACAACTGGGCCCAAGCAATTCAGAACCTGGTCTATCTGCCCATCGCTATCCTATTCGTCCTCGGAATTTTCACCGGCCCGTTCGCCCAGTTCATTAATTTAGGCCTGTTGGGTCTGGTATTCCTCTATACTTGGTTTGTGACAAAGACGTCGGTGGACATCTCCGGCGGTATGGCCGCGGCAATTGTCGGCTTGGATGTGGGCATCTGGATTTTGTTGAACATCACCGTCGAATCCGTGCTGCGCGGCGGACCAGCCTGATCATGGAAAGCTATTTCGTGTTCATATTTATGAGCGTCGTCCTGTTGATCGCCATCGCTATCGGCATTGTGATCAAGTGGGACAAGCGGCCGATACCGGCCCGCTACCGCTATGACGCCAACGCCATTCAGGCTGAAATCCTGGCCGATAAGACCCTCGGTGACGAAGAGCGCGCCTATCTGGAAGAAGTAGCGGTGCTGGAACTGCCGCGCCGCCATCTGGTCTGCTAGACCGCACGGCTTGATCCCCGGATCGCACGGGCTAAGCTAATGCCCATAATATTCCCAATCAGGAACAGATGATCCGATGAGACTTGTAACTTTTACCCATGACGGCGCGGATTGTATCGGCGCGCTTGATCAAGACAGCGGCACAATCGTGAATTTTGCCAAGGTCGATCCGGATCTGCCCGGCGACATGCTGGCGTTTATTAATCTGGGCCAAGCCGGTTTGGATCAAGCGGCCAAGGCCGTCGCGTCCGCCGGGGATGACGCAAAAGTGAGGCTGGACGATGTTAGCCTGAAGTCGCCGATCCCCAACCCGCTCCGCGATATCATGGCGGTGGGCCGGAATTATCACGAGCATGCGCAGGAATTTCATGATTCCGGCTTCGACGCCACGTCGGGCACGACCGCCGTACCCGATGATCCGATCATCTTCACCAAGGCGACGACCAGCATGTCGGGGCCCTTCGATCCGATCCCGTCCTATCTGGATCACACCAACTCCACCGACTACGAGGGCGAGCTGGCGGTGATCATCGGCAAGGAAGGCCGGGGCATCAAAAAGGACGAGGCGTTCGACTATGTCTACGGCTACTCCACCAGCAACGACGTGACCGCCCGCACCCTGCAGCATCAGCACAAGCAATGGTTCATCGGCAAGGGGCTCGACGGATATTGCCCGATGGGGCCATGTATTCTCACCGCCGACGAGGCCGGTCATCCGGATACGTTCTACCTGACGACAGATGTGAACGGCGAGCGCCGGCAGGACTCATCCTGTTCAGCGCTGATATTTAATATTCCGACCCTGATCGAAACCATCTCCGCCGGCATTACGATGCTGCCCGGCGACATCATCGTCACCGGCACGCCGGTCGGTGTCGGCATCGGCTTCAAGCCACCGGTGTTCCTACAGAAAGGCGACGTGGTCCGGGTGAATATCGAACCCATCGGCGCCATCGAGAACAAAGTGGAGTAAAAGGAATGCGCTTTTACGACTGCGCCACCGCGCCGAGCCCCCGCCGGGTCCGCATCTTCATCGCCGAGAAAGGCCTGGAGATTGAAACCATCGAAGTGGACCTGATGAACCGGGCCCAACTTGAAGATGGTTTCAAGGCGCTGAACCCGTGGCGGACCATCCCCGTACTGGAACTGGACGATGGCACGCTGATCAGCGAGTCCATCGCCTGCTGCCGCTATCTGGAAGAGGCCTATCCAGAGCCGCCATTGATGGGCCGGGACCCGAAGGAGAAAGCCGTCATCGCCATGTGGGAACATCGGATGGAGTGGGACGGCTTCCTGGCCGGCGCGGAGTATCTCCGCAATACGGTTGAACGGATGAAGGGCCGGGGACTGACTGGGCCGGTCAATCATGACCAGATCCCTGAACTGGCGGAGCGCGGCAAAAAGCGGGTCGCCCATTTCCACAATTTCCTAAACGAACGTTTGGGCGAAAGCGACTATGTGGCCACGGACTACTACACCATCGCCGACATCACCGCGCAGATCAGCCTGGATTTCACTACCCGCATGGGCCTGCCCTGGGACGAAGCAGTGCATACGAACACCGCGCGCTGGTATGAATTAGTGAACGCGCGGCCAAGCGCCAAACTAGGGAAGCCGTAAAGTTTACCCTGCCGTGAAGTAGCCGAGATACTGTCCCCAGAGGAAGTGCAGCGGTAGCAGGATCACCGCGCTGATCACCATGTAGGCCACCAGCATTTTGATGACCCAGCTGATGCGAAGGTTGCCGAGCGCGACGGCGAGGACCACGGGCGGGGCCTGATAAAAGAACGGGAACATGGTCCAAGTGACCACCGGCGCCATCAAGACACTCATCAACGACCAGCCGGACGCCTTCGCCATGGCTTCGGCCATGGGGGCCATGATGGCGGGTTGGGCCGGCATGGTGGTGAACAGACCGATCACCGTGGCGATCGCCGCGATGATGCCGAAGTTTTCCCCGTCCTGGCCATGGTGCAGCGGCACGTTGGTCAGCAGGAACTCGGCGATCAGATTGCCGACGCCGGTATGTGTCGCCACGCCGCCCAGGCCGATGACGCCGGCCAAAAACAACAGCGGGGTAAAATCGATATCCTTGCCCAAGGCCGAGGGCGGCAGCATGCCGATCCGGGGGGCCACGCAGACCAGCGCCGCGCCCAGAGACACCCAGGCCGGCGAAATGCCGTGCAACGTGTCGGTGATCCAGAGGACCAGCGCCACGGCGACGATCAGTAACAGCCGCACCTCGTCCTCTTTCCAGGGTGTGGCGGCGACACTTTGCTCCCGCGCCGCCGGCGTATCCTTGAACATGAAAGACAGCAGCGCCGGATAAAAGATCAACGCGCCGACGGCGATTACCGGGAAATTGAGCAACAGATAGTCGGTATAGGTCAGGCGGATGTGATAGAGGCTCTCCACCGCGCCGAACAGGCTCATATTGGGCACATTGGCGGGCAGGATGGCGAACGCGGGGGCCATGGTGCCCATGGCGGCGGCCAGGACGAGACCGGCCCGGCCCCTGGATCCCTCTTCAAAGCCCAGCTTGTCGGCCAGGGACAGCATAATCGGCACGAGGAGCGCCACCCGGCCGGCGGCAGACGGCACGATCCACGCCAGGGAGAAAGCCGCCCAAAACACCCCATAGATGGTCCCCACATAGGAGGTCGGGATACGGTGCAGCAACGCCTCCACCAGCCGGACATCAAGGCCGGATCGCTTCACGCCGAGACCGACCACCAAGCCGCCGAACACCAGCCACATAGCGCCGGAATGAAATCCCGAGAACACCACATTGGCCGGCGCGATGGCCGCGACCATGGCGGCAAACATAAAGATCAGCGAGCCCATGAAGGACGGCACCACCGCCGTCGACCAAAGCCCGATGGCCAGCAGGATCACCGCCGCCGAACGCAGGACGAGCGGGTCTACGGCGTCATTGGCGGGCAGCGCCAGCAGGATGACGCAGCCGATCAGGGTCAGCCTGAAGATGGACTTGGACGGGCTCTTTAGAAGGATCACAGGATAACGGCTTTCGGATCATGGAACGGCCGGTCAGGGCCTGGCGGATACTTCTCAGATTCAGCCCCGACAATCAATGCTTATCCCGGAAACAAGTTAGTAGGTCACCCGCGTCAAATAGAGCCCTTCCGGCGGCGCGGTGGGACCGCCCGCGGCGCGGTCACAAGCGGCCAGAACGTCCGCCATCTTGTCGGCCGGCCACTTGCCCTCGCCCACCAGCTTCAACGAACCCACCATGTTGCGTACCTGATGATAAAGGAACGAGCGGGCCTTGGCGTGGATGAAAACATACTCCCCATCCCGTTCGACGTTGAATTCATCGAGGGTTTTCACCGGACTGTCCGCCTGACACCCGGCGGCGCGAAACGTCGTGAAATCATGATTGCCGAGCAGATGCTGCGCGCCTGCGTGCATGGCGTCCGCGTCCAGGTCCTGGGGCACCCACCAGACCAGCCGCGCGCCGATGGCCGGCGGCGGACGGCGGTTGAGAATTTTATAGGTATAGGCCCGGGACGTGGCGGAAAAGCGGGCGTGAAACTCGTCGGAGACTTCCTCCACCGCCAGCACACTAACGGCATGAGGCTTCATATGGAAATTGAGCGCATCGCGCACCGTATCGGCGTCCGTCTCTTTCTCGATATCGGAATGGCACACTTGGCCGGTGGCGTGCACGCCCGCGTCGGTGCGGCCCGCCACATGGGTTGTGATGTCTTCGCCGCAGAACTTCTGGAAGGCTTCTTCGACAACTTGCTGGACCGACAGACCGTTGGTCTGGCGCTGCCAGCCGACGAAACCGCCGCCTTCATATTCCAGGGTGAGCTTGAAGCGGGCCATGGCGGTTACGCCAGCACCGTGCCGGCGGGCAGGTCATAGCCTTTGAGGAACTCCCCGGCGGTCATAGGGCCTTTGCCGGCGCGCTGCAACCGGCTGATCGATATTGCCCCCTCCCCACAGGCGATGGTCACGGCGTCATCCAGAAGGGTGCCGGGCGCACCCGCGTTTGACACGGGTGTGGCCGCCAGAATCTTGATCCGTGTCCCTTTGTGCTCAAACCAGGCGCCCGGCCACGGCGCGAAGGCGCGGATTTGCCGGTCGATCTCCGCCGCAGGTTTATTCCAGTCGATCCGGCTTTCCGCCTTATCGATCTTCTGTGCATACGTGACCCCGTCATCGGGCTGAGTGACCGGCGTGATCTCGCCGGCGCTCAAGCCCGCCACGGCATTGACGATCAACGCCGCGCCCATCTCGGAGAGCGCATCGTGCAGGCTACCGGCGGTGGTCTCAGACGTGATTGGCAGGCTCTCTTTCATCAGCATATTGCCCGTATCCAGACCTTCGTCCATCTGCATGATGGTGACCCCCGTTTCCCCATCACCCGCCAGGATTGCGCGCTGGATGGGCGCAGCCCCCCGCCAGCGGGGCAATAAGGACGCATGCACATTAAGGCAGCCCAGTTTCGGGGCCTCCAAGATGGCGGCGGGCAGGATCAGCCCGTAGGCCGCCACCACCGCCACATCCAACTCCAACGCGGCAAAACCCGTCACGTCGCCTTCTGATTTGAAGTTTAAGGGCGTGCGCACCTCGATCCCGCGCACCTCCGCCGCGGCATGGACGGGCGATAAGCGTTCCTTTTGGCCACGGCCCGCGGCGCGGGGCGGCTGGCAATAGACGGCTGCGATCTCATGCCCGGCGTCGATCAAAGCCGTCAGGATGGGAACGGAAAAATCGGGGGTGCCCATAAAGGCAAGTCGCAGCGGCTGCGTCATCATGACGGGCGGGAAATCAACCCGCCTCCTTCTGCTGCATTTTTTTCCATTTCTGGAGTTTGCGCAGGATCACGTTGCGCTTGAGCATGGACAGGTGGTCCACAAACAAAATGCCGTCCAGGTGATCCATCTCGTGCTGCAGGCAGACCGCCAGGAGACCTTCACACTCCAGCTCTTTCTTATCGCCGTTCTCATCGGTGTAGCCGATGGTCACATGCTTGGGGCGGGTCACCTCCGCGTACTGTTCAGGGAGCGACAGGCAGCCTTCTTCGTATTCAAACAGCTCTTCCGACGCGGCGACGATTTCCGGGTTAATCAGCTTATGCGGCGCGCGCTCTTCGGTTTTGGAGACATCGGCCACTAGAATGCGCTTGGTCACGCCGATCTGCGGCGCGGCCAGACCGATGCCCGGCGCGTCGTACATCGTGTCGAGCATATCGTCCATGAGCTTTTGAAGCTCCGGCGTGATCTCCTCTACCGGCTCGCATTCAACCTTGAGCCGGGGATCAGGCGCGACAATGATCGGCAAAACCGCCATTTAAACCTCTGAATTTACACGCTGTTGTCATGGAGATAGGCCAGGGACCGGTCGGGGTCAAGGCCACGCACCCTCCGGCAAATGCGCCGTTGCAGTGCAACCACGACTCGGGCAGGATTCCCGCCATGGACTTACAGACAATTCTTCTTGTTGTTCTGGGCCTGATGGTCGTTGGCATGTTCGTCGTCGTCCTCAAAGGGGATAAGGCGCGGGCCGAGACCCTCAACCGGCTGATGCAGGTCTCGGAGACGGCGGAGCGGTTGTCCGCCTCTCAATCCGAGCTTTCCGGACGGATGCAACAGGCGCAGACCGACATGAACGACCGGATCGAAACGTTCTCCAAGCGGCTCGGCGACGGGCTGACGCAACAAACCGAACGCACCGGCAAGACGCTCAAGGAACTGCATGAGCGTCTAGCGGTGATCGACTCCGCCCAGCAGAAGATCACCGATCTCTCCCAACAGGTGGTGGGATTACAAGATATCCTGTCGAACAAACAAGCGCGGGGCGCCTTCGGCGAAATTCAGTTGAACGATCTGGTCTCCGGCATCCTGCCGCCCAACGCCTATAACTTTCAGGCGCAACTGGGCAATGGAAGACGGGCGGATTGCCTGCTGGACCTGCCCAATCCGCCGGGGCCCATTGTCATCGACTCCAAGTTTCCCCTGGAAAGCTATCACGCGCTCAGGAACGCCCAGGACGACGACGCCAAGCAGCGGGCGCTCAGAGCCTTCGGCCAGGCGGTGACCAAGCACGTCCAGGACATCGCGGAGAGATACATCGTCCCCGGCGAGACGGCGGAATCAGCGCTGATGTTCCTGCCGTCCGAAGCCGTTTATGCGGAGCTGCACGCCAGCCTGCCGGACGTGGTGGAGCGCTCCTTCCGGGCTAAGGTCTGGATCGTCTCCCCGACCACCCTGATGGCGACACTGAACACCGTGCGCGCAGTCTTAAAAGACGTCCATATGCGGGAACAGGCCGGCGTCATCCAGGAAGAGGTGCTGAAAATGCTGGAAGACGTCACCCGGCTGGACGACCGGGTCGACAAGCTACAACGGCACATGAGCCAAGCCGATGACGATCTACGGCAAATCCGCATTTCCGCCGGCAAGGTGACCAGCCGGGGCGAAAAAATAACCGAGATCGAAATGGGCGAGAGCGGGTCCGCCGAAGACCTTGCCCCACCGCCCGGACCGCGCTTGGTCGAGGACAGCGGGAGCTAATTCCTAGAATTTAAGACCGGGCGAAGGCCGACGCGTCGATGTTCAGAAGCTTGGCTGCATTGCCGCCCATGACCAGCGCCTTGTCGTCGTCGCTCAGACCCTTCACCGAATTGACGTGGCCGACCGGATCAGGCTCCGCCATGTCGTAGGGGTAGTCCGTGCCCATCACCACGTGATCGGCGCCCCACACTTCGATCATGTGGCGCAATTGGGTCTCGGTGAAAACCACCGTGTCGAAATAGAGCTTCTGGATATATTCCGTCGGCGCCTTTGAAATGTTCACACGGCAGTCGTCCCGCAGGTGATACGGATGGTCGAACCGGCCGTAGTAGGCCGGGATGTATCCGCCGCCGTGGGCGATGCAGATTTTGATGCCCGGATACTTTTCCAGATAGCCGTCAAACACCAGGTGACCGACAGCCACAGCCGAATCCAGCGGGTGGCCGATGGTGTTACGGAAATAGTGATCGTCCATCCGGTCCCTAAACGAGGTGCCGATGGGATGCATGAAGATCATCGCGTCCAGTTCCTCGACCCGGGCGAAAAACTTCTCCAGCCCGGCGCGGGTCAGTTCCTTACCGGCCACGTTGGTGGAAATCTCCACCCCCTTGAAGCCCAGCTCGTTGACGCAGCGTTCCAGCTCGGCAACGGCCATGTCGCCGTCCTGCAGCGGTACGGTGCCCAGCCCGACGAAGCGGTCCGGGTGCTCCCCGACAACTTCGGCGACCCGGTCATTGACCACCTTGGACGTGTCCCGGGCGAATTCCGCCGGATAGCCGTAATTGTAGTGAAAGGGCGACGGGGAAATGGCCTGCACGTCGATTCCTTGCTTATCCATATCGGCGAGGCGCACGGCGGAATCGGTCAACTGCGGCAGGATGCTCTCCTGCTGCTTCTTGTTGATCTCGGCGGTGATCGGGTTGGTGTCCACCATCAGCCGGCCGGTGTCTTCCGGGGATAGCTGCTGCAGCATCTTGTCGGCGTCCGGCACATGAATGTGGCAATGGATATCTACGGTGAAATGTTTCTTACCGTCGGTGACCGTGGTGGCGTGGTTGTGATCCGCCGGCGCGTGGGCCGCGCCGTGATGAGAGTCGCACTTGAAAAGCATGGGTGTCCCCTGTTGATCCGAGATTTACGCGTGAAGAATTGGCCCTGTCTCTACAGGCTCAGACCCGGTTTTTCAATCACCAGAATACGCCGACGTGCTCTAAATCCCGGCGGCGATGGCGTCCAGATAGCCGGCCAGTTCCGCCGGCTGCGACATAAACGGCGAATGGCTGGTCTCCATGGTGATCACCGGATCACAGAGATAGCGCTCCCAGCAGGCCTGCTGCTGCTCCAGCGGTATAGCCTGATCCAGGGTGCAGGCGATAAAGGCGCGGGGGATCGTCCCCCATTTCTCCGCCGTCGTCTGTACGGCTGCGTTGGAGATGGCCGTAGCCTGAGGCTTCAACCGGGCTTTGACCCAGGCGAGAGTCTCCTCATCTCAATCGTTATAAAATATCGGACCAATGGCCTCGTCCGTGAACGACATAGCGGCCCCATCTTCGGACATCTCCCGGCTGCCGGCCCACGCGGGCGGCGATTGGGCGATCCGCATGCTGGCCCGGCTCTCCCCGCTGGCGGGGATAAAGGCGGTGAGATACACCAGCTTGGCGATTTGGCTGGTGTAAATTTCGCCGGCCTGGGTGATGCTGATGCCGCCCAGGGAGTGCCCGACCATGATCGCTGGCTCCTCCACCTGACTCAGCACCACTCCGATGCGGGTCATGTAGTCGTCGAGCGTGACTGTGCGGAGATCGGCGTCATCGTCGCCCCGTCCCGGCATGTCGGGGGCGAACACCCGATGGCCCTTGTCCTGCAGCAGCGGCGTGACCCGTTCCCAGCACCAGGCGCCGTGAAACGCCCCATGGATCAGCACAAAGGTCGCCATTACCTCTCCCCTAGACAATGTGGCCGAGGATGATCCCGGCCAGGAATATCCAACTGAACAGCCGGTT
Organism: Rhodospirillaceae bacterium; assembly: GCA_038127535.1. Classification (GTDB taxonomy): domain Bacteria; phylum Pseudomonadota; class Alphaproteobacteria; order Rhodospirillales; family UBA2165; genus JAYPHU01. The sequence goes on along the minus strand of JAYPHU010000020.1, from coordinate 39,747 downwards.
GGATTTGAACTTGCGCAAACAATCCACTGGATCATCGATATCCACGTCCCACGCCTGCCACGCGAGTTGGATCGCCGCCAGTACCATCGCCACGTAGAACGGCCAGCTCAGGCCCAGCATCCAGCCGGTGACCGAGAACAGCACCGCCGCGCCTCCGTAAAATAGAAACAGCCAGGGCCGGGTCCCCGCGCCCAAGCGGATAGCCGAAGACTTAATGCCGACGAACAGATCATCTTCCTTGTCCTGGTGGGCGTAGATCGTATCGTAGCCCAACGTCCAGAGAATCCCACCGATATAGAGCACCAAAGCCGGTCCCTGCAGATCACCGCGCACCGCCGCCCAGCCCAACAGCGCGCCCCAATTAAAGGCGAGCCCTAAGAAAAACTGCGGCCAATAGGTCACGCGCTTCATGAACGGATAGATGGCCACCAGGGCCAGCGAGGCCACACCGACGGCGACGGCGAAGACGTTGAACTGGATCAGAACGATGAAGCCGATCAGGTTCAGAATGATCATGTAGAGAACGGCTTGCCGCACGCTGACTTGGCCCGACGGGATGGGCCGGTCGGCGGTCCGGGCGACCTTGCCGTCGAAGTTCCGGTCGGTAATGTCGTTAAAGGTGCAGCCGGCGCCCCGCATGATCGTCGCGCCGATCCCGAACAGCACAAAGAACCAGACAAATCGGCTGACTTCGGTCCAGTCCTGGTAGGCGAAGGCCAAAGACCACCAGCAGGGAAACAGCAACAGCCAGGTGCCGATGGGCCGGTCGAACCGTGCCATACGGACGTAAGGCCTTAATGCTGCGGGCACCCACGTGTCGACCCATCCCCCTTTTGGGATATCACTGGCTTGGAAAGCGTCTTGCCGTCCAGTCTCTGTGGTTGCGTCGCTCACCATGATCTATCCATGGTCCGAGGCGGGATTTATTCGCCGTCCCGAATTTTCTCGTGATTTCGGATCACTTCCTCGACGATAAAGTTGAGGAATTTCTCACTGAAATCAGGGTCCAGTTTGGCGTCTTCCGCCAAGGTGCGAAGACGTTTGATCTGCTCCGCTTCCCGGCCCTTGTCGGCGGGCGGCAGCTCGTTCTGCGCTTTAAACTCACCGACCTTCTGGGTGACCTTGAATCGTTCGGAAAGGAGAAACACCAAAGCCGCATCGATATTGTCGATACTGTCCCGGTACTCCCGCAATTTGGCGATGGCGTCGTCGGTCATGGCGCTGAAATCTCCTCCCTATAGCCCCTTACTGGCGCATCGGGTCGATCATAGTCCGGCGGCCGGGAACTGTCATGTCCCCGATGTTCACAAGGGAGCACTCACTCATGTACCCGAAAATAACTGATAATTCAGACAATTGGTGTTTATAGTCCTGTAATGATGCGTTTTTACCCCCTACTTGTTTCCGCTGCGATCCTGATCGCGGCCCTCGGCATTCGTGCGGAAGAGCCTGACCTAATCGAAACCGTGCGCAACGCAGTGTTTGACGTCTATCAGCGCTGGCGTCCGCGGGAGATCAAGCCGGTGCCCATCCAGGTAGTCGATATCGACGAGGCCAGCATCGAAATTCTCGGCCAATGGCCCTGGCCGCGGGATGTTCTGGCGGACCTGGTCAACCACTTGAATGACGCCGGCGCGGCCTCCATCGCCTTCGACATGATGTTCTCGGAGGCCGACCGCACCTCGCCCAATCAGATGGCCCGGCAGCTGCAAGCCTCGCCGGAACTGAAGCAAATGCTGGACAACCTGCCCGACCATGACCTGCTGTTAGCCGATGCCTTGGCCAGGGGCCGGGCGGTAACCGGGCTGGCGCTGACCAAGGAGGAGATGGAGTCCGACCGGGTGCAACACTATCTGGATGCCTGCGACCTTGTTCTGGCCGAGGGCCCGGCGGCCCTGGAAAATTTCTGGGAGCTATCGACAGCGTTTCCCACCGATCGCCTAATCCAGTTTCACCTTGAACGCCTGGAAACGGGGCACAAAGGCGCCATGATCCATATGGATGAGAAATGAGCGACGTCCGGCTCTATGTGGATACGCCGCTCACCGGCGGCGAAGAAGTGTCCCTGGACAAAGGCCAATCCCACTATCTGTCCAACGTCATGCGCCGGTCGGAGGGCGACACGGTATTGCTGTTCAACGGCCGGGATGGGGAGTGGCGGGCCGGTATTGCGGCCGCCGGCAAGAAGGAGGTGCGGCTTTCGTTGGAAGAGCAAATAAGGCCGCAACCGGACGAGCCGGACTTGTGGCTAATGTTTGCGCTTTTGAAACGAGGCCCGGTCGATCTGATCGCCGAGAAGGCGACAGAGCTGGGGGCCACCCGGCTGTTGCCGGTGATCACCGATCGCACCAATTCGGACAGGATCAATGCGGATCGGCTGGCGGCCATCGCCCGCGAAGCGTCGGAGCAATGCGGCCGGCTTTCCATCCCAGCTATTGAAGAACCAAGACCCCTGCGCCAGGCTCTCGACGGATGGCCCGATGACCGGCAGATCATCCTAATGAACGAGACGGGCGCGGGAAAACCCATCGCCGAGGTCATGCAGGTACAGGCTGGTACGCCGGGCGCCATCATGATTGGGCCCGAGGGCGGTTTTTCGCCCGAGGAGCTTGACGCTCTCGCAAAACTGGATTTTGTTACGTCAGCATCCATGGGTCGGCGCTTACTGCGGGCCGAAACGGCGGCCATTGCCGCCTTGACGGTTTGGCAAGCGGTGGCTGGAGACTGGATCGAGAAGGGTTACAACATTCGTCACGGTTAGGGGATATCAAAATAAAATCACCCTATACCGAAGTGAAAGTCCAACATGAACGCTGCCAGCGCCGGCCCTGCCATTTCTGATAAATCCGACCTCGTCGCCTACCTTGCCAGCGGCTGCAAACCGCCGGAGAAATGGCGGATCGGCACCGAACACGAAAAGTTCGCCATCGACCCAAAGACGTTACAGACCTTGCGCTACGAAGGGCCCAAGGGCATCCGCACGCTGCTGGACGGCATGACCCGGTTCGGCTGGGAACCGCTGCTGGAGAACGGTAATCCCATCGGCCTAAAGAAACCGGGCGGAAGTTCGGTCAGCCTTGAGCCCGGCGGTCAGGTAGAGCTCTCCGGTGCGCCGCTGGAAACCATTCACCAAACCTGCGGCGAAGTGACCGAGCATTTGAAGCAGGTTAAGGAAGTGGCCGAGGAGATGGGGGTCAGCTTCGTCGGCCTCGGTTATCTGGCCCAGGGTGCGCTGGACGAGATCGAATGGATGCCCAAGGGCCGCTACAAGATCATGCGCGAATATATGCCCAAGCGAGGCACGCTGGGCCACCATATGATGCTGGCCACCTGTACTGTCCAGGTCAACCTCGACTTTGACAGTGAGGCCAACATGGTGCGCATGTTCCGCACCGCCCTGGCCATGCAGCCGCTGGCGACGGCGCTCTGGGCCAACTCGCCGTTTCGGGACGGCGGCAAGAACGGTTTCCTGAGCTTTCGCAGCGAGATTTGGAATGATACCGATCCGGATCGCACCGGCATGCTGCCGTTTGTCTTCGACGATAATTTCGGGTTCGAACGCTATGTGGACTATATGCTCGATGTGCCCATGTATTTCGTTTACCGTGACGGCACATACATTGATGCGTCGGGGCAATCTTTCCGGAACTTCATGAAGGGCGATTTGCCGGCCCTGCCCGGCGAGAAGCCGACCATCACTGATTGGGAAGACCATATGACCACCGCCTTCCCGGAAGTGCGGCTGAAACGTTTCCTGGAAATGCGGGGAGCTGATGGCGGACCCTGGAACCGGTTATGCGCCCTGCCGGCCTTTTGGGTCGGGCTCTTGTATGACCAACAGGCATTGGCCGAGGTTGAAGCCTATGTCGCCGATTGGTCGGTGGCCGAAATCTCCGCACTTCGGGACGGGGTGTCCAAGATGGCGCTGCAAACCCCGTTTCGGGACGGCAAACTGCAGGACGTAGCGATCGACGTGCTGAATATCGCCAAGGGCGGACTCCAGCGCCGCAAACGGCTGGACAGTTCTGGCGATGATGAAACGAGTTTCCTCAATCCCCTGATTGAGATCGCCAAGTCAGGCCGCTCCCCGGCGGAAGACCTGCTGGCGAAGTTCGACGGCGACTGGAACGGCTCGGTCGAACCGGCGTTTACCGAATTGGCGTATTAGGAAACCCGCTATGATCCGCGTGCATGCCACCATGGGTTCCGTCAACGGCTACAAGGTCCGGCTGTTCCTGTCGATATTGGGCATGGATTTTGAGCTGGTGGAGCTCGACATGTACGACGGGGAACATAAACGGGAGCCGTTTTTATCCCTCAACCCGTTTGGCCAGATGCCCGCCCTGCAGGACATCGGCGAGGAAGAGCGGTACGTGATCGCTGATTCCCACGCCTGCCTGACCTATCTTGCCCGAAAATACGGAGGTGAGAGCTGGCTGCCGACTGACGCGGAGGGCCTGGGGAAGGTGGCGGAATGGATGTCCAAATCCGCCAACGAAATTCATCAGGGCCCCTGGATGGCCCGGGCCAAGGTACGCCGGCCGGACGCCATCACGCTCTCCGACGAGGAAATCCACGCCCGCTGCGATCATATTCTCGGCATTATGGATAAACATTTGTCGGACCGGGACTGGCTGGCTGCGCATCAGACGACCATCGCCGATCTGTCCTGCTTTGCGCCAATCTACTTCCTGCCCGACAGCGGCTATGAGACCGCAAGGTGGGCCCATGTCAGCACTTGGCTGAGCCGGGTCAGCGCCCTCGAGGGCGCGATTGATCCGGACGGGAATCCCTTCAGCTAGCTCAACGCTTCACCTTTGCCTGCCGGGCAAAATAGATCCCGCCCATTGAGAATAGCACCAGACTCGTGATCGGCATCACGTAGCTGCCGCTCCACTCGATCAGGAGCGCGAACAGCGCCGGCCAAACGAACATGGCAATATAGACATAAAACGCCATACCGGCGATCACCGAGACGGTTTCACCGGGGTCCGATACCTCGATCAGCGCCGCGTGAAAAACGCCATTCCAGCTGACGGCGGAGAATCCAATCGCAAAACTGAGCAGCGTGAATAGGACGAATGGAGTATCGCCGCCCAAAAAGTATGCGGAGGCGCAACAGATCATCATCAACCAGCCAAGCATCAGCATGGGCGTGACATTGTCCTCCATCCGATCCGAAACCCATCCCCAGAAGATGCGGCCGAAAATACCGGTCACCTGGACAATGGCCAGAAAGAAGCCTGCCTCGACCAGGGAAATTTTCAACTCCTCCACATAGAAGGGGCTCATGAAGGCAAGCCAGACAATCTGAATGCCGACATAACAAACCGCCATCAGAATGAGGACGTTCAGCCGCCGGGACCGGTGCAGCGCGAACAGAGGCAGGAATGGGTTTAAGGAGGTAGGGCCTTTGCTCGTGTCTTCGATGATCCAACGGCGGCGGTTTAAAAACAGCAGCAGAAATATCGCCAGGCAACTCAGGCTTACCGCGAAACCGGCCCCGCGCCAATCCCACGCCTCGGCAAAGTAAGGCGTCGTCAGCGCCGCCAAGAGGCCCCCGATCGGAATGCCGCTCTGCTTGATGGAGAAGATCAGCGCCCGATTGGTCTTGTCGGTGACGGAGATCAGCACTTGCGATGCGGAAGCGGGGATCAGCCCGAAGCCGATCCCCATGATGACGGAGCCCAGGAACATGCCGAAAAGCTGCCACACGGTTGTCGCCGACGCCCCGATAGAGACCAGGGCCATGGCGGCAGCCAGGGATTGGATGCAGCCGATGCGGCGCGTGATGCTGCTGGAATAGAGAGTGCAGAGGGTCGCCGCGAAATACGCGATGCCGATCTGGTACCCGATATAGGTCGCCGAAACCTCTAAATCGGCGGCGATCGCAGTGGCGCCGGCGGTGTAGACGAACATGCCCCAGGCCCCGACCGCCTGCGCTAGGGTCGCCGCGGTGATAACCGCAACTCTTTGGTTGTTATGGACGTGAGCCTGGATAATGAGCGTCGCCTCGACACGGGTAAATCCGTGGGCTGGCCGGGACCCACCCGGTCAGCGCACGCGATATGGGAAGGCGCAATTTAGGCCTTGAACGCCGGAAACGAAAGGATGGTAAAAGGGTTCCATCTCTCGAGAGGCCGCGCGGTAGAAGGTGCAGTCGATCCGGAAGGGAGTCCGTTCTAAACCTGAGCTAAACACGTCATCATTTGTTACTTCGGACACGTGGGTCCGGTCCAATAAGAATTGGACGACAATCAGAGACGCGATATCCTGGAAAAATTCTGACTGACGTGTATCGCCCGGTAGGTGTGTCTGATGACCCAACCCAACGAACGATAGCCGCGCGATAAACTGTTTTTCGAAGATTTGGAAGAGTTCGACGACTTCGAACTTATTTCCGATCTTTCAAGATACAAACCCGTACCGGATGATTGGTCGGTAATGATCACCGATGTCGGAGGGTCCACCGTCGCCATCGAAGCGGGAAAATACAAAGACGCAAACATGATAGGTGCGGCATCCATATCAGCCGTGTTAAACGTCACCCGCACCGATGAAATTCCGTATACCTTCGGCGGGGATGGCACAACGTTTGTTGTCCCCTCGGGCGCGCGTCCGCGGGTCAGGGAAGCCCTCATGAGCACTCGAAATTTTGCGCATGATGGCTTCTGCCTCAACTTAAGGGTCGGCGCGGCACCCCTGGCGGACCTGCGCAAAGATGGCGTGGACGTCCTGGTCGCTAAATACTGTCTGAGCCTCGGAAACCACCTTGCCATGTTAGCCGCCGGCGGCGTATCCGTCGCAGACAAATTGATCAAGTCGGACGACGGGTCATTGGGCTATTTGTTTTCGACGAACTCACCGACCAAGAGCCCGATCTTGAAGGGCTGTCGTGCCGGTGGGAACCACTTATGACACAGCGCGGCGTTATCCTTAGCATTCTGGTCAAAGTAGTTGATGAATATGATGAAGATTTGACCCATCGCTACCGGGAAGTACTCGCACGCCTGGGTGAGGTCTTTGGGGCGGACCCGAATGAGTATCGGCCCGTCAAGGTGGAGAACATGGTCTTTCGATGGCCGCCGAAGGGGCTAAAAGCAGAGGCACTGGCAACAAAAGGCGAGCAGAGCTATTGGCGCCGGTTACTCTGGCTCTACTGGAACAGTTTTATACAATTTCTTTTGGAAAAATTTGATTTGAGCGGCGGCGGCTACGATGCGCCCGTCTATCGTCAAGAGCTCAGGGAAAATTCAGACTACCGGCGCTTCGACGATACGCTTCGCATGGTTTTCGACTGTACCACCGAAGAAGTCAGGGCCATCGACGGGGTTCTTTCATACTTTCGATCCCAAAACAAAGTTATGTACGGACTCCACCAATCGGACAGCGCGCTGATGATGTGCTCACTGTTTAGCCTCGAAGAGAGTGAACATATTCATTTCATCGACGGCTCGGACGAGGGATATGCCCTCGCCGCCCGGCAACTCAAACAGCAACTCGCCGAAATCGAAAAATCCGAATGATCCCGACGGCTCGAAAGCCGGCGGCCCTTCCCTGTCCAAAACCACCTTACTTCCCGAACGGCAGTTCCTGATCGGTGGCGCTTTGCGCCTCGACCACCGCGACGGCGGTCATGTTGAGGATGCCGCGGGTGGTCACCGATTCCTGCAGGATATGCGCCGGGCGCTTCAAGCCCAGTAGCATCGGTCCGATAGAAATACCGCCCGACAGGATGCGCAGCAAATTGTAAGAGATATTCGCCGCATCCAGAGACGGCATCACCAGCAGATTTGCCTGGCCGGTTAGGCTGGTTTCCCCCATCAAAGGGCCCCGCAGTTCTTCCCGCAGCGCCGCATCGGCGTGCATCTCGCCCTCGACCTCGAAGCTGGAGTCCATCTCCCGGACTAGTTGCACCGCTTCGCGCATTTTTTGCGCGGTGGGCAGGATGGATGTGCCGAAGTTAGAGTGTGACAGCATGGCCGCCTTGGGCTCGATCCCGAAGCGGCGAACGGTTTCCGCCGCCAGCACGGTAAATTGCGCAATCTGTTCGGCCGTCGGGCCGGGATTCACATACGGATCGCAAATAAAGAATGTGCCCCGGTCGGTGATCAGCATGACCAGCGCGCCGGACCGCTCCACATTCTCCTTCAAGCCGATGATGGAAAAGATGTGATGGAGATGTTCCCGGTAGCGGGACTGACACCCGCACAGCATAGCGTCCGCCTCGCCCCTGGCGACCAGCAATGCGGCGATCACCGTGGTGTTGGTGCGCAGAAGCTTGCGGGCTTCGTTAATGGACACACCTTCCCGCCGCTTGATCGAATGATAGTGTTCCCAATATTCCCGGTAGCGATCATCAAAATCCGTATCGACGATCTCGAAATCCTCGTCGGGCTTGAGCCGCAGGCCCAATTGTTCGATGCGCATCTCAATGACGCTACGCCGGCCGATGAGAATAGGTTTTACAATCCCCTCATCCACGGCCTGTTGAACCGCGCGTAGCACCCGCTGGGATTCCCCTTCCGCATAAGCGATCCGTTTGGGATCGGTCCGCGCCTGTTCAAACAGGGGCCGCATGGCGTTGCCCGACTTAAAGACAAACTCGTTTAGCTTTTCCTTGTAGGCGTCGAAATCCTCAATCGGCCGGGTGGCCACGCCGGAGTCCATCGCCGCCTTCGCCACCGCCGGCGCCACATGGGACAACAGCCGGGGATCAAACGGTTTGGGGATCACATAGTCAGGTCCGAACTTCAATTCCGACAGTCCATAGGCCTGGACCACGGTCTCGTCGGATTCCGCTTTCGTCAGAGACGCCAGGGCATGCACGCAAGCCGCCTTCATCTCGTCGTTAATCGTCGTCGCGCCAACGTCGAGCGCGCCCCGGAACATGAAGGGGAAACAAAGCACGTTGTTTACCTGGTTGGGATAGTCGCTGCGCCCGGTGGCGATGATCGCATCCGGATCAGCTTCACGTGCGAGCTCTGGGCGAATCTCCGGATCCGGGTTGGCGAGTGCCATGATGATCGGCTTATCCGCCATGGTTTTGACCATGTCCACGGTCACCGTGTCGCCGACGGAGACGCCTAGGAAAATATCCCGGCCATTGATCGCATCGCCCAAAGACCGCGCTTTGGTCTTGGCCGCGAACCGCGCCTTGTACTGATTGCCGAGACCTTTCCGTTCCGCATGCACGACGCCCTGGGAATCGCACATGATGATGTTCTCTTTCCTCAACCCGAGAGTGAGCAGCAAATCCAGACAGGCCAAGGCCGCCGCGCCGGCTCCGTTGCAGGCGAGAGTCACGTTTTCGATTTTTTTGCCGACGATCTCCAAGGCATTGACCACTGCGGCGGCCACGATAATGGCCGTGCCGTGCTGGTCATCGTGCATGACCGGTATCTGCACCCGCTGTTTAACCTTTTCCTCGACCTCGAAACATTCGGGGGCTTTGATATCTTCCAGATTGATGCCGCCGAATGTGGGCTCCAGCGCGGTGATGATATCGACCAGCTTGTCCGGATCGGTCTCATTCACCTCGATATCAAACACGTCGATGCCGGCGAACTTCTTGAACAGCCCGCCCTTGCCTTCCATCACCGGCTTGGAGGCCAACGCGCCGATATTGCCGAGGCCCAGCACGGCCGTGCCGTTGGAGATCACCGCCACCAGATTGCCCCGCGCGGTCACATTGGCGGCTTCCGCCGGGTTCTCTTCGATAAGTGTGGAGGCATAGGCGACGCCCGGCGAGTAGGCGAGAGACAGGTCCCGCTGGTTGGCCAGCGCCGTGGTCGGCGTGACCGAGATTTTGCCCGGTGTCGGATAGCGGTGGTATTCAATCGCGTCGTCGCGAAGTTTCTCGGTTTCCGCATTGAGCTTGTCGTCCATCAATGCCTCCCAGTGCGCATTTTCTTGGGGTAGGCCGTTTTCCCATTGGCGATCAGCGGTTGGCGGTTACCCGAACGTTCCCAATGTTCAATAGTGAAAGGGAAAATCGGGCAATGCCAAGCGAAAATTCGGTGCTAGGGGGTAAACCCTTGCCCCACGGGCGCATTTGCCTATACTCCGCCGCCTCGATTTAACGCAGAAAATTCAAGGACATGTCGCCATGGCGGGCGTGGATAAAGATAGTATCAAGAAAGTGGTTCTGGCCTATTCGGGCGGGCTCGACACTTCGGTCATTCTGAAATGGTTGCAGGAAAGCTATGACTGTGAGGTGGTGACCTTCACCGCTGATTTGGGCCAGGGCGAAGAGGTCGATCCGGCGCGGGCCAAGGCGGAGATGATGGGGATCAAGGAAATCTTCATCGACGATCTGAGGGAGGAGTTCGTCCGCGATTATGTATTCCCCATGTTCCGGGCCAACGCGCTGTATGAAGGCGTGTACCTCCTGGGCACGTCCATCGCCCGGCCGCTGATCGCCAAGCGCCAGATCGAGATCGCCGAACAGGTGGGCGCGGATGCTGTCGCCCATGGCGCCACCGGCAAGGGCAACGACCAAGTGCGGTTCGAACTCGGCTATTATGCCCTGAAGCCGGACATCAAGGTGATCGCGCCGTGGCGGGAATGGGATTTGAACTCCCGCACCAAGCTGATCGAATATGCCCAGTTGAACCAGATACCGGTGCCCAAGGACAAGGAGGACGAGCCCCCCTATTCCACCGACGCCAATCTGTTGCACATTTCCTACGAGGGCAAAGCGCTGGAAGACCCATGGGTCGGCCCGGAGGAAAGCATGTTCACCCGCTCGGTCTCCCCGGAGAGTGCGCCTGACACGCCGACCGAGATCGAGATCGGCTTCGAACACGGCGATCCGGTTTCAGTAAACGGCGAAAAGCTAAGCCCGGCGGCGCTGCTGACCAAGCTGAACGAGCTGGCCGGAGCTAACGGCATCGGCCGGATCGATATCGTCGAGAACCGCTTTGTCGGCATGAAATCCCGGGGCGTTTACGAGACCCCCGGTGGCACCATCTTGCTGACCGGGCGGCGTGCGGTGGAAAGCCTAATCCTGGACAAGGGCGCCCTGCACCTGAAGGACGAGCTGATGCCCCGCTATGCGGAGCTGGTCTATAACGGCTTCTGGTTCTCCCCGGAGCGGGAGATGCTGCAGGCGGCTATTGATGAAAGCCAGAAACTGGTCACCGGCACGGTGCGGCTCAAGCTCTACAAGGGCAACGTGATCGTTCTCGGCAGGAAATCGCCGAACAGCCTTTATGACGAGGCGACGGTGACCTTCGAGGCAGACACGGTGTATGACCAGCGGGATGCGGAAGGCTTCATCAAGCTGAACGCGCTGCGGCTGCGGCTGGCCGGCAAACAACAGGGATAGGAACGGGCCAGCGCCCCAACCTCAACCGCTTGTGAACAGGCATACGTTGACCGCTCCCCCGGTCCGGCGTACATCAAATCATCATGGCTAACGCCAAAACATTCCTGTCGGCTCTTTTTCTCATCGCCCTTGTGGCGATTGGAACAGCAACGCCGAAGCGCGCTGAATCTTCGATCACCCTTTCCGACGAGATTAAAGCCCGGTTGATTGCGGCCGAACCCTTGAACGCGACGCCTGTTCGCGACCGGTTCAACGGCAAGCCGGTTCTGGTGACATTCTTCGCCAGTTGGTGACCACCCTGCCTCGTCGAGTTCGGCGAAATTACCGAGTACATCCACGGCGTGGGGCAGGGAAAACTGGAGGTGATCTCGGTCAACATCCTTGAGACCAGCAACAGCTATCTCAAACGAATGTTGCGGGGGATCGACCCGAAGATCGCCGTGATCAGCGGCACCGACCAGATCATCCGGGATTTTGACGGCGTTGAGTCCATCCCTGCCGCCTATTTATTCAATGCCGAAGGTAAAGAGGTGTTCAGGGTTGGCGGCGATCCGGGACCGCCGGGCCGGCACTATATCACCGCGCGGGAATTAGCGCGGGAAGTGGGTAATCTCCGCTGAACACCGTTGCAGCACCGCTTGACGGGCCCATAGGCTGGACTGCTACAATTATCGGCAAAACAGTTCGCCTGGTTACGAAAAGGGAGGCTATCCATGCCGGAAGGCATTTCTCAATCTAAGGCCGAGTATCGCGAGTTGCCTATATTGGATATCGGCGAGTTTCTGGCCGGCGACGGCATCCCCAGCGAGGAATTGGCCGCTCAATTGCGCGATGCCTGTGAAAATGTCGGGTTCTTTTTTGTCAAGAATCACGGCGTCCCGGACGAATTAGTGAAGCGTATCTTTGCGGAGACTGAACGTTTTCATGCGCTCCCCAACGAAGACAAACTGTCGCTGAAAATCAACGAGAATCAGCGCGGGTTCATTCCGCCCAAGGCGACGCTCGTCAAACACTCCACCTACAACAAAAACACCAAGTTCGATTCCAATTCAACCATGGTGTTCGCCACCGAGTACGGGCCGGACAATCCCCATCGGCAGGCCGGCAAACGCTTTTATGGGGAGAACCAGTGGCCGGACGGCCTACCCGGTTTCCGCGAGGCGGTGAACGAATATATGGGCGCCATCACGGCGCTGGGTAAACGGATGCTGCCCCTGTGGGCGGCGGCGCTGGAACTGCCGCTGGATTATTTCGAGCCCTATTTCAGGGAGAACTATACCTATTTCCGTATGGCCTATTACCCGCCGGTGCCGGATGTGGAGGAGAACGAGTTCGGCCTGGGCCCCCATGCGGATACCGGGTTTATGACCTTCCTGCCTCAAGCCGACGTGGACGGCCTGGAGATACTAGATACGGAAGGGGTGTGGTTCCGTCCGCCGCAGATGTATGACGCCATTCTGGTAAATACGGGCCAGTTCCTGGAACGCTGGAGCAATGAGCGATTCCGGGCGACGCCCCACCGGGTGATCCCGCCCAAGGACAAGGACCGCTATTCGGTCGCCTGCTTCGTCAACAGTGATTTCGATCCGGTGTGTGAGTGCCTGCCCACCTGTCATGGGCCGGACAATCCGCCCAAGTACCCGACGGAGTCGTATCACGAGTTCTATACCTGGTATATGGCGAACACCTACCCCCATTACGGCGAGTTTGACGACGCCGAAGACGCCTAGGAGGCCTACACCCCATGAGCACCATGAGAGCCGCCATCATTCACGATTTTGGTGGCGATGAAAAACTATCTGTTGAAGACGTCGCGCGTCCGGAAACGGGCGAGGGCGAAGTTCTGATCAAAGTCGGGGCCAGCGGTCTTAATCCGATCGACTTCAAAACCCGGGACGGGATGGGCGTCAACCGGCGCTGGGAAAACATTCAATTCCCTGTAATTCTAGGCTGGGATGTTTCCGGCACCGTGGTCAAGAGCCGCTCCCCGGACTTCAAGGAAGGCGACGAGGTGTTCGGCATGCCGCGCTTCCCGGAAGTGGCCGGTGGATATGCGGAATACATCACGTCGCCAGCCAATGAGATCACGCTGAAGCCCGCAAACATTTCCCACGTCGAAGCCGCGGCGGTCCCGCTCGTCGCGCTCACCGCCTGGCAGGCGATCTTCGAGACGGCAGGTCTTGAGGCCGGGCAGCGTATCCTGGTGCATGCGGCGGCCGGTGGCGTCGGCCACGTGGCCGTGCAGCTCGCCAAATGGAAAGGGGCCTATGTGGCCGGCACGTGCTCGGCCAAGAACGCAGATTTCGTCTCATCATTGGGCGCTGACGAGATCGTCGATTACACCACCAAGAAGTTCGAGGACGAGCTTTCGGGCATGGATGTGGTGTTTCATACCATTGCGGCGGAACAGCGGCCGCAAAGCTACGCCACGCTGAAACCCGGCGGCTACCTGGCGGGCATCACCGGGCCGATCTCATCGGAGGAGCTGGACGCGCACGATGTGAAAGCGACCTTTGTCCTGGTCCGCCCAAACGGCGATCAAATGAACCAGATCGCCGGACTCCTGGCGGACGGCACACTCAAGGTGAATATCGACGCGACCTATAACCTCGACCAAATCGCTGAGGCGCATAGACATGTGGAGGGTGGTCACACGCGGGGCAAGGTGGTGATCGATCTGGGTGGCTAGGCGCTTTAGCCCAAATAAAATTTCACCGTTCCGTTGAAAAGGACCGGGTTCCGAAAAAATAACGTCATAAGACCTCAACCACGAATGGAGCAGGTGTTTATGACGACGATTATCGGTATCCATAGCCTTGCCAATAAACCACCGGCCGGGCAACTCGCCGAATGGTGGGACGCAGCGATCCGCGCCGGCATGGCCGGGTATGAGCCTTATCCCAACAAGCCCGATGACATGCACAAGGCGGACTTACCGCTGAAAGCTTATCAGGACGGCTGGCTGGATGAGCTTCGGGCAGACGCCTCAAAGTATGCGGGTAACGCCATGGATTTCCTCAAAGGAAAACTGGGCATCGAATACGCGGCGGCGGCGGTGCTTGAGTGGAAGCTCAAAGACCTTCACCGCTACTACGAAGAGCCCGACACACGGGAAGAACTGCGTTGGCGCCTAAAGCAGGCGGTCAAAGCGGCTCTGGCGTCCGGTAACCGAACCATGGTCATCTCCCATTCCATGGGCACCATCAGCGCCTTTGACGCGCTGCAAGAGTTTTCCGCCGAATTCTCGGCGGGATCACTCGGTCACTGGATCACCATTGATTCGCCCTTGGGACTGCCACACGTGGTGCTACAGATCGAGCGAGAATGGGGGGAACCCGCGACACCGGCCATCGTGGCCCGCCGGACAAACTTTGCCGATAAGCGGGACCCGGTTGCGGCCGACACCCATTTTAGGGACGACTATGTAAAGAACGCCGGCGGCGGCGGTGTGCGTGACGACCTGGTCATCAACGACTATGGCGGCATCCACCGCAAGTCATACGGCTACCTGCGCGCACCGGAAGTCTCTGAGACGATTGCCGCTTTTTTGGGGGGTTGAAGCGACGCCTACCCCCTAAGCGCACCGCCCGTTTGCTTCGCGACGTTAGCGACGATCTTTTCGGCGACCGCATCAATCTGTTCGTCGGTCATGGTGGCGTCCGTCGGCTGTAGGGTTACCGCGATAGCGACGGACTTCTTTCCCGCGCCGATCGCGTCGCCGGCGAACAAATCAAACACGTCCACATTGGTGATCAACCCTTTGTCCACCACGGCGGCTGCGTTGACTACCTGAGCGGCGGCCACACTGTCATCCACCACAAATGCAAAATCGCGCACCACTTGCTGATAGGCGGAAAGCTCCAGCTTGGGCCGGGCCGGACCTTTACCGGATTTCGGCAGGGGCACGGCATCAAGGAACACCTCGAAGCCGACCACCGGGCCGGCTACATCCATGGCTTTCAGCACACGGGGATGAATTTCACCAAAGTGCGCTAGAACCATCTTGGGGCCGAGCTGGATCGCGCCGGACCGGCCGGGATGATACCAGCTTGCCGCCGCGCCCGCCGCGACTTGCGCCGTTGCCACCGGCGCACCCAATTGGCCCAGCACATCCAGTGCGTCCGCCTTGGCGTCGAACACATCGACGGTGCGGGTTGCGCCCGACCAGGTGCGCCCGCCCGTGTTGCCGGTGCGGATGCCCGAGGCCGCGATCTGCTGATCCTCCGGGTTTTCGCCGGCATATTGCGGGCCGACCTCGAACAGCGCGAGATCGGGCAGACCCCGGTCTGCATTTCGCCCGGCCGCCGCGATCAAGTTGGGCAACAACGAAGGCCGCATGATGTCCAGGTCCGCACTGATCGGGTTCACCAGCGCGATGCTCTCGGGGGAGCCACCAAACAAGGCCGCCTCATCGCGATGCAGGAAGGAGAACGTCACCGCCTCTGTCATCCCGCGCGCCGCCAGCTTACGCCGCGCCTGCGCGCGGCGCTCCTGCGGCAAATTCACTGCACCCGACGGCATGGTGCTTTCCAGGCTCATGGGCACGGCGGGAATTTTGTCGAAGCTGAAGATGCGGAGAACTTCCTCCACCAAATCAGCCTCGCCGACGACATCATGCCGCCACGTGGGCACGGCGCAATCCCAGCCGCCGTCTGTCTTGGTCAACTTGAAGCCGAGCACCGTCAGGATGCGTTCGATCTCTGCATCCGGCACATCGACGCCGCCCAGGGATTGCACCCGGCCGTCACGCAGGAAATAGCTGCGGGAGACATCAGGTTCTTCGCCGACAACGATCAGTTCAGAGGCTTCACCGCCGCAAAGCTGCAAGATGAGCTTGCTGGCCAGTTCCGCGCCGAGCCGGGTGAATGCAGGATCGATGCCCCGCTCAAATCGGAAACGGGCATCGGATTGCAAATTTAACTTACGCCCGGTCATCGCCGTGCGCACCGGATCGAAATAGGCCGATTCAAGGAACACATTCACCGTGTCTTCGGTGCAGCCTGATTCCTCGCCCCCCATGACGCCGCCAAGCGCCTCAGGGACTTTCTCATCGGCGATCACGGTCATGCCGTCATCCAGCGTGTATTCCTTACCGTCCAGGGCCAGTATCTTCTCGCCGGACTTGGACAGCCGCACATGAATGTCACCGTTGACCTTGTCCGCATCGAACACGTGCAAGGGCCGGCCATAGGCGAAAGTGAAAAGGTTGGTGATGTCCACCAGGATAGAGATGGGCCGCAATCCAATCGCCAGTAACTTGTCCTGCAGCCATTTGGGGCTGGGGCCGTTCTTAACGCCCTTGAAATAGCGTCCGACGAAATACGGACACGCGTCCTTGGTGTCGTCGTCAAAATCCAGATGTACCCCGACCGGGCTTTTGAACGTGCCCTCGATGGGCTCGATCTCCAGCGGTTTCAGCGTGCCGATGCCGGCCGCCGCCAGGTCCCGGGCCACGCCGCGCGCGCCCAGACAATCGCCCCGGTTGGGCGTCACGCCGATATCGATCACCGGATCATTTAGGCCTAAGGCTTCCAGAGCCGGCGTGCCGACCGCCGCGTCATCATCAAGCTCGACGATGCCTTCGTGATCGTCGGAGAGTCCCATTTCCCGTTCGCTCAACAGCATGCCGTTAGATTCGACACCGCGAATTTTGGACTTTTTCAGCACCGTGTCGATGCCGGGGATGTACATGCCGTCGGCGGCAAAGATGCCTTTCATGCCGGACCGGGCGTTGGGCGCACCGCAGACGACTTTTACGGTTTCCGTGCCGTTATTGACCTGGCAGACCTTGAGCCGGTCAGCATCCGGATGCTTTTCCGCCTTCTCTACATGGGCGACGACGAAGTCTTTTAAGGTTTCTGCAGGGTTTTCTAAACTTTCCAGCTCCAAGCCGATCATGGTCAAAACGTCGGCGATTTCCTGCGGGCTCGCGTCCGTCTCCAATTCCTGATAGAGCCATTTCATCGAAAATTTCATCGCCCTAGCCTCCCAATCCGGCGCGGCTGACCAGGCTCGGCACGTCGAGCGGCCGGAAGCCGTAATGTTTCAGCCAGCGCATGTCAGTGTCATAGAAGGTGCGCAGATCGGGAATACCGTATTTCAGCATGGCGATCCGCTCGATGCCCATACCGAAGGCGAAGCCCTGATACTTGGTGGAATCGATGCCGCAGTTTTCCAGCACCCGCGGGTTCACCATGCCAGAGCCCAGGATTTCCATCCAATCGTCGCCATGGCCGATTTTCAGCGTGCCGTCCTCGAAGGAGCAGCCGATGTCGACCTCCGCCGAAGGCTCGGTGAACGGGAAATAGGACGGGCGAAACCGCACCGGCAGATCGTCAACGCCGAAGAACGCCCGGCAGAACTCGATCAGGCAGCCTTTGAGATGCCCCATATGGGTGGTCTCGTCCACCACCAAGCCTTCAACCTGATGGAACATGGGCGAGTGCGTCGCATCGTGGTCACAGCGGAAGGTGCGCCCCGGCACGATAATCCGGATCGGCGGCTTGTTGGCCTGCATGGTGCGGATCTGCACTGGGCTGGTGTGGGTGCGGAGCACCATGCGCTGGCCGTCTTTTTCCGCATTGATATAGAATGTGTCGTGTTCCTGGCGCGCCGGATGATCCACCGGAATATTGAGCGCGGTGAAATTGTACCAGTCCTCCTCGATATCCGGGCCCTCGGCGACCGTGAATCCCATTTCACCGAAGATGGCGATGACCTCGTCGATGGTCTGGCTGATCGGATGAATGGCACCCTGGTTCTCCGGCCGGGTAGGCAGGGTGACGTCGATCGTTTCCTCGGCTAGGCGGGAATCCAGGTCCGCGTCTTCCAGTGCCGCCTTTCGGGCATCCAACTGCCCGGCGATGGTGTTCTTCAGCTCGTTAAAGCGCTGGCCGACCTCCTTGCGTTCGTCCGGGTCCATCTGTCCCAGGGTCTTCATGAGACCCGAGATGCGGCCGCTTTTGCCCAGCTCGGCAATGCGGATTTCCTCCAGGGCGGTAAGATCGGCCGCCGCCTCGATCGCGCCGGTGACCTCGTCTTTCAGGGCGTTGATATCTTCCATGTCCAAAACTTTCTTATGACAGCAAAAGGGGGCCGCCGTCCGGGCCGCCCCCTCTCAATTTCTCATCGTGTCCGGCGGCGCCGGTTATTAGGCGAGGGCAGCTTGGGCCTGTTCAACCAAGCTTTTAAACGAGTCCGGCTCCCGCACCGCCAAATCGGACAAGACCTTGCGGTCCAGCTCGACCCCGGCCTTGGAGAGCCCGTTCATAAACTGGGAATAGGTGAGGCCGTGCAACCGGGCGCCGGCGTTGATACGCTGGATCCACAGGCTGCGAAAGGTCCGCTTGCGTGTGCGACGATCCCGATAGGCATACTGCATCGCCTTTTCGGTGCGCTGTTTGGCGAGGCGGAAATTGTTGTTGCTCCGGCCCTGATAGCCCTTCGCGCGGGCGACGATCTTTTTGCGGCGAGCGCGGCTCGCGACGTTTCCTTGAGAGCGTGCCATTTTATTTACTCCGGCTATAGGGCATGAACGACTTCACCATGCGTGCATCGGTTTCGTGCAGAATCATGGTGCCGCGCGTCTGGCGCTTCATCTTCTGCGACCGTTTGCGGAGATTGTGCTGTTTGAAGGCGGGCGAGCCGACAACCTTGCCGGACCCCGTGACCTTGAAGCGCTTCTTGGCGCTCGATTTGGTCTTCATTTTGGGCATTGCTGTTTCCTATTATTACCTGCCGCTGGTCCCGAAAAACCGGCGTGCTTTTTCAATTAAAGCGGCTGGGCTGCCCCGGGATTTATCGCCATATCGGCGCTATCCCTGCCGGACCGCTTGCGAAGCGCAGGGTTATAGGGGGTTTAACGGTTTTTGGCAAGTGGGGGATAAATTCAAAAAAACTGCCCCGGCCGGGTGGGCTCGGGGCGGTGGAAGGGTGCGAGAAGGCAACCGGGTATCCGGCGGCGAAGAAGAGTGGACGATGGACGCATAATTGGCTGGCGTGATCGGGGGAAAACTCTCCCGCCGCGCCCATCCGGCGCATCCTCTATAGGGGGCTGCCGCTGGAATGGCTGGCCTTAATAGATAAACAGCGCGCGGAGAGATTTATTCCGGGATGGTGATTCCACCAACCTCCCCCGAGCGTTCCGCTCGACCCTCCTATCAAGGGAGGGGTGACTCGTTCTGATCCCCCATCCCCTTGTGGGAGGGGGTAAGGGGGAGGGGGTACAGAGATGTTGATGGAGATACGCTGGTCGGCGCCCGCGCATTGCGGCCCTCGGACGCGGCCTCGGTCCTTACCTTGGCGCGAACACCATGGTCATCTGGCGGCCCTCCATCTTGGGGAATTGTTCCACCTTGGCGATCTCGTCCAGATCTTCCTGCACCCGGTCGAGAATTTTCGCGCCGAGTTCCTGATGGGCCATTTCCCGGCCACGAAAGCGCAGGGTCACTTTGACCTTATCGCCCTCGCCGATGAACTTGTTCATGGCGCGCATTTTGACCTGATAATCATGTTCCTCGATGCCGGGGCGGATTTTGATTTCCTTGACCACGATGACGCTCTGCTTCTTGCGCGCCTCGCTCTTTTTCTTCTGCGCCTCATACTTGTACTTGCCGTAGTCCATGATCTTGGCGACCGGCGGACTGGCATTGGGCGAAATCTCGACAAGGTCGAGGCCCGCATCAATAGCGCGTTGAATAGCGTCGGGGGTAGAAACGACGCCGACATTATCGCCATCTGCGTCGATCAGGCGTACGTCGGCTGAGAGGATATCCTCGTTAACGGCGGGCCCATCTTTCTCGGGCCGCGAGTTCACTTGTGGGCGTACGATGTTACGTTTCTCCTTCTATCGGACCCTTCCTCGAGAGGGAACGGGGATTATCAAATCGCGCCAAAGTGTCTTCCCATTCGAAGATGAAGGTCTTCCTCCTAATTTATTCGAACGCGGCGGGGCCTTAGTCACCCGGCATCGCCGCTTCCGCGGATAGTGTATCAACTGCTTGGTCCAGCGCAACAATTTCTTGCGATTTGCCGCCCAGCCGCCGCATGGCCACCGTACCATCGGCAGCTTCCCGCGCGCCGACCACCAGGATCACCGGCACCTTGCCGAGGCTGTGTTCCCGGATCTTGTAGTTGATCTTTTCGTTGCGGAGATCGGTTTCCACCCGTATGCCCGCATCGCGGCAGGCAGCAGCCACTTCCGCCGCATAATCATTGGCCTCGTCAGTGATCGTGGCGACCACCACCTGCACCGGCGCCAGCCAGAAGGGGAAGCGCCCGGCGAAGTTCTCGATGAGAATCCCGATGAAGCGCTCGAACGAGCCCAAGATGGCCCGGTGCAGCATCACTGGCCGGTGTTTGGCTCCGTCTTCCGCCACGTAAGACGCATCGAGCCGTTCCGGCAGCACGAAGTCCACCTGGAGCGTGCCGCACTGCCAATCCCGGCCGATGGCGTCGCGGAGCACGAATTCCAGCTTGGGCCCGTAGAACGCGCCCTCGCCGGGGTTCATGATCACCTCTACATCCGCCGCTTCGGTGGCGTCGCGGAGCGCTTTTTCCGCCTTGTCCCACACCTCGTCGGAGCCGGCGCGCACTTGGGGCCGGTCGGCGAACTTGATGACGAATTCCTCGAAGCCAAAATCGTCATAAATAGAAGACAGCAACTGAATAAACATCGCTGTCTCGGATTCGATCTGATCCTCGGTGCAGAAAATATGTGCATCGTCCTGAGTGAAGGCCCGGACCCGCATCAAGCCATGCAGCGCGCCCGACGGCTCGTAGCGGTGGCAGGAGCCGAACTCCGCCATGCGGAGCGGTAGATTGCGGTAGGACTTGATGCCCTGATTGAAGATTTGCACATGGCAAGGGCAGTTCATGGGCTTTAGCGCCAAGTGCCGGGTCATGGCATGGTGGTGCGACTCCGCCCCGACATTTTCCTCCAGGCCCAAATTACCTTCACTCTCGGTTTCTTCCACCTCGGCGACGAACATATGCTCCCGGAATTTCTCCCAGTGCCCGGATTTCTCCCACAGCGTCCGGTCCACCAGCTGAGGCGTGTGCACTTCTTCGTAGCCGGCGGCATCCAGGCGTTTCCGCATATAGGCCTGGATTTGCGTATACAACGTCCAGCCTTTCGGATGCCAGAAGGCCGATCCCTGCGCCTCCTCCTGCAGATGAAACAGACCCATCTCCTTGCCCAGGCGGCGGTGATCCCGTTTCTCAGCCTCCTCCAGCATGTGGAGATATTGATCGAGCTGCTTCTTGTCGGCCCAAGCCGTGCCGTACATGCGCTGCAGCATCTCGTTGTCGGAATTGCCCCGCCAATAAGCGCCGGCCAATTTCATTAGCTTAAACGCCTTGGGCAGCTTGCCCGTGGACGGCATATGCGGCCCGCGGCAGAGATCGATCCAGTCGCCCTGCTTATAGAGTGAGATTTCCTCGCTCTTCGGCAGGTCGGAAATGATCTCGGCCTTGTAGGCCTCGCCGATGGACTTGAAGAAATCGATGGCCTTGTTGCGGTCCCACACCTCGCGGGTGATCGGCAAGTCCCGGTCGACGATTTCGGCCATGCGCTTCTCAATGGCGTCGAAATCCTCGGTTGAAAACGGCTCCTCCCGCGAGAAGTCATAGTAGAACCCGTTTTCGATGGACGGGCCGATGGTGATTTGGGTGCCGGGAAACAGTTCCTGCACGGCCTGCGCCAGTGCGTGGGCGGCATCGTGGCGGATCAGTTCTAGCGCATCCTCGTCCTTGGCGGTGACCACGGAGAATTCACTGTCGGCGTCGATCAACGTGGAGAGATCTTTCATCTCGCCGTTCAGCCGGATGGCCATCGCGGCCTTGGCCAGGCCGGGCCCGATATCGGTCGCCACATCCATGCCGGTCAACGGCGCGTCATATTCCCGTACCTTCCCGTCGGGTAGCGTCAGTTTCACCGGTCCGCCTGAATTTACCTGTTCGTCCATTGCCTTGTCCTATCGTCTATCACCGCCAACTGCGGCTCTAAAAATCAAAAAACCCTCCCGACCGGGGGTGGGGAGGGTTTCCGTTAACGCCACGCGCCAGACGTCACGGCCCCTCCCGGGTCGTAGTAGTAGTCGCGGTGGTCGTTACACGGTTGTTCATCATGGGCTTTATATCTGCAAAAGCCGGATCACTGTCAAGAAGAAGGAAGCGCCGCCACAACGTCATCGACGCTGAGCCCATCCAGGCTTTCCCGGCGCAATATCTCAACCTTGGCCCCCCGCTGGGCGCACAGCCCCGGATCGGACGCGTGGGAATAGAGCACCAGAGACGGTGTGCCGGCGGCGGCGAAGATGTGCATCGGCCCAGTATCATTGCCGACGGCCAGCTTTGCCGCCCTCGCCAGGCCGAACAAATCTTCCAGGGATGTCTGGCCGGCGAGATTGACCACGCCGTCCATGTCGATCTGGTCTTCAACCCCGCCGATCACGACGGGCTGGACCCCCTGCCCCGCCAAGTGTCTTGCCAGCTCGGCGTAGCGGTCCAGGGGCCAGCGCTTATCCGGCCGGTGCGCCGCTCCGCCGGGGGCCAGAACGGCAAACGTCTCCGGTAAATCAAACCGGCTGATCTCCGCCTCGATCCAATCGACATCCGGCGCGGATACGTTGTCGATCCCGGCCATGGCCAGCTGCTCAGCCTGACGGTCCATGGTGTGCATGACATCCCGCCAGGGATTCGCATGTGGGAGTGAACAGCCCGGTGCAACCCCGGACCAATCGGGCTTGGGCGACGGCCAAAACAACTTGGCGTAGAAGCTGCTCCGATCCGAGGTCTGCAAGTCGTAAACCCGCCGGATGCCGCCGTCCCGCAACCGGGCGCGCAATCCCAAGAGCTTCTCCAACTGCCAAATTTTTGGACGGGAATCGATCCAGACTTCGTCGAACCAAGGTGACCGTGCGGCAAACTCCGCGAAAGGCCGGGTGGTCAGCAGCGTGATCGTGTCCCAGCGGTGATAATCCCGGATAGCGGCGAAGGGAGCGGCGGCTTGGATGAAATCGCCCAGCGCGCCAAGCTTGATCACCAGGATATTGTTGCTCACGAGCCTGCCGCACTTTCGGCAATCGTGCCGCCCAACACCTCGTTGTAGACATCGAGGGTCTGGGCGCACATGTGCTGCTTGGAGAAATTTTCCCGCACGTGCGCCATGGCGGCCTCGGCGAAACTCTCCCGCGTAGCAGGGTCCTGGTTCAGCGCCTCGCTTAAAGCGGCGGCCAAAGCATCCGCATCATCGGGCGGCGTGAGCCAGCCGGTCTTGCCGGCAATCACTGTTTCCCGGGCGCCGCCGTGATCGGTGGCGATGACCTGGCGGCCCAGGGCTTGCGCTTCCGCCATCACCCGGCCGAAGGCCTCCGGCTCGGTGGAGGCGGAAACTACCAAATCAGTCAGCATGTAGGCCGCCGGCATATCATCGCAGTGATCGATCACATGGATGACAGATGACATGCCGAAGCTCTCGATCTCCCGCTCCAACTCTTTGCGGTAGTCGATCCGGCCCTGATCGGACCCGACGATGAGACATTGAATATCATCACGCCCCAGCTTTTTGATCGCCTCGATAAAGACGGTCTGGCCCTTCCAGCGAGTCAGGCGGCCGGGGAGCATGATTACCGGCACACCGTCCGGCAGCCGCCATTTTTCCGCCTGATTGATCACCCGTTCCTGGCTGACCTTGGCGGGATCGAACCGCTCTAGGTCCACGCCCCGATGAATGACCCTGATCTTGGCAGGCGGGATTCCGTAGATGCGGTTTATATGACCGGCGATGAAATCAGAAATGGCGATGATTCGCTCGCCCTGGGTCATGATCGCATTATAGCGGCGCTTTAAAAAATTAGCGTGGCCATAGGCGCCGTGGAACGTGGTGACAAAGTGCGTTTTGCCGCGTATTGCCGCGTGCCAGGCGCTCCAGGCCGGGGCGCGGGAGCGGGCATGAATAATGTCCACGTTCTCGGCAACGGCAACATCGGCCAAACGCCGGATATTTTTGTACATGACGAACGGATTCTTGGAATCGACGGGCAGCTTGATATGTTCACCGCCTACGCGGGTGACCTCATGCACCATGGGCCCTCCGGCGGAAACTACGATGGCCCGGCCGCCGGCCGCCGCGACAGCGCCGGCGATATCCACCGCGCCCCGCTCCACCCCGCCGGTTACCAGGGCCGGCAACACTTGCATCACCGTTGGCGCACGCCCGGCGGCGGCTTCGGCATTTTCATCCGGTGCGGGGATGTTATGGTCGGGGTCCTGATCCATTTGGCAGGGGCAAATTATGTCTCAAGAGGGTTCAAACGAAAAAGCGGCCACGACGCCGCCCCGAATATTAACACGAGAGAACGGCGCGTCCATCGCCTACCATCTTCTGGAGGGCAAGTCTCCGGGGGTGGTGTTTATGACCGGTTTCATGTCGGATATGACCGGCGGCAAGGCCCTGGCCTTGGAGGAACTGTGCCGGGAAATGGGGCACGCCTATCTGCGATTCGATTATCAGGGCCACGGAGAGTCGTCCGGAGCGTTCGCCGACGGCACCATCGGTATCTGGTCGGAGGACGCCCTGGCCGCCTTTGACGAACTGACCGAGGGGCCGCAAGTGATCGGCGGCTCGTCCATGGGCGGCTGGATAATGATGCTGACGGCGATCAAGCGGCCGGAACGGGTCAGCGGTTTAGTGGGCATCGCCGCCGCTCCGGATTTCACCGAAGACCTCCTGCCGCCCGGCCTGACCGAAGAGCAAAGGAACGAGATTGAGGAGAACGGCCTCGTTGTCATTCCCAGCGGGTATGAAGACGACTATGTGATCACCAAGGCGTTGCTGGAAGACGGCCGCAAACACCTGTTACTGCGGGGCGACATACCGATCACGTGCCCAGTGCGCCTCCTGCACGGGATCGAAGACGAATCGGTGCCATGGGAGACCGCGCTTACCATTCAGCAGAAACTCCAATCAGAGGATGTCGAGGTGATTTTCATCAAGCACGGTGATCACCGGCTGAGTGAAGATGCGGACATCGCCCGGCTGAAAACCACGGTGCGCGGACTTTTGGAGAACGCTTAGGCCAGCGACGCCAGCCCTTCGCGGTAAGTGGGATAGCTTAAATTCACCCCCAATTCCTCCCGCAGGCGTTTGTTGGAAACCCGGCGGTTGTCCGCCCAGAAACTCAGCGCCATGGGCGACATGTCTCTCGCCGCGTCGTCGAACCGAATCAACGGCAATATGTCCACCCCCAACAGCCCACACGCATGGGCGATGACATCGGCCTGAGGCGCGGGCTCGTCATCGCAGACATTATAGATCGCGCCGGCATTGGGGGTATTGATCGACGCCTCCAAGACGGCCGCGATGTCCTCCACATGAATTCGTGAAAACGCATGACCGGGCTTGTCGATACGCCTGGCCGTACCCCGCTTTACCTGATCCACTGGGTTGCGGCCCGGTCCATAGATGCCGGCCAGCCGGAAGACCTGCACCGGCACGCTCGTCTTCTCTCCGAACGCCAACCACGCGGCTTCGGCGTCCGCCCGGTAGCGGCCCCGGTCATTGCCGGGGTTAAGCGGCGAGCTTTCGTCCACCCAGGCGCCGCCCGCGTCACCGTAGACGCCGGTGGTCGACAAATAGCCGATCCATTGCAGGCTCTCGGCCTCGCGGATCGCCGTCCCTAAATCCGCCATCACCGGATCGCCATCCGGGCCCGGCGGCGCGGACAGCAACAGACGGGTGGTCTCCGACAAATCCTTGGACGAGACGTCTCCATATTTCACCAGACGGACCCCGGCGGGCAACCCGGCGGGCGGGTCTTCCCGGTAGGTGCCGGTCACCGTCCAGCCTTTGGGCAACAGGCGCTGCGCCAAATACCGGGCGGAATACCCAAGGCCGATACAGAAAAGAGAGGGATTGAGAGACATGGATTTGGCGGCGGCTTGTCTGCTATGAGTTGTTGGGATCATACTATCCTCTAAAGGAAAGGCGAGGGGTCATTTGCGCACCATTTTTGTCATCGCCGCGTCCGCGCTGATCGCCAGCGGGATCGAGCCCGCCCCGTGTCAGGCCAAGGAAATCGATCCGGAAAAGGAATACGCCGCCTGCATGCAGTTGGCGCGCACCAATCCCGATAAGGGCTTCGAGAACGCGACCTTGTGGAAAGGATTGGGCGGCGGCGATGCGGCCAGCCACTGCGCCGCTGTCTCTCTCCTCAACATGGGGCACACGGTGGACGCGGCGGAACGGCTGGAATCCCTCGCCCAAACGGTCAAAGCCGGCTCAGCGTTCAAGGCGGCCATTTTGGGCCAAGCCGGCCAGGCGTGGCTGGTGGCAAACAAACCGGAGAAAGCGGAATCCCTGCTGACCGCTGCGATTAAACTGAACGCCGAGAACCTGGGCCTTTATATCGACCGGTCCCAGGCCTTGGCGGCGCGGGACGCCTATGGCGATGCGGTCCGCGATTTGGATCATGTGATCGCCCGCGCGCCGGATCACGTGTTTGCCCGGGTCTATCGGGCCAGCGCCCTACGCCAGCTGGACAAGGTTCAGGACGCCATCCGGGACGTCACGCACGCCCTCTCCCTTGAACCCAACCATCCCGAAGGGTTGCTGGAAAGCGGCATTGTCCGCCGGCTGATCGGCGATGACGACGGCGCGCGCCGGGACTGGCTGCAAGTGATCGAGGTGGCTAAGGACTCGGCCGCCGCCAAGTCGGCGCAGGCGAACCTTGAACGCCTGGATGGCGGTGGGTAGGAAAGATAAACCACAAAGTGCACAAAGGACACGAAGGAAGCCATCTGCTCCGCCGGCTTCGTGTCCTTTGTGTCCTTCGTGGTTTGATTAATATGAACCCACGGGTCACTTCCTTAACACCAAATGCGTCATCCCCGAGTTGCGAAGTAATTCTCGGGGAACCATCCTAACCATGCCAATAGACCCCCGACAGTCGCTTCGCGAGTCGGGGGCGACGCAAAAAAAGAAGACACGGGAGAATGGCACTGCCTTTTGTGCTCAGTGGTTTTGAGACGATGGATACGCGGGTCATGTGCGAGAACAACCCGCGCAAGTCCGCGCATGACGTCCAACCGGCACGCAGGAATTCCTGCGTGGCACATTTAGAAATCCAGGTTCGCGTAATGCTTGGGCGCGGGCAGGCCGGGGATGGAATCTGCCAGGATCGGCCTGAGGCTTGGCCGGGACTTGATCCGCGCATACCAGTGCTTGGCCGACTTGTGGTCGTTCCACGGCACGTCGCCCAGATAGTCGATGGCAGAGATATGCGCGGCGGCGGCGATGTCGGCGAGGGTCATATCCTCCCCCGCCAGCCAGTGCCGCCGGTCGGTGAGGAACGCGATATAGTCCAGATGCGTATGAATGTTCTGCTGGGCGGCGCGAATGGTGCGGGAATCCGGCTCTCCAAGCCCTAAGAACCGTTTCATCACCTTTTCCTGCACCAGAAGCTCGGTAACCTCGGTGTTGAACTTGCGGTCGAACCAGGCCACCAGACGCCGCACCTCGGCCCGCTCATAGGGTTTGCGGCCCAGCAAATTGGGCTCCGGCGAATGTTCTTCCAAGTATTCACAAATAGCCGCCGAATCCGCCAACACCGTATTGTCAGGCTCCACCAGAACAGGCACTTCGCCCGCCGGGTTCAGAGCCAGGAATTGGCGCCGCCGTTCCCAGACCTGTTCGACGACCATCTGGAATTCGAGTTTTTTCTCGGCAAGAACGATCCGGACTTTTCGGGCGTGGGGATCAAGCCAAAGGTGATAGAGGGTGCGCATGGGATACTCTTATAAAAAATAATTGCGGCGGGATATAGGTGCGTATTTCCTGGATTGCCAGTACGCCGACGCTTATTTGTTCGATCCCCTTAAGAAAATTTTAGGAGTGGCGGGCCTATTTCGGTTTTCAGGAAGCCCAAGACCGTTTGCCGACAAGAAAAGGCCTGACTTCGTGCCACTCATTCAGCTTTTTGTCCTCGCCGCCGTGCAAGGCATCACCGAATTTTTGCCCGTTTCAAGTTCCGGGCATCTCATCCTCGTGCCGAAGCTGACCGGCTGGGCGGATCAGGGATTGCTGATTGATGTGGCGGTGCATGTGGGCACCTTGCTCGCCGTCATGCTGTATTTCTGGCAGGATCTGCTTTCGATGACAGGTTCGGTGCTGCGCAGCTTCAAACAGATGTCCAATCGCCGGCCGTTAGACCGGGAATTTTACCTGTTGATGAAGTTGATCCTGGCCACCCTGCCGGTAATTGCCGCAGGTTTCTATATCAGCGCCTATATGGGCGACGCCTTCCGCTCCATCGAGGTGATCGGCTGGACGACGCTGGGATTCGGGATTCTCCTCTTTATCGCCGACAAGATCAATATGACCATCAGCCGGATCGAACATATCTCTTTTGCCGGCGCCTTTTTCATCGGCCTATTCCAAGTATTGGCGCTCATTCCTGGCACCAGCCGCGCCGGTATCACCATGACGGCCACCCGGTTCCTCGGTGTTGAGCGTCAGGACGCGGCGCGATTTTCTCTACTGCTCTCCATTCCGGTAATCATTGCTGCGGGCTCGTTGAAAGGCTGGGAACTTTACGAGAGCCAGAATGAAGTGCTTTTGCGCGAAGCGCTCACCGTCGGCGCCATGGCCTTCGGCTTTGCCCTGATCGTCATCGCCCTGTTGATGGTCTGGCTCAAGCGGGCCAGCTTCACACCGTTTGTGATCTACCGGCTGTTCCTGGGCGCGGGCCTGCTCTACATCGCCTATTGGGCGCCCGACTTTCAGCTGTTCTAGAACGACACCACGCCGCTCTCATCCGCTTCGATCTCGAAGGCGGCTTTCATCAGCGCCTTGGTGTAGTCCTTTTGCGGATTGTCGAAGACCTGATCGGCGGTTCCCTGCTCCACCACCACGCCACCCTTGATGACGATCAGATCGTGCGCCAGGGCGCGGACCACTTTCAGATCGTGGCTGATAAACAGATAGGCGAGCCCGTGCTTCTTTTGCAGGTCCCGCAACAGATCAACGATTTGCGCCTGCACTGACATATCCAGTGCCGAGGTGGGCTCATCCAGCACCATCATCTTGGGCTTGAGCACCAGCGCGCGGGCGATACAGATACGCTGGCGCTGGCCGCCGGAAAATTCGTGGGGGTAGCGGTCCATGCTGTCAGGATCCAGGTCGACCTCCCGTAAGGCTTCAGCCACAAAGACGCGGCGTTCTTCATAAGTGCCGCCGAGCCCGTGCACCAACAGCCCCTCCTCGACGATCTGGAAGACCGACAGTCTGGGACTGAGGGAGCCGAACGGGTCCTGGAAGACGATCTGCATTTCCCGGCGGAGCGGCATCATGTCTTTCCAGCCGAGAGCCTGGATGTCTTTACCCTGAAATTCGATGTCGCCCATGCTGGTGTCGAGCCGCAGGAGCGCCCGGCCGAGGGTGGATTTTCCCGACCCGGATTCGCCGACAACGCCCAGCGTATGGCCTTCCCGAAGATTGAGTGTAATGCCGTCCACCGCCTTGATATGGCCGACCACCCGCCGGATGACGCCTTTTTTGATTGGGAACCAGACTTTCACATCCCGCCCGGTCAGCACCTCCGGCGAACCGTCCGGCACAGGATCGGGCCGGCCCGAAGGTTCGGCGGAAAGCAGGCGCTGGGTGTACCCATGAGTGGGATTGGTGAACAGGGCTTCGGTGTCCTGATGTTCCACCAGTACGCCGTCCTGCATGACATAGACATGGTCCGCCATACGCCGGACGATGCCCAGATCATGGGTGATCAGCAGCAGGCCCATGTCCAATTTCTCGGTCAACTCCCGCAGCAGCTTTAGAACCTGCGCCTGGACGGTGACGTCCAGCGCCGTTGTCGGCTCATCGGCGATCAACAGTTCGGGCTCGTTAGCCAGCGCCATGGCGATCATGATCCGCTGCTGCTGACCGCCGGAAAATTCGTGCGGCATGGCGTGCAGCCGTGATTTGGCGTCGGGCATGCCGACCAGGTCCAACAGCTCCTCGATCCGGGCGCGGGCCTGAGCCGGTGTCATGCGCTTGTGCAGATGCAAAACCTCGCCAATCTGTTTCTCAATACTATGCAGCGGATTGAGCGAATTCAGCGGTTCCTGGAAGATCATGGAGATGCGGTTGCCGCGGATCGCGCGCATGTCCGCCTCCGGCGAATCTATGACCTCCTGGCCATCGAAGATGATACTGCCCTTGGGGTGCCAGGCCAGTGGATACGGCAACAGCCGCATCACCGAGAGCGCGGTTACCGACTTGCCTGAGCCCGATTCACCGACCAGGGCGACGATCTCGCCCCGTTCGATCTCCAGGGACGCATTTTTGACCGCCTGGACCTCGCGGCCGCCCGGCTCCGTGTTCCGGCCAAAACTGACCGCCAAATCTTTTATGGTTAGCAAGTTGGCCATGGACTAATTCCGGAATGTCTTGCGGGGATCGAACGCATCGCGCACGGCCTCGCCGATGAAAATCAAAAGACTCAACATGATCGCCAGAACGATAAATCCGGAAATGCCGAGCCACGGCGCCTGCAGATTGGATTTGCCCTGGTTCAAAACCTCACCCAAGGACGCGGAGCCCGGCGGCAGGCCAAGGCCCAAAAAGTCCAGCGCCGTCAGACTGGTGATGGAGCCCGACAGGATGAACGGCATAAAGGTGATGGTCGCGACCATGGCGTTGGGCAGGATGTGCTTGAACATGATCTTGGCGTTGGACACGCCGAGCGCCCGAGCCGCCAGGATATACGTGAAATTGCGGCCCCGAAGGAACTCAGCCCGCACCACGCCGACCAGTCCCATCCAACTGAACAGCAACAGAATGCCTAAGAGCAGCCAAAAGCTGGGCACGAACAAGCCGGCCAAAATGATCAGAATGAAGAGCTGGGGCATGCTGCCCCAAATTTCCATGAAACGCTGGAAGATCAGGTCCGTCCAGCCGCCGAAATAGCCTTGCCAGGCGCCGGCGGCGATGCCGACGATTGAGCTGAGGATCGTCAGGATGAGACCGAACA
This sequence comes from Rhodospirillaceae bacterium, assembly GCA_038127535.1. GTDB lineage: Bacteria > Pseudomonadota > Alphaproteobacteria > Rhodospirillales > UBA2165 > JAYPHU01. The sequence continues at coordinate 8,391 of JAYPHU010000020.1, read as the reverse complement.
GCACCGAAATTCTGAACCCGTATAAAAGCCGCGCCACCACGTCCCGCGCCTGATCATCAGTGCCCAGCCAGTTCTGCGCCGAGGGCGGCGACGGCGCGGGGGTCGGCAGGTCTTTGACAATCGTGTCATAGCTGTAGGGGATCAGCGGCCAGAGAACCCAACCCTTCTCCAGGATCAGCTCCTGGACTTCCGGATCGGTGTATTCGGCCTCGGTCGGGAAGTCGCCGCCAAAGGTGGTTTCCGGGTAGGAGATGAGAACCGGGACATATAAACCGCCATCATAGCCGATCAGGATAGGCTTATCGTTGGCGATAAATTCGGAAAACAGGCTGACGAAGAACAGGACCAGGAAAATCCACAAGGACCAATGCCCCCGCGTGTTGGCCGTGAAATTTTCAATCCGCCGCCGGTTGATGGGCGTGATGCGTATGCCGAAGAGCCGGTCCGCCGCCATCGCCTACACCTCCCGCGCTTCGAAATCAATCCGGGGATCGACAATGTGATAGGCGATGTCGCCAATGATGCCAAGCAGCAGACCCAACAGGGTAAAGACATAGAGCGTGCCAAAGACGATCGGATAGTCCCGGTTGATGAGCGCTTCAAAACCGAGCAGTCCAAGGCCGTCGAGGGAGAAAATAATCTCCACCAGCATGGAGCCGGTGAACAGAATGCTGATAAAGGCCGCCGGGAAACCGGCGATCACGATCAACATGGCGTTGCGGAACACATGCCCATAGAGCACCCGGTTTTCGGTGAGGCCCTTGGACCGTGCGGTGATCACATACTGTTTGTTGATCTCTTCCAAGAAAGAGTTCTTGGTCAGCATGGTCAGCCCGGCAAAGCTGCCGATCACCAAAGCCAGGATCGGCAGGACCATATGCCACAGATAGTCGGTGATTTTTCCGAAGGTGCTCAACTCATCCCAATTGGGCGAGACCAATCCCCTGAGCGGAAAGATGTCCCAGAAACTGCCGCCGGCGAAAAGTACGATCAAAAGAATCGCGAACAGGAAGCCGGGGATAGCGTTGCCAATAATCACCACGGCGCTGGTCCAGACATCGAACCGGGTGCCATCCCGCACGCTCTTGGCAATCCCGAGAGGAATGGAAATGAGATAGGTGAGCAGCGTTGTCCAGAGGCCCAGGGAAATTGACACCGGCAGCTTGTCGATCACCAGATCCACCACGCTCCGGTCGCGGAAGAAACTCTCGCCCAGATCAAAGCGCAGATAGTTGTTCACCATTATGAAGAACCGTTCGTGGGCCGGCTTGTCAAAACCGTAGAGCCTCTCGATTTCCTTGACCAGTTCCGGGTCCAAGCCACGGGCGCCGCGATATTTGCTCACCGGTCCACCACCCGGCTGCCCGGACGGCGAGGGGGTTTGGGCGACGGTCTCTCCCTGCGAACTGCCACTGACGCGGGCCGTCGCATCCTCGGACGTGCCCTGGAGTTCCGCCAAGGTTTGTTCCACGGGACCGCCCGGCGCGAACTGAATGATCACAAAATTCAGTAAGATGATGACAAAGAGCGTCGGAACGACGAACAGCAGTCGGCGAATAATATAGGCTAACATGGTTCGGCGGCTCTTAGGTTATGTGGCTGATATCCTTCGGCATACCATGGCGAGGTCCACTATTGGGAACTTTTTGTCCCGCTGGCTAATTTGGACGCAAGGGCGGCGGCCTTGTTTTGGTCCACCCACCAGGCATCGAAGCCGATGCCGTAAGCCGGAGTTTTTTGAGGCCGGCCGAACTTGTCCCAATAGGCGATGCGGAAATCCCGGATGTGCCAGTGCGGGATGACAAAATGGTTCCACAGCAACACCCGATCCAGCGCCCGGGTCCGGATAATCAGGCTTTCCCGGTCCGGGGCGGCGACAATCAGCTCGACCAATTTATCGATCACCGGGTCCTTGATGCCGATCAGATTTCGGCTGCCGGGCCGGGCGGCGGCATCACTGCCCCAATAGTCGCGCTGTTCGTTGCCGGGTGACAGAGACTGGCCAAACCCTGAGACCACCATATCGAAATCATAGTCGTCGGTGCGTTTGCGGTACTGGGCCGTATCGACCGTCCGCACGCTGGCCTTGATCCCCAGCCGCTCCAGGTTCTTGGCGAAGGGCAACACAATCCGCTCGAACGCCGGCGTGATCAGTAGAATTTCGAACTCGAACGGCTTGCCGGTTTTGGCGTTGACCAGTTTCTTGTCTTTGATTTGCCAGCCCGCCTCACGCAACAGCTTTAACGCCGTCCGCAATTGTTTACGGATGCGGCCGGAGCCGTCATTGGTGGGCGGCTGATAGGTCTGGGTAAACACCTCCGGCGGCAGCTTGTCCTTGAACGGGGTCAGGATTTTCAGCTCTTCCGGCGATGGCAGACCGGTGGACGCCAGTTCGGAGTTGGAGAAGTAGCTCGCCGTCCGCGCGTACTGGCCATAGAACAGATTCTTGTTGGTCCATTCGAAATCAAAGGCGTATGCCAGCGCCTTACGGACCAGGGGGTCTGTGAAAAAGTCCCGGCGGGTGTTGAAAATAAATCCCTGCATGCCGGTCGCGTTCTGATGGCGGATATTTTCTTTTTTGTACAGGCCCGCCTGGAACGCCGGACTGTTATAGCCGGTCGCCCAAACCTTCGATGTATTTTCCATACGGAAATCGTAGTCGCCAGCTTTGAACGCTTCCAGGGCCACCGTGGCGTCCCGGTAATAGTCGTAGCGGATTTCATCTACATTGTGGCGGCCCACATTCACCGGAATTTTTTCGCCCCAATAGTCTCTCACCCGCTCATAGGTGATGGAGCGGCCGGGCTCAAAAGATTTAATCCGGTAGGGGCCGCTGCCGACCGGCGGCTCCAGCGTCGTGGCTTCAAAGTCCCGGCCCGCCCAATAATGTTTCGGCAGGATGGGCAACTGACCCATGATCAACGGCAGTTCCAAATTGACGGTTTTGCCGAAGGTAAACTTGACCTTTCGTTCGCCAATTTTCTCCGCTTTGGTCACATCTCGGTAGTAGAAACGGAAAAACGGGCGGCCCTTGGTGCGCAAGGTCTCAAGACTCCAAATAACATCTTCCAAGGTAACCGGCTTGCCGTCATGCCAGCGGGCTTCCTTTCGCAGGGTGAACGCCACCCAGCTCCGGTCCTCCGGCATTTCCATACTTTCAGCTAGGAGACCATATTCCGAAAAGGCTTCGTCCTCCGGCCCGACCATCAGCGACTCGAAAAGATTGCCCAACCCGGCGCCCGGATCGCCCTTAAGCGTATAAGGGTTAAACGTGCTGAAGGTCCTTAGCGCATGAAGCCGCAAGTTCCCGCCCTTAGGCGCGTTGGGATTGACGTAATCGAAATGCTTGAAGTCCGGACCGTATTTTGGCTCCCCGTGCATGGCGACGCCGTGGCGCAGTTTGACATCCTGAGCATGGGCAAAGGACGCGGCCATCACGGCTGCGGCGGCAAGGCCGGCTACAATTAACGAACCAAATTTATGATGTCGCTCCATGAGCGGTCTCCCTAGCCGAATGTGCGCGAATTCTTCTGCCTATTATTGTGGTCGACAGCGTCCGCGGTTCAACCCCTGAAACGCCAAGAAATTGTGCCCTCACCCTCTCGTGAGAGGAAATTTAGCCGTTCAGCGCTTGCACCGCCGCCGCGTGGATATCCGCATCGCCCGCCGCCAGCACTGTTCCGTCGGACTCTAACGTCAACGGCGCCCCGGACCAGTCGGTGATTTTACCGCCCGCCCCTTCGACAATCGGAATGTGCGCCATATAGTCCCACGGGTTCATCTGCGCCTCGCAGATGATATCGGTATACCCGCCGGCCAACAGGCCGTAGCCGTAGCAGTCGGTGCCGAACAGGGCGTGTTTGACGCTGCCCGACAGGTTTTTGAACCGGGCCTCAAAGGCGCCGTCGAACATGTCCGGCGTGGTGGAATACATCCAGGCCTCGCCGAGACCGGCGCAGGGGCGGGTCGACGCCGGTTCGCCGTTAAATCGGGTGGCCTCGCCGGCGATGCCGATCCAGCGTTCATTGAGGATAGGTTGATCAATCACGCCGATGACCGGCGTTCCCTGATGAACCAGCGCAATCAGCGTACCAAACTGGTAGGAGCCGGAAGCGAAGTTCTTGGTCCCATCGATGGGATCAAGCACCCACAAGCAGTCCGCTTCTTCGCGAACGCCGGCCTCTTCCTCACCGAGAATGCCGTGATCCGGCTGCGCAGCTTCAATAACAGCGCGCATGGCGGCTTCGGCCTCTTTATCGGCGGCGGTGACGGGGCTTTGATCGGCTTTGAAGGTCAGTTGCGCGTCGGACCGGAAATAGCCCTGGATAATAGGACGCGCCGTGTCGGCCAGCCGGTCGGCCAGCGCACTTAGTTCCCTCAGGTTGGGGGGAGACAATCAGGCTATTGCGGCAGCGCGGCGGGCGAGTCCGCAAAAGACCGCATATACAGGATGACCGCGGCGCGGTCGGCGCCACTGCGCAAGCCCGCAAAGGACATTTTGGTGCCTTTGACGAAATCCTTGGGCTTCTTAAGGAATGCGTTTATATCCGCATAGGACCATTTGCCGCCCATTTCCTTGAGGGCGCCGGAATAGTTGAAGCCGGCGATCGCCGCGCGATCCCCGCCGACAATCCCATAAAGGTTCGGGCCGATTTTGTTCTTATCGCCCTTTTCAAACGTATGGCAGGACACACATTTCTTGGCGACTTTGGCGCCTCTATCGACGCTGGCGCTGGCCAAGAGGACCGGTAGCGGCTGATCCGGCTCGGCCTTGGCGGCCGGGGCAGCGGATGGGGCGCCGGCGGCGGCTTTAGCCGAGGCGACGGGCTCCATGGGTGGAATAATCTGGTCGCCGACAACATTGACGACAAATAGCAGCCAGGCGACGACAACCAACCCGCCAAGATATTTATTGGTGTTCATACTCCACATGGAACGGCCCTCTTTCCGTAATCTCGCGCAAGCGCGCGACTGTGCTCTTTAACCACTGTACGGCCCCGAATTCCGGGTTTCGGTGAACAGGGTATAGATGAAGCGTCATAAAATGTATATAGGAACCAACGTTTCAAGGCTAAATTTTCATAAGTCACTCTAGTACGGACCAAAATTGCATGACCGATCGCTCGAACATCATCGCCTTTCAAGGTGAAACAGGCGCCAATTCGGACATTGCCTGCCGGACCGTCCGGCCGGGCATGGAAACCCTGCCCTGTACGTCGTTCGAGGATACGTTCGCGGCGGTGCGGGACGGCAAGGCGGCGTTCGCCATGATTCCCATCGATAATTCGGTGGCCGGCCGAGTAGCGGATATCCATCATCTTCTGCCGGAATCTGACCTTTTCATCATCGGCGAGCATTTCCAGCGGGTGGAGCATCACTTGCTGGCCGTTAAAGGCGCAAAACTCGAAGAACTCACCCACGTGCACAGCCACGTGCATGCGTTGAACCAGTGCCGGAACTTTATCCAGGATCACGGCATTTCGCCGATCGTCCATGTGGATACGGCCGCCGCCGCCCGGGACATCGCCGAGCGCAGAGAAAAACAGCATGCCGCCATTGCCACGGACCTGGCCGGAGAGATTTATGGCCTCGAGTCTCTTGCGGCGAATATCGAGGATGCGGAGCACAACACGACCCGTTTTCTGTTGATGTCGCCCGAGCCGGCCGACGTCAGCTCCGGCGACGGGGAACTGATGACCAGTTTCATCTTCCGGGTGCGTAACGTGCCGGCCGCGCTCTACAAGTCGCTCGGCGGGTTCGCGACCAACGGGGTCAACATGACAAAGTTGGAGAGCTATCTGGTCGGCGGCGGCTTCGTTGCCGCGCAATTCTATGCGGAAGTGGATGGCCATCCCGACGATACGGGGCTGAAGTTCGCGCTGGAGGAGCTTGAGTTTTTCTCCCACGAGGTGCGCATCCTTGGCACCTATCCGGCGCATCCGTTCCGCAAAAGCATGAACGGCAGCTAGTCCCTATATCGGGATCGCCAGTAACGTATCCATTTTATTGGAATCGGTGACGACCAGCTTCTCTTTGAAGAGAAGTTCGTCTTTGTCCATGACGATGGTGTCCCGATAGCGGCCGGCGGAGAACACGGTCATGTCGCCGTCCTGGGTGGTGCGCACCACCATGAAATTGGTGCTGGCGATAATCACACCGTCGCTTTCATCTTCAATCATGGTTGCGCTGATCATATGCCGGTAGGATTGGGGCTCGTAAATGGCGGTTTTGCGCAAGGTGAGAATCCGGTCGGCCAGCATGCCCTTGCCGGTGCAGACGTAAAAACCGATCACCTGGCCGGCGTCCAGCGCCTCCTTGGAGATGATCTGGTAGTGGCCGTCCTCGGTGAAGAACTGCGGCCAGCCTTCCAGTTCGCCGTCATCGATTTGCGTCACATAGCGGCGCTGCAGGTCTTCGACAAGCTCACGGGTGTTCATACGCCTAGAGCCCCATCAGATCCCGATAATGATCCCAATAGGCGCGGACAGCGGTCTCGGTCACCCGGTGTTTGGTGGTGGTGTAATCGGTCTCGTCGCCGAGCTCGACTACGGAGGAGTCGTCCGGGCTTTCGCGGAGCGAGCGCTGCACGAAATCCAGCACGGCACCGTCCTCCAAAGACACAAACCCCGCCGGGCCCACCAGATTGCTCTGCTTAATCCGGGTTTGGGTCATCTCCTCGTCATCGTCCTCATAGCCGAAAAGGGTCCAGATCAGCTCAGCCTTATCCAGACCCCGCGGAATCAACTGGCGGATGCCCAGGCAGTTTTGGATTTGCTGGATCAGGAAGGTCGGGAAGATGGTCTGAATCTGCAGGGTGATGCCGTCCTCGAATTCCGGCAGATAGGTGCCGACGGACGGGTCGGAGAGTTTCAGCCCTTTGCGCATATTGGGCAGCTTGTTGTCTTCGTAGTCGGAGCCGGTCACATCGTCGGTGAGAAGCTTGGAATAGCTCACGTGATGGCGGCCTTCATTGCTCATCACAATGCCGCCCTCCATCGACAATCGGTTGAGGCCGAACGTATTAAAGAACAGATGCAGGATACCGGCGTGATAGGTGTCCCGGGTGTTCTCCATCATCAGTTTCCAGTTGTTGCGGAGGCCCTGGCTATACTGGCCGAGAATCTTGATCGGCCGATTGAACACCCGGTCGATGAACTGGCGCGCTTCCGGCCCGAGATAGGTCTCGATATCCGGGGTCTCGCTGGAAAACGTCCCGAAGATCAGCCCGTTGTATATAGCGATGCGCAGTGGCTCCAACCCGTGATCTTCGGTCTTAAAGGTGTCCGGCATGCCGCCGACGCCCTTGACACCGTTGCGGAACGCCACGCCGACCAGTTTCCCGGTTTGATCGAAGGACCAATTGTGATAGGGGCAGGTGAAGACCGGCTTATTGCCTTTTTTGTCGTGGCAGACCAGCGCGCCCTTGTGGGTGCAACGATTCACCATGGCGTTGATCTCGCCGGTTTTGTCGCGGACCACGATGATAGGTATCTCGCCGACGAACGTGTTTTTGAAATCCCCGTTGTTGGGAAGCTCCACCGCCAGCGCCAGGAAATGCCAGGCTGGCCCCCGGAACACGGCGCGGGTCTCCTTGGCGTAAATTTCCGGGCTGGTGTAGAGCTTGAAGGGAACCCGACGAACGCCCTCCTTGGGCCATTCGATAATTGGTTCGTTGGTGCGCATTGCCGCCTCCCCGCCGCAAAAATACTTGCTTTAATTATGAGTAAAATTTTCCGATTGCCCAGCATCTTTTAAGGCATACGCTCTAGCTGCCGTTGCACATCGCACCGAGAGAGAAGATGGTGTAAACATGAACCAGCAGAGCAACGAGCTACAAAAACCATTGGAACCGATCATCCAGCAGCTTGTGTAAATCCTGACCACCTACGGCCTGGATGTTCTGGGCGCCATCGCCATTCTGATCATCGGTTTCTGGATTTCCGGCAAGGCCGGCGCCTGCGTCGGTAGGATGCTGGAGAAGCACGACAAGATCGACGCCACCCTCACCTATTTCTTTGCGAGCTTCGTGCGCTGTGCGCTGCTCGCCGTCACGGTCATCGCCGTGCTTGGCCAGTTCGGCGTACAGACCGCCAGCCTGATCACGGTTCTAGGCGCCGCAGGCCAGGCCGGCACCATCAAGGAACTCAATCTGTTTTTCTCGGTGATGGCGACGCCGGACAATATCCGGATCACGGTGCCCAATTCCAACGTTTGGGGTTCGGCGCTCCGCAACTTCTCGGCCAACCCAACCCGCCGAGTGGATATCCTGGCCGGTATTTCCTTTGACGATGATATCGACAAGGCCATGGAGGTGACGCGGGGTATCGTCGCCGAGGACGATCGCATCCATGGCGATCCTGAACCGTTCCTGGCCGTCATGGCGATGAACGA
>JAYPHU010000019.1:62901-77588 GCA_038127535.1 Rhodospirillaceae bacterium | reverse complement strand
GTCGAAAGCCAACATCTTGGCGGCATCTGCCTCAACTGGGGCTGCATCCCGACCAAGGCATTGCTGCGCACCTCCGAGGTTTATCGCAATATCCAGCATGCGGAAGAATTCGGCCTCTCGGTCAGCGGTCTGTCCTTCGATATTAAGAAGGTGATCGAGCGCTCCCGGGGCGTGGCCAAACAGCTTTCCTCCGGCGTCGCGTTCCTGTTAAAGAAAAACAAGGTCACCGTCCTTGATGGCCATGGAAAACTGGCCGGCAAGGGTAAGCTGGCGGTCGAAAAAGACGGCAAGAAGGTCGCTGATCTCTCAGGCAAGCACATTATCCTGGCCACCGGCGCCCGGGCGCGTAGCCTGCCGGGCCTGGAAGCGGACGGCAAACTTGTCTGGACTTACAAAGAAGCCATGGTCCCCGACATGATGCCGAAATCTCTTCTGGTCGTCGGCTCCGGCGCTATCGGGATCGAGTTTGCCAGCTTCTACAACACCCTCGGTGTGGACGTCACCGTGGTCGAGGTGATGGACCGCGTCGTGCCGGTGGAGGACGCGGAAATCTCTGCCTTCGTGCAAAAGTCGTTTGAGAAGCAGGGCATGAAGATCATGACCTCGGCCACCGTGACGGCGCTCAAGAAAGGCGCCAACAATGTCACCGCGACGATAGAGGCCGGCGGCAAAAAATCCGAGCTCACGGTCGACCGGGTGATCATGGCGGTCGGCATCATCGGCAATGTGGAAGGCTTAGGCCTCGACGGCACCAAGGTAAAAGTCGACCGGTCCCACATCGTCATTGATGAGTGGTGCCAAACCGGGGAGCCGGGCGTCTACGCCATCGGCGACGTGGCCGGCCCGCCCTGGCTCGCCCACAAGGCCAGCCATGAAGGCATCATCTGCGTCGAAAAGATCGCCGGTCAGGCGCACGTCCATCCGCTGGACACCAGCGGCATTCCCGGCTGCACCTATTGCCATCCGCAAATCGCCAGCGTCGGCCTGACCGAGGCCAAGGCGAAAGAGCAGGGGCACGAGGTCAAAGTCGGCCGCTTCTCCTTCATCGGCAACGGCAAGGCGATTGCCTTGGGTGAGCCCGAAGGCATGGTCAAAACCGTGTTTGACGCGAAGACCGGCGAGCTGCTCGGTGCACACATGGTCGGCGCGGAAGTGACCGAGCTGATCCAGGGCTACACCATCGCCAAGACGCTCGAGACGACGGAGACCGAGCTGATGGAAACCGTCTTCCCGCACCCCACCCTGTCGGAAATGATGCATGAATCGGTGCTGGATGCCTACGGGCGCATGATCCACCTCTGATGCCGGACGTCTTGATCCGTCCCGCCGCCGCCGAAGACAAGGCGGCCTGGTTGCCTTCGTGGCAGGGATACCTGACGTTCTATGAAACCAGCCTGGCCGATGAGATCACCGAACGGACGTGGGAACGTCTGCTTGATCCGATGGAGAGCATGACGTGTCTGGTGGCGGACGTGGACGGTAAAGTTCTCGGCTTCACCCATTATCTGCTGCATGACAATACCTGGACGATGAAACAAGTGTGCTATCTGCAGGATTTATTCGTCGATCCGGAGGCCCGGAATCTCGGCCTCGGCCGCGCACTGATTGAGGCGGTCGCCGACAAGGCCAAAGAGCTCGACTGCATGCGCCTCTATTGGACCACCAAACGGGATAACGCGACGGCGCGCGCGCTTTATGATAAGGTGGCGACTGATACAAATTTCATGCGCTATGATTTCGCTTTGACCTAGCTGAATTCTCCCTGATAGAAAGCCGCCATGTCCAACGTCGAAAACCTCCGCCATCCGAACCTACGCAATAAGCCGGTCAATCCGTCGCCGCGTAAGCCCGACTGGATCCGGGTGAAGGCGCCGACATCGCCGGTGTACGGCGAAACCAAGCGCCTGATGCGAAGGTTGGACCTGGCCACCGTCTGCGAAGAAGCGTCCTGCCCGAACATCGGGGAATGCTGGGCGCAGAAACATGCGACGGTGATGATCCTGGGCGAAATTTGCACCCGGGCCTGCGCTTTTTGCAATGTGTCGACAGGCAAGCCGCTGCCGGTCAATCCGCTGGAAGCGGAAAACGTCGGCATCATGGCGGTGAAGACCGGCCTACGACACATGGTGATCACGTCCGTCGACCGGGATGACCTGGCGGACGGCGGCGCGCAGCATTTCGCATACTGCATCTCCAAAGTCCACGAGATGTCGCCGGGCACAACCGTTGAGGTTTTGACCCCGGACTTCCGGGATAAAGACGGTGCGCTGGCGGTGGTCATCGCCGCTAAGCCGGATGTCTTTAATCACAATCTGGAAACGGTGCCGCGGCTCTATACGACCATCCGGCCGGGCGCGCGTTATTTCCATAGTCTGCGATTGCTGCAGGAAGCCAAGGAACACGATCCTGAAGTTTTCACCAAGTCCGGCATCATGGTCGGCCTCGGCGAAGACAAGGCGGAGGTTCTGCAGGTTATGGATGATCTCCGCTCAGCCGACGTGGACTTCCTGACCATCGGACAGTATCTGCAGCCGACGCCGCGCCACGCCGGCATTGACCGGTTTGTCACCCCGGACGAGTTTGCCGAGTATGAACGCATCGCCTCGGCCAAGGGCTTCCTCAAAGTCTCCGCCACGCCGCTGACGCGGTCGTCCTATCATGCCGACGAGGATTTCCAGGCGCTGCGTGAAGCGCGGCTCGCCAAACTTTCGGGAACCGCCTGAGCGCATGCCCACCCACGCCGAACAACGGCGCCTGCCATACACGCCCAAACAGATGTTCGACCTGGTGGCCGACGTCGAGAAATATCCCGAGTTCCTTCCCTGGTGCGTCGGCCTTCGGGTGAACAGCCGGGAAGGAGACGTGATCCTAGCCGACATGGTCATCGGCTATAAGATGTTCCAGGAAAAATTCACCTCCGAGGTACGGCTGCAGGACCCGGATCAGATTGATGTCGCCTACCGGGACGGTTCGTTAAAGCATATGAAAAACCATTGGAAATTTCTACCCGATAAGGACGGCGGCTGCATCATCGATTTCTATGTGGACTTCGAATTCCGCTCGATGATCCTCCAGAAGATGATCGGCGGCGTGTTCCACGAGGCGGTGAAGATTATGGTCCACGCCTTCGAGAAGCGTGCGGCCGAGGTTTATGGCGTCCGTTAACCCCAACACTTTGCAGCGTCGTGCCCGACCCGACCAATATCTATCGGGCGGCTGTAGTGTAACCATGGATAGCGGGGGCATGGACCCCCGAGAGTTGCTGCGCAACTTGGGGGCGACGCATTTGGAGGACGGGAAATAGATACACGGGCATGACGGACTGAGAGCGGCCGATCCGCGCATAACTAGCTATTCAACCAAGCCCCGAATCATCTCCAGCGCGGCTTTGACCGTCTGCATCCGAACGGAGTCGCGGTCGCCCTCAAAGAACCACCGCTGATAGAAGGTCTCACGACCCTCACGGGCGGCGGCGATGTCCACGGTACCCACCGGCTTTTCCTCCGAACCGCCGCCCGGCCCCGCGATGCCGGTGACCGCCACGGATAATTGGGCGTTGGAGTGGGCGAGGGCGCCTTCGGCCATCTGGCGGGCGACGGACTCAGAGACCGCGCCGCTGGCGACGATGTCGTCCATGTTCACGCCCAACATTTCCGACTTGGATTCATAGGAATAGGTGGTGAAGCCCCGGTCAAAAATTTCCGACGAGCCCGATACGGCCGTGATACTGGCCGCAATCAGCCCGCCCGTGCACGACTCCGCTGTTACCAACATTAAGCTATGCGCTTTACAGGCCTCAATGAGCGACTTCGACAGCCCGAGAATGTCGTCAGGAAACATGGTCATCATCCTATCCAGTAGCGTACGGCCACCAAAACTATCGCGGCATATACGGCGGCCAGCACATCGTCCAGCATGATGCCGAGCCCGCCTTTTATCCGCCGATCGGCCCAGGATACCGGCCAGGGTTTGAAAATATCAAAGACGCGAAATAGGACAAAGCCGATGGCGTAAAGTAGAATGTCAGGCGGCACCACCAGAAGCGTCATCCATTGGCCCACAACCTCATCAACCACGATTTCGGACGGATCTTCGTCCGGTAAATCCCGGGCATGGATGGTTGAAGCCCAGGTTCCCAGCAAAAATAGTAGAAGCGTCGCCGACATCAGACCAGGCGCCCTCCATAGTTCGCAGATGACCCAGGCGAAGGGAAGTGCTGCGACAGAGCCCCAGGTTCCGGGCGCAAAAGGGATCAATCCGCTGCCGAACCAGGTCGAAATCACGCTTGCGAATCGCTTCTTCAAATGCACGCCCTTTGCCGATTATGCCCGGTTGTCTGAACCATATACGTCGCGGGCGAAAATATCTGACGGGGCCGGACCTGGCAAAGGCAATTGGGTAAGCCCCTCTGATATTTCAAGAAAATCCGACTGATCCAATGATTTTTCGTAAAAATCGAGAGAATCCACCCCCCGGCCCTCTTGCCAGAAAACCTGTCTGCGGATACCTTGCGACCCGCTTCTGAGAGAGACTCGACGCAAGCAAATTTGGGAACTTTTTCTGCCTATACCCGTCCATACAAAGATAAAACTGGGCGTCGAAGAGGGGGTCATGGGGCAAAAAAACCAAAGCAGTTTCAGGCATGCCTGGGCGCGCACCGTTTCCCGGTATTTTCCGGACCGGGAAATTATGTTGCGTACCGACGGCAAAGTTTGGTTCGTCAAGATTTCCTATAAGCTGCAGCTTTCCGTTCTCGCCAGTGTTTTGTTTATTTCCGGCTGGGCAATTTTCGCGTCGCTCACGTTCTTTATTAACGACAAAATCATCGAGGCGAAGGACAATCAAATCCTTAATTCCAGGCTGCTCTATCGCAGTTTATTGTCCGAAGTTTCCGATTACCAAAACAAATTTGCGACCCTCACCAACGGGCTGGAACGCAATCATACCTTGATGCTGAACCTGGTTGAGAAGAACGCCACCCTGCAACAAAATCTGCGAGCCACAGAATCCGAGTTAGCTACCTCGCAGCAGCGTCAGGACGAAATTATCGCCGCCAAGGATGATCTCAAACACAAGCTAGGCAAGATTGAACAGGGGATGCGGTCACTCAATACCCGCAACTTTGAACTTAAGGGCAACCTGTCCTCGATCAGCAGCGACTTGGAAGGCGCCTTGGCTGAAAGAAATGCGTCCCGGGCCCTAGCCAACCGGCTCGAAAACCAGGTCTCCAGCCTGAAAAAAGAGCTAAACGATCTGCAAGAGTCCGAAAAGGATGTTATCGCCCGCCTGACGCGACGCGCTTCGGAGAAAATTGATGAGCTGGAAACATTTGTCGCCCGGACTGGCTTGAAACCGTCAAAGCTCGTTGCCGGACTTGAAGGCAACGACAGCACCGCCGCCGGTGGGCCGTTTATCGCCTATAGCGGTGAGGTAGATGCCGGCGAACACCTGAAAGCCAGCATAAACAATCTGGAGTCACGGTTGTCGCAGCTGGAAACGCTGGAGAAACTTGTGAACGTGATGCCGCTGTCGCCGCCTTTGGATCATTTCTCTGTGTCCAGCCACTACGGCAAACGCCGGGATCCGATCAATCGCCGCTGGGCCATGCATTATGGTCTGGACCTAGGCGGCATCCGCGGCTCATCCATTTTTTCGACGGCCCCGGGCGTGGTGAAATTCGCCGGACGGAAGGGCAAATACGGACGTCTCGTCGTCATCGATCATGGCCACGGGTTCAAAACCCGGTACGGCCATTTGCACAAGATTCTTGTTAAACGTGGCCAAAAAGTAGACTATCGGTCTAAAATTGCTCTGCTTGGCAGTTCGGGGCGTAGCACCGGACCGCACCTCCACTATGAGGTTCTCTATAACGGCAGAGCCTATAATCCGTGGAAATTTATCAAGGCCGGTCGTTATGTTTACAAAGAATAGCAAAGAAAACAGCCAACCTGTCGTCGCCAAAGTTCCTGCACCGCCGTCCCTGTTCAGCACCGATATGGTCGTCACCGGTGATCTCGTCACCGATGGAGAAATTCAGATTGATGGCCGGGTTATCGGCGATATTCAGGCGGATGTCCTGATCATCGGCGAAACTGCCGACGTAAACGGCGAGGTTTCTGCCGATACGGTCCGCGTTCATGGCCGGATTACCGGTCAAATCAAGGCGCGGTCGGTCTCACTGGCGAAATCAGCCCATGTTCTGGGTGATATTCTGCACGAGAACCTTGCGATTGAGCAAGGCGCCTTCCTGGAAGGCCATTGCCGGCGCATCGAAGGCGGCAAGAAGGAAAGCGAAGGTCCTATAAATCTGTTGTTGAAGGGCGCCTCGAAATCCAAGGTCGACCCGCCGAAAAAGCCCCAGACCGAAACGGCATCCTGAAAAGTTGCGTGATTTAACTGACGGCCCGCTGGAAAACGGCGGGATCCACATTGCCGCCGGTGCAAATGACGCAGATGGTCTTGCCGGCGCGGTCCACTTTGCTGTTGAGGATCGCGGCCAGTGACGTGGCGGCGCTGGGCTCCAAAATAATCTTGAACTCCTGAAACGCCAGTTTGACCGCAGCCAACGCCTCTTCATCGGTAACCACCAGTCCGCCCGCCAATCGGGACTTCATGATCTCGAAGGTCAGCTCGCCCGGCGTTTCCAGCAATAGCGCGTCGCACAGAGACGGCGCGCCGGTCTGGATAATGACCCGCTCGCCCGCTTCCAGGGATTGGGTGATGTCATCATAGTTGGCCGGCTCAACGGCAAAGAGTTCCGTTGCCGGCGATAAGTTGGCGAAGGCGAGGGCGCAGCCGCTCATCATCCCGCCGCCGCTGCTGGGCCCGGTGAGAACATCCAGTTCAGCGTCGATTTCACGCACCTGCTCGCAAATCTCCAGACCAATGGTCCCCTGGCCGCAGATAATATCCGGGTCATTGTAGGGCGGGACCATGGTACCGCCGGTCCGGGACAGAATATCCTCGGCAACCTGAACGCGGTTTCCGTATTTTCGGTCATATAGAACAACCTCTGCACCATAGCCACGGGTGTTTTCGATCTTAATTTTGGGCGCGTCGGACGGCATGACGATAGACGCAGGCACGTCCAAAAGCTTTGCCGCCAGCGCCACGCCTTGGGCATGATTACCGGAGGAAAACGCCACCACACCGCGTGGTTTCTCATCGTCGGAGAGCTGGCAGATGCGGTTGAACGCACCCCGGAACTTGAAAGAGCCGGTCCGTTGCAGATTCTCGGCCTTGATCAGCAACCGGCAGCCGAGCTGTTCATTGACCCGGTCGGATTCCAGCATGGGTGTTCTACGCGCCTCACCGGCCAGGCGGTCCTTTGCCGCCAAAACGCCCTGATACGTAGGTAATTTCATGAGCGTTAGCGGCCGAGCGCCCCCTGCGGTTTGAAGGCGACTTCCTTATTCGCCAGCAACTGCCGATAAACATGCAGGTTTTCGATCACCCGCTGCACATAATTCCGGGTCTCCGAGATCGGGATCATCTCCACCCAATCGATGGCGTCCACGGTCTTATCCCGTGGATCGCCGTTTCGCTTGATCCAGCGTTTCGCCCGATGGGGTCCTGCATTGTATGCCGCCAAAGTCAGGATATAGGAGTCATTGAATTCCTTAAGCAGATCACGCAAATAAGCTTGACCCAATCCCAGATTATACTTCTCGTCCTCCGTCAGCTTCCGGCGCGAGTATCGTTTTGAATTTTGCTTGGCGACCTGCCGGGCCGTCCCTGGCATGATTTGCATTAATCCACGGGCGCCGGCATGACTGATTGCCTTGGGATTAAAAGCGCTCTCCTGACGAATGATGGCGTGAACAAAGGCCGGCTCGACACCCGTCACCAGTTTATGTTTGAGAACCGGGTAGCCTGCCTCCACCAGTTCAATACCGTCTCGTAGCGCCGCCTTAGAGACCAGAATGGCCAAATCATTGCGGCCCTCGGCTTTGGCCAGAGCGGCGGTCAGCACTTGCCATTCCTCCCGCTCATCCCTACGGCTCAACTGCCGGATGAAGGGCCGCATGATCTCCCGCAGGCCGGCTTTGCGGATTGTCCGGACCGCCGCCACAAGTTCATCCTTCTCGAAGCTTTTCTTGAGCTCGCTATCGGCTTTGGGGCTGGCCGGAAGATCCAGCTTCTTCGCTTCCGGAATTTTGGCCGCCGCCAACTGGCCATAATAGGTGGTCTCGTGAAGGAAGGCCGTGCGGTACCAAAAGGCAGCTTTCTCCGCTTCTCCCATGGCCTCCGCCGCACGGCCGGCCCAATAGGCGCCTCGGGTCTGACTGATCGGGTAGCTGGCCACACCATATATCTTGGAGAAGTGATCGTAAGCGACCTTGTTGTCCTTGAGGAAGCGTAGGGCGATCCAGCCCGCCATCCATTCCGCCTCGATCATATTCCCCGCGTCTTCTTCATTGAGGCGATGATCCTGGGTCAAACGATAGGCGTCGGAAATATGGCCTTTTCGCAAAGCACGCCGCGCCAGAATGGCCCGCTCGGTCCACCATCGGCCAGGCTCGATCAGATCGTCAGGCGGGTTTTGCAACAGCGTCATGGCATCCTGATCCCGTCCTTTGCGCCGCCGCCACCGCAATCTCTCATACACGAGGCCCGGATGATCCTTAAGGTCCGCGGGTACCCGCTCAATAGCCCGGTCCACACCGCCACGCATTCGGCGAAGCGTCAGCCGGGCCTCTGCCAAGGCGCGATATTTCGGATCCTTGAACCGGCGATACATACGCCGCACCGGATAATACTTGCCGTCCCACAGCAGCCGGTCGAGTCGGTTCAAATGATCATCCAGAGTCATATATTGGCGGAATTGGCGGTGAAAATGCCGCTCCTGCTTGAAGCCAAAATTACCGGAGACCCAGACATCCTTCACCATCCGGATGGCGTCGTCCTTGTGGCCCTCCAGCAGCTTCTCACCCGCCATCCAGGCGACCCCATTAGGCGTCAGGGGCGGGTGTTTCTTGAACCAGGCGAGTATGGCGTCCCGATCCGTACTCGGCTTCATGGCCTGTTCGGCCCGGATCAACAGCCGACGCTGGCTCGGCCAATTCGGTTCTTTCTCGATAAATCGGCTGATTTCCTCGAAGTTCGCGCCGGAAGCGCGGGCCTGCAGCCGATACCAGTGGAGAATTTTATTCAGAAGCGGGTCCTTGACCGATTTGGCGCGCCGCTCGAACTCCGCCCATTTCGCCTTTTCACCCAATTTGTAAGCGGCTTGAGCAGAGGTCTTATCTTTCTTGGAAACAGCGGCGGCCTCGTTCGCGGGCGCTGCACCTATCAGAACGACGAACAAAATAAGGGAAACGGCAAGTAGCCTGCTAATCATGGGCTTCATGGAAATCCTGTTTTCGGGAGCCTTCAGATTGGTTCAACCCCATGGCCGCGCAGTGTATGGATTATCGGAATCCTCTTCAATGGGGATATGCCTCAATTTTATGTGCAAACTCTTGCTGCCCCTCGTGACTAAGTCTATGTTCGGGCAAATTTTCGGAGGATACGTCAATGTTTCAAGGGTCTTATGTCGCCCTGATCACCCCGTTCAAGAACGGCGCCATCGATGAAGACGCGTTCCGCTCGTTCGTCGAGTGGCAGATAGAACAGGGGACGGACGGGTTGGTGCCCTGCGGAACCACCGGGGAATCGCCGACCCTAAGCCATGAAGAACACATGCGCGTGACCGAGATTTGCATCGAAGTTGCCGCCGGCCGGGTGCCGGTAATTGCCGGCGCGGGATCGAATTCCACCGACGAAGCCATCAGCCTGGCCAAACACGCCAAGGAGGCCGGCGCGGACGCCGCATTGGTCGTAACCCCGTACTACAACAAGCCGACCCAAGCCGGCATGTATGAACACTACAAGGCGATCAACGACGCGGCGCAGATTCCGATCATCATTTACAATATTCCGGCCCGCAGCATCGTTGATATGACTGTGGAGACCATGGCCAAGCTGGCCGAGCTCGAGTACATCGTCGGCGTCAAGGACGCGACCAGCGATCTCAATCGGCCGATGCTGACGGCGCTCGCCATGGGCCCCGATTTCTGCCAGCTGTCCGGTGAAGACGGCACGGCCGTGCCGTTCCTGGCCGGTGGTGGTCATGGCTGTATTTCGGTGACCGGCAATATCCTGCCGCGGCTTTGCTCGGACATGCAGAACGCCTGGCGAGACGGCGATGTCGCCAAAGCGATGGAGCTGCAGAATGTCCTAATGCCGGTGCACATGGCGATGTTCTGCGAAACCAGCCCCGGCCCGGTGAAGTACGCGGCGAAACTGCTGGGTCTTTGTTCGGCTGATGCGCGGCTGCCGATCACCGATATCGCTCAATCCAGTAAGGACAGGGTCAAGCAAGCCCTGACAGACGTCGGCGCGCTTTCCTAAGCGGAACGGCGCGCGTCCGTCTGATCGGATTTCCTCATGGCCAAGAAGCCTAAAACGCCCTCGAAGGTCGCGGCGCGCAACCGCAAAGCGCGTCACAACTATTTTATCGAAGAGACGCTTGAGGCCGGCATCATGCTGACCGGCACCGAGGTCAAAAGCTTGCGTAGTGGCCGCGCCAGCATCGAGGAATCCTATGCCGCCGACCAGGATGGGGAGTTGTTCCTGGTAAACGCCTACATTCCCGAATACGAGGCCGGCACCCGCGGTCAACACGAAGTCCGGCGCGCCCGGAAGTTGCTGCTGCACAAGCGGGAACTGGCGAAACTCTCTGGCGCGATCAGCAGGGAAGGCATGACCGTGGTGCCTTTGTCCGTTTACTTCAATAAGCGCGGTCTGGCGAAGGTCGAACTGGGCATGGCAAAGGGCAAACGGCAATACGACAAGCGCATGACATCCAAGGATAGGGATTGGAAGCGGGATCAGGCGCGCATTATGCGGGGCAAAGGCTAGGCCGATGACCGACAAACGGCTTCCGCCGGGACAGGTGCGCACCCATAAATGGCCGGTGCTTGATCTCGGAGATCAGCCGGTCATCGATCAGCGGGACTGGTCGTTGAGCGCCGGCGGTATGGTGCGCCGACCAATCAAATGGTCTTGGAATGATTTCATGGCGCAGCCCCATGTCAGCTCCATTTCCGATATTCATTGCGTGACCCAATGGTCCCGCTTCGACAACCGCTGGGAGGGCGTCAGCGCCCAGACTCTGCTGGAGGCGGTGCAACCGGATCCAGATGCGTTGCATCTTATGTTGCGCAGCTATGACGGCTATTCCACCAATCTGCCGCTGGCCGACTTCGATGACGACGATGTGCTGCTGGCTCACAGTTGGGAAGGGGAACCTTTGACCCGCGAACATGGCGGGCCCGTGCGGGTAATTGTGCCCAAACTCTATCTCTGGAAAAGCGCCAAGTGGCTGCGGCACATCACGTTCACCAATCAGGATATTCCCGGCACCTGGGAAGCCCGGGGTTACCACATGCGCGGCGATCCGTGGAAAGAAGAACGCTACGACGATTAGGGGTTAGGCGTTCTCTTCGGTGCTGAAGTCGATAATCTCGGTCACCGGGATGGCGACGATGTCGTGCAGCTTGAGATTGCCGAGCTCATTTAGATCGACAAGATTGGCCAACCGGCCGTAGGTCGAGCTCACGACGATCTCGTTTCCATCCGTACCCCGGCGTTTGATACCGAAATCCAGCCGTTCCCGTTCTCGATGGGAGAGGGAGTACAGCATGGACTTGGTCACCCACACCGCGCCGTCCGGGCGAAATCGCTGAGCCGGGCGGCTTGATTAATGGTGTCACCGAGGACCGTCAGTTCCAGATGCGTGGTGGTCTGATAGGCGCCGAACCATTCTTGGCCTTCGTCGAGGCCGATATTCAGCTTGAGACTGTTCGCCCAGTTCTTGCGGGCCTGCCATTTCCGGTCGATCTCCTACATGGCGATGATAATTTCCCAGGCGCATTCGATCGCGTTCAACACGTAGTTACAGTCGGGCTGGGGAAAGAAATAGTAGACGATGCCGTCACCCACATGCTTGCCGTGAGTGGCGCAGTACTTGCAGAAGATCGGCTTCATCCGCCGCCAAATCTAATTGATCAGTTCGAAATACTCGTCGGGCGGCAGCTCTGCATAGATTTGGACCGAGTTCTGCAGGTCCGCCACCAGAGCGGCCCGCGGCGTGACATAGGGTCTCCAGTTGCGCAGCAGATCGCGGATCACCAAATCCCGCCGGCTGAGGATTTGCAGCAGCGAGTCTTCTCCGGCTTCGTCCAGGTTATACGCGAAGAACACACCTTCCCGGAAGAACGACGCATAGAGCCGGTATCGATTTTCCGCCGCGAAGTGATCCCCAAGAGTAATGTCGGTGTCCCGAAGCTAGCGGGAGCTGACCGCCTCGACCGCGGAGTAGAGCTCAGACAGCTCTTCGATCTGCGCCTCATACAGATTGGGGTCCATGGTCAGAAGATTGGCCTTAGACATCCGGTTCTTGGCGATTTCCAGGTGAAAGGCAAAGAGGGTGGCGCGGTCGACGCATTGTTGACTTAACCCGCCGAACAGTAGGGAGAACACGTTTCGATCCGCGATGTCCTTAGGCATGCCGTTCGGCTTCCCGAAAATCTCGGCCTCGGCGGCGGCGTTCGACCATTCCACCTCGAACCTGTTGTTCAACAGGTATGCCGGATGTTCCAGGTTTTCGATGGTCAGGCGTAGACCGCGCGCGGGGTGGGGGGGGGTGATCTCTGCGGAAGAGGCCGGGGAGGGGGTGTTGTCAGACTTTGCAACCGCCTTGCGTTTCGTCGCAGGCGCCGGATTGTCATTGACGGTTTCAATCGTCCTCCCAAGCTTCCGGACAATATCCTCCATCCGGACGCCTTGCTTTTTTGAGGCTTTTGACCCGCTCCAGCGTGATCACGGTGTTGGCGGGGAAATAACCGAGCCGACGGGCCATGGTCTTGCCCGCATCCGGCTGCTTGACCATGGGCTTTGGGATTAGTCCCATACCGATGTAGTTGTCGAGGGTCGCCCGCGAGACGCCGGCGCGTTCCATCAATTCCTTACTGCTCAGCATTTCTATGCCTCTCTTGTCGCTTTCCAATTAAACCAACAAGAATTTTTCCCTGGATTAATTATACTGTCCAATTTTTGAAGTGTCTCGATGTGTATATCGGTAAGGTTATTTAGACAGTATAAATCGTTGCGCGCGCGATTACTCTCGCATCGCGAGTCCCGGTAAACCAAAGATGAAAGATAGGTGAGCGCTAGAAGCGCGGGCTGGCGGATTTAAAATTGGCCGCGAGATCGTCGTAGGACGTGGTGTGGGGAAACTGCGGAAACTCTTCGATCACATTGTCCGGAGCGCGGAACAGAAAGCCAGCGTCCGCCTCGCCCAGCATGGTCGTGTCGTTGTAGCTGTCACCGGCGGCAAACACACTGAAATTCAGGACTTTTAATGACTTTACGGCTTCACGTTTGTGATCCTTCATACGCAGATGGTAATCGACGATCTTGCCGTCAATGTCCGTTTCCAAACGATGGCAAAACAGCGTGGGCCAGTTCAGTTTTTGCATGAACGGCCGGGCAAAATCATAAAACGTGTCGGAGAGGATCACGACCTGGAACTCTGACAGCAGCCAGCCTAGAAAATCCTTGGCGCCGTCCAGCGGATCGAGACTGTCGATGACTTCCTGGATAATCGGCAGGCCCAAGCCGTTCTCATCCATGATCCGCAACCGTTGCTGCATGAGTTCGTCATAGTCGGGGATATCCCTGGTCGTCGCGCGCAGAGCCTCAATGCCGGTTTTCTCGGCAACGCCGATCCAGATTTCCGGGATCAAAACACCTTCCAAATCAAGACAGACGACTTCCACAGTTTTCTCCAGGTCAATTCCGGGCCAGGGGATAGCTTAACCGACCCCGGCTGTAAACGCGCAAATTAGAGCCGGGCCTTTACATTCCTGAAGACGTCGTGAAACATTTCTTCCGTCAGCCGGCCCGTATTGGTGTTGTAGCGGGAGCAATGATAGCTGTCGATCACCACCGGCCCGCCCTCAATCTCGTGGGAGACGTTGTGCCCAAACTTCCAGGCGCTCCGCCTCTCGCCCAACGCGCCGATGGCCGCGTTATGAGCAATGGTGCCGAGCGCCACGATGACCTTCAGATTGGCCATCGCGGTGAGCTCGCTGTCCAGAAACGGGGCGCAGGCTTTGATTTCCGCACCTACAGGCTTGTTTTGCGGCGGCACGCAACGTACGGCATTGGCAATCCGGGTATTCACCATCTCCAGACCGTCATCGGGGCGGGAGTCGTACACACCTCTGACAAAACCGAACTTCAAAAGCGTCGGATAGAGTAGATCGCCCGCATAGTCCCCGGTAAACGGCCGCCCGGTGCGGTTCGCCCCTTTGAGACCGGGGGCCAAGCCCAGGATCAATAGCTCCGCACCCAAGCCGCCAAAAGACGGGACGGGCGCGTTGAACCAGTCGGGGTAGGCCTCGCGGTTGTGATGCCTGAACTGAGCGAGACGGGGGCAGAGGTAACAGTCTGTGCCGGGGGTATCCATACGCACCAAGATTCCCGCCGGCGGCGGAAAACTCAAGCGGGATTACGCGGAGCCCACGTAATCCTCGTCGTAGTCATCGATCAGGTAGTCCTCTTCATACATATCCATTTGGGGATGATGCCCCTGACCGCCTTGGCGTTCGATGAGTTCTTGGAGATCGGCCAGCTCGATA
>JAYPHU010000019.1:0-62801 GCA_038127535.1 Rhodospirillaceae bacterium | reverse complement strand
ATGCCCCTGACCGCCTTGGCGTTCGATGAGTTCTTGGAGATCGGCCAGCTCGATAAAAACATCGGCCTGGCGGCGTATTTCATCGGCAATCATCGGCGGTTTGGAAACAACCGTGCTGACTACCGACACCCGCCCACCTTTGCGCTGAACCGACTCGACCAGCCGACGAAAATCGCCATCGCCGGTAAAGATCACGATATGATCCAGATGTGGTTGGATTTCCATTACATCCACGGCCAGCTCGATATGAATATTGCCTTTGATCTTCTTGCGGCCTGCGGTGTCAGTAAATTCCTTGGTGGGTTTGGTCACCATGGTGTAGCCGTTGTAGTCCAGCCAATCGACCAGCGGCCGGATCGGGGAACACTCCTGTTCTTCCACCATGGCGGTGTAATAAAAGGTGCGGATTAGCGTGCCCCTTTCTTCAAAAACCTTCAGTAAGTTCTTGTAATCAATATCAAAACCAAGGGCGCGGGCGGCGGCGTACAGATTAGAGCCGTCGATAAATAAGCCAATACGTTCACCGGGATAGAAGTTCATCATCGCATCCTCGAAATGAATTTTGGACAATGAATCTTGTCCGCTGAATAATAGCGCGGCACAATTCTAATAAAACAGATCGAGATGCTACACTCGTAAACTTTCCGTGGGAACCGTTTGATGATCCTTGTAGGCATCGGCTCAAATCTGCCGTCCAGCGCCAGCGATGAGCCTGAGGACAACTGCCGTAAAGCATTAGAATTAATAGGGAAAGCCGGAATTAAAGTCGCGGGCGTTTCCAGGTTCTACAAAACGGCGCCGGTTCCCGCCTCGGATCAGCCCTGGTACGTCAACGCGGTCGCCTCGGTGGAGACCGATCTGCCGCCCGAAGCCGTGCTCGAAAAGCTGCTGGAGATCGAGGCCGCCGTGGGCCGAGAGCGGGCAGAGCGCAACGCCGCCCGCATCGTGGACCTGGATCTGTTGGCATATGACAACCGTGTTTTGGACGGTGACCGGTTGACTCTGCCCCATCCAAGATTACCTGAGAGGGCGTTTGTGCTGCTGCCACTCAAGGATATCGCGCCGGATTGGGTTCATCCGGTAACCAAGCAGTCCCTGGCGGGGCTGGTCGACGCCCTGGACCCGGCGCAAAAGATCGAAATATTGGATTGAGCCCTTGCATTTTTCCGCAGCCCGTTTATAACCCAGCGTCCACCCCTCGATAACTCCGACTTCGGCAAGGAGAGCCCCCGCATGGCCCGCGTGACCGTAGAAGATTGCATCGAAAAAGTTTCCAACCGGTTTGAATTGGTTATGCTCGCCGCACAGCGCGCGCGCAGCCTGTCGTCCGGCGCCGAGCTGACCGTGGAGCGCGATAACGACAAGAACCCGGTTATTGCGCTGCGGGAAATCGCGGAAGAAAACTTGGACCTGGAAGAGATCGAGCAAACCCTGGTCAAGGGCCTCCAGAAACACATTGAATCCGACGAGCCCACCGAAGAAGAGCTGGAAGATATGGCCGTTTCCGGCGAGCTGGAAGGATTGAAGCAGAACATCACTTTGCCGGTCCCGGAAGAGGGCCAGGAGAGCGATGTGCCGGTGCCGATCTTTGAAGACAACGTGCTGCCGGTTGAACAACCGCCGGCCGGTGACGACGAACAGCTCTAAGTCCGTTATTCCAACTAAAAATTTTTTTGCGGCAACGGTAAAGAGCCGATGTTCCGTTGTGCTGTTCAATTGCCAAATTTCCAGGCTATATGAGGATAGGGCCGTTTTCTAGCGGCCGTACAATTGGCTCCGGGAATGAGACTGAATGATCCGGCAATACGAACTGGTTGAGAACGTCAAAGCCTACGACATTCGCGCGGACGAAGAGGCGCTGAACCGAGCCTATGTGTTCGCCATGAAGGCGCACGGCAACCAGACCCGCGCATCCGGCGATCCGTATTTCTCTCATCCGCTGGAAGTGGCCGGCATCCTTGCCAAATACAAACTAGATTCCACGTCGATCATCACCGCGCTGCTGCACGATACGATCGAGGATACGGAAACCACGTCTCGGGACATTACCGACGCATTCGGCGACGAAATTTGCCAGCTCGTGGACGGAGTCACCAAGCTGACCCAGCTCGAAATGAAGACCAATCAATCGGACCAGGCGGAGAACTTCCGTAAATTGGTGCTCGCGATGTCCGAGGATATCCGTGTCCTCTTGGTGAAGCTGGCGGACAGGCTGCACAATATGAGGACCATCGACTTCATTTCCAAACCGGCCAAACGCCGCCGCATCGCGCTCGAAACTATGGAAATCTATGCGCCGCTCGCCGAACGGGTGGGCATGCAGGAAATGAAGAACGAGTTGGAGGACCTGTCCTTCGCCGTCCTCAATCCCGAGGCTCGCAATTCCATCATCTCCCGCTTGGAATTCCTCAAGGCCGAGGGAAAAGACAATGTCGACGAGATCATCTTCGAGCTGACCAAGACCCTCGCGGAATCCCGCCTACGAGCCCACGTGGAAGGCCGCGAGAAAACGCCGTATTCGATTTGGCGGAAGATGCAGAAGAAGAATATTTCCTTCGAGCAGATTTCCGACGTGATCGCCTTCCGGGTTTTGGTGGAAACCGTCGAAGACTGCTATCGCGCCATGGGGATCATGCACCAGGCCTACCGGGTCGTGCCGGGGCGGATCAAGGATTACATCAGCACGCCGAAATCAAACGGCTACAGGGCGATCCACACCGGCGTCATCGGCCCGGGACAATTGCGCATCGAAATTCAAATTCGCACCCGGGAAATGCACGAGATCGCCGAGCACGGCGTGGCCGCCCACTGGCAATACAAGGAAGGCGCGGATGCCACCGATGGCCGGCAATTCCGCTGGATGCGGGAACTTCTCGAAATCCTGGATCAGGCCGCTAACCCGGATGACTTCCTCGAGCACACGAAACTGGAAATGTATCCGGATCAGGTGTTCTGCTTCACGCCGAAGGGCGACGTGATCGTGCTGCCGGCGGGCTCAACCCCGGTGGACTTTGCCTATGCGGTGCACTCGGAAGTCGGCGATCACTGCGTCGGCGCCAAGATCAATCGCCAGAGCATGCCGCTGCGAACCGAGCTTAACAACGGGGATCAGGTTGACATTATCACCTCCGATGCCCAAACCCCCTCGCCCACGTGGGAAAACTTTGTCGCTACCGGCAAGGCCCGCGCGCATATCCGGCGCTTTATCCGCAGCCGCGAGCGTGAAGAGTATATGAATCTTGGCAAGTCGATCCTGGAGCGCGCGTTCCACCAGGAAGAATATGAACTCTCTGACAAAGGTCTCAACGAGGTACTCGTGGTGTTCGATGCTGAAACCATCGACGATCTGTATGCGGAGGTCGGCGCGGGTCATGTCTCCGGCCGCGATGTGGTCGAGGCCGTCTATCCGGAAACCAAGGAAAAGAAAAAACGTAGCCTTCTCTCTATTTCCGGCGTCACCAATCAGTTCAACCGCAAGAAAAAAGTGGAAAAGAAGAAGGTGCCCATCAAAGGGCTGACCCCCGGGATGGCGTTGCATTACGCCGGATGTTGCCACGCGCTGCCGGGCGACCGTATTGTGGGCATTGTCACAAAGGGCCGGGGCATTACCATTCACACTATTGATTGCGACACGCTGGTGGATTTTTCCGACACGCCCGAACGATGGATCGACGTGGCCTGGGACATTGAAGAAACCGAAGAACGCTATGTCGGCCGTATTTCCATTGTGGTTGAAAACACGCCCGGCAGCCTGGGCGAGCTTTCAATGGTGATCGGCAAAAACGACGGCAATATCAGCAATCTTAAGTTCACTAACCGAAGTGAAGACTTCTTCGATATGTTGATCGATGTCGAAGTCCGGGACCTCAAGCACCTCAGCAATATCATCGCGGCGCTCAGAGCCTCCAAGGCAATCAAATCAGTTGAAAGAACCAAAGGATAGTCGGAATATCCCGATCCAAACAAGCCCTGCGGGCTGCACAACAGAGTAAAAATTGCCGCATGTTTCAGCGCCGGAAACCACGACCGCGATGGTCCCGAAGTCTTGATTTAATCTGGCCGCATCTCGGGTGGCGCAGATTTTTCAAGTTTTGGGTATTGCGTCTCAGCCGGCTGCCAGGCTCCGCCAATGCCGTGTCGGCGGGCTTCGCATTCGGCGCCGCCGTGTCATTCACGCCGTTTATGGGCTTCCATATCCTCCTGGGCATGTTAATGTCCTATTTCGCCCGCGCCAGCATGCTGGCCGCCGCCATCGGCACCATCGTCGGCAATCCCTGGACGTTTCCATTCATTTGGTGGCTTGTATACCACACCGGGGTCTGGATGGGCATCGGCGGGATGCCGGACGATATGGCGAATATGAATGTGTCGGAGATATTCCTAAACGCCGTCCAAGCATTCCTAGAATTCGACTGGAACTATCTGGTTAAGGTCGCTTGGCCGCTCTTGGGCCCGATGTTGATCGGCTGTCTTCCGTATTTCGCTGTCGCTTGGGTCGTCTTTTACTTTGGCTTCAGATGGCTTATAGACGCGTATGGACGGAAATCCCGGGAGAAACTTGCCAATCGGATTCCCCACGAAGAGACCATTGAGGATATATCATGAGCACTTATTTACGGCTGGGCGTAAATATCGATCATGTGGCGACAATCCGGAATGCGCGGGGTGGTGGTCATCCTGATCCGGTGCGGGCGGCCGTGATTGCCGCCAAAGCCGGCGCCGACGGTATTACGGCTCATTTGCGCGAAGACCGGCGGCACATATCCGACACCGATATCGCCCGGCTACGTCAGGAAATTGATTTGCCGTTGAATCTGGAAATGGCGGCGACCGCCGAGATGCTGGAGATCGCCCTGCATCACGCGCCGCACGCGGCGTGCATCGTGCCGGAGAAGCGGGAAGAGCGGACAACCGAGGGCGGACTGGACGCGGCCGGCGGGCGGGAACACCTGGCTCCCTATGTTGGCGCGCTGGTGGACAAAGGCATTCGTGTCTCATTATTCATCGAGGCGGACCCGCGGCAATTGGATGCGGCGAAGGAACTGGGCGCGCCGGTGGTCGAACTGCACACGGGCGCCTATTGCGAGTTGAACGGCGCTGACCGGGAAAAGGAACTTATCCGCATCCGGGAAGTGGCCGCTTATGCGCAGGCTATCGGACTGGAATGCCATGCCGGCCATGGCCTGGGGTTCGAGACCGTAGGGCCGATCGCGGAAATACCCGAACTCGTTGAACTCAATATTGGGCATTTCCTGATAGGCGAGGCCATTTTCGGCGGGCTCGACAGCACCATTAAACGGATGCGGGCTCTAATGGACAACGCCCGCTCTGAAGCGTTAGGTGAAGCGTCGGCATGATCCTGGGGATCGGCAATGACCTGATTGATATCCGGCGGGTGGAAAAAACCCTGGACCGTTTCGGTGAGCGATTCACCAACCGGATTTTTACCGAGCTGGAACGTCAAAAGTCCGACAAACGCCGGCTTCGCGCCGCCAGCTACGCCAAGCGCTATGCGTCCAAGGAGGCGTGCTCCAAGGCGCTCGGCACCGGGTTTCGTAAGGGCGTCTTCTGGCGGGACATGGGCGTGGTCAACCTGCCATCCGGCAAGCCGACCATGAAGCTGACCGGCGGCGCACTCAATCGGCTGGACGAGATCACGCCGGACGGCATGGAGCCGCAGATTGATCTGACCATCACCGATGATTTCCCTCTTGCCCAGGCAATCGTTATCATTTCCGCCGTCCCCAAAACCGGTGAGGAATGACGGCTCCTGACAGCATCGGCATCGGCTGGCGGCCCAGCAGCGTTTCCGGGTGGGGGGTCTATGGCACAAATTTGATCATTGAGCTTCTGTCGCAAGGCCGAAATCCGGTGCTCGCCGCACCGCCCCATCGTTTGGACGTGGGGCCGGAGATCGCGGCGAAACTCGCGCCGGTGTTCCAGCGCCAGGAACACCTGTCTAATCTACTGGAAAAGACCGGCGTACTCGAATTTGATTTCCCTGTGTTGCACGCGCTCCGCAACGATTTTCAGCCGGTGCTCGCGGACCAGCCGATCCAGGGTAGTCACAATATCGGCGTCATTTTCTTTGAAGACACGTATATCTCGGAGGATGGACTGGCCAGGGCCCGGGACTATGACATGATTTTCACCGGTTCCACCTGGAACCAAGAGATTCTGCAGGCGCGGGGACTGGAGAATGTGGTGAATGTCTTCCAAGGCATTGATGACACTCTGTTTGTCCGTGCGCCACGGCCCCACACCTACAAAGACCGGTTTGTGATCTTTTCCGGCGGTAAGATGGAGTACCGCAAAGCCCAAGACGTGGTCATTGCCGCCTTCCGGGAGTTCCGGGAGAAACATCCGGAAGCTTTATTGATGTTTGCCTGGGCTAATCAATGGCCGGCAATCATGCCGACCATCGCCAATTCGCCATTTGTTGATGGGCATCCGGAAATCCTCGCCAACAATGAACTCGCCATTGCCCCATGGCTGATCGCCAACGGATTGCCGGAAGACAGCTTTGTCGATCTGGGAACGCCGGCAAACAAGGACATGCCGGGCCACCTGTCGGCCGCAGATGCGGCGATCTTCCCGAACCGGTGCGAGCCCGGCACCAATTTGGTTGCGATGGAGACCATGGCCGCGGGCGTACCGTGCATCATCGCGGACAATACCGGTCAAAAGAATCTAATCGCTGAGGGCACTTGTTATCCGCTGCAAAATCAAACGTCGGTTGCCCCGTACGAGCCGTATGTGGGGGTCGAGGGCTGGCGGGAGCCGGATGTTTTTGAGGTTGTCGAAATCCTTGAATCCCTTTATGCCCACCCGATCGAAGCGCGACGCCGGGGCGACTCGGGCGCTGACTTTATCCGCCAGTTCAAATGGAAGACCCAAATTGAGGCACTTGTCGGGCATATTGACGATCTGTACCGGTCCTAGTCGAAAATCCTAATCTGCGTAGATATTTAATATTATTCATATACTTAGGCACGAAAACGAATGTCGAATAAGAAGGATGGCGGACTATGGGACATGATAAAAACGGTCATCTATGCCGTGATGATTGCCGTTATTGTCCGCACCTTTGCCTATGAACCCTTCAACATCCCGTCGGGATCAATGGAACCGACCTTAGAGATCGGTGACTACCTCTTTGTCTCAAAATTCTCCTACGGCTATTCCAAACATTCACTGCCTTTTAGCCTCCCACTGATCCCGGGCCGAATCCTATTCACCGAGCCGGAGCGCGGGGATGTGGCAGTATTTAAGCTGCCGTCCGATGGCCGGACCGATTATATCAAGCGCATCGTCGGCTTACCGGGCGACAAAATTCAAGTCATCAATGGCCGCTTGAATATCAATGGCGCGGTGGTCGACCGTAAGATTGACGGGTTCTACATTGATCGGGATTTCCCCGGTGGGATGCGTCAGATCAGACAGTATGCCGAGACTCTCCCCAACGGCGTGGTTCATGCCATTATCGAAGAGCTAGGAGATAACGCCCGGCTGGATAATACGGATGTCTATACCGTGCCGCCCGGCCATTATTTCGCCATGGGCGACAACCGGGATAATTCTGAAGACAGCCGCGTCTTGCCGTCCGTCGGCTTTATCCCCAGGGAAAACCTGGTGGGACGAGCGGAAATCCTGTTTTTCTCCACCAACGGCGCTGCTGCGTGGTGGGAGTTCTGGAAGTGGCCGATTTCCATTCGCTTTGATCGGTTCTTCAAGGACATCATTTAGCGCTATCATGGGGCCGAGAGACGGGCGCATGAGCGATAACGACACATTGGCGACATTAGCACAGGCACTCGGCCATTCCTTCGAGAAACCGGCCTTGCTGGAGCAGGCGCTCACCCATGCCAGTCTAAGCGGCGCCGATCTGGACCGGTTGTCGTCTTATGAGCGCATGGAGTTCCTCGGCGACCGGGTGCTGGGCCTGATTGTCGCCGAAATGCTGTTGCGCCGCTTTCCTGAAGAACCGGAAGGCGATATCGCCAAGCGGCACACGGCCTTGGTCCGCCAGGAATCATTGGTGCGGGTTGCGAAAGTTTTCGATCTCGGCAAGCTTATCTTCATGTCGTCCGGGGAGGAAATCACGGGCGGCCGGGAGAACCCCAGCATTCTGGCCGATGTCTGCGAGGCCATTATCGCCGCTTTGTATGTGGACGGCGGGCTGGAAGTCGCCCGGGAATTCATCGAAATCCATTGGCGGGACATGCTGGAGGAAACGCCGGTACCGCCCAAGGACGCCAAAACCACGCTGCAGGAATGGGCGCAAGGGATCGGACTGCCTCTGCCGGATTATACCGAAACCGGACGGGAGGGCCCGGATCACGAGCCAGAGTTTACGGTCGCCGTTTCGTTGGAAGGCTATCCATCCGTCGAGGCCAAGGGCCGTTCCAAACGCGCTGCAGAACAGGCCGCGGCTGACAAATTCCTGAACCAACTGGATATAGCCAATACCGATGGCTGACGGCACGTACACCAAATGCGGCTTTGTCGCCATCATCGGCGCGCCCAATGTGGGCAAGTCCACGCTGTTGAACAGGCTTGTCGGCGCTAAGGTTTCTATCGTCTCGCCTAAGGTGCAAACCACCCGGACACGGGTCTTAGGGCTAACCGTAAAGGGGCCGGTGCAGCTTATATTTATTGATACGCCGGGCATTTTTGCCCCCCGCCGGCGGCTAGACAGGGCGATGGTCGCCGCCGCCTGGAGCGGCGCCGGGGATGCTGACCACATTGCCTTCCTGGTGGATGCGGAGCGGGGGATCAACCGGGATACCCAGGCTATTTTGGACCGTTTGGTCGAGCAGGGCGCCAAAGCCGATTTGGTCATCAACAAGGTAGACCTGGTCAAAAAACCGGATCTGCTGGCGCTGGCGGACAAACTGAACCAAACCGGCGTGTTTCGCGAAACCTTCATGATTTCGGCGGAGACCGGCGACGGGGTGAGCGGTCTGGCGGAGCATTGGGCGTCCATTGTGCCGGAAGGACCCTGGTTATTTCCGGCGGACCAGCTCTCCGATATGCCCGAACGCCTGCTGGCGGCCGAGATCACCAGGGAAAAGCTATACCTTCAGCTCCACCAGGAACTGCCTTACGCGGCAACGGTCGAGACCGAAGCCTGGGCTGACCAGGAGGACGGCAGCGTCCGGCTCGAGCAGGTCATCTACGTGCAGCGGGACAGCCAAAAGGCGATTGTCCTGGGCAAGAAGGGCGCTCGGATTAAATCCATCGGCGCGGACTCCCGGACCGAGCTCGAAGACATGTTCGGCTGCCGGGTGCATCTGTTTCTGTTCGTAAAAGTCCGCGAAAAGTGGGGCGAAGACCCCGAACGCTACCGGGATTGGGGACTGGACTACAACGCCTGATTAATCTTCTGCAAAGACTTAACCCTGTAAGATGTACAAAGGGACGCTTCAAAAGGAGAGGGGACTATGGGGATTGTAACCGATGTGATTTTGCCGCTGGCGCTGGCGTTTATTATGTTTTCGCTGGGCCTGGGCCTGACCGTTCAGGATTTTACGCGGGTCGCCAAGCAGCCCAAGGATTTCATTGTCGGGCTGATTTCGCAAATGATCCTGCTGCCGATCGTCGGTTTTATCTTGATCAGTGTCTGGCCGGTCTCTCCGGGAATTGCCCTGGGCGTCATGATCATTGCTGCCGCACCGGGCGGTGTGACGTCCAATATCCTTACCGCTTTCGGCAAGGGCGATGTAGCGCTCTCGATCTCGCTCACCGCCATTGTCAGCCTACTTTGCGTTATCACGATTCCGCTGATTGTCGTTTATGCCTATACCCATTTGATGGACGGCAACCTGGAGGGCGAGGTATCCGTCGGCAAAACCGCCGTCAGCGTCTTCCTGATTGTGACCGTGCCGGTGCTGATCGGCCTGGCGGTCCGGCGCTGGGCCGAGGGATTTGCGCTTAAATTCGATGGCCCGGCTCGAAAAACCTCCACAGTCCTGTTCTTTATCGTGTTGGCCGGCGCGGTTTATCAGGAGCGTGCGAATATCGCTGCCTATTATGCGGATGCGGGTCTGATTACCCTAGTCCTGAACCTGATCATGCTGGCCCTGGCTTGGTGGCTGGGGGCGATGTTTGGTTCGGGCGTACGGCAACGCATCGCCATTTCCATTGAGTGCGGCCTGCAAAACGGCACGCTGGCCATCGCCGTCGGCACCTTGCTTTTCGGCGGCGGCGCAGCCGTCATTCCGGCTGCAACCTATAGCCTGACCATGTTCGGCACCGCGCTCATCTTCATCTGGTGGTTGCGAAAGCGGGTCAGTACGTAAATCCACAGTAATATTTTATTTGGCTCTTTGCCGGATTTATGGCCAAATTTGACACAGCCATAACAACAGGGAGGGTGATCCATGAAGATATCAGCAATCCTGAAGGGCAAAGACTCCGACGTCATCACGGCGAGCCCTGACAGCTCGGTGCAGGAAGTGGTCGATCTGATGGCCGAAAAAAACATCGGCGCCGTGCTGATCGCGGACGGTGACAAGCATCTAGAGGGCATTCTCTCGGAACGGGATATCGTGCGTGGTGTCTCCCGCCACAGGGCCAGCCTATTGGCGCTGCCTGCGTCCGACATTATGACCAAAGACGTGTTCTCCTGCTCACCGGAAGAGGAAATGAACCACCTCCGCCGCGAAATGACGGCGCGGCGCATCCGCCATATTCCCATCGTGCAGAACGACCAGCTCGTCGGCATCGTCAGTATCGGTGACGTGGTGAAAAACCGGGTGGATGAGCTGGAAAATGAAGCTCAGCAAATGCGGGACTATATCGCTACCGGTTGAGTCGCAGCTCCAAAAAGACCACAGTATGACTTGGTGAGCCGCCTGATCGCGGGATGCTCATGCATGTCATAATTCAACAGGGGTAACAGAATGAAATACGAGCCCGGATCGTCCGACCACGGCCTGCCGTGGGATCCTTTTAAATCCTGCGTGGTGCCGCGGCCCATCGGCTGGATATCCAGCCTGTCCGAAGACGGCATTCCCAATCTGGCGCCCTACAGCCAGTTTCAGAATCTGGGCTTCAATCCGCCCTATGTCATGTATTCCGCAAATCCACGCCCCGATGGCCGCAAGCACAGTGTCACAAATGCAGAGAACACCCGTGAATTCGTATGGAATTTGGCGACCTACGACCTGCGCGACGCGGTCAACAAATCGGCTCAGGAAGTGGATGCCGATGTGGACGAGTTTGATCTGGCGGGCGTCACCAAGGCGCCATGCGACATTGTTGCGCCGTACCGGGTGGCGGAGTCGCCGGTGAACTTCGAGTGCGTATTCCACACGTCGCTGCGGCTGCCCGGTAATGGACCCGGCGGACTGGGCTCGGCGGATATCGTCATCGGCCGGGTCGTCATGATCCACATCAATGACGACTATATTGGCGAGGACGGCAAGCTGGACGTTCCTAAGTATAAACCCCTCGCGCGTATGGGTTACTACGATTACACCGCCGTGGAGAATGTCTTTACGATCAATCACGCTGGCGGCAACCGGCCGGGCATGGAAGGCCGCACCGGCACCAAGAAACTGGAAGGGGACGGCACGTAATGGCGACTTTCGTTCTGGTTCATGGCGCCTGGCACGGCGGCTGGTGCTGGAAGTTCGTCACGCCGCTACTGCAGGCGAAGGGGCACACCGTCTTCACGCCGACGCTTACCGGGGTCGCCGACAAATCCCACCTCCTGACGCCGGAAATCAATCTGGATACTCACGTCACTGACGTCGTGAACCTGATCAAGTGGGAGGAATTGGAGAACGTGGCGCTGTGCGGCCATTCCTACGGCGGCATGGTCATCACCGGCGTGGCGAGCCAGATACCGGATAAGTTATCCGCCCTGATTTATCTCGACGCCTTCCTGCCGGAAGACGGCAAGAGCCTCCGGGACTATATGCCCGCCGCCCAATCGGAGGGCACGGCCGATGCGGCCGCCAAGAGCCCCATGAACACCGTTCCGCCCATCCCGGCGGCCAAGTTCCGCATCCGTGAGGAAAACCAGGCGTGGGTGGATAACCAATGCACACCTCAGCCCTTCGGCTGCATGGATCAGCCGGTTAAACGAACGGTTGTTCTCGAAGACGTGGCCAAGTGCACCTATATCCGGGCGATGAAACACGATCCGAGCAACTTTATTCAATTCCAGGAACTGACCGACGCCGACCCTCGCTGGCACTGCCGGACCGTTGACAGCGGCCATGACATGATGGTCGATACCCCCCAGGAGCTCGCCGAACTCCTCATCGAAGCGGCGGCATGAACTGGACTGACGACGGTATTGTCCTTTCCGCCCAGAAACATGGCGAAACCTCAATCATTGTCACGCTGCTGACGGCCGAACACGGTGCCCATTCCGGTTTAGTACGGGGCGGCGCCGGCAAGCGGGCCCGAGGCATATACGAAGCCGGAAACTTTGTCACCGCGGACTGGCGCGCGCGGCTGGAAGATCATCTGGGCACGTATATCTGCGAGCTAATCTCGCCGAACGCCGCACCGGTCCTGGGCGATCCGCTGAAGCTCGCCGGGCTGTCTTCTGCTTGCGCGGTGACCGAACGCGCGTTACCAGAGCGGGAACCCATGCCGGAGATATTTGCCTCGCTGCACACGTTGATCGACGCCTTGGATGACAAAAACTGGATAGCCCGCTATGTCGCCTGGGAGTTGGAGCTCCTCACGCAGCTCGGATTCGGCCTTGATCTGACAGCCTGCGCGGCGACGGGAACCAGCGAGGACCTGATCTACGTATCCCCCAAATCGGGACAAGCAGTCTCCGAATCGGCCGGGCGGCCGTACCATGACAAGATGCTGCCGCTGCCCGCCTTACTGAAGTCCCTGGAATCACAAGCGGATGCGCCGATAGCGGACGTGGCGGACGGGCTCGAGCTCACTGGGTACTTTCTGGAGCGCCACGCCTTCATTCATCACAAAACCGGTGCACCGTCGGCCCGGACACGACTTGTTGACCGTGTGAAACAATTGGCTACTATATCTGGTAGCTGAAGACACTTTGCCCCTGAGGAAATTATGAACGAAATGACCTTGCCCGATGGGTCCGGGGGAGACATTCGCGACACGCGTCTGGCCGACGCGATCAGCGAACGCTACCTCTCGTACGCGCTCTCCATCATCATGTCCCGGTCGCTACCCGATGTCCGGGACGGCCTAAAACCAGTGCATCGGCGGCTTCTCTACGCCATGCGCCAGCTCAAACTTGACCCGTCGGGTGGCTACAAGAAATGCGCTCGGGTCGTGGGCGACGTCATCGGTAAATACCACCCCCACGGTGATCAGGCGGTCTATGACGCGCTGGTGCGTCTGGCCCAGGACTTTGCCGTCCGCTACCCACTGATCGACGGGCAGGGCAACTTCGGCAACGTGGACGGCGATAACGCCGCCGCCATGCGATACACCGAGGCGCGCCTCACCGAAGTCGCCAAGGCGCTGTCGGAAGGGATCGATGAAGACGCCGTCGATTTCCGGGAAACCTATGACGGGGAGGAGAAAGAACCTTTCGTCCTGCCAGCGGCGTTTCCGAACCTGCTGGCGAATGGTGCGGCCGGAATCGCCGTCGGTATGGCGACCAGCATCCCGCCCCACAATGTGGGCGAGATTTGCGACGCGCTGTCGCACCTGATCAAGTTCCCCAACGCCACCGTCGGCAAATTGGTGGACTTCATCCCCGGACCGGACTTCCCGACCGGCGGCATTTTGGTCGAGGATCGGGCCGCCGTGGTTACCGCCTACAAGACCGGCCGTGGCGGCCTCCGAATGCGCGCCAAGTGGAAGAAAGAAAACTTGGGCCGCGGTCAGTATCAGATCGTCATCACCGAAATTCCATACCAGATTCAGAAATCCCGGCTAATCGAAAAAATCGCGGAGCTGTTGAACGCCCGCAAGCTGCCCATGCTCAACGACATTGTCGATGAGTCGGCGGAAGATGTACGCATCGTGTTGGAGCCGAAGAACCGCACTATCGACCCGGACATGTTGATGGAGCAGTTGTTCAAGCAGACCGATCTGGAAACCCGCTTCAGTCTCAATATGAACGTGCTCGATGCCGACAATACGCCGAGAGTGATGAACCTTCGCGACGTGCTGCAAGCCTTTCTGGATCACCGGCTGGATGTGCTGGTGCGACGGTCCAAGTTCAGGCTCGGCAAAATCGAAACCCGGCTGGATGTTCTTGAAGGCTACCTAAAAGCCTATCTCAATCTCGATGAGGTGATCCGCATCATCCGCGAGGAAGACGACGCCAAGGCTGGCTTGATCAAGGCGTTCAAGCTGACCCAGACCCAAGCCGACGCCATCCTCAATATGCGCTTGCGGAGTTTACGCCGGCTCGAGGAAATAGAGATCAAGACCGAACACGATGCCCTGACCAAGGAGCGGGCGGCGCTCAATAAGCTCCTTAAGGATAAGAAGCTCCGCTGGAAACGGATCGCCGACGAGGTCAAGGAAATCAAAAAGAACTTTGGCGGTAAGGACGAGCTCGGCAAACGGCGCACCGAAATCGGCGAGGCCCCGCCTGCCATCGACGTGCCGCTCGAAGCCTTTATCGAGAAAGAGCCGATCACCATCATCTGCTCGGAGAAGGGCTGGATCAAAGCGGCCAAGGGGCATCTCGAGGATGTCTCGGACGTCAAATACAAGGACGGCGACCGGGCTAAGTTCGCCTTCCATGCGGAGACCACGGATAAGGTCCTGGTGTTCGCCACCAATGGCCGCTTCTATACGTTATCATGTGACAAGCTGCCGGGCGGGCGGGGTTTCGGCGAGCCGGTGCGCCTGATGATCGATCTCGGCAATGAACACGACTTGGTCAATCTGTTCCTGTTCAAGCCGGAAGAGAAATTCCTGGTGACCTCCAGTGCCGGGCGGGGTTTCATCGTTAAATCCGAAGACGTGATGGCCCAGACCAAGGGCGGCAAGCAAATCCTCAATGTCAAAGGCGATGACGAGGCTGCCGCCGCCTGCCGGGTCGACGGCGACCACGTGGCGGTCATCGGCGAGAACCGGAAGCTACTCTTGTTCCCGTTAGACGAAGTGCCGGAGATGACCCGGGGCAGGGGGGTGATCCTGCAGCGCTACAAAGATGGCGGCCTGTCGGACGTCAAAACGTTCACCATGGAAGAGGGGCTGACTTGGAAAACGGGCGACCGGAACCGCACCGAGACGGACCTGATGGCCTGGCAGGGCAAACGGTCACAAGCCGGCCGGCTGCCCCCGAAAGGGTTCTCAAAGGTCAATAAGTTCTGAAGCCATCACCCATTTGACTCCGATCTGAGCCAGGGATAAAACCGGCGCATAACGGATAAAATGCCTGCAGGGGATGCGGATTATGAAAACTGCTATCGGTGCGACACCGACGTTGCTTTCCACATTTTGGCCAGCTGCGGAAAAGAGCTGGTTGAAGATGGCCATGTTGGCAATTGCCGGTTCCGCATTGTTAACCTTATCCGCCAAGGTTCAAATTCCGTTCTATCCAGTTCCCATGACCATGCAAACGTTCGCCATCCTGGTGATCGGCATGGCGTTCGGCTGGAAACTTGGCGCAGCCACAGTTCTGCTGTATCTAGTGGAAGGCGCTGTCGGTCTGCCGGTTTTCGCCGGCACGCCCGCAAAAGGAATCGGTCTGGCTTATATGGCCGGTCCAACGGGTGGCTACCTGCTTGGTTTCCTGATCAGCGCCGGCTTCCTTGGCTATCTCGGCGAAAAAGGCTTTGATCGGGGGATCGGCTCGACCCTTGTCGCCATGATCGCCGGCACGGTGATTATCTTCGTCTTCGGCTTTGCCTGGCTGGCGCACCTGATCGGTGCGGAGAAAGCCTACACGTTCGGTGTAGCGCCGTTCTACCACGCGGCAGCCTTCAAGATCGGCCTAGCGGCTCTGGTGCTGCCGGGCTGTTGGCAGTATTTGGGCCGGCGGAGTGAACGCACCATTTCCGAATAGATGCTCTATCTGGCGTAGCTGAACGGCAGCAGGCGGGAGTTCCAGTACGCCTGATCGGAGACTTTAGACCAGGTGATGGATTTGGTCCGGAAATTCAGAAAGCTTCGGAATATCTTGCCGGTCAGTTCATCCGCGGCGGCGACTTCCTGCACCACTTCACCCGATGCCGAGCCGATCGCATTCATCAACTCGTCAGAAAACCGGCGGAGGTTCAGATCATGCTTCCGCCGGAGCGTATCCAACGCGTCGATATTCTTCGCGTTAAACTCCGCCAGAACCTCGCCGGTCTCTGCCGACGCAGCCGTTTTGATGATTTCCTGATGCTCCTTGGAGAGGGAGTCCCACAGCTTCAGATTGATCGCCGATGACAATGTCGTGCCCGGCTCATGAAAGCCAGGGTAATAATAAAATCGGGCGATCTTGTGCAGCCCGAAGTTCATGTCGAGCCAGGGGCCGAACCATTCCGTAGCATCCAGGTCACCGGCGCGCATCGCCGGGAAGATTTTGCCAATGGGTAATGAGACCCGCCTGGCCCCGATTTTTTCAAGGACCACGCCGCCAAAGCCCGGCATGCGAACCTTCAATCCTTGCATATCGCCCATCGTATCAACTTGCTTATTGAACCAGCCGCCCATCTGCATGCCCGTATTGCCGACCATGAAGGGTTTAACGCCGAAGGACCGGCCCAGATCATCCCACAATTCCTGACCGCCGCCGAAATTGATCCAGGCCTGCTGTTCGCTGGCCGTTAAACCGAATGGGACGGAGGCGAAGAAATTGAAAGCGCGGGAGTGTTGCTGCCAATAATATTCAATGCCGTGATACATGGCGGCTTTGCCGTTCGACACGGCCTTCAACAAATCGGCTGAGGAGACAAACTTGCCGCGGCCGTGAACATTGACCTTCAATGCGCCGCCACTCATGCGCGTAATGCGTTCGCCCAACCGCGCGGCAGAGGTGCCCAGGCCTGGAAATTTCTCCGGCCAAGCGGTCACCATATTGATTTCCCTGATCCCCTGAGATAGGGCAGGGGTGGCCAGAGCCGTTGCGCCGACGGCACCGGTGGCGCCCACCGTCTTTATGAAATCACGACGCTTCATCGCTGCTTAAACGTTGATGTTCCCTCGGGTCCGGTTTTGCCGGACATTTTTCACCGGTTTGCGGTCTTTATTCCGCCGCAATGTCCGGCGTGTAATTCTCGATCAAGGACCAGCCGTTGCCGTCATAGTATTCAAGCGGCTGGAACTTATCCTTGTAAGCCATTTTCTGGCTGCCCCTGATCCAATATCCCAGATAAACATAGGGCAGGCCTTGAATGGCCGCCTGATCCATCAAGTTCAAAACGATATAGGTCCCCAGACTGCGCTTGCTGAGTTCCGGATCAAAGAAGCTGTAGACAGCCGACAGGCCATCGCCCATGACATCCACTAAACACGCGCCGACCAGCCGGTTATTGGCCGGCAGACGGTATTCCAGCACCATCGTCTCGACCGGCGTTTCCTCGATCAGGGATTGGAAATCATAGAAATCCATGGTCGCCATATCGCCGCCGGTGTGCCTGTAATCCTGGTAGACCGAGAACAGCTCGTATTGTTCGGATGAAGCCCGGCTCGGGCGAAGCTCGACCAACAGGTCGGCATTGGCCTTGAGTACCCGGCGCTGTGAATTGGTCGGCGTAAATTCATCCACGATCGTACGCACCGCCAGACAGGCGTTGCATCCATGGCAGATGGGGGCGTAGACCAGTCCGTGGCTGCGCCGGAAACCCACCCGCGACAGGGTATCATGGAGGGACAGCGCATCCCGGCCGGACAATTCGGTAACCATGCGGCGTTCCACCTGTCCCTCCAGATAAGGGCAGGGCATGGGCGCCGTCACAAAGAACGAAGTGGGACGATGGGTAAGGCTGTGCTTCATAAATTCATCTTCTACTCAGGGACGCGGGGCTTCTCCCGGATCGATATGTCTGTGCAAGCTGCTGCGGATGACTCTATGCCGCCAGCAAGCTTGTTGACGGCTACCGTACCCGAAAAATAATCATGGAGACAACGCCTCGAGTCGGAAAAAAATGCAACGAGGACAATTAACCACGCGGTCAACGCGATTGAGGCATAGAACAATAAGGTCAAAATCAGCGCTTGGGGCAGTTCCGGGGAAATACCGGAACTCCAGATACGAACCTTGAGATTCATGGTCCGCATGCCCATGGTTGCGTGCCGGGGGCCGCCGATAATCATCGCATAGTAGGCGAAGGGAATTAGCTGTAAAAGCAACCCTGTCACGCCAAAGGACAGGCCGAAGGTCATCACTCCCAAGATCAGCGAAGCGACAGAGACGATCCCCACCAGGCAAGCGACGATCACAACGTCCATCAGATACGCCATACCCCGGCGAAAGATGAGGCCTTCGTAGAGTTCCGGGTGGCGGAGGGGATCCAGTTCCGATGACGGGCGGGAGAGTTGACTATCGGTGTCGCTCACGGCTGTCCTTTCGACGGCGTAGACGTCTTAATCCAAAAAAGATGCGGCGCGATTGTGGCGATTCCGAGACCGGTCAGCGCGGTGGTTGCTGACCGTCTTCAGC
Source organism: Rhodospirillaceae bacterium (assembly GCA_038127535.1). Lineage (GTDB taxonomy): Bacteria > Pseudomonadota > Alphaproteobacteria > Rhodospirillales > UBA2165 > JAYPHU01. The sequence goes on along the minus strand of JAYPHU010000019.1, from coordinate 44,239 downwards.
ATCACGATCCACTGCTGACCCACGCAACAGCACAATGCTCAGCCGTCGATTGCGCGGGCTGTCAGGGTCTTCAATATCCAGCAGTTCCGTCGCGGCACGGCCGACAACTCGGTTGATCCGATCCTCAGGCACGCCCCGGCCGATCAAGAGACGCCGCGCCGAATTGGCGCGGTCCACCGGCAACTCCCAGTTCGTATAGGCCGCGCCGGCGCCGAATTTTACCGCATACGTATGGCCGCTGATCGCAATCTTCTGCGGCATTTTAACAATCACGTCTTTCACTAGCGATAACAGTTCAATGGCGCGAGGCAGGGGATTGGAACTGCCGCTAGGTAACCGGGCGAGGCAGCGGCGATTTCGTGCTGTTCGTTGTGGTGCGTTTCCAACTCCTGATCAATGACCGCCTCCACTTCGTGGGACGTGCTTGCCCTCAGGGTCAGCAGCCGCAGATAGTTGCACAAAAATTCGACCGCGTGATGATCATTGGAGAAGATGGGAAATTTGCTGAAGATCTTACTGTCTTCCGGTTTTTCCACGTGGCTTTCCAGGGCCAGATCGCCCTTACTCTTTGCCAAGCGGAAGACGGAATAGAGAATGGAGAGTAACTCCAGATAGGCGTCTTTTTGTATTTGGCCCCTTTCATGATGGTGCCGAAAGACCCGAAGAATCTACTAAGGACTAGTCTCGGACTGGCCATCAGAAATTGACCTATTGCAGCGCCGCCGATGATGACGAACTCGAACGGCCTCTGTTCCCTTTAAGCTGTCATCGACCTTGGATTGATATTCTAGTTCATTGAATTTATTTTCAAAATTCAACTGATATTTTGGCGAACAATATGCCCGACAGCATCGCGTTCGCCGAAACAACAAACTCAAAGAGAGATTTCTATCAAGAGGCCCTGTGAAAAAATGGTCACACTCTTGTGGATTTCACCCCGGAATACTTAATATTTCGAAAAATCGGCGCTGCAACTCCCGTGATCACTTCAGATGATACTCCTTGGGGCCTTTGAGTCCGGGTCAATTTACTCTATGACGTCGCGGGAGGAAATTAGGGAGCCGCGCTAAACGAATAGCTAATGCCCGACGAAGACTTGATTCGGCCGATGGTCACATATTTTCCGTCCCGCCATAACGGAAAGAAATCGCCGTAGTTCCCGGACAAGATATTGCCGGACTGGCCGGTGCCGATAACAAAGCGGGAATTGCTCAGGTTCGACAAATCGTAAATTCCCCGGAATCCGCCGCCATGAAACTCCTTATACGGTGATCGGGATGACGGCTGAGTGGCGGCCCGCTTAACCGTATAGTCGCCGCCGGAATTGGGAGAGGTAAAGTCAGCCAGTACAGTAAAGCCGGGAATGTTGTGAAACAACGGATGAGCCATTTCGGCCATGTGCTCCTCACCCCAATTCCGGCCCTGAGCTTCGGCAATGGCCGTGATCAGGGACTTGGACAGCAGCTCATCGCATGTCTCCTGCTTCTCAGTTGTCATGACGTCATCACACCACGCGTGATGAAACTGCAGGACGCTTTTAACGAATGTCGGCCGGTAGCTCCAATATGACTGCAGCTCATTGGCCAGTTCGTCCTTGTAGATCAACCGGTTAAACTCCCGGAGCCAGGCATAGAACAACATCGGCGCCTGCTGATCTTTGTCTGCTGAAAAATCCCAGGCATTCAGAACTTCCAACGCAGATTTGGTCTCGGCCGTTACCGAGACACCTTTCAGCATGAGCGGCAAAATATCCGCCGCCATGGCCGAGACCACATCCTGCTGAATAGCGGCGCTTGAAACCACATCGTGTTTGGTTTTTTGAGCAAGCAGATCCTCAATGCGTTGCGCTCGATAGGGAGGCGACCAATGCCGGCCCATGGGGTAGGGGTAGTCCGGACCAATCACCCGGTTGTTCGCCGTGACGATCTTGCCGCTGCTCGGGTTTACGAGCTTGGGCAGTTCTTCGACCGGCACGTATCCGGTCCAGTCGTAGTCTCCGGACCAAGCCTGGCCGGCGATGAAGCCATCGCCTTTCTTGCGGATCGGTATTTTGCCGGCAGCGATATAGCCGATATCCCCGTCGATCGTGGCGTAGGAAATGTTTTGCTGGGGACTGGTGAGGAGAGAGGCGGCTTTCAAAAACTGTCCTGCGTTCTTGGCGAGGTTGAGCCGATAGAGCGCTTCGGGCGAGGTGTCACCAGGTTCCAGAAACACGGCCTTCAATGAAAAACTTAATCGGTCCTGCTCTCTCGGACTGTGCTGCAGGTGTGGAGTGTTGACGTCACTCAACATTGGTCCATTTCGGCTCTCGGCAACCGGCATTTTCGCCGGCCTTTGTCCTTTTATTCTGATCTCTTCGGAGCGGCTTTCAAACGCCTCATAGCCGCCGTAGGCCCCATACGTCCGGCGTGCGCCATCGGGGGATCGTTCAACGAATACATCCGCTTGATCGGACTGGGTCGCCGTAAACCCCCAAGCCACATGCCCGTTGTGCCCCAATACGACGTACGGAACGCCCGGGGCGGTCACGCCAACGATCTCCCGGTCCGGCAGCTCGATCCGCACCAAGTACCACAAGATCGGCGCGCGATAGCGGAGGTGCGGATCATTGGCCAATAGCGGCGCGCCGGATTCCGTGCGAGCGCCAGACAACACCCACGAATTGGACATGCCGCGGGGATCAGCGATGCCTTCGGACAGTTCGGTAAACAGTTGATCAGTCACCGCGTCAGCCGCATCTGCCCGCCGCTTGTGATCGGGGATGATAAGCGGGCCGTCCTCCGGATAGCCGGGCCACAATTGTGCAATTTGGGCTGGCGTCAGTTTCCGGGACAGGCGTAGGCGCAGAAACTCATCCACATACGTACGGGCGAACCGGTATGCCATCAGCTTTCCCCAAAGCAGGGTATCAGTTACCTGCCAGGGTTCTGGACGATAGCCCAGAAGGATAAATTCCAGGGGCAGGGCATCCTGGTTTTGGTTGATCCAGAAATTGACGCCCTTGGCATAGGCCTCCAGGTGCCGCTTCACATCTGCCGGCAGTGCGTCGGCCATTTCGGTGACTCGGCGCATCAGCCCCAGCTTCCGCATCTGACGATCAACGGGGAGCGCCCGGCTTCCCACGATCTCCGACAGCCGGCCGGCGCCGGACCGGCGCATGGCGTCCATTTGCCACAACCGGTCACGGGCGTGGATGAACCCCAAGGCAAAGCCGGCATCTTCTATGTTCCTGGCTTCAAGATGCGGAATGCCGCGCCCATCCACACTGATTTGAATGTCGTTGCTAATCCCGGACACGGAGAAGGACTGACTTCCATGGGGGAGCGACGACAGCACCCAGCCGGCGCTGCCGGTGAGCAGAATGCACCCGATTCCCAGGCATAGAGCCAAAAAGTATCTAATCTTCCGCATCGCGCCGATCCTGACATGATTCCTGCGGGAAACAAACAAATCGGTCCGATTCTCGCTGACCCGGCGAAAATTTTGGCCAACCTCTTGTTGTTTGAGGGTGTAATCTCGATATCAGGCTTAGGAATACGGTTTATGGCCGTATTCCAGCGAAATTTTACGCAGACCGCGGGTCCGGACAAAAACCATGAATGAATTGGCTGTCATTGACGAAAGTCGGGAACTGCACACCCACACGGAGACCGAACTGGACGAATTTGCCCGTTTAAGATTGACGGGCAGTTGCTCGGGCTCCACGTGCTCAATGTTCAGGATATATTGAAACCCTAGGAAATTGCCTTCGTTCCCTTGGCGCCGCCGGAAGTAAAAGGCTCCATCAACTTCCGGCGCCGGATTGTCACCGTGATCGATGTCCGCGTTCGGCTTGGCTTGCCGCCGCTTGAAGACAACAGCACCAGCATGGGCGTCACCGTCGAACTGAACCACGAACTCTATACCCTGATGGTGGATAAGATTGGTGAAGTGCTTCGTTTGCCGGTAGACGACCGGGAAAACGTGCCAGGCACCCTGAACGCTCAGTGGAAGAATTTCGCCGATGGCATTTTCAAGCTCTATGATCACCTTATGGTGGTCCTGGATATCGAGCGGCTTCTCAGTAAAGCCAGCTAGGGCTTATCCCGCCTTCAGCAGCCGGCAGGCCTCCACCGCCATATAGGTGAGGATGCCGTCGGCGCCAGCGCGCTTGAACGCCATGAGGCTTTCCAAAACAACCTTGTCATTGCCCAGCCAGCCGTTGTTGGCTGCGCCTTTCAGCGAGGCGTATTCACCGCTGACCTGGTAGGCGAAGGTCGGCACGCCGAATTCGTGCTTCACCCGATAAACAATATCCAGATAGGGCAGGCCGGGTTTGACCATGACCATGTCCGCGCCTTCATCGATGTCCTGCGCAACTTCACGCAGCGCCTCGTCCGAATTGGCCGGATCCATCTGGTAGGTTTTTTTATCGCCCTTGAGCGCGCCGCTGGAGCCGATTGCGTCCCGGAACGGCCCGTAAAACGCGGACGCGTATTTGGCGGCATATGACATGATCCGGACGTTCTCGTACCCCGCGTCATCCAAAGCTTTACGGATCGCGCCGACCCGGCCATCCATCATGTCGGAGGGCGCAATCACGTGGCAGCCGGCTTCCGCCTGAACCACGGATTGCTTGCAGAGCAGTTCAACGGACTCGTCGTTGAGAATATGTCCATCGGCAACCAGCCCGTCATGGCCGTCGCTGTTGAACGGGTCCAGCGCCGCATCGCAGACGATCCCGACCTCGGGACACGTCTTACTAATCTCCCGGATCGACCGGCAGACAAGGTTTTCCGGATTATAAGCCTCCCTCGCGTCCGGCGTTTTCGCAGCCGGATCGACTTCAGGGAAGATGGCGTACGCCGGCACCCCAAGGTCGGCCGCTTCGCCGACAACGTCACCCAATAGGTCCACGGAAATCCGGTCCACGCCCGGCATGGACGGCACCGGGTCCCGCCGGCCTTCGCCTTCACCGACGAATATCGGCAGGATAAAGTCATCCGGTGTGAGGACATTCTCGGCCACCATACGGCGCTGCCAATCTTCACGTCGGTTGCGTCTTAGTCTTGTCGATGGATAGCGGCCCAGCGCCATGGTCAACCTCAACAATATAAAAAGAGAAAGAGTCTGGTCTGAATCGTGGCTAACTTAGTGGAACAAGCCCGCTAACCTCAAGCTGGATATCACCTCAGGCTCAATTTTATTGAAACATCTTTAACTGAATTTGCTTATGCTCTGATGAGATCAGAGTTGCCAACCGCCCGGGAATCAAGAGATAGTTCGGCCATGGCGTACGACCATATTCATTTGCCCGAAGTCTTGTTCGAATTCGTCAAGCAAGGGCGCTATATCAAAGTGATGGCGGTGGACCCCAAGACAGGGACCGAAATCGCCATCGTTGGGGATGCAAGCGCGACAAAAAGCCGGCTGCAGAAATTGGCGATACAAAAGCTGAAATACGTGCTGGCTAAAAAGCAGCAATCCCATTCCAAGCGAGATGGCATCATCGCTTAACCTATTTTTATCAATAGGTTACTAATTCTTTTTAATCTATTTTATTGAAGGTGTTACGGGTTAGCGGCCGCGACCTGACCCTTTACCCAATCCAATGGACTTCGCGAACTCGGAGCGTTTTTTGGCATAGTTCGGCGCCACCATGGGATAGTCCGGCGGCAGATTCCACTTTTCGCGGTATTCTTCAGGGGTCATGTTGTAATTGGTCCGAAGATATCGCTTCAGCATTTTGAGTTGCTGGCCGTCTTCGAGACAAATCAAATAATCCGGGGTAATTGACCGGCGAATAGGGACAGCCGGCTTTTGATCGGTTCGATCTGCGGCTGCATTTCCACCGTCGCCTAGGGACTTCAACGCGCCGAACACAGTATTAATGACATCCGACAGTTGATTCGACTGCAGTTCGTTATTTCCAACGTAAGCCGCGACAATCTCGGTGGAAAGCCGGAGTAATCCCTCCGTTTGAACCGTTTGTTCTTTATCTTTTGACATTAGTCCCCCTTGACGCGAGACGATTGAAACGCCTCCAGATTTGTTGTGTTACATAAATACAATCCATGGCAACAATTCAAGCAATAATGTGAAAGGTAAACATATCTTTTTATATTCATCGAATACAGACTACTGGGTTTAATAGGTTAAAAATACTCTACAATTTTTATCTGCTATCAGAATAGGTTGTATTTTTAATCGCATCTCCGGTAAAAAGTGCCCGCCACCCCAACATTTTGAATTGTGCCAATTTGTAGTGTCGTATTGGCATAGGTCGGCGATATATGGTACGGAATGGCCGAAATTTACAGTGCACTGCCGCATCAAGGGGGAAAACTTGAGTGAAGCCATCGCAATCGCCTGCGATCATGCCGGTTTTGACTTGAAACACCGGTTGGGCGGTTATCTCACCGAACGAGGATTTACCTTAGTCGATTTGGGCACGGATGGACCTGACTCGGTCGATTACCCGGATTTTGCCTACGCCCTTGCGGCGGCACTCCGGGACGGACGCGCTGATCGCGGCGTTCTTGTTTGTGGCAGCGGCATTGGCATCAGCATCGCCGCCAACCGGCACCCTGAAGTCCGGGCAGCGTTGATCCATGATGCCCTCGGGGCCCGCATGTGTCGGCTGCATAATGATGCCAATGTCATCGTATTCGGCGGCCGCATGATCGGCGCTGATGTGGCAGAAGACTGTTTAAACGAATTTTTGACAACCGAGTTCGAGGGTGGCCGGCACCAACGCCGGGTCGACAAACTCTCCAATCCGGCCAACGAATAGAGAGGAATAATCGGAATGTCCCTGGCAGACCAGCAATCACCGGAGAATGCGGATCGCTTTTTCAATGACAACCTTGAGAGCGCCGATAAGGAAGTGTTCGACGCCATCAAGCGGGAACTTGGGCGTCAACAGGATCAGATCGAACTGATCGCCTCAGAGAATATTGTTTCCAAGGCCGTGTTGGAGTCGCAGGGGTCGGTGCTGACCAACAAATACGCCGAGGGGTATCCGGGCCGCCGCTATTACGGCGGGTGCGAGTTTGTCGATGTCGCCGAAGATCTGGCGTGTGACCGCGCCAAGAAACTGTTCGGCTGTGAATTCGCAAATGTCCAACCCCATTCCGGTTCCCAGGCTAACCAGGGCGTGATGATGGCGCTCCTGCAGCCCGGCGATACGATCATGGGCATGTCCCTGGCTGCCGGCGGACACTTAACCCACGGCGCGCCGCCCAATCAGTCCGGCAAATGGTTCAACGCGATTCAATACGGGGTGCGCAAGCAGGACGCCCTCATCGACTTTGACGAAGTCGCGGCTTTGGCCAAAGAACATCAGCCCAAATTGATCGTCGCCGGCGGCTCTGCCTATCCCCGGACCATAGATTTTCCAAAGTTCCGTGAGATTGCGGACGAGGTCGGCGCCATCTTTATGGTCGATATGGCCCACTTCGCCGGCTTAGTGGCGTCCGGCCATCATCCCAGTCCGTTCCCCCATGCCGATGTGGCGACCACGACCACGCACAAGACCCTACGCGGTCCCCGTGGCGGGATGATCCTGACCAACAACGAAGAGATTTCGAAGAAGGTCAACTCTGCGATCTTCCCCGGCCTGCAAGGCGGTCCTTTGATGCATGTCATTGCCGCCAAGGCCGTGGCTTTCGGCGAAGCTCTTCAGCCGGAATTCAAGTCTTACTCCCAAAATGTGATCGACAATGCCAAAACCCTGGCCGCCAAACTGAGTGAGCGAGGCTGCGACATTGTCTCCGGCGGTACGGACACCCATCTGATGTTGGTTGATCTCCGGCCGAAAGGGCTCACCGGTAAAATTGCCGAAGCCAGCCTGGAAAACGCCGGCATCACCTGCAACAAAAACGGCATTCCGTTTGATCCGGAAAAACCGGCGATCACGTCCGGGGTGCGTCTTGGCACGCCGGCGGGCACAACCCGTGGCTTCGGGCTGTCAGAGTTTTCGCAGATCGGTGAGTTGATTGCCGATGTGCTTGACGGCCTCGCGGCCAACCCAGACGACAACAGCTCAACCGAACAAGAGGTGCGGACGCAGGTCCTTGATCTGTGCCGGCGCTTCCCGGTTTATCCGGACGCCTGATAGAAGTCAGGTGAAACGATCAGAAGTTCTATGAGAGGATAAAGACTATGCGCTGTCCATTTTGCGGTCATCCCGACACCCAAGTGAAAGACTCGCGCCCGACGGAAGACAATGCTGCTATCCGGCGGAGGCGATCCTGCTCGGAATGCGGGGCAAGGTGGACCACGTTCGAGCGCGTGCAACTTCGCGAGCTCACGATCAGCAAGAAGGAAGGGAAGAAGGAACCCTTTGAACGGGAGAAGTTGACTCGGTCCTTGAAGATCGCACTGCAAAAACGCCCCGTGGATGAAGAGCAGATCGAACGTATCTGCAATAGTATCCAGCGGCGGCTGGAAAGCCTGGGAGAGAGCGAAGTTCCGTCGAAAGTCATCGGGGAAATGGTGATGGATGTACTGGCCGATCTGGATACGGTCGCCTATGTGAGGTTTGCGTCGGTGTATCGGAACTTCCGAGAGGCCAAGGATTTCGAAGCCTTTGTAGGAACCTTGAGTGACGAACCCGTCCAAGACTAATCCGGCGGACCCGCGACACAGAGACCATATGATCACGGCATTGTCTCTGGCGAGACGGGGCGTCGGCAACACCTGGCCCAATCCATCGGTCGGGTGCGTGTTGGTCAGGGACGGGCGGGTTGTCGGCCGCGGCTGGACCCAGCCCGGCGGCCGCCCTCATGCAGAAACTGTGGCGTTGGCGCGCGCGGGAGAGGCCGCAGCCGGAGCCACCGCCTACGTAACGCTGGAGCCCTGCAACCACCACGGCGGTTCGCCCCCCTGCACAGAAGCCTTTATCAAAGCCGGTATCGCTAAGGTTTATGCGGCTATCACCGATCCGGATGAACGGGTGTCGGGCACGGGCATTCAACGGCTGCAAGATGCCGGTATCACTACCGAGATAGGATTGGAGGAAGGCGCTGCCCGGCAGATCAACGAAGGCTTCTTGGCAAGAATTCAAGAAGGCCGGCCGTTCATCACCTTGAAAACCGCGACAACCCTGGACGGAAAGATCGCCACCAGAACCGGAGAGAGCCAGTGGATTACTGGCCCAGTCGCGCGGGAAGCAGGACATTTTCTGCGCGCTGAAAACGACGCCATCTTGGTGGGCAGCGGTACGGTAGCAGCTGACGATCCAACACTAACGAGCCGCCTGCCGGGCATCGATAACGCCAGACGGCCCCGCATCGTTCTCGACAGCCGGTTGCGGCTGCCGCATGACTCAAATCTCGCAAAGTCGATCAATGAAGCGCCCCTCTGGCTGGTCACAAAGTCCGATCAGACGGATAGCGCAATCTCCGCGTATGAAAATCAGGGGGCCACGGTCATCCGGGTCGGCACGGACGACGCTGGCCTGCTGGATCTCAATCAGATGATGACGGAATTAGCCGACCGGGGACTGACTCGCATCCTCGTCGAGGGCGGTGGCATATTGACCGCCTCACTGTTAAAAATGGACTTGGTAGATCAGATCGGCTGGTTCCGCGCGCCGGCGCTATTGGGTGATGACGGCAGGGCCGCTATTGATGCTCTCGACATTGCTCAACTGATCGACATGCGGCGGTTCGAGCGAATTGAATGTGCCGAGTTTGACGGAGATGGCTTGGAAATTCTGGCGAGAAGGCGTTAACTACCGCGCATGTTTACCGGCATTGTCACCGACATGGGAGAGGTGAAGGAAATCACCGGTGGCGGGATCACCCGCTTCGTGATTAAAACCTCTTATGATATGGAAAGCGTCGAAATAGGCGCGTCCATCGCGTGCTCCGGCGCTTGTCTGACCGTGGTTGACAAAGATGCCGGATGGTTTGCCGCTGATGTCTCCGAAGAAACTTTGGACAAAACCACCATTGGCAGTTGGGCGGCCGGCACAAAGATCAATTTGGAACGCGCGCTGAAGGTCGGTGATGAGCTGGGGGGGCATATCGTTTCCGGTCATGTGGACGGGGTCGGTGAGATCGTCTCCATCACCGAAGACGGCGACTCGCTGCGCTATGTCTTTTCCGCGCCGGAAAGCCTGGCGAAGTTCATCGCGTCCAAAGGGTCGATCACCATTGATGGCGTCTCCCTCACGGTTAATGAAGTCGAGGGTCGGGAGTTCGGTGTAAACATCATCCCGCACACCCAGAGCGTGACGACGTTCGGGACCCTCAAAGCCGGGGGTCGGGTTAATCTGGAAATTGACATGCTTGCGAGGTATGTTGCTCGGCTTTTTGACAAGGACTGAACCCATGGACGGACCCGAACAGACCTTTAACAACTATCTCGCCTCAATCGATGAGATCATGGACGATGTCCGCAACGGCAGGATGATCATCCTGGTCGACGACGAAGACCGCGAAAACGAGGGTGATCTGGTGATCCCGGCGCAGATGGCGACGCCGGACGTAATTAACTTCATGGCTACTCACGGACGCGGCCTGATTTGTCTCGCGCTGACTCGCGACCGGGTTCAGGAATTGGGTCTGCCGCCGATGGCGCAAAACAACACGAGCCGGCACGAAACGGCGTTTACGATTTCCATCGAGGCCAAGGAAGGCATCTCGACCGGCATTTCCGCGCCCGACCGGGCTCGCACGGTGGCCGTCGCCATTGATCCGACCAAGGGCCAAGATGATATTAGCACGCCGGGGCACGTCTTTCCGCTGGCCGCCCGCGACGGCGGCGTCTTGGTTCGCACCGGTCATACCGAAGCCGCTGTGGATATCGCTCGGCTGGCTGGCCTCTACCCTGCCGGCGTCATCTGCGAAATCATGAAAGACGACGGCACCATGGCGCGTATGCCTGACCTCGTTGCCTTCGCGCAGAAACACAATCTCAAGATCGGCCGGATCGCCGATCTGATTGAGTATCGCCTTAAGCATGACCGGATTGTTGTGCCCGGTGAAGAAACTGTCCTGGATACGATTGGCGGTGGCGAGTTCCGCGCCGTCGTCTATCACAACACCGCTGAACCCGGCGAACATGTCGCACTTATAAAAGGTGACCTCAGCGGACCTAATCCGGTGATGGTGCGGATGCATTCTTTTAATGTCTTCGACGATATTTTCAGCGCGGAGAGGTCTTTGGAGCTGCACCGCGCCATGGAGATGATCGCGGAAGCGGGTAGGGGTGTGGTGGTCATGATCCGCAACCCGAATACCACGGTGTTTTCTGATAGCTTCCGGGCCATGAAAGAAAAGGCGGAGTTGCCCAAGCCCCAGCTAAGGGAATTTGGCGTCGGGGCTCAGATACTGGGTGATCTCGGTATCCGCGAGATGATACTCCTGACGAACACGCCGAAATCCATGATCGGCCTCGAAGGTTATCACCTGAGCATTGTGGAAAATCGGCCAATCAAGTTTGACCGGGCTCACAAACTGCCGGTGAGGGACAATTTCTATGACAGCTGACGCAAAGACTATTCTGGTCGTCGAGGCCCGCTTCTACGAAGATATCGCCGACTCGCTTTACGCCGGCGTGGAAAAGGTTCTCTCGGAAGCCGGATATGAAGCCGTTCGGGTAGATGTGCCCGGCGTCTTTGAAATTCCGGCGGCCATCAACTTTACCTGGAACAGCGCCAAGTACGCCGGCTGCATCACCCTCGGCTGCGTGATCCGAGGTGAGACCGATCACTATGATCATATCTGCCGCGAGGTCAGCCGCTCACTCATGGATATGTCTCTCGACAACATGGCGCACGGCTTCGGCATTCTGACTTGCGAAGACCGTAGTCAAGCCGAGGCCCGGGCCGACGTTAACGGCCGCGATGTGGGCGGCCGCGCTGCGCTGGCATGCCTGCGCATGATCGAAATTCAAAACAGATACACGGGCTAACGCCCTATACCTTAAGACACCGGCCTCGCTGGTGAACAAGAAAGCAGGTCCCGTGACAACAAAAACAAAATCCTCCGCGACCAGCAGCAGCACCGCCCGATTGGTCGCAGTGCAGGGCCTGTACGAGATCGATATCACCGGCGCGTCCCTGGATGCCGTTATGATGGATTTTCTCGATCAACGCTGGACCGGCTTGCCGGACGAGCCTGAAATGGCCCCGCCGGACCGTAAGGTCTTTGCCACAATCATCCGGGGCGTTCTCAATGAGAAATCCAAACTGGACGAGTTCATTCTTGGCGCCGTCGACAATAAGGAGCGGTTCGAACGCCAGGACAAGTTGCTAAAAACGATTTTGCGGGCGGGCGTTTTTGAGCTCTATCAGTCGCCCAACGTACCGACCGCCGTGGTGATCGACGAATATGTCGAGATGGCCCACGCCTTTTATGACGAGAAGGAGCCAGCCTTCGTCAACGGGGTGCTGGACAAACTCGGCAAGATATTGCGTTCCTGAGACTCTCTTTCGCCCCGATGGAACAAAGGTACTTTGGACGAATTTGACTACATCGGCAAGTATTTTGCCCCGCTGACTGCGGGCTATCCGGGCGCCCACGGCCTTGCGGACGACACGGCCGAGATTACCCCGCCACATGGACGTGCGGTAATCGTTTCCGTGGATACGTTGGTGGCCGGGGTGCATTTCTTCCACCACGCCCCGCCGGATCAGATTGCCCAGAAAGCACTTCGGGTGAACCTTTCGGACATGGCTGCCGCCGGCGCTTCACCTTTTGCCTATACACTGGCGCTGTCCTTGGGGGCCGCTAACAGGCAGGAAGACTGGATCGCGTCGTTTGCCCACGGGCTTCAGGCGGATCAGGATGAGTTCGGCCTACACCTCGTCGGCGGCGATACTACCTCGACGCCCGGGCCACTCTCCATCAGCCTTACAATCTTTGGTGAAGCGGGTGAGAATGGCGTATTGGGAAGGAGAGGGGCCCAGGATGGAGACGGGATATGGATCACCGGCACGATTGGTGACGCGGCGCTGGCGCTTCTGACGGCAGACGGCAAAGTGGACGCGGATCAGCAAGACCAACATTACCTGAACCGCCGGCTCATTAATCCAACCCCGCGCGTCCAATTCGGAATTGGCATGCCGGGCCTAGCGACCGCGGCCATCGATATTTCGGACGGACTAGCGGCAGACCTGGGCCACATATGCCAGCAGTCTAGTCTGGGGGCGGAGGTGATGCTGGACCGTATACCGCTGTCACCCTCTGCTGCCAAACTCGCCAATTATCATCCGGAACTGCTGGAAACCGTTGTGACAGGCGGCGACGACTACGAACTGCTCTTCACGGCGCCTACCGAAAAAGAGAAAGACATCATTTCCGCCGGTGAAAGAACCGCGACCCCGGTTGCCAAGATCGGCGAAATGACCGCTATCGGCGCACCGAAATTTCTGGACGGCAATGGTGAATCGGTGCAATTCAAACAACCGGGATTTCGCCATCTGTGATTTTCTGAACGCTGGAAATCCTATTTGATCGTTATTAGGCTGCGCTCATGCCACGCACACTTGTTATCATATTTGCGATCATCATCATGATGGCCGGCGGCGCGATTACCCTCATGCAACAGCTTGAGATCGGTCCGTTCGCACCAGCGGAAGCCGAGATGACCGAAGAGCAAAAGCAACAGGCTGCCCTCCTGAAGCCTATAAAACCATCGCTTCCACGGTTCGTTGATATAGAGCCGATTGCGCTCACCGTTATTCTGGGCGATCGAGCTGCGCTTACCCTGCAACTCAGTCTTCAGATTGAAACCACCGAAGAGAAGGAGCCGATCCTTCATAAATCACTGACGAAATTGAAGGATGCGTACATTCGGGACATGCATTCATTTGTGCCCCGGCTTTACCGGAAGAGCCCGACATTGGACACCGAAGCCCTAAAAAGACGGCTTAAAGTCATAGGCGCCAGGACGATCGGCAAGGGAATCATCGAAGCGGTCTTGATCCAAAACAAACTCGAACGCCGCCTGCCCAGATAGCGCTAATCCCTTTATTACAAGGTCTTCAGGCCAAAGGTTGCGTTACCGGCGCGGTTCTGGCATTTTCCCGGCGTTTTTCAGGCTAGACTATACTAATTTTCAGGCTGGCCGTTCTTCCCATATCCGTTTGTCTTGAAATGAAAAGGATTCATTGGAATGTCTAACGTTTCTATGCTGATCGTTGGGTGCGGCGTTGTGGCGCTTCTCTACGGCATCTATGCGATCAAGTCTGTTTTGGCGGCACCCGCCGGAACTGAGCGAATGCAGGAAATCGCCGCCGCCGTTCAGGAAGGGGCGAAAGCCTATCTCAACCGCCAATATACGGCGATTGCCGTCGCCGGCGTCGTCATCGGTGTGGTTCTCGGCCTGCTTCTGGGCTGGACCGTCGCCATCGGCTTCTTCATCGGCGCGATCCTGTCAGGTGCAGCCGGTTACATCGGCATGAACGTCTCCGTGCGCGCCAACGTACGCACAGCCGAAGCGGCTCGCTCCCAGGGTCTGGCCGAAGGTCTGGCCATCGCCTTCAAGTCCGGTGCAATCACCGGCATGTTGGTCGCGGGTCTCGCGCTGTTGGGAGTGGTCATCTACTGGCTGGTGCTGCAGGATATTCTCGACATCTCCACGAAGTCCGGCATGCGCCACGCGCTTGAGGCTCTGGTGGCCCTCGGCTTCGGCGCTTCGCTGATCTCCATCTTTGCCAGGTTGGGCGGCGGCATCTTCACCAAGGGTGCCGACGTCGGATCCGATCTGGTCGGTAAGATCGAAGCCGGAATCCCGGAAGATGATCCCCGAAACGCCGGCGTGATCGCCGACAACGTCGGCGACAATGTCGGCGATTGCGCCGGCATGGCCGCCGACTTGTTTGAAACCTATGCGGTGACCGTCGTAGCCACCATGCTGCTGGGCGCCGCTTTCTTCGCCGGAGAGGCGCAAGGCGTCATGATGAACTTGCCGCTGCTGATCGGCGCGGTCTGCATTATCGGTTCGGTCGTCGCCACCTTATTTGTGAAGCTCGGCGCCAGCCAGTCCATCATGGGCGCGCTCTACAAAGGCTTCTTCGCCAGTGCGATTATCTCCGGAATTCTCATCATCGGAGCGATCGAATGGTACGCCGGACTGGACTCCAGCTTTAAGTCCTCCACCGATCTGGATATTACCGGCTGGGATTTGGTGATCTGCGCTTTTGTCGGCCTTGTCGTCACCGCGCTGATTGTCTGGATTACGGAGTACTATACGGGCACCGAATACCGTCCGGTGAAAAGCGTCGCCAAGGCTTCCGAGACCGGTCACGCCACGAACATCATTCAGGGCATTGCCGTTTCCATGGAAGCGACGGCCCTGCCGGTTATCGTAATCTGCGCTGGCATCATCGTGTCCTTCATCGTGGGCGGCCTTTATGGTCTGGCGATTGCCGCCACAGCCATGCTGGCCCTGGCCGGTATGGTTGTCGCCCTGGACGCCTTTGGTCCCGTGACCGACAACGCCGGCGGCATCGCGGAGATGGCAGAACTGCCGGAAGAAGTCCGGACAACCACGGACGCGCTGGACGCGGTCGGCAACACGACCAAGGCGGTGACCAAAGGCTATGCCATCGGCTCTGCCGGTCTTGCGGCGCTAGTGCTGTTCGCCGCTTACACCCAGGACCTTAACTTGTTGTTCCCGGATGTGAAGGTGACTTTCTCCCTGTCTGATCCGTATGTGGTGGTCGGCCTGTTCATAGGCGGCCTCATTCCGTTCCTGTTCGGCGCTATGGGTATGATGGCGGTCGGCCGGGCCGGCGGTTCGGTGGTCGAAGAAGTCCGCCGCCAGTTCCGGGAAATCCCGGGCATCATGGAAGGCACCGCCAAGCCGGAATACGGCAAGTGCGTTGACCTGCTGACCAAGGCGGCGATCAAGGAAATGATCGTTCCGTCGCTGCTGCCGATTGTGGCGCCGTTTATCATCTACTTCGTGATCAACGCCATTGCCGGCCAGGCGGCCGCCTTTGCCGCGTTGGGCGCGTCCCTAATGGGCGTCATTGTCACCGGCCTGTTCGTCGCTTTGTCGATGACGTCGGGCGGCGGCGCTTGGGACAACGCCAAGAAGTACATTGAAGACGGCAACCACGGCGGCAAGGGCTCCGAAGCCCACCACGCCGCGGTGACCGGCGATACGGTCGGCGATCCTTACAAGGATACGGCCGGCCCCGCAGTCAACCCGCTGATCAAGATCATGAACATCGTGGCGATCCTCCTGCTGGCAATCGTTGCTGCGTAAATTCGATCTTTCGAGCAAAGAAAAACCCCGGTTCTTCGGAGCCGGGGTTTTTTAGTGCGCGACGTAGCCCTCACGACATGAGCTGTTTGAGAGGCACCTGATCACCCGCCAGATAGGCGAGATAGGCTTGCGCAATAGCGGTGCCGCATTTCTCGTCATAGAGACTGAGCAGGTGATGACAAAAATCCAGCGACGCATACAGATCGTGCAGCAGGATAGCCACCTTCAGTAATTTTTCCGGCGGCGCAGCGCGGAGAGGCGTCTCCACCTTTACATAGACGGCGTCCGACCAAAGCAGCTGGTTCAAACCCCGATTGATGTTGTTTTCCACGATAAGCGGCTTGTAACACCGGCTGCCGCGATTGGTGAAGGTATGAAACTGAAACCCTTGGGACCGCAAAAACTGGTCCACATCGGCGAACAACGGCTGGCCTTTGTACAGCTCCACAAACTCAACTTCGGTCTGAATGAGAAATACGCCCGAGAGAAGCTCGACCCGATTCTCAAATACGTGCAGCTTTGACCCCTGAACGTCGATTTTGATAAAATCTATGTCGGTAAGGAAATCCAGATCATCCAGCCGGACGGTCTCGACCGGAATAGTCTCTTCCAAGATCGTCAGCTCATTGAGATTTTGAAAAAGGCTTAGGAGCTGCGTATTCGGCTCAAACAAGGAGCCGGTCATGGTCCGGTTGGTTTTATAGTAGGTGGTAGTCTGGCCGGTACCAATGAAATAGGGGTGGTACTCATGTCCACCTTTGGCCGTCTCATTCAGCTTCCGGCATTCCTCTTCATCGGGTTCAAATCCGATAACCCGAATTTTGCCGCTGTCATAAAGCGCCTCATAACAATCATTGTCGGCGCCGATGCTCATGGCGCCGACATCAATTATCCTGATTAGTTCCTCGTTTTAAGAGGACCACTGATGGAGAATTTGGAAAGAGTGCTCATGAACGGATTGGCCGGACTACCCGCAAACAAAAAAAGCTGTGTCTACTTCTTTGCGCCTTCTTCCGTATTGAATCGGCCAAGGTTGCCGAACAATTGCTTCAACACGGTCAATTCCGTGCCCGCTGTCGGCGTCGTGCGTTCCACCAGCGCAATTTTACGGGAATCTTCAAGTCCCAGCGTCTTCACCTCGCGGGCCACTCCCTGCTTATCAAACTGGATGATCAGTACCTTGCGATCCTTCACTTCAGGCTCGAAGAAAGCGACCGTTTCAGTGCGTTCGCTAACGTAATACCAGGTGTCGCTGGCGAAGGGCGAGATGCTGGACGGTGAACCAATCAGATCGGCCACCTGCCGCTTATTGATATGGCCGACCTCGATATCGGCAAGCAAATCCGGATCAGGCAAATTGCCCCGGATATCGACGCGCGGCGTACAGGCAGCCAACACGATGACCGTGAAGCCTAGAATTATGGATTTGCCGAGATTCATTTATGCTTTGCCCTGGTTTGCGGATTATGTATTGCCTCAACCGCAATGGCGGTTATATCTCTCACCGACTTAGTATCACAGTTCATGCGTGTTTCGCTATCAGGAATATCCGTAGCCGCCCGTTGGAAAATTCATGGGACTTCTCAACCTTATAAGATTGAAACGCCGGGCGCCTGAAGTTGGTGACTTGTACGCCTGCATCGTCGCCCAGGCCAGACAAAAGCCTTTTTACCAAGACTTTGGAGTGCCGGACACTCCCAATGGCCGGTTCGAGATGATTACGCTTCATGCATATTTTGTCATGCGCCGGCTCAAGGAAATCGGCGAGGAGGGCACAGATCTGTCCCAGGCGCTGTTTGATCATTTTTTCACTGACATGGACCGCAACTTGCGGGAAATGGGCGTCGGCGACCTGAGCGTGGGTAAAAAGATTAAATCCCTGGCGATCTCCGTCTATGGGCGGATCAAGGCTTATGATGACGGCCTAGCCGGAGAGGCTGACGAATTGGCGGAAGCGCTCAAACGCAATCTATATGCGGACGTTACGCCGGAGGACGCCCAAGTGCGGGATATGGATGCGTACGTCCGCGCCAATGTGGCAGCATCGTCCAACTGGGATTTCGCGGCGATTCAGGCCGTCAAGATCGAATTTGCCGGCATGGATGCGAGGTAGGGCAGGGCAGGACACGCGCGTGATGACGGAGCCCGAATTCTCCCGGCCCATAGAGGTCGAGGCCTTGCCGAATGAAATCACCGAGATGGAGATTGAAGCGAATGAGCAGGAACAAGCGGCGCTAGCCCAACGCTTCTCGTTGCTGTCCCTTGATTCGCTCAAAGCCCGGCTCCGCTTGAAAAAACCTGAGAACGGCGGGCCTGTCGAATTGGACGCCCGTATCACGGCCAAACTGACGCAGACCTGCGTCGTCACCCTGGAACCGGTCAAAAACTCGATAGAATCTGCCTTTTCCTGCATCTTTGCCGGAGAAGAGAGCGAAGCCGTCGGGACTGAATTGGACATTGATCCGGACGCAGCAGACCCGCCGGAACCCCTTGTTGACGGCCAATTTGACGCCGGGGAGCTGGTTGCCGAGTATTTCGGGCTGGAAATTGATCCGTTTCCAAGGGCGCCGGAGGCCGATTTTGACCGGGAAACAGAGGGCCAGAACATCAATAAACCCGAGGATGCCAGCCCCTTTGCCGCATTGCGAGAGTTATCGCCCGAGAAAAAATAATTTCCTCGAACGGGCCGCAGGCGATAGTATTCAAATCACTTGTTTCGCGGGGGAATATGATTTAGAAACCGGCCCGTCTTTCCAAAAAACTCCAATAGAAACGGTTTCAAATCGAAGGGAAATAGCCATGGCTGTTCCGAAGAAAAAAGTTTCAAAGTCAAAACGTAATCAACGGCGTGCGCACGATGCGCTACAATCTAATGCCCGTGGCGAATGCCCGAATTGCGGCGAGCTGAAGCGCCCGCATCACGTATGTGGGTCTTGCGGATATTACGACGGGAGAGAAGTAGTCGAGATCGATTCCGTCGCCTAACAGGTGCCTTTGAAAGGGGCCTCTTGTGACTGATCAGATCACCGTTTCTATTGACGGGATGGGGGGAGACAATGCTCCCGACATGATTGTCGGGGGATTGGACCTTGCCGTCAAAAAAATCGGAAATGTCCGTTTTTTGCTGTTTGGCAATGAGGCCAAACTAACCCCGTTGCTCGCGCAGTATCCGGCTGTCGCCGACGTTTGCGAAATCCGCCATACCACGGACTTAGTCACCAACGACGACAAGCCGACCGCCGCACTTAGGAGTGGCAAAAACTCCAGTATGCGTCTTGCCATTGACGCCGTGAAAGACGGCGAAGCCTCGGCGGTTATTTCCGCCGGCAATACAGGCGCGCTCATGGCCATGGCGACGATTGTACTTAGAATGCTGCCGGGAATCAGCCGGCCGGCCATCGCCGCTAGCTTCCCGTCCCAGACCGGCGAATGCCTGATGCTCGATCTGGGCGCAAATATCGAATGCGATGCGGAAAACCTAGTGCAATTCGCGGTCATGGGCGAAGTATACGCCCGCAACGTCCTGGATATGGCCGAACCTTCCGTTGGCATTCTCAACGTCGGTGTGGAAGTTTTGAAGGGCAATGAATCCGTTAAAAAAGCCGCGCAAATTCTGCAAAATTCAAACCTACCGTTAAAGTTCTACGGATTTGTCGAAGGCGACGACATCGGCAAGGGAACCGTCGATGTGATCGTGACCGACGGCTTTACTGGCAATATCGCGCTGAAGACGGCAGAGGGCACCGCCCGCATGTTTGCCTATTACCTGAGGGATGCGCTCACCAGCAGCATTTTCTCCAAGCTCGGCGCTATCATCGCCAAGGGCGCCATCGACCGCTTCCGCAATCACTTTGATCCCAGACGCTACAACGGCGCCATGCTCTTGGGCGCAAACGGCGTCTGCGTGAAAAGCCATGGCGGCACTGACGCGATCGGGTTTGCCAATGCGGTCGAGGTCGGGGTGAATCTGGTTCGGCGCAACGTCAACGACCTGATCAAAGAAGACCTCGCTCATTTGATGGCAGAAGAGCCGGAACTACCATCAAAAACAGCTGCCGAATAACAATACAGATCACCAAAATATGCCAATCATAAGTCAAATACTTGGGTGCGGGTCTTACCTGCCGGAAAACTTCCTGACCAATGACCAGCTCGCCGAAAAGGTAGAGACGTCCGACGAGTGGATCACTGCCCGGACGGGCATTAAGCGCCGCCATGTGACCCGGGACGACGAATATACCTCCGATTTGGCCTATGAGGCCTCGGTGCGCGCGCTCAAGGCCGCCGGCGTGAAAGCGGAGGAGTTGGACCTCATCGTCGTCGGGACGACAACGCCGGACCGCACCTTTCCGGCAACAGCCGTCATGCTGCAAAGCCGGCTTGGCATGGCGGGCGGCGCGGGGTTCGATGTGCAGGCCGTGTGCTCCGGCTTTATATACGCGCTGTCGGTTGTTGACGGCATGATCAAGGCCGGCACCGCCAAGACCGCATTAGTGGTTGGCGCGGATACGCTCTCCAAAATTCTCAACTGGGAAGACCGGACCACCAGCATCCTGTTCGGCGACGGCGCCGGCGCTGTCGTGGTGCGCGGTGAAGAGGTCAATGGCGCGGCCGAACCCCAGGGCATTCTCTCCACCCATATCCATTCCGACGGCAATCTGCAGGATCTCCTATACTGCGATGGCGGCACTTCCATGAACCAAAAAAGCGGGTTCGTTCGCATGGAAGGTCAGGAGGTCTTCAAACACGCGGTCAAAAATCTAGCCGGCGTGGTGGTGGAGGCGTTGGAAGCCAATGACCTTCAGCCTGAAGATATAGACTGGCTGGTGCCCCATCAGGCCAATAAGCGGATAATCGATTCCACAGCGAAGAAGCTTAAAATGCCGGCGGAAAAAGTGGTGCTGACTGTGGAAACCCACGCCAATACATCGGCCGCGTCGATCCCCCTGGCCTTGGATGCGGCGGTACTGGACGGCCGGATCAAGCGGGGAGACCTGCTGTTGATGGAAGCTATGGGTGGGGGGTTGACCTGGGGTGCCGCGGTGGTCCGCTGGTAAACAGGCCAAAGGACCTTATATTTTTTCATTTTTTACGCGCCCGATGTGCGCCATCCCATTGAAATAGATGAATTTCTCCAGTAAAATAAGTGTCAGTCAAAACTCGACACAGGGGATGGAAGGACATGGCGGGACAGACGATCACTCGATCGCAACTCAGCGAAGCCGTTTACCAGGAAGTCGGACTGTCCAGAAATGAATCCGCCGACCTTCTTGAATCCGTTATCAATAAAATATCAGACACGTTAGCGACCGGCGAGTCCGTCAAGATTTCGTCCTTTGGCAGCTTCTCCGTGCGCAGCAAGGGACAACGCATCGGACGCAACCCTAAGACCGGGGAAGAGGTGCCGATCCTGCCGCGCAAGGTGCTGGTGTTCCGGCCGTCCCCGGTCCTGAAAAGCCGGATCGGGGACGCCACTGTGTCCGCGGCACCGACGCCGGGCTTGACGTCTGAATTCGACGACTGATCATGACAGCGCCCGCTGACACATCAGACGGGGGCGCCACCCGTAAATCCGCATCCGCTTTCCGCACCATCTCCGAGGTCTCGAAAGAGCTCGGCCTGCCGCAGCACGTGCTGCGCTTTTGGGAAAGCAAGTTCTCCCGAATCAAGCCCATGAAACGGGGCGGGGGCCGGCGCTACTATCGCCCGGAAGATCTGGACCTGCTGCGCCGCATCCGCGACCTCCTGTATGAAGAAGGCTATACGATCAAGGGCGTGCAGAAACTGCTGAAGGAAAGCGGCGGTAAACTGGCCGATCCTGAACCGGCACGAGCAGCATCTGCGGGAGAGGGCGGCTTGGACAGTTCAAAAATCGAGGCGCTGAAGGGCGTGCTCACCGAACTCGAAGACATCAGCCGGCTGCTTTAGGCCAGCGCTCCCCAAACCTCATTAATCCGTACCGTAGTGATTGCCGTTCACGCGGACCCGCAGTATATTGCCGCCGTTCCCGGGTCGCACCAGGTCCGGCGGACAACAAATTGACGGAGCGTGGCGCAGCCTGGTAGCGCACTACACTGGGGGTGTAGGGGTCGTAGGTTCAAATCCTATCGCTCCGACCAATAAAATCAGAGGGTTAGGGAGAAATCCCTGACCCTTTGTTTTTATTGCGGCCTAACTAGTCATGCTCCGGCAGATTGACGTAGACGCGCTCAATCGTGTGCATGAGCTCTGAAAAGGCGTTGCGGGCCTCTTGGTAATCCTCGCGGGCATCTTGGAGTTCATCGCCGGACGGGTGGTGTTCGCCGGCCTCGCCCAGTTGCAGGGCCAGCCTGAGATACTTGGCCCGGCGCTTCGAAACCTCGACCGCGACCCGTAGCACCTTTTCTCCAGTTAAGGGGTCGACCACCGGATGGAGGATTTCCCGGTTCGCCGCCCGGATGGACTGTTCCATCTTCAGGGCGAAACGCTGGTGGTCTCTGAGATCGTCTTCCATGGGTCTAATACTCCTACCGTGCGCAAATAGTCCTATAGCTCAGCTAGTGCCTTTTCGCCGCGATACGAGTCAAATGTGGCAGTTGACGCGCAGGAAGCTTGCGTTCTTGTTATTTCCGCTGTAATGCCTAATTTAACTGAGAGGCATTCGCATATTCTTAAACTTTATCCCGGGCCATCCCTGATATGAGCGCAACGGAAATCTGCCGTCTGGACGACATTCCCGACAATAACGCCAAAGGCATGGTCGCCGAGGTAGAGGGGAAGAAACGCAACATCTTTGTCGCCCGCAAGGGCGACGCGGTGTTCGCCTACCTCAACTGGTGCCCCCACAATCAGGTGCTGATCGATCAAATCCCGGGACAGTTTTACAACAAAGACTATTCACTGCTGCGGTGCTCCAAGCACGGCGCGCTGTTTAACATTGATGACGGCATGTGTGTCCAAGGCCCGTGCGAAGGGAAAAGCCTGACCGCGCTGACTACCGTCGTCAAAGACGGTGGCGTTTATCTCGTCGGCTAGGGATTAAATACTAGCCCCGGCCGCGATAGGGCGCGACACCCGTATCCGGGACCCAAACGCCCGCCGGCGGCTCACCGGTCTGATAAAACACATCAATGGGAATTCCGCCCCGGGGATACCAATATCCGCCGATCCGCAGCCATTTTGGCGATAATTCGGTCTCCAGCCGCTTGGCGATGTCCACCGTGCAGGCCTCGTGAAACGACGGGTAATTTCGGAACGAGCCCATATAGAGCTTCAGCGACTTGCTCTCGACGATCAGACCCGTCGGAATGTAGTCAATGACCAGATGCGCGAAGTCGGGCTGGCCGGTCACCGGGCAGATCGAGGTGAATTCCGGGCAGGTAAAGCGGATCACATAGTCCGTGCCCTCGTGCGGATTGGGCACGGTTTCCAGCTTAGCCTCGTCGGGCGAGGCGGGCAAGGGTGCAGCGCCGCCGCCGAGCTGTTCCAGATCCGAATAATCACTGGGGGTCATGACTTAAATTATCCCGTATCCATAAGGACTTACGGCACGCACCATATCTGCGCCGGTCGGGCGTGTCCATGTTTGATAGCGGGAGGAGAGGCAAAAAAGCAGCCGGCCACGAAGGCCAGCGGAGTTATGCTCTTGATGGAACTAAGAAAGGATGATCATCTCTGATCTGACGCCAATATGACCGATCCCCCGAAATTCTGCTGTGACGAACATCACAAAGAGGCAAAAAAATAAAATTTTATTCAATTTTATTGAGATAGGGACCTAAAGGAGGCTGATTCAGTGGGCGGAACGGGCCCAAAAACTCAAAATTATTATGAAATTTCAACTAGATAGGGAAAACAACCTTGCCAATGCTATTTTACCTACAAATGAACCCAAAAACGGGGATTTAATTCATGTACGGAAATAACCGGGCTCAGCCGATCACTTTACGGCCGGCATCGGTTAATTTGCAGACCAGCCAATCGGGTTTGATCGGATTGTTGAACCACGGCTCGGCCCAACCTTGCTTGATGCAGCTTTTCACCGTGCGCTCGCTGACATTCTGGCCTTCGCCGTCAAACAGGGGCAGCTTGCCGCCGGGCTGATCAAGCCCCCGAACCAGCCAGCGCCGCTGGCTATCGCTGGGTTTCGGTCCCCCTACCTCGTTGTGGTTCGCCGCTTCTTTGGTCTGCCGGCTCACGATCTCCCTCCCCGGAACGATGACGACGGGGACATACTAGAGTAGATTAGCCCGAAATCCAAATAGGGAAGAGGGGGTCCCATGAGTGCGCAATTGGTCTATGTCACCGCCGGCAATCAGGAAGATGCTGTGAAGATCGGCGAGATCGCCGTCCGGAAACGGCTGGCGGCCTGCGCAAATATCCTGGGTGAGACGACCAGCATTTACTGGTGGGAGGGCGAGGTTGAGAGGGATCGGGAAGTGGCGATGATCTTGAAAACCACGGCGGAAAACTTGCCGGCGCTCATCGAGAATATTCGGGAAAATCACCCCTACGATTGCCCTTGCATCGTCGCGCTGGATGTCGAAAAGGGCAACCCGGATTTTCTCAATTTTATTGAGGAAGAAACAAATTAATATATTGAAATTATTATATTAAATAATATTAGTTCAGATATTAAATTAAGATCGTTTTCCTACAATCTAACTGATGCAACGGCCTCCGCGGCTATGCCTTCGCGCCGGCCGGTGAATCCCAATTTCTCCGTCGTCTTGCCTTTGATGTTGATCCGGTCCGGGCCTAGTCCCGTGATCTCCGCCACCCGATTGGTCATGGCCTCCCTGTTGGGCACGATCTTGGGCGCCTCGCAAATAATCGTGATATCTAAGTTCTGGAGCACGCCCCCCATATCCCGAACCTTTTCGACCGCGTGGTGGAGGAAGATATCAGACGCCGCGCCCGTCCATTGGGGATCAGAGGGCGGGAAGTAGGTGCCGATATCGCCGGCGCCAATCGCGCCCAAGATTGCGTCGGTCATCGCATGCAGTCCCACATCCGCGTCCGAATGCCCCTCCAGCGCGTGAGTGTGGGGGATGTCTATCCCGCAAATGGTGACGTGATCGCCGTCGGTGAACTTGTGTACGTCATAGCCGATGCCGATCCGGGTTTCCCCGCTGGTGGTTCCCAAAGATTGTTCCGCCCGCATCAAATCCTCTCCCGTCGTGATTTTCATATTCGCTTCGGCCCCGGTGACAATGTTGACCGCCAGGCCCGCAGCTTCCGCCACCATAGCGTCGTCGGTCAGGTTTTGTCCTTCGGCTTGGCGGTGCGCCGCCAGAATTTCCGCAAACGGAAAGCCCTGCGGGGTTTGCGCCCGCCACAAATCGGCCCGGTCCACCGTGTCCGTAATCCGGCTATTTTCGGCCCGTTTCAGCGTATCTGCCACGGGAACCGCCGGAATCACACCGTTCGAGGCAGAAATCACGTCGATCACCCGGTCAATGAGCGCAGCATCGACGAAAGGCCGCACAGAATCGTGGATCAGGACCAACTTCGGTGCTAAGTCTTCCAGGCTTTCCAATCCAAGGCGCACGGAATCCTGCCGTTCCGCAGCGCCGAAGACGGGGGGCAGAATATCTAACCCGTTGGTGGCCATGTGATAGAGCGCCTCATCGTCGGGATGGATCACCACCCGGACCGCGTCCACGGACGGGTGGTTTAGCACGGCATCAAGCGTGCGCCGGAGAATGGGGACGCCGGCCAAATCCCGGTACTGCTTGGGAATAGCACCGCCGATCCGGTGCCCCCGGCCGGCGGAGACAATGAGAGCAACACAGTGAGTCAAGGTAAGATAGTTTCCATTTACAAAAGCTTCGGCAGGCGATTATACAAGCTAAAGTAAACCATTGAGGCACCGTCGGCACGCCTCCAATCGCCCTCCGATCCGGATTTTTCGTATGAGCGCCACCCTTCTTCCCCTAACCGCCTTGCTGGCCCTAATTCCGGCAACGATTGTCCCGTTCCGGCGGACACCGGCGCGGGATACAGTCTTTTGGTCAACCCTTGCCGTAGCCATTCTGGGCACTCTGGTCTGGATTGTCGCTCGCCAGTCCACCGGCTGGCACACCGGGATTTCGACAGCCCTGTGGCTGACCATTTTATCCTGCCTTCTGCTGTTCGGTGCACTGGCAGGATTAAGCGTGAACGGCTGGCGGCTCATGCCGCTGCTGTTTCCCTATCTTATGGTTTTAGGCGTTCTGGCCACCCTCTGGGGTCAATCCCCGGAACGTCCGTTGCCCACCGGCGCGCCCCTGGCCTGGATCGGCAGCCATATCGCCGTTTCCGTCGCCACGTATGGGCTGATTACCCTGGCGGCCGTAGCAGCATTGGCGGCCGCAATTCAGGACAAAGCCCTGAAAACCAAACAACGGACAAGACTGAGCCAAATTCTGCCATCGGTCACCGGCAGCGAGCGACTGCTCGTCCGTCTATTGGTCACCAGCGCAGTGATCCTGGCCCTCGGCTTTATCACCGGGATTGCGACACAATTCTTCACCACCGGCGAGATGATCGTTTTTGACCATAAGACGCTCTTCACCATCGCCGTGTTCGTGGTTGTCGTGGTGTTGCTGATGCTTCACTACCGGTCCGGCATCCGGGGCAAATCCGCGACCCGCTTGGTGCTTTTGGCCTATCTCCTACTGACTTTAGGCTACCCCGGCGTCAAATTCGTCACCGACATTATCCTGGGCTAGAAACACGGTAATTTCTTGAATTAGCGCCATTTTTGCCTAATAAGTACGCACTTTAAAAAGATGAGTTTGTTATGACCATTAAGATCGGCTCCGTCCAACTGGAGAACAATATCCTGCTGGCCCCCATGTCCGGGGTGACGGACATGCCGTACCGCCGCATGGCCAAGCGCCACGGCGCCGGATTGATCATTTCGGAGATGATCGCCAGCCAGGCGATGATCCACGCCAACCGCAAAACCATGAAGATGGCCACCAACTGCGCCGAGGAATTTCCCATGTCCGTACAGTTGGCGGGCTGCGAGCCGGAAATGATGGCCGAAGCGGCTAAGCTGAACTCGGATCGGGGCGCGGCGATTATCGACATCAACATGGGCTGCCCGGTCAAAAAAGTAACCAAAGGCCATGCAGGTTCGTCCCTGATGCGGGATGAAGAACTGGCC
This sequence comes from Rhodospirillaceae bacterium, assembly GCA_038127535.1. Classification (GTDB taxonomy): domain Bacteria; phylum Pseudomonadota; class Alphaproteobacteria; order Rhodospirillales; family UBA2165; genus JAYPHU01. Next base: position 16,902 of record JAYPHU010000019.1, on the reverse strand, counting down.
GGCAAATTGATAGAGGCGACCGTCAACGCAGTAGACCTGCCGGTGACCCTGAAAATGCGGACGGGTTGGGATGACGACTCCCGTAACGCGCCGAAGCTAGCCAAGATCGCCGAGGACGCCGGTATTAAGATGATCACCGTCCATGGCCGCACCCGCTGCCAATTCTATAAGGGGCACGCCGACTGGGCCTTTATCCGCAAGGTGAAAGAGGCCGTGAACATCCCGGTAATCGGCAATGGCGACGTCAACACGGTCGACGACGCCAAAACTCTGCTGGAGCAATCCGGCGCCGACGGCGTCATGATCGGCCGCGGCAGCTATGGCCGGCCCTGGTTTCTGAATCAGGTCCGGCACTATCTGGCAACCGGCGAGCGGCTGCCCGATCCCACGATTTCAGAGCAATACGCCATCGTCCGGGAGCACTATGAACAGATCCTGGAACATCACGACACCTTCCGGGGTGTCCGGATCGCCCGCAAGCATATTGGCTGGTATACGAAGGGCCTGCCCAATTCAGCGGAGTTCCGGGGCACGATTAACCAAATAGACGACGCGAATCAGGCCCGAGACTTGATCGCCGGGTTTTATCAGCCTCTGACCGAAAGACTGGCTGCATGAGCGACAGCGCGGCACTCGCACTGGCGGAAGATATCGGGGCTTCCTTGGACGCGGATGCTTTGCTAAACGCTTTGGATTCATCGATCATCGCCGTATCGCCGGAGCACCTGGTTCTCTACATCAATAGCGCGGCCGAACAATTATTCGGCGAAAGCGCGACCCAGGTCGTCGGCCAGAGCCTTGAGTATATTCTGCCCAAGGACACGCCCATCCATGCCCTGGTTCGCCAGGTGCAGGGGCAGGGGATCAGCGTCTCCGAATATGGCCTTACGCTGGAAACGGCGCGCGTTCGCCGGCAGCTAATCAATATCCAAATCTCAGAGATTTCTGACCGTCCCGGGGTTGCCGTCATTAACATTTTTACCCGATCCATCGCCGACAAAATCGACCGGCAGATGACTCACCGGAACGCCGCACGGTCAGTGACCGCGATGGCTGCCATGTTGGCTCATGAGGTCAAAAACCCGCTTTCGGGCATTCGCGGTGCGGCGCAGTTACTCGAACAAATGTCAGAGGGGGATGATCAAACTCTGACCCAACTTATCTGTGACGAGACGGACCGCATCTGCGCCTTGGTCGATCGGATCGAAGTGTTTTCCGATCAGCGCCCGCTGGAACGGGCCCCGGTGAATATTCACCAGGTTCTCGAACGAGTAAAAAACATCTCCCAGACCGGCTTCGCCAGAAACCTGAAGATCGTCGAACATTACGATCCGTCGCTGCCGCCGGTGGACGGCAATCACGATCAATTGGTGCAGATTTTCCTAAACCTTTTAAAGAACGCCGCCGAGGCCGCGCTGGCCAAGGGCGGCGAAGTGGTGCTCTCTACGGCCTATCAGCATAGCGTCCGCTTCGCTGTCGCCGGCAGCAATTCCATGGTCCATCTGCCGCTAGTAATCTCCATCCAGGATAACGGGGAGGGCATTCCGCAAAATCTGCAGGACCACTTGTTCGACGCCTTTGTCACTTCGAAACCCAAAGGCTCAGGCCTGGGGCTGGCACTGGCCGCCAAGATGGTGGACGACCACGGCGGTGTGATCGAGTTCGACTCTCAACCTGGGAAAACCGTGTTTCGGGTCATGCTACCCATGGCTACGCCTCAGAGTGAGCTGGACTGATGACGGAATCGACGATCCTTGTCGCCGACGATGATGCGGCGATCCGTACCGTATTGAATCAGGCGCTGGGTCGGGTCGGCTACGATGTGCGCACCACCGGCAACGCCGCAACGCTGTGGAAATGGATCAATGACGGGGAGGGGGATGTCGTCATCACGGACGTCGTGATGCCGGACGAGAATGGCCTTGATCTCCTGCCGCGCATCAAGAAGCTGCGACCCGAACTCCAGGTCATTGTGATGAGCGCGCAAAACACCCTCATGACCGCCGTCAACGCGACGCAGCGAGGCGCATTCGAATATCTGCCCAAACCATTTGACCTGAACGAACTGACCAGCGTCGTGAAACGCGCGCTGGAAACCGCTGTCAGCCGTCCACACGACCAAGCGGAAGAAGATGATGGTCAGCTCCCCCTGATCGGCCGTTCCGGCGCCATGCAGGAAGTCTATCGGACGTTAGCACGTTTGATGAATACGGACCTGACGGCGCTGATCAACGGCGAGTCAGGCACCGGCAAGGAGCTGGCGGCGCGGGCGCTGCACGATTACGGCAAAAGAAAGAATTATCCGTTTGTCGCCATCAACATGGCCGCCATTCCACGGGAGCTGATCGAGAGCGAGCTGTTTGGTCACGAAAAGGGATCGTTTACCGGCGCAACATCCAAGTCGCCGGGTCGCTTTGAACAAGCCGAAGGCGGCACACTGTTTTTGGATGAAATCGGCGATATGCCGCCGGAAGCACAAACCCGTCTGCTTCGGGTCTTGCAGGAAGGGGAATATACCTCGGTCGGCGGCAGGAACGCGATCCGCACTGACGTCAGAATCATCGCCGCGACCCACCGGGACCTCACTCAACTCATCCGCCAGGGCATGTTCCGGGAAGACTTGTATTACAGGCTCAATGTGGTACCGATCCGAATTCCGCCGTTGCGCGAGCGGCGGGAAGATATCCCGGAGCTGGTCGGACACTTCCTTTCCATGGCGGCAAACGAAGGCCTACCTTGGAAAGTCGTCGATGGGGCGGCCATGGACCGGCTGCGGGGCCATAACTGGCCCGGCAACGTCCGCGAGCTGGAAAACCTGGTTCGGCGGTTCGCCGCGCTCTACTCCCAGGAAACGATCGGCATTGACGTTGTCGAGGCCGAATTGGCGGGGAACTTACTGGAAGAGCCTGTACAGAAATCCGGAAACGGCATTTCGGAAGCGGTCGAGCTGCATCTGCGCGAATACTTTGCCGCCCATGGCGGATCGCTCCCGCCGACGGGACTCTATGATCGGGTGCTCAAAGAGATGGAACGTCCTCTGATTGCCCTCTCGCTCGCGGCGACACGGGGAAACCAGCTCAAAGCGGCCAATTTACTCGGACTAAACCGCAACACTCTGCGTAAGAAAATTCGAGAACTGAATATCCCGGTAACCCGTAGTCCCAAAGAGTAGTTGCATTGGACAGCGGCTGCGGAATCGACGTATTCAATACGCTGAACAAGGAAGTGAACCGGTGCGTCTGACCGGAGCTCAATGATGGATCAAAATGTCTCCATAGACAGCGCAAAAGCGCCCGAGGCCCGGGTGCGGAGGTTCAGCGCCGCACGGCTTGCGGCGGTCCTGCTCGGCATTGCGCTGATTGCTTCCGGCGCCGCGACCATGATGGTTCTCACCGGCTATGGACTGCTCCAAGGTGAGATAACCACGGCGATCTGGCTGGTGAACCTAGACCTCGTTCTTGCTCTGGCTTTAATCGCTGTCCTGGCGAGGCGCATCGTCCGCAGTTTCATTGATCGCCGGATGGGCTCGGCAGGCTCAAAACTTCATGTCCGGCTGGTGGCTTCGTTTAGCCTCGTTGCGGTTATCCCATCTCTCTTGGTGGCGGCGTTTGCCGGCATTTTTCTGAATTTCGGTATTGAAACCTGGTTCAGCGATCGGGTTCGCACCGCCGTCAATGAATCCAAAAAGGTCGCCGAAGCCTATCTTTTGGAACACCAGGAAAATATCGGCGGCTCGGCGCTAGCCATGGCCAATGACATCAACCGGGCCGCCACGCGATACGCCGGGAATCCCAGAATTCTGGGTGAAATCCTTCAGACGCAGTCCATGGTCCGGGAATTGTCCGAAGCCGTGGTGATCGACAAGAACGGCAACACTTTACTTCGGACGGGCTTCGGTTTTTCTCTGGAATTCAACGTGGTGTCGCAGGGATTGCTGGGCGCACTCACCAGCAGCCGCCCGGGCGAGGTGGTGATCTTCAGCGGCGGACGGGATGACCGGGTTGTGGCTGGCGTCCGGTTGGAAGCTTTTGAAGACGCTCACCTTCTAGTCGGGCGATTTGTGAAACAGCAGGTGCTGGAACATTTGTCCACGACCCGAGGCGCAACCGCTAAATACGCTGAGTTGGAAAAGAACCGTGAAAGCCTGCAATTCAAGTTTCTCCTCATCTTCGGCCTGGTGGCGTTATTGTTGCTATTGGCCGCGGTTTGGATCGGCTGGTCCCTAGCCACTCAGCTTTCAACGCCCATAGGAAATCTGATTGATGCTGCTGAGCGGGTGCGAAAGGGCGACCTGGACGCCAAAGTCGATATTGACGACTCTCTAGAGAGAGATGAAATCGGCACTCTCAGCCTGACGTTCAACCGCATGACCGGCCAGCTGGAGAACCAGCGAAATGGTCTCATCGAAGCCAACAAAGAGCTCGATGAGCGGCGGCAATTTACCGAAACCGTTTTGGCGGGCGTGTCCGCCGGCGTCATCGGCCTGGATCGCGCCGGCTTGGTTCATCTCTCCAATCGGTCCGCCTCGGAACTACTGGGGATCGAGCTGCAATCCAAAGTGACAGCCCCACTTACCGAGGTCGTTCCCGAAATGACCGAATCGTTTGAGGCCGTTCGCCGGCAGCCAAACCGCACCTTGCAGAGAGAAATCACCTTGTCCAAGGGCGGCCGGAACAAGACGCTGCTGGTGTCGGTTGCGGCGGAGAAAATCGACGGAGAAGTCGTTGGGTACGTTGTAACGTTCGACGACGTGACCGAGCTTCTATCGGCGCAACGAAAAGCTGCCTGGGCCGACGTAGCGCGCCGGATTGCCCATGAAATCAAGAACCCGCTCACCCCCATCCAACTCTCCGCCGAACGGCTTCGGCGCAAGTATCTGAAGGAAATCACCACCGATCCGGAAACTTTCTCGATCTGCACCGACACGATCGTACGGCAAGTCGAAGATATCGGCAGAATGGTGGATGAGTTTTCCTCGTTCGCCCGGATGCCCCGCCCTGATCTCAAATCGGTCGATCTTACGGAGATTTGCCGCCAAATGGCGGTGATGGAGGAAAATCGGGAAGAAAATGTCTATTACGGTATCGATTTGCCGGAATCTCAGGTGCGCGTAACCTGTGATCGGGAGCAGGTGAGCCGCGCACTGACCAATATTCTGAAAAATGCTGCTGAAGCGCTGGAGGGTAAAACTGACGGCAAGATAAACCTTAGTCTGCGCGAAGACGGCGAACATGTCCTGGTCGAGATAACCGACAACGGAGAAGGCTTTCCCGCTGATTTGATTGATAGAATTACGGAACCGTATGTAACCACGCGGGAGAAGGGCACCGGCTTGGGGCTGGCCATCTCCAAGAAAATCATGGAAGATCATAGTGGTGATTTGATCGTGGAAAACGGTCCCGACGGCGGTGCGCATGTGGTGCTCCAGTTTTCCAAGTCCCTGGACATTTCGACGGAACCCGGCGTTGATCAATCTAAAGCAAACTCAAACAAAGAAGCGGTAACCGGCTAATGGCCCTCGATATATTGATCGTCGACGATGAAGCCGATATCCGAATGTTGACCGCGGGCATCCTTGAAGATGAGGGTTACAACACCCGCGAGGCCAAAGACGGCACGAGCGCCCTCCAGGAGATCGAAGCTCGCCGCCCCAGCCTGGTACTTCTGGATATCTGGATGGACGGAAGCGACCTCGATGGGTTGGAAGTTTTGGAGCGGATCACCGAATACCACCCGAATGTTCCGGTGGTGATGATCTCGGGCCACGGCAATATCGAAACTGCTGTCAATGCGATAAACCTTGGCGCCTCCGACTTTATCGAGAAGCCATTTACTGCAGACCGGTTGATCCTGGTCGTGAATCGAGCCATCGAAACGGCAAGGCTTCGACGAGAGAACGAGGAGCTAAAACTCCGCGCCGGCAGCCGTGAAGAATTGATTGGCTCGTCATCGCCGGTCAATCAGTTACGTCAATCCATCTCTAAGGTGGCCCCAACCAATAGCCGCGTGCTGATCACCGGTCCGGCCGGCGCCGGCAAGGACGTTGTCGCCCGGCTGATCCACCGGCAATCTAATCGCCAGAATGGTCCGTTCGTCTATCTCAACTGCGCCACTCTCCAAGCAGATAACTTCGAGGTCAATCTCTTCGGGCATGAATCCTACGGCGAAGGTGGTCCTCGGGAAATCGGGACCTTCGAACAAGCCCATATGGGCACATTGTTTTTGGACGAGGTTTCCGACATGCCGCCGGAAACCCAAGGCAAGATTGTCCGCGTCCTGCAGGATCAGACCTTCCAACGGGTTGGCGGCGCGACCCGTGTCGAAGTGGACGTACGAGTGATAGCATCTTCTAGCAAGAACCTGAGTGAAGAAATGGCGAAAGGCCGGTTCCGTGAGGATTTGTACTATCGGTTGAGTGTCGTGCCGGTGGAAGTGCCGCCACTACAAGACCATCGGCAGGATATTCCGGCATTGGCGCAGCATTTTGCCGGCCAGATGGCCGCCGCCGCCGGCCGTAAGCCAAGACCGTTTTCCGAAGATGCCTTGGCGTCCCTTCAGGCCTACGACTGGCCCGGAAATGTCCGCGAACTACGAAATGTCATCGAACGGATTCTCATCATGGCGCCGGGAGACGATAGCATGCCGATCCGGGCCGACGCGGTACCCGGAGAACTGGCCTCCGCCGGGCCCAAGCCCCAGGCCGGTACAGATCAATCCGAGGTTCTGGGGCTACCCCTCCGAGAGGCGCGGGAAATATTCGAGCGGGAGTACCTGTCGGCCCAAATCAACAGATTTGGCGGCAACATTTCCAAAACCGCGACGTTCGTCGGGATGGAACGGTCCGCGCTACACCGAAAATTGAAATCTCTCGGCATTCAATCGGAAGACCGTGCACGGGCGGCGAACGACTGAGCGCAGCCCGAAAGAAGCTCATGAGGAAGTAGACCAGAATGAAAGTAATCGTTTGCGGCGCGGGACAAGTTGGACATAACATCGCTCGCTATTTGGCGCAGGAAGACAACGATGTGTACGTCGTTGACTCGTCGCCAGAACTGACCCGCAAGATCAGTGACTCCCTGGATGTTAAAGCCATCAACGGCTTTGCCTCGTTGCCGTCCGTGCTGGAACAGGCGGGGGCGGCGGACGCCGACATGCTGATCGCCGTGACTCAGGCCGACGAAGTCAACATGGTCGCCTGCCAGGTGGCCCACTCTCTGTTCGATGTCACCACCAAGATCGCCCGCATCCGCCAGCAGGGCTATTTGGATCAACGATGGGCCAACCTGTACACAAGAGAACATATGCCGATTGACGTGATCATCTCGCCAGAAAGGGAGGTTGCCCGTGCCATTTCCCGACGCCTTGAGGTCCCCGGCGCCTTTGACATGATCTCCCTGGTCGATGATCAGGTGAAAATGACTGGAATCCGTTGCGGCGACAATTGTCCGCTGATCAATACGCCTTTGCGGCAATTAACCCAGCTTTTTCCCGATCTGAACGTGGTCATCATCGGCATCATCCGGGAAGATGAGGCGATCGTTCCAACCGCGGATGATGAATTGCTGCCCGGCGACGAAGTCTATGTCGTGGTGGACGCACAGCATGTGGAACGCACCTTGGCTGCATTCGGACATGAAGAGCAGGAAGCCCGCCGAATTGTCATCATCGGCGGCGGCAATATCGGGTTGTTCCTGGCGCAGCAGATCGAACAGGAGCAGCCGTCCGTCAACGTGAAGGTGGTTGAGACCAACAAATCCCGCGCCGAGGTAGTTGCCAGAAACCTAAGCCACTCCGTCGTCCTGCAGGGCGATATCCTCGATCCGGATATCATGGAAGAGGCCAACGTCTCGTCGTCCGAGGCGGTCATCGCGGTGACCAACGATGACGAGACCAACATTCTCTCATCCTTGCTGTCGAAACGCCGGGGCAGCCGCCGGGCAATTACCTTGGTAAACAACAGCACCTACGCGCCACTGACGCCTTCGCTTGGCATCGACGTGGTTGTCAGCCCGCAAAACATTACCGTTTCCACTATTCTACAACATGTGCGCCGCGGGCGCATCCACTCTGTCCATACGCTTCAGGAAGATTTCGGCGAACTGATAGAGGCGGAGGCCATGGAAACCTCGTCTCTGGTCGGCCAGCCGCTAAGAGAAACCGAATTACCCGAAGGCGTGATAATCGGCGCTGTTGTCCGAGACGGCAAAGTCATCACGCCCACCGGCTCAACCGTCGTTCAAACTAACGACAGAGTCGTCATCTTCGCCGTCAACGAGGCCGTGAAACAGGTCGAGAAAATGTTCTCGGTCCGGCTGGAATTTTTCTAATCGGTCATGCCCCGGATTACCCATGTGAATGGCCGGTACCTGAGCCATCGGGACGCTATGGTTCATGTAGAGGACCGGGGGTATCAGCTGGCCGACGGCGTCTACGAAGTCATCGCCATCTACAACGGTAGGCTCATTGATAACGACGACCACATGATGCGCCTAGACCGTTCTCTGTCGGAACTAAGGATCGACTGGCCAGTCAACCAACGGGCGCTCGTGCCGATCATGGAGGAGACTATTCGCCGCAATAACGTCCGGCACGGCAAACTCTACTTACAAATCACCAGAGGCGTGGCGCCCAGAGATCACGCGTTTCCGAAGGCCCCCAAATCCTCGCTGGTCGTTTATGCCAGTCCGATCAAATGGCCGGGCCGGGAAAGCGCCAAGAGCGGCCAGTCCGTCATCACCCGCCCGGATATCCGCTGGCTGCGCCGAGATATTAAGTCGGTTTCTCTACTCCCGAATGTGCTGGGCAAACAGGAGGCCATCGACGCCGGCGCTGACGACACATGGTTCGTGGACAGCAAGGGATACGTGACCGAGGGCACAGCCTCCAACGCCTGGATCGTCACCAAGGACGGCGAATTGGTCACCCGGCCGACCAACGAAGACATCCTCGCCGGCATTACCCGGAAGACGCTCTTACGGCTTATCGCAGAACAGAAACTAAAGTTGGTCGAACGGCCGTTTACCGTAGACGAAGCCAAACAAGCGAAAGAAGCATTCTTCACCAGCACCACCGCCTTGTTGCGCCCGGCGGTGAAGATCGACGATACGGTAATCGGCAATGGAGAGCCCGGCGAGATTTCCTGCCGGCTTATCGACGACTATTACGATTATATGGAACGCGAGTCGGATGGAGCAGAGCAGTGAACCTGCTGTATCCCAAGGCCGTGATCTTCGACTGGGATGACACGCTGGTATACGGCTGGCCGGCGATCCACGAAGCGACCAACGACACCCTGACAACATTTGGTTTGGAGCCGTGGACCTATGAACAGACCCGCGCCAACGTGCGGCGTTCCATGCGGGATAGCTTTCCGGAACTTTTCGGCGACAGGTGGGAGGAAGCGGCTGAGCACTTCTATACCGCTATCCGGCGAACCCACTTGGACTTCTTGACGCCCTTGGACGGCGCAGAGGCCCTATTGCAACAATTGGCGGCGGAGGATCTTTACCTCGGCGTGGTCAGCAACAAAAACGGCGATCTGTTGCGAGATGAAGCGGACCATCTCGGCTGGACCACATATTTTGCGCAAATCGTCGGGGCGACCGATGCGGAAAAAGACAAACCCGATCCCGCGCCGTTACGGATGGTCTTGCAGGACTTTGATGGCGATGCCGGCCCCGAAGTTTGGTTCATCGGAGATGCGGTTTCCGATGTGGAATGCGCCAAAAGAGGGGGCGTAACCGCCGTCTTAATCTGCGAAAAAGAGGCCGATTCCGATGAATTTGCCGCGTTTAGGCCCGATTTCGCCGTAAAAAACGCCGTTGAACTGGCGAAATACCTGGATTTAGCGAAACATGCTGTTCAAACCTGAGGAATCGCGTGTAGTATGCTCGTGGAAGGCCGAATCAACGGACCTCCGACCATAACAAATACAGACAAAATCAGGGGGTTACCCATATGTCTGAAAAATCCCAGAACGTACAAGATGTCTTCTTAAATCATGTACGCAAAAGCAAAAACCCGGTAACCGTTTTCCTGGTGAATGGTGTCAAACTTCAAGGCATTATCACGTGGTTCGATAATTTCTCCATGCTCTTGCGCAGGGACGGGCACACACAGCTCGTCTACAAACACGCTATCTCAACCGTGATGCCCTCCGGCCCGATCCAGCTCTTTGAGCAGGACGCGAAGGAAGGCGAAGAAGAGAGCGCTTCGGCCTAACTTGACCTGGGACACTTCGGAACAGACCACGCCGACGGTCGGCCGCTGCCTCGTTCTGCATCCTGTCCTTAAGGGCAACCCGCATCGGCGGGATGAAGACGCTCGTCTGGAAGAGGCCGTGCGTCTGGCCGAAGCCATTGATCTGGACATTGTGCACGCCGAAATAACGCCAGTGTCGCGTCCCAGGCCCAGCACGCTGCTGGGCCAGGGCGCGATCGAGCAGCTCCAGGGAATTGTCGCCGCCCGCGATGTCGAGGTCACCGTTATCGATTTCGCCCTGACCCCGGTGCAGCAACGCAACTTGGAACGGGCCTGGAAGTGCAAAGTGCTGGACCGCACGGCGCTGATCCTGGAAATTTTCGGCGCCCGCGCGCGCACCAAGGAAGGTACGCTGCAGGTCGAACTTGCGGCCCTCAGTTATCAGCGCAGCCGGCTGGTCCGGTCCTGGACCCACCTGGAACGGCAGCGGGGCGGCGTCGGCTTCATGGGCGGGCCCGGTGAAACCCAGATCGAAGCCGACCGCCGGATGATCAGCAAGCGGATAACACGGCTGAAGAAAGAGCTGGTGCAGGTCCACCGCACTCGGGCGCTGCACCGGCAAGCCCGCCAAAAGGTCCCGTACCCGGTGATCGCCCTAGTCGGCTACACCAACGCCGGCAAATCCACACTGTTCAATGCGCTGACCAATGCCAGCGTGCTACAGAAGGATCAGCTCTTCGCTACGCTTGATCCGACAATGCGGGAACTCACCTTACCCTGCGGCCGGCAAACCATCCTGTCCGATACGGTGGGGTTTGTCTCCGACCTACCGCACGAACTGGTCGAAGCATTTCAGGCGACGCTGGAAGAGGTAACCGAGGCGCAGATACTCCTCCACGTGCGCGACATCGCTCATGAAGACACCGAGGCACAGAAAGAAGATGTCATGACCGTCCTTGCCGGTCTCGGCCTGAGCGGCGATGACAGCCCGCCGATGATCGAGGTGCGCAATAAGGCGGACCTTCTGGATTTCGAAGAACTGGCCTTTCAGAAGACTCAAGCCGACCGTAGCAATCAGGCCATCGTTCTGACCTCGGCCCGGGATAGGGCGGGGTTTGATGCGTTGCTCAAAACCCTCAGTGACCGGCTGGGCGCCGAACGCCGGCAACTCAGCCTCAAAATCCCCTGGTCCGACGGAAAATCCCTGGCTTGGCTCTATGACCGGGGCGATGTCCGGGAGCGCAAAGACCGGGAGGAATACGTGGAACTGACCGTCCTCCTAGACCCGGAAGACGCCGACCGGATCGAAAAGCGGCTGGCCAACTAGCGGCCCAATTTATCGTTTCTCAGCCCCGACTCCCTGTGATAGCTTCAACTCTACTAGTAGAGTTCACCAGGACATCGTCGCGTTGAGAGTTCAAAAGAACCACAGCGCGGCCCAAGGAGGAAACCATGGCGACTTTGGAAGCGCAGCAAAAGTGGCGCCGCAAGAACAAGTTCGTCAAACGCCAGCTCAACATCATGGCGCGCAAGCAAATCCACGATTATCTAGAGGAAATTTCCGACGATCATGATTTGCGTGGGAAGGGGGAGGCCGTGGCCTTCGCCGTCTATCTCAGCAAAGCGCTGATCCAGCAGGGCGAGTTCAATGAAGAGGCCTACAGGCTGCACGAGTTGATCACCGAAAACTATCACCGGGATCGGGATCAGTATGCCCCTTGATGATCTACTCGCGCCATCTCAGCTCGAGGAAGTCTCCGCCATCATCCGACGGATCGCGGCGGAAGAAATCCTGTCCCGCTATAAGCGGCTGAAAGACCACGAGATCGGCGACAAGGACTCCGGTGAGATTGTCACCGACGCGGATACGATTGGCGAACGGCGGCTGACCGAGGAACTGACGCGGCTGCTGCCCGGCAGCGTGGTCGTCGGCGAGGAAAGCTATGCCGCTGACGAAAGCATCTTGGCGCGATTGGATGGCGATGCACCGGTCTGGATACTGGACCCGGTGGACGGAACCCGGAATTTCTCCCAGGGCCGGCGGCGGTTCTGCGTCATCGTCGCGTTGTGTCTCAACGGACGAGCCATCGCCGGGTGGATTTATAATCCCTTGGACGACGAGATGGTCTGCGCCCGGATCGGGCAGGGGATCACCAGCGACAAAGTTGATTTGACGCGGCCGGCGCCACCGGCAATTCCGGCGATGACCGGCTCCCTCGGCAAATACCGACGGGAGAAAGTGGAGGAGGAGGCATCGGGCGAAAACCGCGAAGGTCATTCCGGTGAACTGCTGCGCTACCGCTGCATCGGCCTGGAGTATGTGGACCTGATCAAAGGCGTCATCCACTTCGCCGAATACGGTCAACTCAAACCCTGGGATCACGCCGCCGGGCTGTTGTTTATCGAAGAAGCCGGGATGTATGCCGCCTACACCAAAACCGAAGAGGCCTACCGGCCCGGCCCCATCGCGCGGGAACGGCTCCTCGTCGCGCCCGATAAAGATCATTGGACCCGGATTAAAGATTACCTACCCGACTAAACGAACGCGTTTCGATAGCGGCTTTCCTTGACCAGTCCGGCGCTTTGAAGGCACAGTGCGCGGCCAATTTCAGGAGGACATCATGAGCAAAGTTGCTTTCATCGGTTTGGGAGTCATGGGCTATCCCATGGCCGGTCATCTCATCAACGCGGGCCACGACGTCACCGTCTATAACCGCACCGCCGCCAAGGCCCGGAAGTGGGCGAAGGAATATAAAGGCACGGCGAAAAAGATCCCCAAGGAAGCGGCCAAGGGCGCCGAGATCGTCTTCATGTGTGTTGGCAACGACGATGATGTCCGAAGCGTCGCCTACGGCAAGGACGGCGCGCTGGCCGGGATGAAGAAGGGCACGATCCTGGTGGATCACACCACGGCCTCCGCCGGTCTGGCCCGCGAGCTCGAAAAAGAAGCCAACGCCAAGGGCGTCGGTTTCCTGGACGCGCCGGTCTCGGGTGGCCAGGCCGGGGCAGAGAACGGCGTCCTCACGGTCATGGTCGGCGGCAAGAAAAGCATCTTTAACCGGGCGCAGAAGGTTATGGACGTCTATGCCCGCGCGGTCACATTGTTGGGCCCGGCCGGGTCCGGCCAGCTCACCAAGGCGGCCAACCAGATCGCCATCGCCGGTCTGGTGCAGGGTCTCTCCGAAGCGCTAAACTTCGCCATGCGCGCCGGTCTCGACGGCAAGCAGGTGGTCGACGTGATCTCCAAGGGTGCGGCTGGTTCCTGGCAGATGGAGAACCGCGGCAACACCATGGTCGACAACAAGTTCAACTTCGGCTTTGCCGTCGACTGGATGTGCAAGGATTTGGGCATCGCGCTGGAAGAGGGGGCGTCCAACGGCTCCAACCTGCCGGTGACCGCCCTGGTCAACCAATTCTACCGGGAAATCCAGCGCATCGGCGGCGGCCGATGGGACACCTCCAGCCTCATCCGGCGGCTAACGCGCACGAAGTGACCCGCGTCCATTAAGGGAGAAGCTTGCGCAAACTAACGCTGAAATTGGGAAACCATGTCGTCCTCTGAAAATCGGCAGCCCGAGACAGAGATGATTGTAAGTCTGCAGGCAAACGGTCTGCTCAACGACTCCAAGAAGGCTCGTTTTGACGCCCTGACCGGCGGCATCTGTTCGGATATTTGGAAAGTGGAGGCCGACGGCAGGGTCTATTGCGTAAAGCGGGCCTTGGCCAAATTGAAGGTCCAGGCGGATTGGTTCGCACCGGTGGAACGAAACCGTTACGAGGTTGAGTGGTACCGTCGGGCAAATCAATAGTTTCCGGGATCTGCCAGGCTTATGCCAGATTGGCGGATTCGCATTTGGCCCTGGGCGATTATGAAACGGCCCTTGAAAACGCCGGGCGCGCCGTCACCCATCTCAATGTTCGCGCATGGGTATACTCCACGCATTTGGTTGCCGCAGTATACGGGGGAACAGATGCCGACGTGGAAAGCACGCGATTCAAGCTATTGAACTTTATGCCGAAATTTACCTGCCGTCATTTCCCGGACAATTTCCCGGCAACCGATCCGCATCTTAGGAAAATCTACCTGGACGATCTCCGCAAGGCCGGCATACCGGAGGAGTAGTATCCGCCCCCTAATACCCGATGGAATAGACATCAATGACGTAGCGGCCGCCGTTGCGGACAACTTCTTCGCCACGCTTCAAGGCCTCCATCAGCTCGCTCGTATCCGTGATCGGGCCTTCGCCTTCGAATCCTTGGGCCTGCGCGAAGCCGACAACATCAGGGCGAGGGTCATCCAGGCGCTGACCAATCCAGCGGTTTTCCAACGGCCGACCACGAGTGATCGCGACTCGTTCTTGATGGAGCTCGTCATTGAAGTAGGAGCGGTTATTGGCCACCACCAGCATCATCGGCAGGCGCATCCGGGACGCTGTCCAAAGCGCATTGACGCCCATCAGATAGTCGCCGTCGCCAAGCACACCCAGTACCAGCCGGTCGCTGTCTTTCAGCGCAAGGGCCGCGCCGACGGCAGTGCCGGGCCCCGCGCCGACCGCGCCGCCGCCGTCTTTGCCCAAATAATCCAGCGGATGGTCAAAGTGACAAGCCGCGCCGGACCAGCCGATCGGCACCTTGGTCAGGGTGACATCCTTGTCCTTGGAGAACTCCGCAATGACTTCCGCCATTTCCCGGCGGCTCATGGGCTCGTCCGGCTCGGACACATCGAACAGGGCAGGGGAGACGGTCCAATGCTCCGGTGCGTCCGCCGGCAGTTCGCCGGACATGCCCTCGGCCTCGGCCATGGTCAGCAACTGATCGATCAGATCGTCCGGGCGGGCGAGTACCGACAGGTCCGTCGCCGGCAACGCATGATAGGTCATCACCCAGCCGTTGGAAGCATAGGTGTCCAGCGAACACGTGATGATCTTTGCGTCTACGGGCCTTTGAGTCTGAGACTCGCCAGAACAAATGTGCAGGTAGCCAGCCAAGTCGACCCAATCCAGCGCGATCAACAGATCAGCCTTCTCGATCAGGTTGGCCTCGGTCTCCTTCGGCATTTCGCTGCTGGCCGGAATCACGTGATTGGGATGCTCGGTCGGGAAGGCAGCCGGCGTATGCATACTGGTCATCACCACCACACCTAACTTCTCCGCCAGCGCGACCCGTTTCTGCCAGTCGTCTTCATCCCGGGACACCCGGCCGATCATCAGGATCGGGAACTTGGCCGCTTTGATGGCGTCCAAGATTTCCCGGACGGTTGCCTCGCTTGCGCCCGGCGTATCGGGCTCGGCATACCTGTCCACCGGCGGGATCAGAACCTCGTCAGTCAGCTCGCCTTCCTGCATGTAGCCATCCAGGCAGACATAGGTCGGACCATAGGGCGGCGTGCGGGTGATCTGGTTAGCGCGCAGCACAGCCTCCACCGCGGCGGCCGGCGATTGTGGCTCGTCATCCCACTTGATGTAATTGCGGATCATCGACGCCTGATCCTTGGTGGTGTGTATCCATTCGATCCACGGCCGGCGGCGAGAGGCATCAATGGGCCCGTTCGCGCCGAAGATCAGCATAGGGATTTTGTTACACCAGGCATTGAAGATCGCCATGGTCGCGTGCATCAGCCCCACGTTGGAATGCAGCGCCACGGCCATCGGCTCGTCGGTCACCGCGGCATAGCCCTCGGCGATAGCCACGGCGTGTTCCTCGTGCAAGCAGACCACCATCTGCGGATCGTCGTTCCCCAGATAGTTGACGATACTGTCGTGGAAGCCCCGAAAGCTCGCGCCGGGCACCAAGGAGATGTATTTGTAGCCAAGCCGGTGCACGGTTTCTGCGACGACGTCACTGCCGTATCGCATTTCCCGGTTACCCAGATTTTGAGGCCGATCAATTTTTTCGTTGGAACTCACGCTTTCGCTCCTTGTGTTTATGGGTTTGTTTCAATCGTAGAGGCCTTGACGCTAGCCATCTCCTTCATACTGGATTGGATCTACATGAAATCCGGCTTTTTTTATGCCCGCGAAGGCGCACTCATCGTCGGTTTCGTTCACGTCGCCATTAATCCCGACAGCGCCCACAACCTCGCCAAATTCGTCTGGGATCAATTGGCCACCGCCTTCCAGAAACAGCGGGTGATACGACATGTCGAAGAGGTTCTCCATAAAGATCGGTTTGTCCCTGTGTTTCTGCAAAACACCAGCTTCGACGACCGGCCCATACCGAGTGAAGCGAACGCCTTGCCATGGGCAATATCAAACCGGAGGAGGGAGGCGCCGTCCTGTTTCTGCACAGCCTTCACATGGCCACCAGCGTCTAGAACCACAACACACAGGGGTTTGAGCTTCAGCTCATCCGCCTTTTCGAAGGCTCCTTCGATGATGGTGTTGGCTTCTTTAGGTGATAGGCCCCGCATGCATCCCCATCCTGTATTATTTTTATCAGCAATGGACCATACCTGCCGGAAACGGGTGGGTAAATCTTAAGATCGTTCCATGCGCAATAATTGCGGCGCGCAGATCTAGATGCCGTCCGTCAAACGCCAAACCCTTTTCGGCCAGCACGAACCTCACCTTTTGAGCACAGGAGGACATATCGTTGTGATAGATAACCAGATCGGTCATCACGCCGCCAATAACAATTTTTGCCGAGAGGGTTCCCTAGAACACCAGTTCGTCTTCTTCGCCGCCGCCGGCGATGACGATCTCG
>JAYPHU010000018.1:0-79015 GCA_038127535.1 Rhodospirillaceae bacterium | reverse complement strand
CGACGATGGCGGTGCAGCGTTCGATCCGGGTTTTCTCGAACCGGGCGAAGGCGGTGACCGGGTCGCCGGGCGTTTCCTCCAGGCATCTTGCCAGGATGACCCCGTCCTCGATGGCCATGATCGCGCCCTGGGCCAGAAACGGCAGGGTCGGGTGCGCCGCGTCGCCGATCAGGATCAGCCGGCCCTTGGCCCATTGGGTCAGCGGCTCCCGGTCTATCAGCGCCCACTTAAACGGCTGGTCGATTTTCTCGATCAATTCATGGATGGCCGGATTCCAGCCCGCCAGGTCGGCGCGGCAGTCGTCCCGCGTGCCCGGATCAACCCAGGATTCAGATGTCCAGGACCGGTTCTCAACAATGCCGACGAAGTTGAACAGCTCCCCGGCGCGCAATGGATAGGTCACCACATGGCCACCGGGCCCGACCCAGTTGGTCCCGGACATGGTGCGAAGCCCGTCAGACAATTCCTTCATCCTGGCGATGCCCCGCCAGGACAGCATGCCGGTGAACTTGGCCTTGGGCGAGGAAAACGCCTGATCCCGCAGGACCGAGTGCACCCCGTCGGCCGCGATGAGCGCGGCGCCCGTGGCCGAACCGCCATCTTCGAACGCAAGCTCCACCCCATCCTCGGTTTCCGTATAGCCGACGCAGCGTTTGCCCGGATGGATGCAGTCCGGATCATGGGCCAGCACAGCGTTCATGAGGACGCGGTGAAGATCGCCCCGGTGGACGAACCAATAGGGCGCGCCGAAGCGCCGGCGGGAGTCCTCGCCCAGGTCAAACAGCTTCCGGCTTTCGCCGGTGTTCCACAGGCGCACTTCCTTGTATTCCGCCTCGCAGGCGACGGCCGCAATCTCTTCTTCCAGGCCCAACGCAATCAACAGCCGCGTGCCGTTGGCGGCGATCTGCAGGCCCGCGCCGATCTCGCCCAGTTCCGGCGCCTGCTCATAAATTTCGACGCTGAACCCCTTCTGTTGGAGGGCAATGGCAGCGGTCAATCCGCCGATGCCGGCCCCGGCGATCAGGATGGGTGTGTCGGTCATGGAACGTGTCCCCTTATGCGAGCGCCCGGGTGATTTGCTTTTCCAGGGCGCCGGCGGTTACCGGTTTCACCAGATACCCCTGTACCCCGAGTTCCGCAAGCGGCTTGACGATGTCTTCGGTGGGCTTCTTGCCGGTCAGAATGATGACCGGGATGTCCTTCGCCGCCGCGTCCAGATTGAGGCGCAGTTCGCGCACGAAGCCGTACCCGTCCATCACCGGCATATTGAGATCACAGACGATGTGGTTCCTAAACCCTGCGCCTGTGCTTCCAACTTCAGAATCTCTGGGTCTTCACCCGTCATCAAAGCTTTTGCTTCAATGGACCCCGCTTGCGCGAGGGCAACATTGATCTGGCAGAACCCGCCCCGCCGTTCTGCCACATCGGCTGTAAAGCGTGCGTTGATGTTCTTGTTTTCCAACCGGCCCTTGAGAAGAAAGCTTCTCGACTTGACCTGATTCGCGACCTTGGTGGAAACAAATACGTCCAGATCGTGATAGCTGGAAAAATTGCCTGACCCGTCAATCTTTGATGCGATCTCCCGGATTTTGCCATAGTTGTTAAAACTTAAGCTCAGGGTATTGTCCGCTATGTTAGCCTGATCTACCGAAATTTCGGCCCGGCAGTTTTCGAGGCTGGCCGCGTCCGCGTCGATCTTGCCCACCCACTCGCCGTCCCATGGTCCCGCAGCGGATACAGGGGAAATGGCGCCGATCGCCAGGAAACTCGACGCGAATAGTGAAAATAGGGGAAGACCCCACGCAGATAACATCGGGATCTCCAGAATAATTGCCTCCAGCGTGCGAATAGTTGCTCAGATCGGGATCGTACGCAATTTAAAAGCGAAGTATCTGTCAAGTATTTCACAAAAGGCGTATTGACCGCGAAATAACCGGTTCCCACATAAAAAGCTGCCAGGAAACCGTAGTTTCCTGGCAAGTTTAACAGGGAGGCTTCACGTCTGGGAGACGTAGGGTCCTAGGACCCTTCCTTCCAGGCCTTGCGCCCGGAAGTACAACGACCTCAGCCGTTGATAAAATCAAGGTAGGTTACTCAATGCCCGGACGCCAGTGCCGATTCCGCATCGCACCCATGCTTTTTATGCATGTTTCTAAAAATCGTTTGAATTCTGTGCGCTTTCGACCATATAGCTTTGGATAAACCGGAGTATTTTTTTCGATTATTTTTTGGATTCTAGGACTTTTCGGACCAAAAAGTCTCTAAAAACGGCAATTCTCGCCGATTGACGCAACTCTTCGGGATAGACGAAATAGACCTCCGTCGCCGGGCTCTCCACCTCCGGCAGGATGCGCACCAGAGAGGACGATCCTTCGAAGAAATAGTCAGGCAGCGCGCCGATTCCGAGGCCGCTCAGCACCGCCCTGTAGATACCGTAGATATTGTTGACCTTCAGCACCGGCTTACGCGGATCGCCCTCGCCCCGGCCTTCCATCATCAGGAAGTTCAACGACGGAATGAGCGCCGTCTGATCGCCGACCTCCTCGCCAAAGGTAATGATCTTGTGGCTGTCGAGATCGTCCACGCTGTGCGGCATGCCGTGTTCCTTCAGATAATCGGAAGAGGCAAATACGCTGTGGTGGATACTCATCAAATGCCGCTGGATCAGATCGGGCTGTCGCGGCGGGGTCAGCCGGATCGCCACGTCGGCCTCCCGCATGGCCAGATCAAGATCGTCATAAACAAGAATAATGCTCACGTCGATTTCCGGATAAGTGTCCATGAATTCCTTGATCCGGGGCGTCAGCCAGACCGAGCCGAAGCCGACGGTGGTGGTGATCCGAAGCGGGCCCTCCGGCCGCTCCTTACTTTCGGTGAGCTGCGCCTCCGCCATGGAAAGCTGGTGATAGACTTCGTGCGCTGTAAGGTAGAGGCTTTCGCCCTGCTCGGTCAGGATCAGTCCCCGCGCATGGCGGTGAAACAGAGGCACGCCCAGGCTTTGTTCGAGAGAACTGATCTGCCGACTGACCGCGGACTGGCTCAGGTTCAGGGTCTCGCCGGCATGGGTAAAGCTGCCCGCATCGGCGACCGCATGAAAAATTCTCAGCTTGTCCCAGTTCATGAATCGTAGCCCCAGGTTTGGACGGCTTCCCCGGCCGCCCATCTGCCGTTTGCCGGTCAGCGGACCGGCGCGGTAAGTTTGTTGGCTTAGTTATATAACCAATCGGGCGGGGAAGGCGATGGTTTTATCGCCCGTATAGTCCCTGAGGCATTATTCGGCAGCGGCCATTTCCCCGGCGTCAAGCTCGGCCAGATACTTTTCCGTCTCCAGCGCCGCCATGCAGCCAGTGCCGGCGGCCGTGACCGCCTGGCGGAAAATGTGATCCTGCACGTCGCCGGCGGCGAACACGCCGGGGATATCGGTCGCCGTGCTGTCTGGCTTGGTGATCAGATAACCGTCGCCGTCGGTCTTCAGCTGGCCTTCAAACAGATCGGTGTTGGGCTTGTGGCCGATGGCGACGAACACGCCGTCCAGCTCCATCTCGGTGACCTCGTCGGTCTTCACGTTCTTTACCGTGATGCCGGTGACCGAGGGCATGGGCCCGGACGTGTCCCCGGCGACCTCTTCCAGGACGGTGTCCCACATCACCTCGATCTTTGGGTGGTTGAACAGCCGGTCCTGCAAGATTTTCTCGGCGCGCAGTTCGTCCCGGCGGTGGATCAGGGTCACCTTAGAGGCGTGATTAGTGAGATACAGCGCCTCTTCCACGGCCGTGTTGCCGCCGCCGATGACGGCCACCTTCTTTTCCCGGTAGAAGAATCCGTCGCAGGTGGCGCAGGCCGACACGCCGAAGCCCTGATAGGTCAACTCGCTTTCCAGGCCCAGCCATTTGGCCTGAGCGCCGGTGGCGACGATTAGCGCGTCGCAGGTATAGGTATCGCCGGAATCCCCGGTCAGGGTGAAGGGCCGCTTCGACAGGTCGCACTCGGTGATCATGTCGGCGATCATCTTGGTGCCCACATTCTCCGCCTGGGCCTGCATCTGATCCATCAGCCAGGGGCCCTGGATCACGTCGGCAAAGCCGGGATAATTCTCCACATCGGTGGTGATGGTCATCTGGCCGCCGGGCTGCATGCCGTGCACCAGGGTGGGTGCCAGGCTGGCACGCGCGGTGTAAATCGCCGCCGTCAGGCCGGCCGCGCCGGAACCGAGGATGAGAACTTTTGAGTGAGTGTTGGCCATGGGACTGTCTTTCGAAACGAGGCTAAACCGAATGAAATTCGGGCCGGGAATGAGGCGCGGATCACACCCGCCCGGCACTTGTTATACATAGAAAGTCGCAGGCAATCGCGCAAGCCACCCAATCGGTGCGTGGGCCGGGGTAATCTCGGCGCCACGCAATAATATTGCGCAGACCCGGTTTGGGTAATAATATTATCCACGCAATAATCTTGCGCAGAAAAAGAACACCGGCCCCTTTTGATCCCAATCATCTAAAAACAACCGGGGGCGGCCAGTCAGGGAGGTCCTTCGGGAAATCAGCGTGTCAGACGATACGTCCAGCCGGGTTAAACTTGACCAGATCGACCGCAAAATTCTCCGGGATTTGCAGGCCAACGGCCGCATCACCAACGTGGAGCTGGCCCGCGGTGTCGGAATTTCCGCACCGCCCTGTCTTCGCCGGGTGCGGGCGCTGGAGGAAGCCGGCTACATCAAAGGCTATCACGCGGATTTGGAGCCGGGCGCGCTCGGCTACAACGTCACCGTGTTCGCCCAGGTCGGGCTGCACAGCCAGGCGGAGCCGGACCTGGTGGCGTTTGAAGACCTGGTCGGCTGCTGGCCGGAGGTGCGCGAATGTCACATGCTGGCCGGTGAGACGGATTTCCTGTTGAAGATCGTCGCCCAGACCTGGGAGACCTATCAGCATTTCGTCACCGAGAAACTGACCGCCGCCCCCAACGTGGCGCACGTCAAATCGGCCCTGACCATCCGCGCCTCCAAGCAGGACCCCGGCGTGCCGGTGCCGTTGGAGGTGGCGGGGGACGGTTAGCGGTCGTCATTCAATCGTACTTAGATCGTCATGCCCGAGTTGAGCCCAGCGTTAGCTGGGATCAATTCTCCGGAATCTGCCCTCAGTATGAGATCCTCGACAACTGCTCCGCAGGTCGGGGATGACGGAATAGGTGGAGGGGTTGGACATAACCACGAAAGGCACAAAGGGCACAAAGACGGCCCGAGTCAGGTCTCCCTTCGTGAACTTCGTATTCTTTGTGATGATCATTTAAAAATGGGTACGAGGGGCTAGCCCGCGCATGACAACCATATATTACTTAAACTGGACCTTAATCACTTCGTAGGATTTGGAGCCGCCCGGCGTGGTCACCTCGACAGAGTCGCCGACGGTCTTGCCGATCAACGCGCGGGAAAGCGGCGAGGTCACCGACAGTTTGCCGGACTCGACATCGGATTCATGACTGCCGACGATCTGGAAGGTGGATTCTTCATCCGTATCCTCGTCGGCCAGTTGCACCGTCGCGCCGAAGCGGATGGTCTTGCCCTTCAGGGATTTGGGATCAATGACGTCGGCCCGGCTGATCACGTCTTCCAGCTCGGCCAGACGGCCTTCGATGAAACTTTGGCGCTCCCGGGCCGCGTGATACTCCGCGTTCTCCGACAGATCGCCGTGTTCGCGCGCGGCTTCGATCGCCTTGATCACCGCTGGGCGTTCCTCAACCTTAAGCCGTTTCATTTCCTCCTGAAGGGTCTGGTAACCCTCTGCCGTCATTGGAATTTTATCCATTTTTCTTGTCCAGTCTAAGTCACGAAAGTCGCTATGCCCGGCAATATTCGGCCCGGCCGCGGGTACGCAATGTCAACCTGGGACGAACAAAGAGATCCGATGCCCGTGAGACAGCCCACCGGTCATTTCGCCCATAAATATATCAAGCTGAAGAAATAGAATATGACTGTAATGGCGCGACTGCAAGTCCGCCTTTCATATTATCGTTGAGCACAACTTCGATCGCATCGATCGCCGCCGCCGCCCCGGTCATAGTCGTGTAGTGGGGCACATTACCGGTCAGCGCCGTCTGCCGGATGGAGAGACTATCGGCGATGGCTTGCGCCCCCTCAGTAGTGTTGATCACCAGTTGCACCTCGCCGGATTTAATGGCGTCGACACAATGGGGCCGGCCTTCGGTCACCTTGTTGATCCGGCTGACGGTGATGCCATTCTCGGCGAAATAGCGGACGGTGCCGCCGGTCGCCATGACATCGAAGCCGATGAACTGGAGTTTGCGCACCAGCTCGCAGGCGCGGCGCTTGTCCGAGTCCTTGACCGAGACAAAGACCGTGCCGCTTTCCGGCAGCAGCATACCGGCGCCCAATTGGGACTTGGCGAAGGCGCGGGCGAAATCCTTGTCGATGCCCATCACTTCGCCGGTGGATTTCATTTCCGGGCCCAGGATAATGTCGACGCCGGGGAAGCGGGAGAAGGGAAACACCGCCTCTTTCACCGCCACGTGGCCGTTAAGGCTCCTATCCGAGAGATCAAAGGCCGACAGCTTTTCGCCGGCCATCACCCGGGCGGCGATCTTGGCGATCGGCCGGCCGGTGGCTTTGGCGACGAACGGCACGGTGCGGCTGGCCCTGGGATTGACCTCCAGGATAAAGACCTGGCCGTCCTGGACGGCAAACTGCACATTCATCAGGCCGATGACACCAAGGGCCAAGGCTAGCTCGCTCGCCTGACGCTCCATCTCGGCGACGATGTCGTCGGAAAGCGTGTAAGGGGGGAGCGAACAGGCGGAATCGCCGGAATGGATGCCCGCCTCTTCTATATGTTCCATCACGCCGGCCACGAACACGTCCTCGCCATCGCAGATGGCGTCCACGTCCACTTCGATCGCTTCCCGCAGATACCAGTCGATCAGCACCGGCGAATCGCCGGAGACGGTCACCGCTGAGCTCATATAATTGCGCAGGCTCTCCACGTCATGGACGATTTCCATGGCGCGCCCGCCCAACACGTAGGACGGCCGGATCACCACTGGATAACCAATGCGCTCGGCAATCTCTTCGGCCTGCTCCACCGAGGTGGCGGTGCCGTTCGGCGGCTGGCGCAGGTTCAGGTCTTCCAGCAACTTTTGGAACCGTTCCCGGTCTTCCGCCAGATCGATGGCGTCGGGCGTGGTGCCCAGAATGGGGATACCCGCATCTTCTAGCGCCTGGGACAGTTTCAGCGGCGTTTGCCCGCCAAACTGCACGATGACGCCGTGCAGCGTCCCATCGGCCTGTTCGGCGCGGATCAGCTCGATCACGTTCTCGACGGTCAGGGGCTCAAAATACAGCCGGTCGGACGTGTCGTAGTCGGTGGACACGGTCTCAGGATTGCAGTTGACCATGATGGACTCATAGCCGGCTTCACGCATGGCGTAGGCGGCGTGGACGCAGCAATAGTCGAACTCGATCCCCTGGCCGATCCGGTTGGGACCGCCGCCCAGGATCACCACCTTCTTGGCAACGGACGGGTTCACCTCGGACTCGGGCGGATGGATGCCGTCCCCCTCGTAGACCGAATACATATAAGACGTCTGGGACGGGAACTCGGCCGCGCAGGTATCCACTCGTTTGAACACCGGATTGATATCGAGTGCGCGGCGCGCGTCGGCGACCTCGCCCGCCGTCTTGCCGGTCAGTTCTGCCAATCGTTCGTCGGAAAAACCCAGCTTCTTGAGCTTCAGCATGCCGGGCGCGGTGGTGGGCAGACCACTTGCGCGGACCTCTTCCTCCACATCGATCAGTTGCTTGATTTGTTCCAGGAACCAAGGATCGAACTTGGCGGCCCGCTGAATGTCTTCCAGGCTAAGCCCATGACGGAAGGCCTGGGCCGCATAGAGAATACGGTACGGAATGTGTTGCGACAGAGTAGCGCGGATCGCATCCTTGTCGGGCGCGCCCTCGATCTCCACCTCGTTGAGCCCGGTCAGCCCGGTCTCCATGGAACGCAGGCCTTTCTGAAGGCTTTCGGCGAAGCTGCGGCCGATGGACATGGCCTCGCCCACGGATTTCATCGACGTGGTCAGCAGCGCCTCGGCCTGCGGGAATTTCTCGAAGGTGAAACGAGGTATCTTGGTCACCACATAATCGATGGTGGGCTCGAACGAGGCTGGCGTCACCCCGGTGATGTCATTGTCTAGCTCATCCAAGGTGTAGCCGACCGCCAGCTTGGCGGCGATCTTGGCGATGGGGAAGCCGGTGGCCTTGGACGCAAGGGCGGACGAGCGCGACACCCTAGGGTTCATCTCGATGATGATCAGCCGACCGTCCGCCGGGTTGACCGCGAATTGCACGTTAGAGCCGCCGGTGTCCACGCCGATCTCCCGCAGCACCGCGATCGAGGCGTTGCGCATGATCTGGTATTCTTTATCCGTCAGGGTCAGCGCCGGGGCCACGGTGATGGAATCGCCGGTATGAATGCCCATCGGGTCCAAGTTCTCGATAGAACAGATGATGATGCAATTGTCCGCCTGGTCGCGGACCACCTCCATCTCATATTCTTTCCAGCCCAGTACCGACTCCTCGACCAGCACCTCACCGACCGGCGACGCGGCCAGGCCGCCCAGCACGATCTGCTCGTATTCTGCGGCGTTGTAGGCGACACCGCCGCCGGCGCCGCCTAAGGTAAAGGACGGGCGGATAATCATCGGCAGGCCGATTTCCTTCATTACGTCCCGCGCTTCCTCGATAGAGGCGACCAAGCGGCTCCTCGGGCTTTCCAGGCCGATGCTGTCCATGGCTTCGCGGAACTTCAGCCGGTCCTCGGCTTTTTCGATGCTTTCGGCCCGGGCGCCGATCAGCTCGACCCCGTGTTTCTCCAGCGCGCCCGAATCGTAGAGAGCCAGCGCCGCGTTCAGGCCGGTCTGACCGCCCATGGTCGGCAGCAGGGCATCCGGCTTTTCTTTTTCGATAATGCGTTCGATCAGGTCCGGGCGGATCGGCTCCACATAGGTGGCGTCCGCCATCTCCGGATCGGTCATGATGGTCGCCGGATTGGAGTTCACCAGGATCACCCGATAGCCCTCTTCCCGGAGCGCCTTGCAGGCCTGGGCCCCGGAATAATCGAATTCGCACGCCTGGCCGATAACAATGGGCCCCGCGCCGATAATCATGATGGAGGATATGTCTGTGCGTTTAGGCATTGATCACCCCTCCATCAGCCTAACGAAGCGGTCGAACAGGTAGTGGCTGTCCTGCGGGCCGGGGGAGGCTTCCGGGTGGTGCTGGACCGAGAATACCGGTTTGCCGTCGAGCTTGATGCCTTCCACCGTACCGTCAAACAGCGAGCGGTGGGTTTCCACCACGCCGTTGGGTAAGCTGTCCCGCTCCACCACAAAGCCGTGGTTCTGGCTGGTAATCTCCACCGTGCCGGTTTCCAGGTCCTTGACCGGATGATTCGCGCCCCGGTGGCCGTGGTGCATCTTGGCGGTGGTCGCACCCAAGGCCAGAGACAACATCTGATGGCCGAGGCAAATGCCGAAGATCGGCTTGCCGGTCTCTACTAATCGCTTGATCGCCGGCACGGCGTATTCTCCTGTCGCCGCCGGATCGCCCGGCCCGTTGGACAGAAAAATCCCGTCGGGCTCCAGGCGCAGAATATCATCCGCCGATGTGTCGGCCGGGACCACGGTGACCTTACAGCCCGCAGCGGCCAGGCAGCGCAGGATGTTGCGCTTGGCCCCAAAGTCCATGGCCACCACGTGATACTTGGGCGCTATCTGTTTGCCGTAGCCTGCGCCCAGTGTCCAGACGCTTTCGTCCCAGTCATAGTTTTGCCGGCAGCTGACATCCTTGGCCAAGTCCATGCCTTCCAGACCGGGCCAGGCCTTGGCCGCGGCCACCGCGCCGTCTAGGTCAAGATCATCGCCGCCATGCAGGATCACCCCGTGGGCGAAGCCGCCGTCCCGGATGCGCCGGGTCAGCCGCCGCGTATCGATCCCGGTGATGGCCGGAATGCCGTGGCTTTTGAGCCAGGCGTCCAGATGTTTCAGCGCCCGCCAATTGGCGGGCTCGGTAATGTCCGCGCCGAACACCCCACCGCGCACAACCGGGGTCAACGTTTCGATGTCTTCGTCGTTGGCGCCCACATTGCCGATATGGGGAAAGGTAAAGGTGATGATCTGGCCCGCATAGGACGGATCGGTCAGAATTTCCTGATAGCCGGTGAGCGACGTGTTGAAGCATACCTCGCCGACCAGATCGCCGGCTTCCGTGTTTTCGGCCCCGGCCGCCCGGCCCCAAAAGACGCTGCCGTCCGCCAAAACCAACGCCGCGTCACACCCGTCGGGACGATCATGTGCGTGCGTCGTGTGGACGGCTTCCGGCATTAAGCGGCGAACCTTGTTCCTTGCAAAAATAGCCGGAGGTCCCGGCTGAGAAGTGCGCTGAGGGTAATTCGGTGGTGAAAGAGGGTTCCGCCGATCACACAGGCTGGAGCCATCTCTTACGCAAATCCCATTCACAGGTCAACCCCAAAAATTTTAAAAATAGTGTTTAAAATCAATAGTTTATAAAATTATCAGCAATTGACTCCGGAACCCCTTCGGAGGTAGGGTCCTCAGCTTCGGCCAGGGGCAATTTCCAGCCGGACAATTGGGGGAACAGAGAGACCGTTTAGGAGGTCTGTCACATGCTTCGCACGGAGTTGAACGACGCGCTTAAAAGCGCCATGAAGGCCAAGGAAGAGATCGCGGTCTCCACCCTGCGGCTGATCAATGCGGCGATAAAGGACCGGGATATCGCCAGCCGGACCCAGGGCGCGGACGAAGAGGGAATCGACGACGACGAAATCCTGCGCCTCCTCCAATCCATGATCAAACAGCGCCGGGACAGTATTGAGGCCTATACCAAGGGCGGCCGCGCCGAGCTCGCCGACCGGGAAGCCGGCGAAATCGAAATCATCGAACGCTTCCTGCCCCCCCAGATGGACGACGACGCGGTGGCCGAGGCGATCGCCGGCATCATCGAGGAAACCGGCGCCACCAGCCTAAAAGAAATGGGCGCGGTCATGGGATTGCTACGGGAGCGATTCGCCGGGCAGGTGGATTTCGGCAAGGCCAGCGCTGTGGTGAAGGAAAAACTCGGCTAGGCAGCGCACGGGCTCCGCTTTTTCACTCAAGTGACGAGACGGCGCGCCATCAACAGAATTATTTCTCCAAATCGCAAATATAGCCTCTAGACAAGGACCCGACTCTTGGGCATCTAGGAGGCAACGTCCACGCTTCGATGTTAAGAAGTGATAATCCGGGAAACCAGGGAGGAAGAACTCTTCCAGCGGTCGAAGCACCCCCATAAAGGCCGACAGAATTCTCCGCCTGCAGTGATCGCTTCCCGGTCCTGCGGGCCGATTTTTCTTAAGATTTGATTCGCTGAATTCTCATTGTGATGGCCGGCGGCGAATCGGCGAATTTTGCCGAAATTTCCTCTAACCCTGTGGAAAACAAGGAACCTGGGTATAAGTGGAAATTAGGTCCCACAGGCGGAATTGCCGCCAGTAGAATGCACCCGCTGCGGCAAGGCAAGGCGCCGCAGCCAACAACCGGGGCGCAGTACAAAAGGACACGATGGCATTCTCCCCTCAATTCCTGGATGAGGTTCGGGACCGGGCCGGTTTGGTCAGTGTGGTCACGCGCAAGGTACGTCTGCAGCGCAAGGGCAAGGACCATCTGGGCCTGTGTCCGTTCCACAATGAAAAGACCCCGTCCTTCACCGTGAACGAAGACAAAGGCTTCTATCACTGCTTCGGCTGCGGCGAGCACGGCAGCGTGTTCGACTTCGTGATGAAGACGGAGAATCTGTCGTTTCCGGAAGCGGTCGAGCGGCTTGCTGGCGAGGCCGGGATGGAAATGCCTGTCGAGACACCCGAAGAGCGGGAGCGGGCCAAGCGGGCACAGACTCACTATGACGTGCTTGAGAAAGCCTGCGCCTATTTCCAGAAACAGCTCAAGCTGCCCGTGGGCCGGCCGGCGTTCGAATACTTGGAAGGCCGGGGCATCACGGCGCAGTCGCGGGACACGTTTCATCTCGGCTATGCGCCGGACACGCGGGGCGGTCTCAAGGCGGAGTTGGCCCGGGAAGGCATCGAGGAAAGACTGATGGTCGAAAGTGGGCTGTTGATCCAGCCCGATGATGAAAGCCGCTCTCCCTATGACCGGTTCCGGGGCCGGGTTATGTTCCCCATCACCGACCGCAAGGGCCGGGTAATCGGTTTCGGCGGACGCATCCTGGGCGATGGGGAGCCGAAGTACCTCAACTCCCCCGAGACCCCGCTGTTCCGCAAGGGCCGCAATCTTTACGCCATTGCCCAAGCACTGCAGCCTGCCCGCCAGAAAGAGAAGTTGATCGTCACGGAGGGCTATACGGATGTGATCGCGCTGCATCAGGCGGGCTTTGATACGGCGGTGGCGCCCTTGGGCACCGCACTGACCGAGGATCAAATCCAGATGCTCTGGAAGATCACCCGCCAGCCGGTGCTGTGCTTCGACGGAGATGCCGCCGGGCAAAAGGCCGCAGCGCGGGCCGCCGACCGGGCGCTGCCGTTTCTCAAGCCCGGTTATAGTCTGCGGTTCGCCGTGCTGCCGGAAGGCGAAGACCCGGACAGCCTGATTAAGTCCCAAGGCGCGTCGGCCATGTCCGATGTCTTGGAAGGCGCAGCCAACCTGGCGGAAATCATGTGGCGCACGGAAACTCGCGGCTATTCCCTGAAAACGCCGGATGAGCGGGCCTGGCTGGAACGCCGGCTCCGGGATCGGGCGCTTAGGATCGAGGATGAAACCGTCCGGCGGCACTATCTGAACGATATGCGCAACCGCCTGTGGGACGCCTTCCAGAAACGGCGCAGGACCCAGGGCCGGGACACCGGGGGCTTGGCGCTTCGCAGAATGGCGGAAAAGTCCGGCGCCAGCACCCATGTGGACAAGAAATGGCTGTCCGAGGCGATCCTGGTCTACACCCTGATCACCCATCCGGACCTGTTTGACGTGGCCGGGGAGGCGTTGGGCTCCATTTCCTTTGCCTCTCAAGAACTTGACAACCTACGTCAGGAAGTATTAAAGACCCTGGCTTCGCCCCCAGAATCGGGCGAGGGGCTTGATTTTCAGGCTCTAGAAGACCATCTATTAAATACCGGGTTTTCGGACTTATTGCGCGGCCCTATGTGCCGGCAGGTTTTTAACCACGCCAGTTTTGCCCGGCCAGATGAACAATATGAAGTCGCCAGAATTGGCTGGGAACAGCAGTTCAGGATCTTCAAGCGTGGCCAGTTGCTGGAGGAAATCCGCCAGACCGAGGAACGCTTTAAGAAGGATTTGAACCGCGAGGACTATGAGCTCCTGAAAGTTCTCAAACAATCCGTGGCGGAGGTTGAGGAAACGGATTTAAGCGATTTCGCATCGTCCCGGCAGGCGGGCAGCGCGGTGTAAAAATCCGGATTGATTGTTTTGCGGGGTACTTATGGCAACCAAGGCAGCTGCAACGGCGGAAAAAGACGACAGCAAGGGAGACGGCGCGGATAGCCCGATCCTCGATACGGTCAATGCCGAAGTAAAGAAGATGATCGCGCTGGGTAAGGAGCGCGGTTACGTCACCTATGATGAACTGAACGCGGCCCTGCCGCAGGATCAGGTCTCCTCCGAACAGATCGAGGATACCATGTCCATGCTGTCGGAAGCCGGCATTAACGTCGTCGAGAACGAAGACGTCGACGATTCCGACAACGAGAAAACCGAGAAAGAGTCCGAATCCTCCAGCGGCAACGTCGATGAGAACGACATCGGCCGTAGCGATGATCCGGTGCGCATGTATCTGCGCGAAATGGGCAGCGTGGAACTGCTGTCCCGCGAAGGCGAAATCGCCATCGCCAAGCGGATCGAGGCCGGCCGGGAAATGATGATCGGCGGCATCGTCGACAGCCCGATGACCATCCGCGCGATCCTGCAATGGCGGGATGCCCTGGACGAAGGGCTGATGCTGCTGCGCGACATTATTGATCTTGACGCCACCTATTCCGGTCCGAAGGAAGACCAGACCGCAAACATGGCGCTTGGCGAAGAGGTCGATGAAGAAGAGGTCGAGGACGAGGAAAAGCCCGGCGCCGAGGCCAAGAAGGAAGAAGAGAAGCCGAAAGAAGAAGCCAAGTCGGACGACGATGGTGAAGAAAAGTCCGAAGACGGCGAGAGCGACAGCGAGGACGACGAGGATGATCCGGATGACAACACGGTCTCCCTCGCGGTCATGGAGCAGACCCTGCTTCCTGATATCCTCGGCAAGTTCGACGACATCAAGAAAACTTACGCCAAGCTGCATCGGGCCCAGGAAAAACGCCTCAGCCTGATCCGCGATGCCAGCGATGTGCCGACCGCCACGGAAAAGCGCATCGGCAAGCTGCGCCACGAACTGGTGGAGCTGATGGAGGGCATTCACCTCAATAATAACCGGATCGAATATCTGGTCGGTCATATGTATGACCTGAACCGCAAGCTGATCGGTCTCGAAGGCCGGCTCTTGCGGATGGCCGTTTCCGCCAAGGTGAAGCGCGCCGATTTCCTGGAACAGTATTACAGCAACGAGCTGGACCCCAACTGGGTGAACCGGGTCGGCCGGCTGACCGGCAAGGGCTGGAAGGATTTCGTCAAGAAGAACCGGGACGAGATCAAGGACATCCGGGGCGAAGTTGCCGAGATCGCGCACGAGGTCGGTCTGCCGATCTCCGAGTTCCGGCGCATTGTCGCCACCGTCCAGAAGGGCGAGCGGGAATCCGCCAAGGCCAAGAAAGAGATGATCGAGGCCAACCTGCGGCTCGTGATCTCCATCGCCAAAAAATACACCAACCGCGGCCTGCAGTTCCTGGACTTGATCCAGGAGGGCAATATCGGCCTGATGAAGGCGGTCGATAAGTTCGAGTACCGCCGTGGCTACAAGTTCTCGACCTACGCCACCTGGTGGATCAGGCAGGCGATTACCCGTTCGATCGCCGACCAGGCGCGGACCATCCGCATTCCGGTGCACATGATCGAGACCATCAACAAGCTGGTCCGCACCTCGCGCCAGATGCTGCACGAGATCGGCCGGGAGCCGACCCCGGACGAGCTGGCGAGCAAGCTGGCCATGCCCGTGGACAAGGTCCGCAAGGTCCTCAAGATCGCCAAGGAGCCGATCAGCCTCGAGACGCCTATTGGCGACGAGGAAGACAGCCATTTGGGCGACTTCATCGAGGACAAAAACGCGGTCCAGCCGCTCGACGCGGCGATCCAGGGCAACCTCCGGGAGACCACCACCCGGGTGCTGGCCAGCCTCACCGCCCGTGAAGAACGGGTGCTGCGCATGCGCTTTGGCATCGGCATGAACACGGACCACACATTGGAAGAAGTTGGTCAGCAGTTCTCGGTAACCCGCGAACGTATCCGTCAGATCGAGGCGAAGGCGCTGCGTAAGCTCAAGCACCCGAGCCGGTCACGGAAACTCCGCAGCTTCTTGGATCATTGATCTAACCGCTATCGTCATCCCTGAGTTGCGAAGCAATTCTCAGGGATCTGCTCCGGTAAGATACTCGGGAATTGATCCCAACTGGCGTTGGTCTCAACTCGGGCATGACGCAGAAGGAGTGAGAAGGAGCCTCCCCACCTTTACCCCTTTCTTAACTATCGGGCGGCGACAGTGGGGCCATGTTGAAATGGCTGTTCACTCTGTTCGTCGCCCTGGTGGTGTCGCTTTACGCCATAAAGGGGCAATCAGCCGAAAAGACGCCAGGGTCAGCGGCGGAACTCACGGTGACCGTGGACGGGCTCCGCAACGACCAAGGGCTTCTGCGCCTAGCGATCTATAACAATCCGGAAGACTTTCCCGAAGGCAAGGACACCAGCGATGCCGACGTGCCGATCAAAGCCGGTGTCGCTGTGGCCAAATTCATGAGATTAATACCCGGACGCTACGCCATCGCCGTCCATCACGACGAGAACGGCAACAAGGACATGGACACATTCCTCGGCTTTCCCTTGGAAGGCTTCGGCTTTTCTAACAACGCCAAGGCCGGCATCAGCGGACCGCCCGATTTCGAGGAGGCCTCGTTCGATGTGGGTGCGGCGGATACGGCCATCCGCCTGACCATCGTCTATTGGGCGTCGCCCTGAGCCGGCTTTAACGCCCGGCCCACCCTGGCCTCTGAGCGGGCCAACAGGATGGCGCCGGTAACAATCACCGCCGTGCCGATCCAGGTCCAAATTTCCGGCACCTCGCCGAACAGCACAAACCCGAACAGCGCGGCCCAAATCAGACGGAAATAGGCCATAGGCTCCACCGCGGTCACGTCACCGATCTTGTACGCGTTGGTCTGGATGACGTGCGCCGCCGAACCGGCAAACCCCAGCACGATCAGACCAATCCACACCTCCATCGACGGCCAGGTCCAGACAAATAGCGCCGGAATAAAGGTCATGCCGGTCACCGTGAAGCTCATGAAAAAGACGATTGTTGCCGGCGAATCCGTCTTGGACAAGGACTTCACCATTAGCTTGGAGATGGCCACGGCGATGGCCGAGAACACCACCAGCCAAGCACCCAAACCGACCTCGGCGAAACCGGGCTGGAGGATGATCAACATGCCGGCAAAACCCAGGACGATGGCGAACCAGCGGATAAACTGCGACGTCTCACCCAGAAACAGGATCGCCCCGACGGACGCGTAGATGGGGATGACGAACGATAGCGCCGTCGCGTCAGCCAGGGGGATGAGCGTGATTGCCCAGAACCAGGCGATCATGGACAGGCCGTGGATGCCGCTCCGCGCCAGATGAAAGCCGAGACGCTTGGTGCGCAACTGCCCAATACCATGGCGCATAAACAATGGCGCGAGCGCCGCCAAGCCAAACAGATTGCGGAAGAACACGATCTCGATCGGATGCATGCCCTCGACGGCAGCGAATTTGACGATGGAATCGAGTGCCGCCAGCATCCCGACGGAGATCACCATCAACAGGATGGCAAGCACGGTTGGCGACAGGCCGAACATCACGGGGGCCGGTCTTTATGCGAACGGCCGGCCGGACCTAGTCTTTATCCTTGTGGTTCAGGCTAGCGGAATTAATGCAATAACGGAGCCCCGTAGGCTGCGGCCCGTCCGAGAAGACGTGGCCCAGATGGGCGTCGCACTTGGAACACATGACCTCGGTCCGGACCATGCCGAACGCGCGGTCTTCCTCGGTGATCACCGCCTCTTCGGCCAGAGGCTGCCAATAGCTGGGCCAGCCGGTGCCGGAATCGAACTTATGATCGGACGAAAACAGCTCCTGGCCGCAACACTTGCAGGTGTAGGTCCCCGGCGTCTTGGAATTGTAGAATTCACCGGTGAAGGCGCGCTCGGTGCCCTTCTGGCGGGTCACGTAAAACTCCTCCGGCGTCAATTGTTCCATCCATTCCGACTCTGATTTTACGACTTTATCGCTCATGTCCGGGCTCCCGCTCGCAGCTATGTGGGAGGTGAGAGAGTACTCCGCCAACGCCGGGACGCCAACACTTGTAACAGCCCCGGTGAGCCGCCAGAATTGGGTGGTTACATCACAGGGAAACCCATGCCGACATCGGGATTACTCGGGCCCTATCCTTTGGACGAGGCCCATATCGAAAAATACGTCGCCCAGGCCGAGGATTGGAGCTCGGCTTCCGCCTTTGCGCTCGGCCCCCTGAAGGACGGGCGATTTTTCATCCGCCGGGTCGGCCACGGCGACGGCGATTTGGGTGAAATTCTCAAGACCTATATTGGTCGATACGAAGGGTTCAAATTCAAGTTTTTCCGTTCCACCCGCACCGCCTATGATAAGGAATGCCGCCTCTATCACGACTTCAACCCGAACGATAACGAAGACCACCCATTGAAGCCCAAGAACACCAAGTTCACCTGCCCGGTGCCCAGTTGCATCCACGCCGATTGACGGCCAACCCAGACGAGGACCCACATGGATATCTATGACCGCATCCCCTACTCCGCCATTGTCGATCGCCCTTCCCTCAAACTACCAGACGGCGGCAAAGTCATCGTCTGGCCGGTGGTAAACCTGGAAGAATGGGTGCCGACCGAACCCCTGCCCCGGCGGATCCTCACGCCCCCCGGCGAAGGCAATCACACGCCCGATATCCCGAACTGGTGCTGGTACGAATACGGCATGCGGATCGGTATCTGGCGGATGATGGATGTGCTGAAGGAATTCGGCGTGACGCCGACGGTCTCCATGAACGCGACCGTAGTCAACCGCTACCCCCGCGTTTCCGAAGCGGCGTTGGAAGCCGGCTGGGAGTTCATGGGGCATTCCTATGTCCAGAAAGCCATGTTCTTGCTGGATGATGAGCGTGAAGCCATTATGAAAACCAGCGAGCATCTGCAGGCATTCTGCGGCTATAAGCCCCGTGGCTGGATGGGTCCGGGGCTCACCCAGACTGAAGAAACGCCGGAGTTCCTGGTAGAAGCCGGGTTCGAATACACGGCGGACTGGATCCTCGATGATCAGCCGTGTGAAATTAACGTGGAGAACGGTAAGCTTTACTCCATTCCGTACACGACGGAGTTGAACGACATTCCGATCATGCTGTCCCAGGCGCATGTGTCGACCGTGCTCTATAACCGAACCATGGATTATGTGGACGCCATCTTCGACGAGGGCGACGAGAACGTCCGGGTCATGTCGGTCGCCGTGCACCCGTATATCCACGGGGTGCCGCATCGGATCAAGTATTTCCGCAAGATCTTTGAGGAACTGTCCAACCGTCGTGGCGTCGTCTTCATGACCGGCGCGGAGATCCTGGATTGGTACCTGGCGGCGCGGCAAGAATAGTCAGCCACACCGGAATCCCCCTTGATATCGGCGGGCAACGGGACTACACCAGCCCCGGTTTTACTTGCATGTGAAAGTCCCCAGCCATGTCCATTGTCGCGTCCCGTCTGGATCGTATTGCGCCCTCTCCCACCATGGCGGTCACTGCCCGCGCCCGTGAGCTTAAGGCCGCCGGCGAGAACGTGATCGGTCTTGGCGCGGGGGAGCCTGACTTCGACACGCCCGAGCACATAAAAGACGCCGCCGCCAAGGCGATGAAAGACGGCTATACCAAATACACCGATGTGCCCGGCTCTATCGAGTTGCGCACCGCCATTTGCGACAAGTTCGAGCGGGAAAACGGCCTCAAATACAACCCCGATCAGGTCCAGGTGGCCTGCGGCGGTAAGCAGAACATCTATAACGCCATGATGGCGTCCCTCAATCCGGGGGACGAGGTGATTATCCCGGCGCCCTATTGGGTGTCCTATCCGGATATCGTGCTACTGGCTGAAGGCACGCCGGTGATCTTGCCGTGCTCGGCGGAGAACCGGTTCAAAATGCAGCCCGATGACCTGGAAGCGGCGATCACGCCCAAGACCAAATGGCTGATGCTGAATTCGCCGTCCAACCCGACCGGCGCGGCCTATACCAGCGACGAGTTGAAGGCGCTGACGAATGTTCTGTTGCGCAATCCCCATGTTTGGGTGATGACAGACGATATCTACGAGCACATTGTTTATGACGGGTTTGAGTTCGCCACGCCCGCCCAGGTCGAACCAGGCATCCAGGATCGTACCCTGACCCTCAACGGGCTCTCCAAAGCGTTCAGCATGACCGGCTGGCGGGTCGGCTACGCCGCCGGGCCGAAGGAATTGATCGGCGCCATGAACAAGGTGCAGTCACAAAGCACGTCTCACACCAGCTCTATCTCGCAAGCCGCCTCCATCGCAGCGCTGAACGGGCCGCTGGACTTCCTGGAAGAGCGCAACGCGGTCTTCAAAGAGCGCCGGGACATGGTAGTCTCCATGCTCGACCAGGCGACCGGCATCGACTGCCTGACGCCGGAAGGCGCGTTTTACGTCTATCCCAAATGCGAAGGTATGATCGGTAAGAAGACGCCGGACGGAGACATCCTCAACACGGACGGCGAAGTGGCGACGTATCTTCTTGAATCGGAAGGCGTCGCGGTGGTGTTCGGGGAAGCGTTTGGTCTCACGCCGTTCTTCCGGATTTCCTACGCCACCGGCACGGATTTGCTGAAAGACGCCTGCCAGCGTATCCAACGGGCTTGTTCTGCATTGTTATAATGCCGTCATGCGCGGACCGGCGCAGCCGTGATCCGCGTACCCATGGTTTAAACCACGAAGGACACGAAGCTATCTTAGATTGATCTGCCTTCGTGAAATTCGTGCTCTTTGTGATGAATTATTCTCTCTCCACCCCCCGGTCATGTTGTCCGAGTGCCTCGGACTCCGCACCCTCTCCCTTAAAGGGAGAGGGCATGTAGCTGCGGACTTGCATTCAGGACAGCCTTCCCACCTCCTGCCTCAGCCGCAGCGAAGTTAAGGCAAAAGGCAGCCATGACGTACTAAGTTAGTGGAGACGTTTCTTAACGCCCGACGGCCTGGGCCAACACCTCGGCGGTGCGGAGTTCCTTCTCGACCGCATCGCGGCTTTCATCATCGGCGCTGTTGAGCGCTTCTTGCGCCTTGGCAAGCCGCTCACCGGCGGCTTCCGCCGTGATCTCATCCAACGGCGTCGCTTCTTCGGCCAGTACCGTGCAGCGTTCGTCGGTGGCTTCGGCGAAACCGCCTTCGACGAACAGGCGTTTGGTCACTTGGCCGTCATTATGGATATCGACGACGCCCGCGCGCACCGTGCTCAACACCGGCGTGTGGCCGGGCATCACGCCAAAATCACCTTCCTCGCCGGGCACCACGACCATGTCCACATCTTCAGAGGCGAGCAGGCGGCTCGGCGAAACCAGTTCAAAGGTGACTTTATCGGCCATCGTCTATCGTCCCTATCGTGCGCTTTACGCCGCTTCCGCCGCCATCTTGGCCGCCTTTTCGACAGCCTCTTCGATGGTGCCGACCATGTAGAAAGCCGCTTCCGGCAGGTGGTCATATTCACCGGCGCAGATGCCCTTGAAGCCCTTGATCGTGTCTTCCAGGTTCACAAACACGCCCGGCGTGCCGGTAAACACTTCGGCCACGTGGAACGGCTGGCTAAGGAAGCGCTGGATCTTGCGGGCGCGGGCCACGGTCAGCTTATCCTCTTCCGACAGTTCATCCATGCCCAGGATGGCGATGATGTCCTGCAGGTTCTTGTAGGTCTGCAGGATACGCTGCACCTCACGGGCGACCGCATAGTGTTCTTCGCCGACAATCGCTGGATCGAGCACCCGGGACGTGGAGTCCAGCGGATCCACCGCCGGATAGATGCCCAGCTCAGCGATCGAGCGGCTCAACACGGTGGTGGCGTCCAAGTGGGCGAACGAAGTCGCCGGCGCCGGGTCGGTCAAGTCATCGGCCGGCACGTAAATGGCCTGCACCGAGGTGATCGAGCCCTTATTGGTCGAGGTAATACGCTCCTGCATGGCGCCCATGTCGGTGGCCAGGGTCGGCTGATAGCCCACCGCCGACGGAATGCGGCCTAAAAGGGCGGACACTTCGGAGCCGGCCTGGGTAAAGCGGAAAATGTTATCAACGAAGAACAGCACGTCCTGGCCTTCCTGGTCGCGGAAATATTCGGCGACCGTCAGACCGGACAGCGCCACCCGCGCGCGGGCGCCGGGAGGTTCGTTCATCTGGCCATAGACCAGCGCGGCCTTGGAGCCGGGACCGTCCGGCACGATAACGCCGGATTCCATCATTTCGTGATAGAGGTCGTTGCCTTCACGGGTCCGTTCACCAACACCAGCGAACACGGAGTAACCGCCGTGGCCCTTCGCAATGTTGTTGATCAACTCCATGATGATCACGGTCTTGCCCACGCCGGCACCGCCGAACAGACCGATCTTACCGCCCTTAGCGTAGGGCTCGATCAGGTCAACGACCTTGATGCCGGTGACCAGAATTTCCGCTTCGGTGGATTGATCGAGAAACTCCGGCGCAGAACGGTGGATCGGCAGCGTCGAGGTCGATTCGACCGGGCCCCGTTCGTCCACCGGCTCACCGATCACGTTCATGATCCGGCCCAGGGTCTCTGGCCCCACCGGCATCATGATCGGCTCACCCGTATCAACAGCTTCCTGCCCGCGGACCAGACCATCGGTCGTGTCCATGGCGATGGTGCGGACCTGGGATTCACCCAAGTGCTGCGCCACCTCAAGGACCAGCCGGTTGCCGTTATTGTCCACTTCGAGAGCGTTCAGAATTTCCGGTAGATCGCCGTCGAACTTCACGTCAACGACGGCGCCCATCACCTGGGAAATCGTGCCAACATTGTTTTTGGCCATTGTCCTAAACTCCTGTTGCGCTACAGCGCTTCCGCGCCGGAAATAATTTCAATCAATTCGCTGGTGATCTTGGCCTGACGCGTCCGATTATAGGTCAGCGTCAATCCGTCGATCATCTCACCGGCGTTGCGTGTGGCGTTATCCATCGCCGACATGCGGGCGCCGTGCTCGGACGCGCTGCTCTCCAGCAGTGCGCGGAACACCTGCACCTTCAGGTTACCCGGCAGCAGATCGGTGAGAATTTCCTGCTCCGAGGGTTCAAATTCATAGGCCGCCGCCGGGCCTTCCTGGGCCGGGGCCTCCGCCTCGTCGGCGTCTTCATCAGACGCGGTTACTTCAACCGGGATCAGCCGCTGGGGTGTGACCACCTGGGTGATTGCTGAGACGAATTTGTTATAGACCACCGTGCAGACGTCGAACTCGCCGTCTTCAAACATGGCGATGATCTTTTCCGCCACTTCATCCGCTTCGGCGAAGGTCACGCCGGCCCGGCCGATGCCCTGGAAACTATCGACTATATGGGATTGGAAATCCCGGCGCAGCGCATCGCGGCCCTTGCGGCCGACGCAGAGCAGCTTCACCGTCTTGCCGTCGGCCAGCAGCGCGCGGGTGCGGTTGCGCACTTCGCGGGCGATATTGGCGTTGAAGCCGCCGCAAAGACCCCGGTCGGAGGTCACCGCCACCAGCAGATGCACCTCGTCAGACCCCGTACCCGCCAGCAGCTTCGGTGCGCCCTCGGTCGAGCCTAGATTTTCGAGGACTGAGGCGATCATGCGCTCCATCCGCTCGGCATAGGGCCGGGCCGCCTCGGCGGCTTCCTGAGCGCGGCGCAGCCGGCTGGCCGCCACCATCTTCATGGCCGACGTGATCTTCTGCGTGGACTTCACGCTGGAGATCCGGGTCTTGAGTTCCTTCAGGTTCGCCATGATCTAGGGCCGATTATTCCTGCGATTTCTTGGGTTAAGCAAAGGACTTGGTGAAGTCGTCGAGGAAGGCCTTGAGCTTTGCTTCGGTTTCGTCAGACAACGCCTCTTCGGAGCGAATGGCGTCCAAGATATCGGCGCCTTTCTCCCGGATGCTGTCGAGGAAAGCGGCCTCGAACCGAACCACGTCATTCACGGCGATGCCGTCCAGATAGCCGTTCACGCCGGCGAAAATCGCCACCACCTGTTCCTCCATGGAATAGGGCGAGAACTGGGATTGTTTCAGCACCTCCACCAGACGGGAGCCACGTGCCAGCAAGCGCTGGGTCGAGGCGTCCAGGTCGGAGGCAAACTGCGCGAAGGCTTCCATTTCCCGGTACTGGGCCAATTCCAGCTTGATCGAACCGGCCACCTGTTTCATCGCCTTCACCTGCGCCGCCGATCCCACACGGGACACGGACAGGCCGACGTTCACCGCCGGGCGAATACCGCGATAGAACAGATCGGTTTCCAGGAAGATCTGGCCGTCAGTAATGGAAATCACGTTGGTCGGAATGTACGCCGACACGTCGTTGGCCTGGGTCTCGATCACCGGCAGCGCCGTGAGCGAGCCTGCGCCCATCTCGTCGTTCATCTTGGCCGCGCGTTCCAGCAGGCGGGAGTGCAGATAGAACACGTCGCCCGGATAGGCTTCACGTCCCGGCGGGCGGCGGAGCAGCAGGGACATCTGCCGGTAGGCGACAGCCTGCTTGGTCAAATCGTCATAGAAAATCACCGCGTGCATGCCGTTGTCGCGGAAATATTCACCCATGGTGCAGCCCGTGTATGGCGCGAGGAACTGCATCGGCGCCGGCTCGGACGCCGTGGCGGCGACCACGATGGAATATTCCAGCGCGCCGTTTTCTTCCAGCACCTTCACCAACTGCGCGACAGAGGACCGCTTCTGCCCGACCGCCACATATACGCAGAACAGCTTTTCAGAATCGTCCTTGGCGGCGTCGTTGATTTTCTTCTGGTTCAGGATCGTGTCTATAATGATCGCGGTCTTGCCGGTCTGACGGTCGCCGATGATCAACTCCCGCTGGCCGCGGCCGACGGGGATCAAACTGTCGATGGCCTTGAGGCCGGTCTGCATAGGCTCGTGCACGGATTTCCGCGGGATGATGCCGGGGGCCTTCACTTCGATCAGCGCCCGTTCCTTGGCGTTGATGTCGCCCTTGCCGTCGATCGGGTTGCCCAGCGCGTCAACCACGCGGCCCAGCAATTCCTTGCCGACGGGCACGTCGACGATTTCGCCGGTCCGCTTGACCGTGTCGCCTTCCTTGATGTTTCGGTCATCGCCGAAGATCACGACACCCACATTGTCTTCTTCCAGGTTCAGCGTCATCCCTTTGATACCGCCCGGGAACTCGACCATCTCGCCGGCCTGGACTTTATCCAACCCGTAGACGCGGGCGATACCGTCGCCGACCGACAACACTTGGCCGACTTCCGCGACTTCCGCATCGGTGCCGAAATTTTGAATCTGTTCTTTGAGAATTGCGGAGATTTCCGCTGCGCGGATTTCCATTATCCAACCCCTCTCATGGCGAGCCGCAACTGCTGCAGCTTAGTGCGAATTGATGAATCCACCATACGCGATCCCAGCCGGACGACGAGGCCGCCCAACAGGTCAGGATCGACTTTGGCGTTAATGCTGACGTTTCCGCCCATGGACCGTTTCAGCACGCTTTCGAGTTCCGCTGTTTGCTTGTCGGACAGCGGCGTGGCGGACGTCACGTCGGCGGTCACTTCACCCCGCCGTCCTGCCAGAATTTGCAGATAACCTTCAATAATGTCGGAGATCGCGAACAGGCGGCGATTTGCCGCGGCGACGCCGACGAAATTCTTGGTGAGCTCGGAGGCCCCGGCCTGGTCCAGGACAGCCTGCATGGCCTTGCTCTGTTCATCACGGGAGATGACCGGCGAACGCACCAGCCGGTTCAGGTCAGCACTTTCCGCGATCAGCGCATCCAGGCCGCGCAGATCGTCCGCCATCTGATCCAATGCATTTTGGGATTCCGCCAGTTCGTACAAAGCGTTGGCATAGCGACCGGCTAACCCGGTTACGCCTGTCGTATCGGATGACACCCTTATTTAATCCTCTTAGACGATTACCCTGGTGAATTTCGCTATAAAATCGGCCGCGAAAACCCAACTGACTGAACAAAAAACTGCACTTTTTGGCGGTTCTCCGCCCGAAAGCGAAGGTTGTCTACCATACTGACCCCGGCCTGACAAGCGATTGAGGGGAGCAGATTCAAAGCTCTGAATTATCCATTTATTATAATGTCTTAGGCTGAATTTCTCTTACATGAAACTATACGGATCAATGTCCACATGGACCCGTACCTTGCGGGGGATTTGGGTGGCATTGAGCCATTGCCGAATCCGCGCCTGAATATTGACGTTACGCCCCGTTTTCACCAGGAACCGGCGGCGATGCCGGCCCCGCAACAGCTTCAACGGCGCATCCGCCGGGCCCAAGACCATCACCCCGTCCTGGCGCGGCGCGGACCGGCTGAGCGCCCGGACCGCCGTTTCCACCGCCGCTTCATCAATGCCGGAGACCACAATGCCGGCAAGTCGGCCATAGGGCGGCATGCTAGCGATCTCCCGATCCGCCGTTTCCACCGCAAGGAACCCGTCCCGGTCGCCGGCGCCCAGGGCCCTGATCACCGGGTGATCCGGCATATAAGTCTGGACAATGACCCGGCCCGGCCGCTCTGCCCGGCCCGCGCGGCCCGCCACTTGATACAAAAGCTGGAAGGTGCGTTCCGCCGCCCGCAATTCCCCGCCGGCAAGTCCCAGGTCGGCATCGACCACGCCGACCAGGGTCAGCATGGGGAAGTGATAGCCCTTGGCGACAATTTGTGTGCCGATCATCAGATCGATTTCCTGATCCTCGATCCGGCGCACCAGCTCCGCCGCCTGGCTGGGTCCGTAGATCGTATCGCTGGTCACCACTTCGAAGCGGATG
This sequence comes from Rhodospirillaceae bacterium, assembly GCA_038127535.1. Classification (GTDB taxonomy): domain Bacteria; phylum Pseudomonadota; class Alphaproteobacteria; order Rhodospirillales; family UBA2165; genus JAYPHU01. The sequence continues at coordinate 52,752 of JAYPHU010000018.1, read as the reverse complement.
TCGGGAAACAACTCCCGCACTTCCTCTGCCAACCGTTCGACACCGGGCCCGCAGGCGAACAGCTTTCCCTCAGCCTCGCACTCCGGGCATGCGTCCGGCAGCTTGGTCCCATAGCCGCAATGATGGCACTTCATCCGGCCCAGCAACCGATGTTCCACCAGCCAGGCTGAACATTGCGGGCACTTCAGCCGGTGCCCGCATGCCCGGCAGAGAGTCAGCGGCGCATAGCCCCGCCGGTTCAGAAATAGCAGCGCCTGTTCACCACGCGCAAATGTCTCTTTCAGTCCGGATACCAGTTTGGGCGACAGCCACTTGCCGCTGTCGGGCGCATCCGAGCGCATATCGGCGATCTCGATGGACGGCAGTTCCGCGCCGGCGTGGCGGTCAGGCAGGGTGTGATGGCCGTAGCGGCCTTGGTTAACATTATGCATGGTCTCCAGCGACGGTGTGGCGGAGGCCAGCACCACCGGGATATCGCCCAGATTGGCCCGCACCACGGCCATATCGCGAGCGTTATAGACCACCCAGTCTTCCTGTTTGAAGGAGCCGTCATGCTCCTCGTCCACCACGATCACACCCAGATCAGGATAAGGCAGGAATAAAGCCGATCGTGCGCCGACAACCACCCGCACTTCGCCGGTGGCCACCGCCCGCCAAGTCACACGCCGCTGCAGGCCCGTAAGGTCCGAATGCCAGAGCGCCGGCGCCGTGCCGAAGCGCAGCCGGAACCGTTCCAGCCATTGGGCGCTGAGGGCAATTTCCGGGAGCAGCACCAAAGCTTGCTTGCCGGCCGCCACGGCTTCGCAGACGGCTTCTAGATAGACCTCCGTCTTGCCCGATCCCGGCACACCGTCCAACAGGGCGGCGTTATACTTGGCTTCTTTCACCAACCGGACCAAGTCATCGGCCGCCTTGGCCTGTTCCGGCGACAAGGTCGGGCCTGTGGCGCTCAGGTCCGGCGGATGAAACGTCGGCGGCGGCGGCAATTCGAGGCGCACCAAGGCGCCGGCTTCATGCAGGCCTTTGATCACCGACGGGCCGGTGCCGGCTTCGCGCGCCAGATCAGGCCCAGTGCAGGGCGGCGAGTCGGTCAGCACAGAGATCACCCGTTCCCGCGCTGCCGTCATCCGCAGGTCTGGCATCTCGTCCGCCAGCCGGTACGAGATCACCAGCTTCGGCGGATACAATGCATCCGGCACGGACATGGCCATCTTCAGGACCGAGCCCTCCGACGACATGGTGTAATTGGCGACCCATTCGACAAGCTTGCGGGACACGTCGGGCAAGGGCGGCGTTTCCAATACCTCGGTGATGTCCTTGAGCTTTTCCGCTGCCACCTCACCCGGTGGTGAGTCCCAGACCACGCCGACGACTTTTCGCACCCCCAACGGCACGACGACAAAATCTCCGGGCGCGACAGACAGGTGATCCGGCACGCCGTAGGTATAGCCTCGCCCGCCCGAGCCCCTGACGGGAAGCGGGAGAAGAACGTTGACTGTGTTGAGAGAAGCGTCGGACATGGGGGCAATTTAACTTGTGAAGAGGAAGATGGATACGTCTGTTCTTCTTTCACTCACCAAAGTTCTGTCGTCACCCGCGGACTTGATCCGCGGGTCCACCTTGCCTCTTGAAAATGGATACGCGGGTTAAGCCCGCGCATGACGGAAATAGAGAACCGCTGGAACGCACTGTGCCTACAATTCCCCCGTTGCCTTCACAACCCGAATCGGGGTGTATTGGCGGATACCCCCATGCCCATGATCAAGCAAAGGGACGAGTTTGAAGTTTTTTATCGATACGGCGGATACGGACGAGATCAAGGCCCTGGCTGGCACCGGCATGGTCGACGGGGTCACGACGAACCCGTCATTGATTGCCAAGACCGGCCGGCAATTCCTGGACGTGATTGAAGAGATTTGCGGCATCGTCGAGGGCCCGGTCAGCGCCGAAGTCACCGCCATCGACGCCGAGACCATGATCAAGGAAGGCCAAAAGCTGGCCGCCATCGCCGACAACGTGGCTGTCAAAGTGCCGCTCACCGAAGACGGACTGATCACCTGCAAGACGTTGTCGGACGCCGGCACCATGGTCAACGTGACCCTGTGTTTTTCGGCCGCCCAGGCGATCCTGGCGGCCAAGGCAGGCGCGACCTTTGTCTCGCCCTTTGTCGGCCGGCTGGATGATCTCAGCCAGGACGGCATGCAGCTGATCTCCGATATCTGCGACATCTACGCCAACTACACGGCGTTCGAGACGGAAATTCTGGTGGCCTCCGTGCGTGGGCCTCAGCACGTGGTCGATGCGGCCCGGCTCGGCGCGGACATTGTCACCATCCCGCCGTCGGCCTTGAAGCAATTGTTTAAACATCCGCTGACCGATAAAGGCTTGGCGGCGTTCCTCGACGATTGGGCCAAGACCGGTCAGAGCATCATGGGAGACTAAACATGAGCCAAGACACGCAGGACGCGACGGTGGAAGAGATGGAGGGACCGAATCTGGACCCGGCGGACGTGATCGACTACCTCCGCGCCCATCCGGATTTCCTGACCGAAAACCCGGAACTGCTGGACGTGATGACCCCGCCCATGCGCTGGTCCGGAGACAAAGTGGTCGATATCCAGACCTACATGCTGGACCGGCTGAAGAACGAATCGGACGATCTGAAAGACGCGGCTAACCTGCTGATCAGCACCACCCGCGCCAACATGATGATTCAGACCCGGACCCATGCCAGCGTCATCGCGCTGTTGGGCGCGGACACGTTCGAAAAATTGGTGCACGTCACCTGTTTCGACCTGCCGCTGCTGCTGGACGTGGATGCGGTGTCTCTCTGCTTCGAGACCGGGGAGACCGGTCAGACCCAGTTGGGCGCGTCGGATATCCGTTGGTTCGCGCCCGGCACGGTCAACAAGGTCATGGGCAGCGAGGATGATTTCGCCAAACTGTTGGAGCATACCTCCGACGACGGCTCCGTCTTCGGCGAGGCGGCCGGCATTGTGCGCTCCGCTGCGCTCGCCCGGATCGGCCCCGGCAAAATGGCGCCACGGGGCCTGTTGGCCTTGGGCTCCCGCACCAAGGGCGCGTTCCATGGCGGGCAAGGCACCGACCTGCTGGTCTTCCTAGCCCGCGTGCTGGACGCCTGCGTGAACTCCACATTGGAGAGAGACAGCCTCAAAGCCTGAGCGGATGGCCAAACCCATCGACTATATCGCCGAACCGGCGCTGATCAGCACCATCGATGACTGGCGGCGCTGGATGGGCGTGGAGCGGAATTGCTCCAAGCACACACTCGATGGCTATGGCCGCGATCTGGCCGCCTTTCTCACCTACCTCAGCGAACACCTGGGCTATGCGCCGGGCCTGAACGATCTGCAGACCCTGGCCCCCACCGATTTTCGTGGCTATCTCGCCAAGCGCCACAATGGTGGACTGTCCCGCGCCTCGACCGCGCGGGCGGTGTCCACCCTACGGAATTTCTTCCGCTATCTGGAACGCAACGACCTTGCCCACAACGCGGCGATCAAGGCGATCAAAACGCCGAAGCTGCCAAAGGCCGTGCCCAAACCCCTCTCCGCGGTCGAGGCCAAGGAGGCCCTTGCCACCTTCGGCGAGATGCAGGACACGCCCTGGCTCGCCGACCGGGATATTGCGCTGATGACGCTTTTGTACGGCTGCGGGCTTCGAATCTCGGAAGCGCTCAACCTCAATGTGGGGGAAATCGGCGAGGCGGACGCGCTGGTTATCACCGGCAAGGGCAACAAGCAGCGGGTGGTGCCCTTGCTGCCTGTGGTCAAGGAGGCTATCGCGCTCTATCGCCAGACCTGCCCCTTCGGGCTCAAAATAGGTGATCCCCTGTTCGTCGGTGCGCGGGGCAAGCGGCTAAACCCTGGCGTGGTGCAGCGCCAGATGCGCAAGGTCCGCGCTCTCCTCGGCCTGCCGGAAACGGCAACGCCGCACGCGCTCCGCCACAGTTTCGCCACCCACCTGCTGGCCGGCGGCGGCGATCTCCGGACCATTCAGGAATTGCTGGGGCATTCATCGCTCTCCACCACCCAGCGCTATACCGAGGTGGACACGGCCCGGCTGATGGAAGTCTATCGCGACGCCCATCCCCGCGCGCGGGGGTAGCTCTACTTGCCACGGAGCCACCCTGAGCAAACACTATATTATTGAAATTGGAGTTAGTTATTTCTACCTATTAACCGAAATATGAATTTAACAAGGATTATCATTTTTCGATATCTAATATCTATCGTCGTGGCACTGTCCTTCGTCCTCGCAGTTGGTGACGGTACTCAATCCAGATCATGGCGAGAAACCCCACTAGCGGCAGCACAAGATTATTTATGGATTCAAGATCAACGGCCAGTGACAGAGTTGATGAATATATTCTGGAACTCTCCGGTTTTGCTGCCGGGAAATCCAAGAGACGCTTTCGCGGAAAAAGTTTTGACCGACAATCTGTTCGTTGCAATCGGGCAAATCGACACGACGGTTGTTGACCAGCCAAAGTTTATAACTCCAGAGGACGTCCTTCTGGTTGTTGGAGGTAATCCCCAGCCACCCAATGAATTAACAGATATCGATCCAATCATTGACGAGTTCTTGGACACCATAAAGAACGTGTATTCCGGCGTTCTTGGACCATCCGGCAAGCACGCTAAACGGTTCATTTTCAGTGGAAGCGGTATTTCAAGCTGCGAACCAGGCGGCTTCGCGATCAGTTATGCAGGCGAAAATTACACCTATAAGACACCCATTCCCGGCTGTTGATCTTTAATCGATCCAGGCTTTGGCGGCGTCCCGCTGATCGGGGGAGAAGAACTTCACCTCCGAGTTGGTGAGTTTGTCGGCGATGGCGGCACAGAGCGCCTCCCAGCGGCTGGCGCCGATGACCGCCAGTTTTTCGATCTCGTCCCAATGCTTGATGCCGAAGGCGGTTTTGTCCCAGGCGGCGACCCATTCCCAGCCGTCAAAATGTTCGATATCGGCGAGCAACCGGAGCGAGCCGTGATCATTAATCACCGCCTCCAGTTTCGGCAGGGCTGCCTTCAGGTCTTCATCGGTGACTTTACCGATGAGCCGCACACAGACGAGGGAGCCCGCACTTTCGGGAAGAATTTCAAACATGGGAGACGTAGCGGCGCTACATATGCAGCGCGCGGCCGTCCACCGCGAGGGCGGCTTCCTTGACCACTTCGCTAAGCCCCGGATGGCCGTGGCAGATGCGGGCAATGTCTTCCGCCGCGCCGCCGAACTCCATCACGGTCACGCATTCCTGGATCAGTTCCCCGGCAGCTGCACCGACGATATGCACGCCCAGGACCGCGTCGGTCTCGGCATCCGCCAAAATTTTGACGAACCCCTCCGTATCGCCCATGGCCCGCGCCCGGGCGTTGGCCGTGAACGGGAACTTGCCGACGTTATAATTGACCCCGGCCTCCTTCAATTGTTCCTCGGTTTTGCCGAGCCCCGCTACTTCCGGCCAAGTGTAGACGATGCCCGGAATGGCGTCATAGTCGATATGGCCCGACTGGCCGGCCAGCATTTCGGCCAGCACGACGCCTTCGTCCTCCGCCTTGTGGGCCAGCATGGCCCCGCCGATCACATCGCCGATAGCATATATGCCATCGACGTTGGTTTTGAAATGCCCGTCGGTCTGGATGAAGCCGCGCTCGTCCATCTTGACACCCACCTTGTCCAGGCCCAGCCCGTCGGTGAAGGGCCGCCGGCCGATGGAGACCAGGACCACGTCGGCTTTCAACGTCTCCGCATTGCCGCCGGCCTTGGGCTGGATGGTGAGGGTCACGCCGGTCTTGGCTTTTTTCGCGCCGGTGACCTTGGCCCCCAGCTTGAAGTCCAGCCCCTGTTTTTTGAGGATATGCCGCATGTTCTTGGAAATCTCGCCGTCCATGCCGAACAGGATGTTGTCCATGAACTCGACCACGGTCACCTTGGCGCCAAGGCGGCTCCAGACCGAGCCCATTTCGAGGCCGATCACGCCGGCGCCGATGACCACCATGGAATTCGGCACCTTCGAGAGCTCGAGCGCGCCGGTGGAGGTAACAATCTGCTTTTCGTCCACCTCGACACCCGGCAGCGTAGTCACGTCCGAGCCGGTGGCGATGATGATGTTCTTGGTGGTGATGCTTTGCTTTTTGCCCTTCTCAGGTGTGATATCCACCTTGCCCGTCGCGGTGATCGTGCCGGTGCCGAGCAGCCGGTCGATCTTGTTTTTCTTCATCAGGAAGTCGACGCCCTTGATGGTGTCGCTGACCACCCCGTCCTTGTGGGCCATCATGGTTTTCAAATCGAGGCTGACGTCCTTCGCCTTGATGCCGTGCTTGGCGAAACTGTGCTGCGCCTCGGCATAGATGTGCGACGAATGCAGGAGTGCCTTCGACGGAATGCAGCCGACATTGAGGCAGGTGCCCCCCAAGGTCGAACGTTTCTCAACCAGAGCCACCTTGCCGCCCAGTTGCGCCGCCCGGATCGCGGCCACGTATCCGCCCGGACCGCCGCCGATGACGGTAACGTCGTAAGTGTCGGCCATTATTCTAACTCCCCAATTGTCTTCGATGAAAAGTCCCTCGCCTCGGCGAAGGACTTGTTCGCACGCTCAAATTACATATCCAGCATGATTCGCTGCGGGTCTTCGATGCATTCCTTGACCCGGACCAGGAAGGTTACCGCCTCCCGGCCGTCGATGATCCGGTGGTCATAGCTGTGCGCCACATACATCATCGGACGAATCACCACCTCGCCGTTTTCCGCCACCGGGCGCTCGACAATATTGTGCATGCCGAGGATGCCGGACTGCGGCGCGTTCAGGATCGGCGTCGACAGCATGGAGCCGTAGATGCCGCCATTGGTGATTGTGAAGGTGCCGCCGGTCATTTCGTCCAGGCTTAGTTTGCCGTCGCGGGCGCGAGTCCCCATCTCGCGGATGGATTTCTCCACGTCGGCGAAGCTCATCTGATCAGCGTCCCGCAATACCGGCACAACCAGACCCTGCGGCGTGCCCACCGCAACCCCGACGTCGTAATGGTTCTTGTAGACCAGCTCGTCGCCGTCGATCTCTGCATTGACCGCCGGGATTTCCTTGAGCGCGACGATGCAGGCTTTGACGAAAAAGCTCATGAAACCAAGACGCACACCATGGGCTTTTTCGAACGTATCCCGGTATTTGTTCCGGACCTCCATCACTGCCGACATGTCGATCTCGTTGAAGGTGGTCAGCATGGCCGCCGTGTTCTGGGCGTCCTTCAGCCGCTGCGCAATCCGCTGACGGAGCCGGGTCATCTTCACCCGCTCTTCGCGCGGGCCCGCCGGCTTGGAAGGTATCTGCGCGACCGCATCGCCGGAGGCCGCCGGGGCCGCAGCCGGGGCCGCCGCGCTACCGGAATTCAGATGCGCCAACACATCGCCCTTGGTCAGCCGGCCGTCCTTGCCGGTGCCGGCAACCACCGAGGCATCCAGATTGTTTTCGTCCAGCAGCTTCCGCACCGCCGGCGATGTAGCCGGGTCACCCCCGCCGCTCGCCGCAGCCGCCGGGGCAGGCGCTGTCGCACCAGCACCCGAACCGATCTTTGCCAATAGGGTGCCGACGGTCACATCCGCGCCTTCGGACACGACGATCTCGGTGATCGTGCCGGCAGCGGGCGCATTGACTTCCATGGTCACCTTGTCGGTTTCCAGTTCCAGGATCGGCTCATCGGCCGCGACCGTGTCGCCCACGGCTTTCATCACGTTGGAGACCGTGGCCTCGGCAATGGATTCGCCCAGTTGGGGCACGGTGACCTCGACCGTTTCACCGCCGCCACCACCGCCGCTTGCCGCAGCAGGAGCCGGCGCGGGAGCCGCTTTGGGCGCGGCGGCTGCCGCCGCCCCGCCTTCACCGATCATGCCCAGCACCGCGCCGACTTCCACGTCGGCGCCGGCATCGGCGATGATCTCCGTCAGGGTTCCGGCAGCCGGTGCGTTGACCTCCATGGTCACCTTATCTGTTTCCAGCTCCAGCAGCGGCTCGTCCGCCGCCACCGTGTCACCGACTTGCTTCAGCCAGGTGGTGACCGTCGCTTCGCTGATGGATTCACCCAGGGTAGGTACTTTGATCTCAGTTGCCATGGTTCAAGATCCCCAAATTACTTCTTTGCTGTCTTTTTCTTCACGGAGGTTTTCTTCTTGGCCGCCGGCTTCTTGGCGACAGCGGATTTCTTGGCGGCCGTCTTTTTCTTCGCCGTGCGTTTCTTCGGAGCGGCGACGGCGGCAAATGCAACCTCGTCCACGTCGCCAGGCGCCCGGCGGAACGGCTGGTCCAGCTTGTCGGTGGCCACGTTGAGCGCCTCGTCGACCAGCTTGGCCTGCTCGATATTGTGCTTGCCGAGCGAGCCCGCCGCCGGCGAGGCGGAGGCAGGACGGCCCGCATAGAAGGGCCGGCGGACGATCTTGTCATTGGGGAAGGTACGTTCCAGCACGAACTCCAACCGCATGTTAAGATAGGTCCAGGCGCCCATATTGGCGGGCTCTTCCTGACACCAGACGGTCTCCGCATTGGGATAGCGGGACAGTTCCCGGATCAGGCTGTTGCGCGGCCACGGGTAAAGCTGTTCCACCCGGATGATCGCCACATCGTCGATCTTTTGCTCGCGCCGCGCCTCCAGCAGGTCGTAATAGACCTTGCCCGAGCACAGCACTACACGTCGGATTTTATCATCGGCCTTCAGATCATCGGTCTCCCCCAGTACCCGGCGGAAATGTGTCCCCGGCCCCATTTCATCCAGGGTCGAGATATTGAGTTTGTGGCGCAGCAAGGACTTGGGCGACATCACCACCAGGGGTTTGCGGAAGTTCCGCAGCATCTGGCGGCGCAGCACGTGGAAGAAGTTGGCCGGCGTGGTGATGTTCACCACCTGCATATTGTCCTCGGCGCAAAGCTGCAGGAACCGCTCCAGCCGCGCGGACGAGTGCTCCGGCCCCTGGCCTTCCATGCCGTGGGGCAAGAGCACCACCAGACCGCAAAGCCGCAGCCATTTGGATTCACCCGACGACAGGAACTGATCAAAAATCACCTGGGCCGTATTGGCAAAATCACCAAACTGGGCTTCCCACAGGGTCAATGTATTGGGATCGGCAAGGGCGTAGCCGTATTCGAAGCCGGCCACGGCGAATTCGGAGAGCGGGCTGTCCATCACCTCGAACGACGCCTGATCCGGGCTGATCTCACTCAGCGGGAAATAACGGTTTTCATTTTCCTGATCGACGATCACCGCATGACGGTGAGAGAATGTCCCCCGGCCCGAGTCCTGGCCCGACAACCGCACTCGATAGCCGTCCATCATCAAGGACCCATAGGCGAGCGCCTCGCCCATGGCCCAGTCCAGTCCCTCGCCGGACTCCATCATCGTCGCTTTTGCCTTGAGCTGACGGATCAGCTTGGAATTAATTTTGATGCCCTCAGGCTGGCGGGCGAGGGACAGGCCAATTTCCTTCAGCTTGTCGATCTCGACACCGGTCAGGTCGTCGCGCTTTTCCTCGTCGCCGTCCAACTGGGACAAGCCTTCCCAGGTGCCTTCCAGCCAGTCCGCCTTGTTGACCTTGTAGTCGGCGGCTGCCTCATAGGACGCATCCAGATGCGCCCGGAAATCAGCCTCCATATTATCGGCTTCTTCCACGGTCATCGCCCCTTCCTTGATCAGTTGATCGCGAAGGAGTTGGCGGGTCGGCGGATGATTGGCGATGGCCTTGTACATGCGCGGCTGGGTGAACATGGGCTCGTCGCCCTCATTATGACCGTGCCGGCGATAGCAGAAAATATCGATCACCGCGTCGCGCTTAAACTTCTGGCGGAACTGCACCGCCAGATCGGCAGCCCGGCAGACAGCCACCGGATCGTCGCCGTTCACGTGGAAGATCGGCGCCTGCAGGCCCTTGGCCACGTCCGTCGGATAGGGCGTCGAGCGGGATGCGGACGGGTTGGTGGTAAAGCCGATTTGGTTGTTCACGATGATATGGATGGTGCCGCCGGTGCGATACCCGCGAAGCTGCGACATATCGAGAGACTCGGGAACGATCCCCTGGCCGGCAAAGGCCGCATCGCCGTGCAGCAGCAGGCCCATGACTTTTTCCCGCTCTTCATCGCCACGGATCGCCTGCTTGGCGCGGACCTTGCCCAGCACCACCGGGTTCACACATTCCAGGTGAGACGGGTTGGCGGTCAGCGACAAGTGCACCTTGCCCTCGGTGAATTCCCGGTCGGAAGAGGCGCCCAAGTGATACTTCACATCGCCGGAGCCCTGTACATCATCCGGATAGGCGGGCCGGCCCTGGAACTCGGAGAAAATCGCCACATAAGGTTTGCCCATGGTCCGGGCCAGCACGTTCAACCGGCCCCGGTGCGGCATGCCGATCACCACTTCCTCGATGCCCACATAGGCCGCCGTACGCAGCAACCGCTCGATACACGGGATCATGCTCTCTCCGCCGTCGAGCCCGAAGCGCTTGGTGCCCGTGTGTTTGACCTGGAGATAGTTCTCGAAGCCTTCCGCCTCGACAATGTCCTTGTAGATATTCTTTTTCAGGGTGGCGGAGAAGTTCTGGCGGAACGGCACCCCTTCCATCTGTTCCTGAATCCAGGCGCGTTCTTCCACTTCCTGGATGTGCATGTATTCAACGCCGATGGACGAACAATAAGTGTCATTCAGGATCTGCAGAACTTCGCGGAGGGTCGCCTTCTCCTTGCCGGCCAGCCCGGAATAGGTGTCCAGATAAATCTCCCGGTCCAAATCCTCTTCGGTGAACCCATATGTCTTGTAGTCCAGATCCCTGTGGTAGCCCTTGCCGACCAGACCCAGCGGATCGAATTGCGCGCTTAGATGGCCGCGCACCCGGTAGGACCGGATCAGAATGCGCACCCGGATGGAGTCCCGGGCAGCATCGGTGGAATCGGCGGCCGAGACCTGCTTGCCGTTGCCCTTGGGCGCATCTTCCGGATCGCGCTGACCGAGGATGGCAGTGCGGGACTTAGCCCAGCTTGCGCCGCCCACGTCTTTGGAGACGCCTGCCGGATCGTCGTTTAGTTCGCCGAAGATCGCCGTCCAGCTCGGGTCGACCGAGCTCGGGTCCTGCAGATAGCGGTCATAGAGTTCCGCAATAAACGCGCCATTGGCGCCGGTAAAGATGGTGTCGATACTGTTCGCCATGACCCGATTTGCCCCGGTCTGTTAACGGGTTCCTTCGATGGTTAAATGCACTGCCGGCTTAGCCATTCATCACCTTCAGCATGGTATCGCCGAGGGCCGCCGGTGAGTCCGCCACCTCGATCCCAGCGCTTCGCAGCGCTTCGATCTTGTCGGCCGCGCCGCCCTTGCCGCCGGCGATAATTGCCCCGGCATGGCCCATGCGGCGGCCCGGCGGTGCGGTCACACCGGCGATAAAGCCGACCATGGGTTTCTTGACCTTGTTGGATTTAATGAACTCGGCCGCGTCCTCTTCCGCCGACCCGCCGATCTCGCCGATCATGATGATGCCTTCGGTCTCGTCATCGCCAAGGAACATTTCCAGGCAATCGATGAAGTTGGTGCCGTTCACCGGATCACCACCGATGCCGATGCAGGTGGTCTGACCCAGGCCGGCCGCCGTGGTCTGCCCGACAGCTTCGTAGGTGAGCGTGCCCGAGCGGGACACCACGCCGATCTTGCCCCGCATATGGATATGACCCGGCATGATGCCGATCTTACATTCGCCCGGCGTAATGACGCCGGGACAGTTGGGCCCGATCAGCCGGGTGCCCGACCCGGCCAGCTTGCGCTTGACCCGGACCATGTCGAGAACCGGAATGCCTTCGGTGATGCAAACCACCAACGGTATCTCCGCATCAATGGCTTCCAGGATTGCCTCCGCCGCGAAGGGCGGCGGGACATAAATCACGCTGGCATTGGCGCCGGTTTTCTCCACGGCTTCGGCCACGGTGTCGAACACGGGCAGGTCCAAATGGGTGGAGCCGCCCTTGCCCGGCGTAATGCCGCCGACCATTTGCGTGCCGTAAGCGATCGCCTGTTCGGAGTGGAACGTGCCTTGCGAGCCGGTGAAGCCCTGACAAATGACCTTGGTGTTTTTATCAACAAGAACAGCCATGTTATGCGGCCTCCTTCACGGCTTTCACCACCTTCTCGGCGGCGTCGGCAAGATCCTCGCCGGAAACGATGGGCAGGCCGGACTCGGCGAGAATTTTCTTGCCCAGCTCCACATTGGTGCCTTCCAGGCGAACCACCAGCGGCACATCCAGGGAAACTTCCCGCGCCGCAGCGACCACGCCTTCGGCGATCACGTCGCAGCGCATGATGCCGCCGAAGATATTGACCAGGATGCCTTCCACATTGGAATCGGACAGGATGATCTTGAATGCGGTGGTCACCCGTTCCTTGGTCGCGCCGCCGCCCACATCCAGGAAGTTGGCGGGCTCCCCGCCGTAGAGCTTGATGATATCCATGGTCGCCATGGCGAGGCCGGCGCCGTTCACCATGCAGCCGATGGACCCGTCCAGCTTGATATAGTTGAGGTCGTGCCGCTCGGCTTCCAGTTCCGCCGGGTCTTGCTCGTCCTCATCGCGCATTTCCTCCACATCCTTGTGGCGGTAGAGCGCGTTGGCGTCGAAGTTCATCTTGGCGTCGAGCGCGATCACCTCGCCGGCCTTGGTCACCACCAGCGGATTGATCTCCACCATGCTGGCGTCCAGTTCGGTGAACGCCTTGTACATGGACAGGAGGAACCCGACCGCCGATTTGACCTGATCCCCCTCCAGGCCCAGACCAAACGCGATCTCGCGGGCGTGGTAACCCATCATACCGACGGCGGGATCGATGGAGATGGTTTTGATCTTATCCGGCGTGCTGGCCGCCACTTCCTCGATATCCATGCCGCCTTCGGTCGACGCGATAATGGTGACCCGAGAGGTTTCCCGGTCAACCAGCAGGCTGAGATACAGCTCCCGGTCGATGTCGCAGCCGTCCTCGATATAGACCCGCTTGACCTCTTTGCCGGCCGGGCCGGTCTGATGCGTGACCAGGGTCGCGCCCAGCATTTGATTGGCGTTGTCCTTTACATCCTCGATGGATTTTACGACCCGGACACCGCCTGCATCGCCGGCGGAATCTTCCGCGAACTTGCCTTTGCCCCGGCCGCCCGCATGGATCTGGGATTTCACCACCCAAATGGGACCGCCAAGCTCCTTGGCGACGTTTTCAGCCTCGCTCGCCGTATAGGCGACCCCGCCTTTCAGCACCGCCACGCCATAGCGCGCCAGTAACTGTTTCGCCTGATATTCATGAATGTTCATCGGCCCCTCTTTCGGTCAAATGGCCCCAGTCTAAAGGATGATAAAACGCGTTTAATTCTTGGTGCGCCGCTTAGCGGTGGTTTTCCGCTTGGCCGCGACTTTCTTTTTAGCGGCTGCCTTTTTGGACGGCGATTTCTTCTTTGCTGCCGGCTTTGCAGCACCGCCCTTGATGATCTTGGCGCTTTCGTCGATCAGCTTTTTGACGGCGCGCACGGATTGGTTGAAGGCCGCCTTTTCCGCCGCATCCAGTTTAATCTCGACGATCTTCTCGACACCCTTGGCGCCGATGATCACCGGCACGCCAACATACATGCCCTTCACGCCGAACTCGCCGCGCAGGTAGGCCGCGCAGGGCAGCAGGCGTTTCTTGTCCTTTAGATAAGCGTCCGCCATCTGGATCGCCGCACTGGCCGGCGCATAGAAAGCCGAACCGGTTTTCAAGAGGCCGACGATTTCCGCGCCGCCGTCTCGGGTGCGCTGAACAAGCTCATCCAGCTTCTTCTGGCTCATCCATTTCATTTTCACCAGATCGGGGAGCGGAATGCCGCCCACCGTGGAATAGCGCGCCAGCGGCACCATCGTGTCGCCGTGGCCGCCCAGCACGAAGGCGGTGACGTCTTCGACGGAGACATTCATCTCTTCCGCCAGGAAATACCGGAACCGGGCCGAATCCAGCACGCCGGCCATGCCGACGACCTTATTGTGCGGCAGACCGCAAGCGTCCCGCAGCACACCCACCATCACATCAAGCGGGTTGGTGATGCATATAACAAAGGCATTCGGCGCGTAACGTTTAATGCCGTCGCCCACCGCTCGCATGACATTGGTGTTGATTCCGATCAGATCGTCCCGGCTCATGCCAGGCTTACGCGCAACGCCGGCGGTCACGATGATCACGTCGGCGCCCCGGATCGCGGCATAGCTCTTGGAACCGGTCATGTTGGCGTCAAATCCTTCGATCGGCGAACTTTCCGCCAAATCCAAGGACTTACCCTGGGGAATGCCATCGACAATGTCGAACATCACCACGTCGCCCAGTTCTTTGAGGCCGGCCAGATGTGCCAGCGTTCCGCCAATATTACCCGCGCCGATCAGCGCAATCTTATTACGTGCCATGAGTTGTCCTCTCGCCAGGATTTAGCGCCGGTGGAACCGGCCTTGGTGTCATCAAAATTTACCGTCAAACAAACTGACTGAATGCATCGCGGCCGGTTATAGGCCGCCGTTAAATCTGCATGCGGGTTCGTAGCGCATAATGAATAGTGGAGCAAGTCGGGATGCCCGCAAAGTCTTCGCCCCATTGGGGAATTTGCGTATTCGGACCTGTCCCTAAACCCCTCTGTTCCAACCCCTACCCCTCCCCATGGGGGAGGGCCAGATAGTCCTCGGACTGCATTTCCATCAGGCGGGAGACCAGACGCTCGAACTCGAACGCCCCTTCCCCCTGGACATAGAGCTCATTGGGCGGCGCATCCGCCGAGCACAGCAGATTCACTTTCCGCTCATAAAGGGCGTCGATGAGGGTCACAAAGCGCCGTGCCTCGCTCTTGTGCTTCTCTTCCATGCGCGGGATGCCGTCCAGGATCAGGGTGTGATAGCGGTCCGCCAGGGCCAGGTAGTCGGCGGGGCCTAGGGGCTGGCCGCAGAGCTCCATGAATCCCATCCGGGCGATGCCGGCGGCCGTGGGCACCTTTAAAACCCGCCCCTTCACCTCGATTTCCTCGATTTCGGGGTCCCGGCCTTCCGCTAGGTAATTAAAGTAGTCATCAAGAGACTTGGTCGCCGCATCGCCCAGGGGCTGGTGATAGGTCTGCATGCCGAGCATCCGTTCCAGCCGGTAATCGGCGGCGCTGGCGAGCTGGAAGATATCCAGTTTCTCACAGATCAGGTCGATAAATGGCAGGAACTTCTCCCGCTGCAGCCCGTCCTTGTACAAATCTTGCGGCGGGCGGTTGGACGTCGCCACCACCACCACATCGTGCTCAAACAAGGCCTCGAACAGCCGGCCCAGGATCATCGCGTCGACAATGTTGGAGACCTGAAATTCGTCGAAACAGAGGAGCCAGGCCTCGGACGCCAACTCTTTGGCCACATGGGGTATCGGATCGCCCTCATCCGCCGACTTGGATTTCCGGAAGGCATTGAACCGGTTGTGCACATCCTGGAGAAATTCGTGAAAGTGGGCCCGGCGCTTGCGATCCACGTCAACCGTGTCAAAAAACAGGTCCATCAGCATGGACTTGCCGCCGCCGACCCCGCCGTAGATATACAGTCCCTGCGGCGGATCATCGCGCCGGCGGGTCAGGCCGAAGCGTTCCTTCCAGCCTTTGGCGCCGGAGCTCGGCCGGTAACCCCCCAGCGCCCGGTGCAGAATTTGCAGCTTTTCCGCCAGCAGCTCCTGCGCCTGGTCGGGCCGGAAATCTCCCGCGGCGACACTCTCCCGATAGTCGAATAGTGGTCCTTCAGGCATGGATGAAGACCGGATCCCTCAGATTTGTAAGCCGCTGGCCTTCGCCTGTTCGGCCAGGACCTCCTTGTAGAGACCGAATTCGGATGGATCAACGTCCAGCAGGCTGCACAGAGTCACGATCTCGCTCTGGTCCACCAGACTGGTTTCGCCATTGGATTCGGCCACCGCCAGACAGATCCGGATCAACAGTTCCGCCGTCTCCCGATTTTCCATGGCCGGTTCCAACTCACGCAGAACCTCCTGATGGCCTTCCATGGGATTCTTCAGGATCAGGTCACTGTAATCCTTGAACAAATCCACCGCCTCATGGGGATCGAAGGTTTTAAGCTGATCCAAGGTCTCGACAATCTGATCCACCCGTGCGGATTCGGGGAAGGACACGTACCCATCGGCCGTCGCCACCAGCGCGCACGCCGCCATTGTGGCTTTCAGGAACGGCAGGTTGTGATGCCGGTCCACCTGATGCTGAAACGATTTCTGGAGAGAGGCGATAAATCCGGACATGGCTGAAAGGCTCCCCTGATCTTCTTTTGGCGCCAGCATAGACCGGAATCCGGGGCGCTGTGAAGTTAAGTGTTATGCCTCCGGCGGATCCCGCCCCGCCATGATTTCCGCAACCGCCGCGGCGCCCGGATCGCCCTGCCCGCGCAGGCCGGCAATTACGCCGGCACGGTCGGCGGGCTCTCGGTTTTGGCTCATTTTAAATTTACCGTCGATCCGGGAGATGGGAATCTCGAACTCGACGATGCCCTTGAGCATGCCATCCAGATAGGCCTGGGGCAGGTCGTGCACCCGCCAGTCCGTGCCCAATGCGGCCTCATGGCCATCCGCCAGCCGGGCGAGCAACGCCTGATTCTCGTCCGGCGTTTCCAGAATTTTAGGCACGCCATAGACATGCGCGGCGACATAGTTCCAGGTGGGCACCATGGGCGCGGACTCGCACCAGGTGGGCGACACATAGGCGTGGGGGCCGGAGAAAACGTACAAGACTTCCTCACCCGTCTCGAACGACCGCCAGGCCGGATTGGCCTCGGCCATGTGGCACTGCAGCCCACCCTAATCGCCCTCCATGGGGTCCACGCTGAACTGCAGATGTGTCGCGGTCGCGCCGTCATCGTCTGTCGTGATCAGCAGGCCGAAATTATTGGCTTCGATCACATCGAACAGAACGTCCGGATTGTCTTCGGCAAAATCCTTGGGCGTGTACATAGGGTGTCTCCCCGGAGTGACATATGAAAAAGGCCGCCGGTGTGACGCGGCGGCCTCGACACTTGAGTTCTGTGAGCCGCTTAGCGTCGTTCCACCAGCATCTTCTTGGTCTCGGCAATCGCCTTGGCCGGGTTGAGATGCTTCGGGCACGTATTGGTGCAGTTCATAATCGTATGGCATCGATAGAGGCGGAACGGATCTTCCAGCTCGTCCAGACGCTCCCCGGTTTTCTCGTCCCGGGAATCGGCCAGCCAGCGATAGGACTGCAGCAGCGCCGCCGGGCCCAGATACCGGTCGGGGTTCCACCAATAGCTGGGGCAACTGGTGGAACAGCTGAAGCACAGCACGCATTCCCACAAACCATCCAGCTTTTCCCGCTCTTCCGGGCTTTGCAGCCGTTCCTTGTCGGGCGCTGTGGTATCCGCCTGCAGCCAAGGCTTGATCGACGTGTATTGGGCATACGCATGGGTCAGATCGGGGACCAAGTCCTTGACCACCGCCATGTGCGGCAGCGGATAGATTTTGACGTCGCCCTTGATCTCGCCCATGTCTTTGATGCAGGCCAGCGTGTTGGTGCCATCCACGTTCATGGCGCAGGAGCCGCACACCCCTTCCCGGCAGGACCGGCGGAAGGCGAGCGAAGAGTCCATCTCGTTCTTGATCTTGATCAGCGCGTCCAGGACCATCGGGCCGCAGGTGTCCATGTCGACCTCGTAGGTGTCGACGCTGGGGTTTTCGCCGCTATCCTGATCCCAGCGATAGACGTGAAACTTGCGGATATTTTTGGCCCCCTCGGGCGCCTGGTGGGTCTTCCCCTTTTTGATCTTCGAGTTCGCCGGCAGTGAAAATTCAACCATTGTTCTAATCCGTTCTTATCTACTCGCGGGCCTAGTAAACGCGTGCCTTGGGTTCAATATACTCGACCTCGTCGGTCAGCGTGTAAGTGTGCACCGGACGATAATCCAGCTTCACCTTCCAATCGTCGGATAGCCACGACAACGTGTGCTTCATCCAATTGTCGTCGTCCCGGTCCGGATAATCCTCGTGGGCGTGAGCGCCCCGGGATTCCTTGCGGGCCTCGGCCGAGTACATGGTGGTGATGGAACACGCCATCAGGTTCTCAAGCTCCAAGGTCTCCACCAGATCGGAATTCCAGACCAGCGACCGGTCGCTGACCTTGAGGTCGGCCATGTTTTTCACCTGCTCATCGATCAGGGTGCAGCCTTCCGACAGCACTTCGGACGTGCGGAACACCGCTGCATTGTTCTGCATCACCCGCTGCATGCTGAGGCGCACATCGGCGGTGGACTGACTGCCCGACGCATGGCGCAACTTGTCGAAGCGAGCAATCGCCGCCTCGCCCGTATTGTCGTCGGCCGGCCTGACCGCCTCGCCCGCCTTGACTGTCTCTGACGCGCGGATCGCCGCCGCCCTACCGAACACAACAATGTCCAAGAGCGAGTTAGTGCCAAGACGATTGGCGCCGTGCACGGAGACACAAGCCGCTTCGCCGATCGCCATCAGGCCCGGACAAACCGCGTCCGGATCGTCCGCCGTCGGGCGCAGCACTTCGCCGTGATAGTTGGTCGGCACGCCGCCCATATTGTAGTGCACTGTCGGCAAAACCGGGATCGGCTCCTTGGTCGCATCGACGCCGGAGAAAATCTTCGCCGTCTCAGTAATACCCGGCAGACGCTTGTGCAGCACATCGCCGCCCAAATGTTCCAGGTGCAGGAAGATATGATCACTGTCCGCGCCGACGCCCCGGCCTTCGCGGATTTCCACGGTCATGGACCGGCTCACCACATCGCGGGATGCCAAGTCCTTGGCGGTCGGCGCATAACGTTCCATGAAGGCCTCGCCCTCGGAATTGGTGAGATAGCCGCCCTCGCCGCGGGCGCCCTCGGTGATCAGACAACCGGAGCCGTAGATGCCGGTCGGGTGGAACTGCACGAACTCCATATCCTGGAGCGGCAGGCCGGCCCGCGCCACCATGGCGTTGCCGTCACCGGTGCACGTGTGCGCCGAGGTGCAAGAGAAATAGGACCGGCCATAGCCGCCGGTCGCCAGCACGGTGGTCTGCGCCAGGAACCTGTGCAACGTGCCGTCCATCAGGTTCCATGCCATGATTCCCCGGCAGGCACCGACATCGTCCATGATCAGATCGATGGCGAAGTATTCGATAAAGAACTCCGCATTATATTTAAGACACTGCTGATACAGCGTGTGCAGGATAGCGTGACCCGTCCGGTCGGCCGCCGCGCAGGCGCGTTCCACCGGCGCTTCGCCATAGTTCTTCATATGGCCGCCGAAAGGCCGCTGGTAAATCTTGCCTTCATCCGTGCGCGAGAACGGCACGCCGAAATGCTCCAGCTCGTAGACCGCCGGCACCGCTTCGCGGCACATATATTCAATGGCGTCCTGATCGCCTAGCCAGTCAGCGCCCTTGACAGTGTCATACATGTGCCACTGCCAGGAATCTTCCTGCATATTGCCGAGCGCCGCGCCGACACCGCCCTGGGCGGCGACTGTGTGGCTTCTGGTCGGGAACACTTTGGTGACGCAGGCCGTCGATAGGCCGGCCGCCGTCATGCCGAGGGTGGCGCGAAGCCCCGCCCCACCGGCGCCGACGACGAGAACGTCATGGGTATGGTCGATAATTTCGTATGCTTGAGCCATGGGTCCTCAGCCTCCGAAGGCAACTTTAAGGATGGCGATGATCGAAGACCCTCCGAAAAAGATCGCCACAAACAAATTCAACACCAGCGAGATCACTTTGGCTTTCTCGCCATGGACATAATCCTCGATCACCACCTGTAGGCCGAGCTGCATATGATAGAATAGCGCGCCGATAAACAGAATCAGCATCAGCATATTGCCCGGTTCGTTCAGCCAGACCTTGAATCCCGCCTGATCAATCCCGACAAGGCCGGACGCGGTAATCACAAACCAGATGGACAGGGGCACCAGGGCGACAGCCGTAATGCGCTGCATCCACCAATGAGATGTTCCCTCTTTGGCGGAACCGAGGCCGCGAACTTTACCGAGATCGGATCTTAAGCTCATCACTTGTCCCCCTCAGCCCAACATGCCGTAGCCGGCTGCCCAGCTAATCAGCGTCAATGCGATGGACGCTACCACCACTAGCCATCCGGTCATACGCACCTGGGGCAAATCGAAGCCCCAGCCCGCATCCCAACATAGATGCCGGATGCCGTTACACAGATGGTAAAACAGACAAAACGTCCAGCCGAACAGCAACAACCGCCCGAACCAGTGGGACTGCATATCCTGCATCCGCTCGAACGCCTCAGGTCCGTAGGCCGCCGCATTGATCCAATAGGCTAATACCAAAGCGCCCACCGCCAGCGCGCAACCGGTGATTCGGTGGCTAATGGACAGAATCGACGTAATTTGTGGACGATAGATAGTCAGGTGGGGTGAAAGAGGTCGGTTCCCCTGAGTCATGATCATTGCCCCGCGTTATTTAAAGACCCCGAATTCTCCGGGAAACACCAGTTATTATTTATGATCTGGTTTAGACCCTCGCAAGTGCCAAGTCAACGCAACGCACTCGCTTCAAATGGAAGGCTGAATACTCCTGTCAACACACCACCATCTACTGGGAACTATAGTAAATTAAAAAAATAATACATAGGCATTATTTAAATAAAATTTTTCTGTGAATATTTTTGTGGATAAATTGTGCGTCACATGTGTAATTTATTCTAACTTATACACAGAATATTTAAATAATATACGCTTTTTTTATTGAAAGAAAATCGTCTCTTGTTAAAAATATTTGTTGTACGCAAAAGCGTTCTCACAGCGAATTTTCGCTAGTTGGCAGCGTGCCTTCGGGTACGTACAGGCAGCGGGAAAGAGCGGTCGGAACAGGTCCGATCCAGGGCTTCGGTCTTGAATAGGGGTTGTTCCGGTGTGCGGACAGCAGCATTCGGCGTGTTGGTTCTTCGGGACCCGCGTCTCATATCCTCCGGCGGGTGCGCCAGCGCCGGCTCCAGACGGGGACGTGACGACGAAAACGGCTGTTTGCGAGGCGGGGTGCTTCGTCTTCGCGACGCAGCGACCGTCGGGGTTCTGGGATGCGGGTCTTTGATCCGCGGACAGGGACATGCGAGACGGATCTGCTTTGGTGGCCTGACCAAGGAAAACCGAATCGCATTACCGGCTATGTCAGAGGTCAGAGTTGGCCCGCCTTTGAGAAACCAGCTGCGGCCGGGCCGGCAACGGTTCGGGTTCGGCGGGTTTCCCCGTCCGGTTCGTGTGGTCTCTCTCCCAAGGGTAAGCGCGGGACGGGACGGTGAGAATTGTCGAGTGTACACGGAGCCTGGCCGGCTCTATGAGGCGTCAGGAGCATCGCCGCCGCGATGCGTCACAAGGGGATCCCAGGCCCCGAGTGCCTGGCGCCTCCTTATTTTTTTCAATAAATGCGGTTTAAATATGGGTACGCTGATCACGATCCCACGGATCGGTCCGCGCATGACTATCAGTGCAGTCGAGAAAAAAATTAGTCATCCACGGGCCGGCGCAGCCGTGACCCGTGGACCCACCTAAACAAAATAAAACCCTCAAGCCGCGCGATCCATATAGCTGGCGGTCAGGGTTTCAGCGATCTGCACCGTGTTGAGCGCGGCGCCCTTGCGAAGGTTGTCGGAGACTACCCACAGGCTCAGCCCGTTTTCGATGGTCGGGTCTTCCCGCACCCGGCTGACATAGACCGGGTCCTCGCCGGCGCATTCCGATGGCGTGACATAGCCTTCGTCCTCCCGGTGATCGACCAGGGCAACGCCCGGCGCTTCGCGCAGCAAAGCCCGCGCCTCGTCCGCATCCAGTGGTGTTTCCAGCTCGATATTCACCGCCTCGGCGTGACCGATAAATACCGGCACCCTGACGCAGGTGGCGTGCACCTGGATATACGGGTCGAGAATCTTCTTGGTCTCGACCATCATTTTCCACTCTTCTTTCGTCGAGCCGTCCTCCATGAACACGTCAATATGAGGGATGACGTTGAAGGCGATCGGCTTGGTGAACTTTTCCTGAAACTTGTTCTCCGGTTCGTTCATGTAGACCCCGCGGGTCTGATTGAACAGCTCGTCCATGCCCGCCTTGCCGGCGCCCGATACGGACTGATAGGTGGAGACCACCACCCGGCGGATGCCGGCCGCGTCATGCAACGGCTTCAAAGCCACCACCATCTGAATGGTGGAGCAGTTGGGATTAGCGATGATATTGCGCTGACGGTACTGGGCGATGGCTTCCGGGTTCACTTCCGGCACGACCAAGGGCACGTCGGGCTCCATCCGGAAGCGGGACGTGTTATCGATCACCACGGCGCCGGCATCAGCGGCGC
This sequence comes from Rhodospirillaceae bacterium, assembly GCA_038127535.1. Taxonomy (GTDB): domain Bacteria; phylum Pseudomonadota; class Alphaproteobacteria; order Rhodospirillales; family UBA2165; genus JAYPHU01. Next base: position 30,366 of record JAYPHU010000018.1, on the reverse strand, counting down.
GCGGCGCGAATTGCTCGGAGATGGAGGCGCCGGCGCTGGAGAGAACAATGTCGGTGCCTTCAAAATTGAAGTCATCCAGATTATGGACCTTCAGCACGTCATCTTCGCCATAGGACACTTCGGCCCCGGCGGACCGGACGGAGGCCACGGCGGTCACGGCATTCGCGGGCACATCGCGCTCTGCCAAAATCTGCAGCATTTCCCGTCCGACATTTCCCGTGGCGCCTACCACGGCATACTTAATACTCATTTATCTTCTCCAAAACCTCTTTGAAAACAAGTCCTTCGCCGCCTTGAAAAACTCTCTTCAAGTGATGCGTTTGCACGCAAAACCCCGCAAGGGGCGTTCGTTTACGCCCCTTTTGGTTCAGATTCAAGAGTTCGGGGCGCGTGTTCCGGGTTAAGCCGCCAGTTTATCCAGCTCGGCGACGATGGCTTCACCCATGGTGGTGGTTGACACCTTGGCTTTGCCGTCCTGCATGATGTCCGGGGTTCGCAAACCGCTATCCAGGACATTTTGCACCGCCTGATCGACCAAATCCGCATCCTCCGACAGATCGAAGGAATAGCGCAGCAGCATGGAATAGCTGAGAATGGTGGCCAGGGGATTGGCGAGGCCCTGGCCGGTAATATCGGGCGCGCTGCCGTGTACGGGCTCGAAGAGCGCCGGGCGGCGGCCGCTGTCATCCCGCGCACCGAGGGAAGCCGAGGGCAACATGCCCAGCGACCCCGTCAGCATCGCCGCACAGTCGGACAGGATATCACCGAACATGTTGGTGGTGACCACCACGTCGAACTGTTTCGGGTTGCGCACAAGCTGCATGGCGGCGTTGTCCACATACATGTGGCTCATCTCCACCTCGGGGTATTCGCCCTTGATGCCTTCCATGGCTTCCCGCCACATGACCGTGGTTTCCAGCACGTTGGCCTTGTCAATAGAGCAGACCCGCTTGTTCCGCTTCAAAGCCAAATCGCAAGCCACGCGGCCGATGCGTTCCACCTCACCCGTTGTATAGGTCAGCGTGTTGAAACCGCGCTTGGTGCCGTCGGGCAATTCCTCGATTCCTCGGGGCTCACCAAAGTAAATGCCGCCGGTGAGTTCCCGGACAATCATAATATCCAAGCCCTTCACTACGTCGAGCTTCAGGGTCGAAGCTTCGGCCAGTGCATCGAACACCAGCGCCGGACGCAAATTCGCAAACAAGCCCATCTCCTTGCGGATGGCCAGCAGGCCCCGTTCCGGCTGGACTTCGAAGGGCAAGCTCTCCCACTTGGGACCGCCGACCGCGCCCATCAGCACGGCGTCGGAGTCGTGCGCCGCTTCCAAGGTTTCATCCGGGAAGGGCACGCCTGTCTCGTCGATTGCCGCGCCGCCGATCAGGCCTTCGGTAATGTCGAAGCTGACGGTCCGGCGCCGATCCATCCAGTCGATCACCCGGCGCACCTCGGTCATCACTTCGGGACCGATCCCGTCGCCCGGGAGAAAAAGAAGTTTTTTGTTTGCAGCCACTGTCTTGATTCCAATTCTGCTTGAAGTATTACGCGTCGATTAATTCCAAGGTTGCGATGCTTTTTGCTTCGCTTCGAAGTCGGAGATTTGATCCTCTTTCTGCATGGTGAGCCCGATATCGTCGAACCCGTTCAGCAGGCAGTATTTTTTGAACGGATCCACATCGAACGAGATGCTCTCACCGTCCGGCATGGTGATTTCCTGGTTTTCCAGGTCCACCGTGAACTTGGCGTTGGCGCCCTTCTCCGCGCCTTCCATCAGCCGGTCCACATCTTCCTGCGGCAGCTTGATCAGGAGAATGCCGTTCTTGAAGCTGTTGTTATAAAAAATGTCAGCGAAGTCCGGCGCGATCACACAGCGGATGCCGAAATCGTCCAGCGCCCAGGGGGCATGTTCGCGGCTTGACCCGCAGCCGAAATTCTTGCCGGTCACCAGGATTTCCGCGTTGCGGTAGGCCGGCTTGTTCAGCACAAAGTCTTCCCGCTCCTCGCCGTTGGCGTCGTAGCGCAGCGTATCGAACAGGTTCTTGCCCAGGCCCGAACGCACGATGGTTTTCAAAAACCGCGCCGGGATGATCATGTCGGTATCGACATTGATCAGGGGCAATGGGGCGGCAACGGCTTCGAGTTTGGTGAATTTTTCCATATCTCAGCTCCTAATCCAGGTCCCGGATATCGGCCAGATGACCGGCAATTGCAGCCGCCGCGGCCATGGCCGGGCTCACCAGATGGGTGCGCCCGCCGGGACCCTGCCGGCCTTCGAAGTTCCGGTTCGACGTGGACGCCGAGCGTTCGCCCGGCGCCAGTTTGTCCGCGTTCATGGCCAGGCACATGGAGCAGCCCGGCTCCCGCCAGTCGAACCCGGCCTCGATAAAGATTTTATCGAGCCCTTCCTGTTCCGCCTGTTCCTTCACCAGTCCGGAGCCCGGCACCACCATGGCGCTGACCGTGTCGGCAACCTTGCGACCCTTGGCCACTTCGGCTGCGGCGCGCAAGTCTTCGATCCGGCTGTTGGTGCAGGACCCAATGAACATGCGGTCGATCTTGATCTCGTTGAGCGGCATGCCCGGTTCCAGACCCATATATTCCAGCGACCGCTCCATCTTGGTGCGGCGGTTGGGATCACTTTCGTCAGCAGGGTTCGGCACCGCGCCGGTGATCGGCAGCACGTCTTCCGGGCTGGTGCCCCAGGTCACCTGCGGCACGATATCCTCGGCCTTCAGGGTCACCTCGATATCAAATTTCGCGCCGTCGTCCGTGTGCAGCGTCTTCCAATACTCGACGGCCGCTTCCCAGGCAGCGCCCTTGGGCGACTTGGGCCGGCCTTCGAGATAGGCGAAGGTCTTTTCGTCCGGCGCCACGAGACCGGCGCGGGCGCCGCCCTCGATGGTCATATTGCACATGGTCATCCGGCCTTCGACCGAGAGATTGCGGACGGCTTCGCCGGCGAACTCGACCACGCAGCCGGTGCCGCCGGCCGTGCCGATCTCGCCGATGATGGCCAGGATCATATCCTTGGCGGTGACACCCAGCGGCAGTTCGCCATCCACCGTGATCCGCATGTTCTTGGCCTTGGTCTGGATCATGGTCTGGGTGGCCAGCGTATGCTCCACCTCGGACGTGCCGATGCCGAAGGCCAACACGCCGAACGCGCCGTGGGTGGCAGTGTGGGAATCGCCGCAGACCATGGTCGTGCCCGGCAGGGTAAAGCCCTGCTCCGGCCCGATGACGTGACAAATGCCCTGGCGGATATCGTCCATGCCGTAATACTCGATGCCGAACTCTTTACAGTTCTGTTCGAGAACTTCGAGCTGAATCCGGGACTCCTCGTCATCAACGCCCTTGGAGCGGTCGGAGGTCGGCACGTTGTGATCGGCCACGGCCAAGGTGAGGTCGGGCCGGCGCACCTTGCGCCCCGTGTTGCGTAATCCTTCAAACGCCTGCGGGCTGGTTACCTCGTGGATCAGATGACGGTCGATATACATCAGACACGTGCCGTCATCGCGCACATCCACCAGATGGGCTTCCCAGATTTTGTCGTACAGAGTCTTCGACTCACTCATGATCCGCTTCCCACTTAATAATTAGTCAGACCGGCGACCTAGTCTTCGGACTTGGTTTCTTCCTCGGCCGCCGTTTCGGTGACCTGGTCCTCGACTTGTTCCTCCACCGGCGGCGTCGCCAGCTCCTCTTCCATGCCCATGGCTTCGGCCTGGGCGGCGTTGGCGGCGGCCTTGGCGTCGGCGGCCATCTGACGCTCTGCGGCACTAAGCTTGGCGGCGTAACCGTCGGTCCGCTCGGCGATCCGGGCGCGCTTGCCTTGTCGGCCCCGTAGATAGTAAAGCTTGGCCCGGCGGACATCACCTCGGCGCACCACTTCAACACTATCCACGTTCGGGGAGTAGACCGGGAATACCCGCTCCACGCCTTCGCCGTAGGACAGTTTGCGCACGGTGAAGGAGGAATGCAGCCCATCGTTCTTGCGGGCGATGCACATGCCCTCGAACGCCTGGATCCGCTCCCGCGTGCCTTCGATCACCTTCACATTGACCCGGAGCGTATCGCCCGGCGCGAATTCAGGCACGTCCTTGCCCTCGGTCAGTTTGGCAATCTGCTCTTGTTCGATTTCCTGGATCGTATTCATTTTTTTGTCCTCACTTATTGTCCCGACGCGTCGCTACGGGTGGCGGCATACCTGTCCCACAGGTCGGGCCGCCGTTCACGGGTAATTCTCTCGGCTTGCGACCGTCGCCAGTCGCGCACCTTTTCGTGGTGGCCGGATAAAAGCACTTCCGGCACGTCCCGGTCCCGCCACGAGCGAGGCCGGGTGTAATGGGGATATTCCAATAATCCCCCTTCAAAACTTTCTTCGTCGGGACTCTGCGCCGATCCCATAACCCCAGGCAGGAGTCGGATGCAGGAATCGAGCAGTGACATAGCCGCAACTTCGCCCCCCGACAAGACATAGTCGCCGATACTAAGCTCTTCCATGTCCCAAGCGTCGATCACACGCTCATCAATTCCTTCATAGCGGCCGCAGACCAATACCGGTCCCGGACCATCAACCAGAGACCTGACCCGGCTTTGCTCCAGGGGACGGCCGCGCGGGGTCAGGTAGATCAACTTGCGTCCCTCGGACGCCTTGGAGGCCTGCAGCGCCGCATCCAGCACATCCGGGCGCATCACCATGCCGGGGCCGCCACCGAACGGGGAATCATCGACCGTCTGGTGTTTGTCCTTCGCAAACTCGCGGATGTCCAAACAGTCCAGAGACCAGATACCGCCCTCCAGCGCCTTGCCGGCCAGGGAATGGCCGAGCGGCCCCGGAAACATTTCCGGGAACAGCGTCAGGACCTGAACCGTCCACATGTCGTCGGCGCGCGCCATCTCAGCCTGCGTCCTCATCCTTGTCTTGGCCCTCATTCGGGTCGGGTTCAACTTCCGCCGGCGGATCAACCACCAGCCGGCCGCCGGCGATATCAACTTCGGGCACGATGGCCTTGGTGAATGGCAGCATCATCGAGCCGCCCTCGGTCAACGCCACCTCCACAATCTCACTGGCGCCGAAGTTATCCATCGCCTTTACGCTTCCGATCTCCGTTCCGTCCACCGTATCGACCCGAAGGCCGATCAGGTCCGCGTAATAGAACTCGTCTTCTTCGGTCGGCGGGAGCGCGTCTCTCTCAATATAGAGTTCGGTTCCTTTAAGCGCTTCCGCCTCGGTCCGGGATGTCACACCTTTCAACGACACCACCAGCCCCTTGTTGGTCACCCGGTTCAACTTGACCTGAAATTCGCGGTCGCCGGACTCATTATACAACGAGCCATAAGCGACGGCGTCTTCCGGGCGGGCGGTATAGATTTTCAGCCGGACCGCCCCTTGGATTCCCTGGGCGCCGGCAATGACCCCGACACAGATTCTGCGGGACGCGCCTTGAGCGCTGTGCTCCTCCGGGTTCACCATGGTGATTGACGAGCCTACTCCTCCTTCTTCTCTTCTTCCTCAGCCGGGGCCTCCTCAGCGGGGGCCTCCTCAGCCGGGGCCTCCTCAGCCGGGGCTTCCTCAGCAGCAGCCTCTTCGGCCGGTGCTTCCTCAGAAGGTGCCTCGTCGGCCGGAGCGTCGTCAGCGGCAGCGCCAGCGTTGGCATCGGCCTCGGCGGCAGCGGCTTCCGCTTCTTCTTTCTCCTTCATCCGTTCCAGCGTCTTGGCGCGGGGAAGATGCTGCTTGGTCTGCTCGGGCCGTTCCGGCAGCTCCATAATGGACGCCTGGCTCAGGAATTTTGCAACCCGGTCGGACGGCTTCGCACCTTGGGAAATCCAGTAACGGATGCGCTCTTCCTTCAGGTTGACCCGGTCGTCGCTGTCCCTCGGCAGCATCGGATTGTAGGTGCCCAGCCGCTCAATGAAGCGCCCGTCGCGGGGGCTCCGGGAGTCAGCGACAACGATACGATAGAAGGGCCGCTTTTTCGCGCCGCCCCGGGAAAGTCTTATTCTAAGAGACATAGAGTTTTATATCCTCCTGGTTGGTTGAAAGGTGTTGTTCCTGTCGTGGTTGATCAAAAAATTCCGTTGTTAGGCCGGGTCTAGAATCCACTTGGCGGCATCATGCCGGGCATGCCCGGCATCGGCGGCATCCCGCCCATCATACCTTTGCCGCCCATCTTGCCCATCTTCTTCATCATGACGCTCATCTGTTTGTGCTGCTTCAGAAGCCGGTTCACTTCCTGCACAGACGTGCCGGAGCCGGCGGCGATCCGCTGGCGGCGCTTGGCGTTCAGCAATTTCGGATTGCGGCGTTCCTTCGGCGTCATCGAGAGGATGATGGCTTCCTGGTGAACGATCATCTTGTCATCGATATTCGCGTCGGCGATCTGTTTCTTCATTTTACCGACACCGGGCAGCATGCCCAGAAGCCCTTCCATGCTGCCCATCTTGCGAATTTGGGCAAATTGTTCGGCCATATCCTCGAGGGTGAACTGACCCTTGAGCGCACGCTTGGCGGTCTTTTCCGCCTGTTCCTTGTCGATGTTTTCGGCGGCCTTCTCCACAAGGCCGACCACATCGCCCATGCCCAGGATGCGGCCGGCGACCCGGTCCGCCTGGAAGCTTTCCAGGGCGTCGAGCTTTTCGCCCACACCCATCAGCTTGATCGGGCAGCCGGTGACCGAACGCATGGAGAGCGCCGCGCCACCGCGGGCATCGCCGTCCACACGGGTGAGCACGATGCCGGTTATGCCGATCTTGTCATTGAATATCTGCGCCGTGTTGACCGAATCCTGACCGCTCATGGCGTCGGCCACCAGCAGCGTCTCCGCCGGATTAACGGCATCTCTGATCTCGGCCACCTCGGACATTAGGGCTTGATCGATGGCCAGCCGGCCCGCTGTATCCAGCAAGACCGCATCGAAGCCTTTCCGCTTAGCGGTTTCCATGGCGCGCTTGGCGATGCCGACGGGCTGCTCTCCGAACACCGGCGCAAGGCATTCAACGCCGGCCTCCTTCGCGAGGATGGCCAGCTGTTCCTGCGCCGCCGGACGCGCTACGTCGAGACCGGCGACCATAACCTTCTTACGTTCCCGGTTGGTCAGCCGCAGGGCAAGCTTCCCGGTCGTTGTCGTTTTACCGGTGCCCTGCAGGCCAACCATCAGAATGGCGACGGGCGGGGCGGCCTGGAAATTGATCTCTGCATCTTCCGGACCCAGCATTTCAATCAGATGGTCGTGGACAATCTTGACCACCATCTGACCCGGCGTGACGCTTTTAAGCACGCCCTCGCCGACAGCCTTTTCCCGGACGCCATCAATGAAGTCTTTGACAACCGGCAACGCCACGTCGGCTTCGAGAAGCGCGACCCGAATTTCACGCATGGCGTCGGCGACGTCGCCCTCGGAAAGCGCGCCCCGTTTGCGCAGGCGTTCAAAGACGTCGCCGAACTTCACGCTCAAAGACTCAAACATGGTGCCTAGACTTCATTTACAAGCAAAAAACGCCAGTGCGCGAAACTCGCGGACTGGCGGCGCCCGGGGCTACCGAACGTCTAAAATTCGGCGCGAAATGTAGGGGCGAATACGGGTAGTGTCAACCACGGCAATTGGTGTTTTGAGTAGTTTCCCGAGTTTGCTTGCATGATGGGAACCGTTGGTCAGAAAGTTTCAGAGACGAAATATCTTCTGGGCCCTAAAAATAAACACATGTTTTCAGTATTTTATAGAGTATTAAGGATATTGAGAGCTCTCCAAGGGGGTCAGCAAGAACGGAAAACATAAGATGGCGCTGAGCCGAATTAGAAACCGTAAAACTGCCAAAGTTAGTAACTATCGGTTGCAGTTATGTTAAGTTAAACTACTAAAAGGTATTGAATACCCGGTTTGTCTGTCGGCGATATATAGAAAGAAATACCCAAAATGAGACGACGCACCATTAAGGATGACGGTCCGGATCCGATTGATCGCTATGTTGGGTCCCGCGTCCGAACCCGTAGGGTAGGATTACGGATTAGCCAAACCAAGCTGGGGGAGGCCGTCGGCGTCACGTTCCAGCAGGTACAGAAGTATGAAAACGGCACCAATCGGATCGGCCTCAGCAATTTGTATAAAATCGCCAAGACCTTGGGTGTCGAAATTTCATACTTCTATGACGGCGTGGAAGCGGTGCCAGGCGCCGACCAGCCGCGCGTTCTGTCAGATTTACCCCAGGTGCCGCTTGAAGATGATCCCATGTCGTCCCGGGAAGCCATCGAAATGATGCACAATTTTTAGCGTATCACGAATGAAAATGTGCGGGGCCGGCTGGCGCAGTTCATGAAATCCCTCGCCCAATACGGCAAATAGCAGAGCAATATCGGCTCGTCATAGCCGCGTGGGCCCGCGCCGGGTAGAATGCGGTTATGGATTATCCACAGATTGAACAGCGGATCGCCTCGACTGGCCTGATGGTTCGAGGCGGTTTTTATCCGGACAAGGACGACGGCATACCCGTGCCATGTTCCACCCTGATATTGATCGGTAATGCCGGTCCGCAATTTTGGCGAGCCATCGAACGGGAGGCGGATATGACAAATGCCAATCCCATCGAGGACTGGTCGCGCGAAATTCTGACCGAGGCCGCCAAGGAACTGGAGGCGGACGTGCTGTTTCCGTTTACCGGTCCCCCGTACCTGCCATTTTTAAGATGGGCGCAGAAAGCGGAACCTGTGTTCCCCTCCCCCATCGGCCCGCTTATTCATCCGGACTATGGATTGTGGCACGCCTATCGCGGCGCGCTGGCCTTCGGCGAACGGATTGACGTGCCACCTAGCGAAGATGCGAATTCTCCGTGTGAGACATGTCTGGACAGGCCTTGTCTAAACACGTGTCCCGTGGATGCGGTCGGCTCAGGCGATTATGACGCCCCGGCCTGCGCCGGCTTTCTTGCCGGGCCAGAGGGAACAAGTTGTTTGTCCAATGGATGCGCCGCCAGGCGCGCCTGTCCTCTGGGACAGGACTATCTCTATACGCCGGCCCAAGCGGGATATCACATGAACGCCTTCCTCAAAACTTTTGGGCCGGACAACGGTTAGGGGCCAAGCCCATTTACATCCCGCCGGAGGGGCTCTATAGCACCCGCCATGACCTCGTTGAATTTCATCAAGATGCACGGGCTCGGCAATGACTTCGTCGTGTTCGATAGCAGAGCCGAACCGCTGACGCTGAGCGCCGATCAAACGCGCGCCATTGCCGACCGGCGGACGGGCATCGGCTGCGATCAATTGATCCAGCTGGAGCCGGCCACGGACGCCGGCGCGGATATCTTTATGCGTATCCGTAATGCCGACGGCGGCGAGGTCGATGCCTGCGGCAACGCCACCCGCTGCATCGGCGCAATGGTGATGGCGGAAACGGGTCAGGATCAAGCGGTGATCCAAACGAATGCCGGACTTTTAGCGACGACACGAACCGGTGGCAACCTGGTGACTGTTGATATGGGACCGGCGAAATTGGATTGGCAGGATATTCCCCTGGCGGGCGAGACCGACACGCTTCATCTGGACATGACCGAGGGTGATCTATCCGATCCCGTCGCTGTCAGCATGGGAAACCCTCACGCCGTCTTTTTCGTCCCGCATGCAGACGCCATCGCTCTGTCGGCCGTCGGCCCCAAGCTGGAACATCATCCGCTGTATCCCGAATGCACCAATGTCGAGGTCGTCGAAGTGCGCCGCGAAAACGATCTGCGCGTCAGGGTTTGGGAACGGGGCGCCGGCATCACCATGGCCTGCGGCACCGGCGCCTGCGCCGCCTTGGTCGCCGCCCACCGGCGGGGTCTTGCCGGCCGGACGGCGTCGGTGGAATTGGATGGCGGGATACTTGACATTGAGTGGCAGGAAAATGGCCACGTGCTGATGACCGGCGAGACCGCTGTCTGCTTTACCGGCGCTTGGACGCTCTAAGGCGGCGGGGCTATGACCAAGCCTGAAATTGTCACTTTCGGCTGCCGTCTGAACGCCTTCGAATCCGAGGTGATCCGGGTTCATGCCGAAGCAGCCTGCCTAGACGACGCCATTATCATCAACACCTGCGCGGTCACCTCCGAGGCGGAGCGCCAGGCGCGACAAACCATCCGCAAGCTGCACCGGGAGAATCCGGAGAGCCGGATCATCGTCACCGGCTGTGCGGCGCAAGTGAACGGCGACGCGTTTGCTGGCATGGACGAGGTCGATGTTGTCCTGGGCAATGAGGAAAAGCTGTCGGCGGAGAGCTATCTCAACCTGCCGGCGGAAGGTGGAGTTCTGATTTCCGACATCATGCAGGCGTCGGAGACCAGCGGGCATCTGATCAAGGGTTTCGATGCGCGCACCCGCGCCTTTGTGCAAATTCAGCAAGGTTGTGATCACCGATGCACCTTCTGCATCATCCCCTTCGGCCGCGGCAACAGCCGGTCTGTGCCGATGGGATTTCTGGCCAATCAGATGTCGGAATTGGTGGACGCCGGTTATAACGAATTTGTCCTGACCGGCGTGGATATCAGTTCCTACGGCAGCGACCTGCCGGGCCAACCCAGCCTGGGCGAGCTTTGCCGGCGGCTGTTGAATAGTGTTTCCGGTCTAGAGCGGTTACGGCTCAGCTCTCTTGATCCGGCGGTGGTGGATGAAGACCTGATCCGGCTGATTAACGAAGACGAACGATTGATGCCCCACCTGCATCTTAGCGTGCAAGCCGGCAGCGACATGATCCTCAAGCGGATGAAGCGGCGCCATAACCGCCGCGACGTCATTGAGCTTTGCGACCGGCTGCGGACGGCGCGGACAGATCTGATCTTCGGCGCCGATATTATCACCGGCTTTCCCACCGAAACCGAAGAGATGTTCAGCGACACGTTAGTTCTGGTGGACGAGGCCGGGCTGACATATCTTCATGTCTTCCCCTACTCTCCCCGTCCCGGCACCCCGGCAGCCAGAATGCCGCAAATGCCGGACAAGGACAGGCGAGAGCGAGCCAAGCGGCTGCGCGAACGAGGGGAACAGGCCAAATCCGTTTATTTCGATACGCTCATCGGCTCCACCGCCCGCATGCTGAGCGAGGCGGACAATAGAGGCCACACGGATCACTACGCACCGGTTCAACTGGAAACGCCGATTACGCCGGGCAGCGTTCTGCCGGTAAAGATCACCGGGCGCACCGGCGCCGGTCTAACGGCCGCGCTGGTGGCGTGAGGGTGCAGGTATGAGGTCGGGGGCATGATCGAAAGCGGCGGTTGGCTGTCCCGGTTGCGCGCCGGGTTGAGCCGGACATCCCAATCCCTAACCAGCGGCATTAACGACCTCCTGGTAAAGCGCAAGCTGGACGACGACACGCTTCAGGACCTGGAAGATATTCTCATCACCTCCGATCTCGGCGTATCGACGGCGGCCCGGCTGAGCGGCGAACTGGCCAAGACCCGCTTCGGCAAAGAAGTCAGCGGCGAGGAAGTTCGGGGTGCGCTTGCTGACGAAATCGCCGCTATCCTCGATCCGGTCGCCCGCCCCCTGGACATAAGTACCGGCAACCCGCACGTGGTTTTGGTGTGCGGGGTGAACGGCAGCGGCAAAACAACCACGGTTGGCAAATTGGCGCACATATATAAAGAGCAAGGCAAGTCCGTCATGCTGGCCGCCGGCGACACGTTCCGGGCGGCGGCAGCAGAACAGCTTAAAATTTGGGGTGAACGGACGGGCTGCAAGGTAATTGCCCGAGACACCGGCTCAGACGCAGCGGGACTCGCCTATGATGCACTGGAACAAGCCAAGGCCGACGGCGCGGATGTTCTATTGATCGATACGGCCGGGCGCCTGCAGAACAAGCGTGAACTGATGGACGAGCTTCAAAAGATCGTTCGGGTCATTCAAAAACTGGATAACACGGCGCCCCACAGCCGGGTGTTGGTGCTGGACGCCACGGTGGGCCAAAACGCCCACTCTCAGGTAGAAGTTTTCACCGAGATGGTCGATATCAGCGGACTGGTCGTGACCAAGCTAGACGGTTCCGCCAAGGGCGGGGTCATCGTGGCGCTGGCGGAGAAGTTCGGTCTGCCGGTGCACGCCGTCGGCGTCGGCGAACAGGCGGATGACCTCCGGCCCTTCGAGGCCAAGGACTTCGCCCGGTCATTGATGGGATTGGAATAGATTAAATAGGGTTCAGACCCGGACGTTCAGATAGAACCCGCGCGGCACATCATCGCGAAGCGGCTTGCCCGATGCCAGACGCTGATCCAGTTTGGCCGCCACCCGCTGCAGTTCCGGATCTTCCATGGGGCGGGAAACCCGCGCCCGGTTTTCCACTTCGCGGGACGCCTGATAGCCCGACAATGCCTGCTTCCTTATTGGCAGAGCATCGGGCAGGGATTGTGAGATGCCGAGTTGATCGTTCATGCTGCATATGATGCACGACAATTCTTAACGGAATCTGAGTCGGACGCCGATTTCAGTCAAAAATTTGGATAAATTAGGTTTAGGCGGAAACGTCCAGGTAGGTGCCGCGCGGCACCTCCGTATTCTCCGGGCGTTCGCCCTTGAGATCGGTATTATGATTAGGCGCCTACGCCTCACTGGCCGTCTGGAAGGCATTCACGGGTCTCTGGCCGGCCTGATTGGGATCAATGCCTTGCACAGACGAACATCCCACTGCGACGCTGATTTTAGGGCCTGGGTCGCCGCCTGGACGGCTCTGCCTGATCCGACAAGATCAACCATCGGGATTCTCCTCAATGGACAAGCCTGGGCATTCTGATCCGGCGGTTCTCTTACGATAGCGCCGATTTCCCCATGCGTCCAGTCACCTCCACGTGAGGCGACGAGGGTATGATCACGCGCTTCGCCATTTACCCGGCGCTAGGATCGGTTATAACTTGTCCATCATAATAAGACAAAAATGTGTTATGAGGCCCGGTAATGGCCGCAGGTTGCAGCGGCCGGCGTTCACCACGGGGAAAACAAATGGCGGCCGAAGAACTGGTCAACCAAACCTATTCTGAACGGCGGGACGCCCCGCCGCAGCGAACCTTTATGGGAGGCATGCGGATGACGTCCAGAGTTACTCTGTTCGTCTTTTTGGGCTTGCTAGCTATCGTCGCTATGGGCGCGCTTTTCTACGTGGCAGATCAACGGCTAACAACGGCGATCAACAGTCTAGCCTCGGCGGAGCGCATCACTGCATTGGTCGTCCGGGTCGACAGCGCCTCACGCGGCGCCACCCAATCCAGCCGCAGATTCCTGATAGAACAGAGTGACGCGCTGGAAAAGGAATATGATCGCAATTATCAGGCGGCCCTGGCAGCGCTCAAAAACCTGCGCGGCCGGCCCCTGGCCCGGAACAGCATCCGCACCATCGACAATTTGACGAAGGGGCTGGATCAGCACTTCACCCATTTTAAAAACATAATTCGCATCCAAACCCTTCTCGGCGCGGACGCCAATTCCGGTTTGGCTGGCAACGCCCGGGTTTCAGGCGCGGCGCTGGAAAACAGAATCACGTCTACCGGAAGTGCGCGATTGATCCGTCAAGCGACTGAACTCCGGGATATCGAGAATGCGCTCCGGTCCCGCGTCAGTCCAGACGATCCGCAAAACATCAAAGTCGCGATTGCCGCGCTACGTCAGGTTCTTTCCGCCACGAATATCTCGTCGGCGGCCAAGCTCTCAGTGACTGAGGCGATCAATTCCTATGCCACCGATATCGAGCAACTCGCCCGCACCCGGCTGACCCAGGCCAGGGAGATTTCGAAGATCAGCGAAATCAATGCCTATCTCCTCCCGAACCTCGGCTCACTGGTAAAGTTCTCCGACGAGCTGGCCAGGAATATGACACAGAAGGCCGACGACTCTCATATATTCTCTCGCCGAATTTTGGCCGGAGGCGGCGCGGCGGTGATGATTGCCCTGATCTTGGTCGGCACGATGATGCTCCGCAGTATGGCGACGCCCATCGCCCTTCTGTCGGGCGCCGCCAATCGGATGGCGCGGGGCGAAAACCTCGCGTCCATTCCGGTGCTGGGCAATCGAGACGAAACCGGCGATCTTGCAAACGCCCTGAACTATTTCCGTGAAAACATTATACAGGCGGATCGCATCCGGGAGGAACTGGAGAACCACCTGAAACAGGTTGAGGGTAAAACTGAACAGGGTGCGGTGGCGCAAGCCGGAGAGACAAATCTGCAAAACGCCGATCGGCAAATTCGCATCGACGAGGATGAAGGGGTAACCCCGACCGAAGCGCCGCCAAAACTGCCTTTGCCCGATTCTCCGAGCCGGGAACTGGTGACCCTGCCGCCGGAACCGAAATCCAAAAGCAAGCTCTCCGATGTTAGTCAGTTGGTTTCAGCCAGCAGTCAAAGCGCCTCGGATGCGGCGCGGGACGCGGAGCGGGCGGATATTATAGTCACCGGCGTATCCGAGTCCCTGGAGAAAATAGAAGAGATCGAATTGCTGTTGGCCAGCATCTCTGATCAAATGAGCCTGTTGGCGGTACAGACTGCGCTCTCCGACGATGACAATCCGGACGACCCCGAGAACCTGGTTCTGCTCTCTGAAAAAAGGATGGGCGAGGACGCGCCGCAACGGCCCGTCGGTCAATCAGTGGGCGATCGGATCGAAATGATCCAGTCGGGTACAAAGCGCGCGATCAAAGCGATCCAGCAAATTGGCCGGACCCTGACCGAGGTCAACACCGTCGCGGTTCAGTTTGCCGCCGAAGCATCTGACGAGGCGATCAAAGCCGCGACGGCCCTGCTGCATCAGTCGGAAGATCTGCGAGGCATGCTGGATGATCTTTTAGGTCGGATTAAGTCCGACGGTCAGGCGGACTCGAAGTAGCCCGACTGCTCGCAAACACGTCCTCTTAAAAACGATCAATCCTGCAGGACTGCGACGCCGGGGAGTACCCGGCCTTCCAGCCATTCCAAAAACGCGCCGCCGGCCATGGACACATAGGAGAACTGTTCGGCCACCCCGGCCGCTTCCAGCGCCGCAACCGTGTCACCTCCGCCGGCCACACTTAGAAGACCCCTCTCTTGTGTCAGGTGCGCGACTTTCTGCGCAGCGCCGATGGTGCCGGCGTCAAAGGGCTGGATCTCGAATGCGCCTAACGGCCCGTTCCACAGGACCGTTTTGCAGGTATCCAGGATGCCTCCCAGCCGGGCAATGCTGACGGGACCGACATCCAGGATCATCATGGCGTCGGGCACGGCATCAATGGCCGTTGTCTCAGCCTGCGCGCCTTCTTTGAACCCGGGCGCCATCACCACATCCGTGGGCAGGATAATTTCACAGCCGGATTCACCAGCGCGGGCGCGGACATCGGCGACCGTAGAAATCATGTCATCTTCCACCAAGGATGTACCGACGGGATATCCATCCGCCAACAGAAACGTATTGGCCATGGCCCCGCCGATCACCAGATAGTCCACCTTGGCCGTGAGGTTCTCAAGCACCGACAGCTTGGTCGAGATTTTGCTGCCGCCGATGATGGCCGCAGCGGGCGGGGCCGGCGATTCCAGGGGCCCGATCAGCGCGTTGATTTCTCTCTCCATCAGCCGGCCGGCAGCGGACGGCAGAAGATTGGCGACACCCTCTATCGACGCGTGGGCCCGGTGCGCGCAGGAAAAGGCGTCATCCAGATAGACATCCGCCAGCCCGGCCAAATGCTTGGCGAAATCAGCGTCGTTCTGTTCCTCGCCCGGATAAAAGCGCAGGTTCTCGATTATCAGAAGTTCACCCGCCTGAACTTCTGCGGCTGCTCTCCTGACCTCGGCTAAATCGGTCGCGCCGCAGAAGGATACTTTCGCGTTCGGTACATAAGACTGAACCACCGCCGTCAGAGGCTCCAAGGATAAGTCGGCAACCACCTGCCCCTTGGGCCTGCCCATATGACTTGCGACAACAACGCCGGCGCCCTTGTCGATAAGTTCTGTCAGGGTGCCTGCCGCTTCACGAATCCGGGCATCGTTGGCGACTGAACCGTTTTTCATAGGTACATTAAAGTCTACACGTACCAGCACCCGTTTCCCGACGACATCCAATTGATCAAGCGATCGTAAGGTTCCCATCAGCCCACCCTGTTTTGTTGATTTCGGTGCGCCTGTCCTAGCCAATGACGGCCCCCATTGCACACAAAAAAAGCGGCCTGACCCGAAGGCTAAGCCGCGATACGGCAATCTCCGACCGGCGCTCACATGGTAGAAGAGCGGTCCGTTTTGGGATCACCTCTGGGGTAAACGATTATCGGAAAGCTAAATGGCGCCCGCCCCCAGGATTGGCCCTTTCGCCGGGTTCTGCAGAAAGACGGCGCATCCTTGTTTATCATGGCCTTTCAACGCTAGCGGCGGCACGGTGAACTTGACGGCTTTGGCGTGCCAGTCGCCAATATGGCGCAATTCCCCGACCACGTTGAAATTTTTATTCACCCGCACCTGGTTCTCGCCCCGCTTCACCTTGGTCGTGTGTTCCGGATCAAAAAGCGCCAGTCAGACCAAAGCGTCGACGGGATGGCTGGATTGCCTGATCGAGACCGTCAACTCGCCGGCCTTGGTACGGTGCAGACGGATCGACGTATCCATTCGCTGAGCAGCCTGCTTGATAGCTTGGCGTATACTTCCGGCGTCGGAACCGGTTGTCTCGATCATGCCGTGGACCACCACCTGCGGCGTATAGACGAATGACTTTTCAAAAACTTGTGCATAGCCGCGTTGGCGTTTGCTGAGGGCCTTCTTGGCATGCGGGTCCGCCCAGCCGATGTAATCCCAATAATCGACGTGGAAGGACAGGCCCAAAATGCCCGGTTCCGCAGTCAACTCGCCCAGAAACTCATCCGCCGGCGGACAGGACGAGCAGCCCTGCGAGGTGAAAAGCTCAATGCCCGCCAGACCCTTGAGCTCTGCATCCGCAGAAACAAGCGTTCCCAGCGCCCATCCCACCAATGCAAGGGCGGCGAACAGAGATAGGGCTTTTTTCCGTAAAGCTCTCATACGTAACTCATAGCCCATGCGCGGATCACGGACCAATCAAATGCCGGTGATGGCGCGAAATCAGACCGGGTTACGACGCTTTCAGGCTGCGCAGCACGTACTGCAGGATGCCCCCATGGCGGAAGTATTCCACCTCGTCCGCCGTGTCAATGCGGCAGAGAAGCTTGATATCTTCCGTCAAGCCGTCGGCCCGGGTGATCTTGCAGTCCACGTCCATGCGCGGCTGAATGCCGTCGGCGATGCCGATGATATCGAACATCTCCGTGCCGTCCAGGTTCAACGTCTTGCGGCCTTGGCCGTCTTTGAACTGCAACGGCAGCACGCCCATGCCGACCAGGTTGGACCGATGAATCCGCTCGAAGCTCTCGACGATCACGGCTTTGACGCCCAGCAGGTTGGTGCCCTTGGCCGCCCAGTCGCGGGACGAACCGGTTCCGTATTCCTTGCCGCCGATGATCACCAGGGGCACGCCGTCCGCGGCATATTTCATCGCCGCATCATAGATCGGCATCTGCTCGCCACTCGGATGGTGGATGGTGACACCGCCTTCGGTGCCCGGCGCCATCTCGTTGCGGATGCGGATATTGGCGAAGGTGCCGCGCATCATCACTTCGTGGTTGCCGCGCCGCGAGCCATAAGAGTTGAACTCCGCCTGGCGCACCTGACGCTCATTCAGATAGGTGCCGGCGGGGCTGTCCGCCTTGATCGCGCCGGCCGGGGAAATGTGGTCGGTGGTGACCGAGTCGCCCAAAATCGCCAGTTCGCGTGCGCCGTTGATATCAGAGAAGTCGCCTGGCTCTTCCTCCATGCCGTCGAAGAAGCTCGGATACTTCACATACGTGGAAGAGTCCTGCCAGTTATAGGTATCGCTGCCGCCGGATTTCTTCTTGATGGCCTGCCATTGATCCGGGCCTTGCCAGACATCGTCGCCATAACGGCCGGCGAACATTTCCGGGGTGACCGAGTTGCGGATCGCGTCCTGGACTTCCTGGTTGGTGGGCCATATGTCCCTCAGGTACACCGGGTTACCGTCTTCATCCTCGCCCAGCGGATCGTTATACATATCCATCTTCATGGAACCGGCCAGCGCATAGGCGACGACCAGCGGCGGCGACGCGAGATAGTTGGTTTTGACCTGGGCATGCACCCGGCCTTCGAAGTTCCGGTTGCCGGACAGAACCGAGCACACCGTCAGATCGCCGTCGTCCACCGCGTCCGCGACGGGACGGGGCAGCGGGCCGGAGTTACCAATGCAGGTGGTGCAGCCATAGCCCACGGTGTTGAAGCCGAGCTCATCCAGATGATCCTGCAGGCCGGCTTTTTCCAGATAGTCGGTCACCACCTTAGAGCCCGGCGCCAGCGACGTCTTCACCCACGGCTTGACCTTGAGGCCCTTGGCCACCGCGTTGCGCGCCACCAGACCGGCGCCCAGCAACACCGACGGGTTGGAGGTGTTGGTGCAGCTGGTGATCGCCGCGATCACCACGTCGCCGTCTTTGACCTCGTAGTCGCCGTCGGCCACCTTGATCGGGCCCTTGCCGGCGCCGACCGCCTTGACCGCCTCATCAAACGCCGGGGCGGCCTTGGACAGGGGCACCCGGTCCTGCGGACGCTTCGGTCCGGCCAGGGACGGCTCCACGGTCGAAATATCCAGTTCCAGCGTGTCGGTGAACACCGGGTCCGGGCTGGACGCATCCCGCCACATGCCCTGCTCTTTCGCATAAGCTTCGACCAGGGCAATTCGGTCATCGGCCCGCGAGGTAAATTTCAGATAATTAATGGTTTCCTGATCGATCGGGAAGATGCCGCAGGTCGCACCGTATTCCGGCGCCATGTTGGCGAGCGTCGCCCGGTCCGGCAGGCTGAGGCTATCGAGGGCCGATCCATAGAATTCCACGAATTTGCCGACCACGCCCTTGGCGCGCAGCATCTGCACGACGGTAAGCACCAGATCGGTGGCCGTGGTGCCTTCCTTCATCGCGCCGGTCAGTTTAAAGCCGATGACTTCCGGGATCAGCATGGAAATAGGCTGACCCAACATGGCCGCCTCCGCCTCGATGCCGCCGACGCCCCAGCCCAGGACCGCCAGGCCGTTGACCATGGTGGTGTGGCTGTCGGTGCCGACCAGCGTGTCCGGGTAGGCGACGGTCGCGCCGCCTTCTTCCGCCGTCCAGATGGTTTGCGACAGGAATTCCAGGTTTACCTGGTGGCAGATGCCGGTTCCGGGGGGTACCACGCGGAAATTGTCGAAGGAGCTCGCGCCCCAGGCCAGAAACTCATAGCGTTCGTTGTTACGCTCGAACTCCAAATCCACGTTCGCCTTGAACGCATCATCGTTGCCGAAATGGTCGATCATCACCGAGTGGTCGATGACCAGATCGACCGGGCTCAGCGGATTAATTTTTTGCGGATCGCCGCCCAGCTCCACCATGGCCTCGCGCATGGCCGCCAGATCGACCACCGCCGGCACGCCGGTGAAATCCTGCAGCAGAACCCGGGCCGGACGATAGGCGATTTCACGGTCCGAACGTTTGTCTTTCAGCCATTCGGCGACCGCCTTCACGTCGTCGGTGGTAACCGAGGAGCCATCTTCGTAGCGCAGCAGATTTTCCAGGAGGATTTTCAGAGAGAACGGCAGTTGGGAAACATCCCCCAAGCCGGCCTCGGACGCGGCCTTTAGGCTGAAATAATCGTAGTACTTACCGCCGACATTCAGAGAGCGGCGAGTTTTAAGGCTGTCATGGCCGGTGACGGGCATGGGCTTCCTCCATGGGTCTGCAGACAAGGTGAGAAGTCTTGATTATGGGGGCATTAGGTACACTGCCCGTGGGTATTTTTAAAGCCAATATAATCACAATTTGGCCCATTTTTGGACACAATCGCTGGGCTTAATGGAAACCGATCAGGCCTCCTGA
Source organism: Rhodospirillaceae bacterium (assembly GCA_038127535.1). Classification (GTDB taxonomy): domain Bacteria; phylum Pseudomonadota; class Alphaproteobacteria; order Rhodospirillales; family UBA2165; genus JAYPHU01. The sequence goes on along the minus strand of JAYPHU010000018.1, from coordinate 10,468 downwards.
TTAAGAGAGAACCCCTCTCTCTTACCCCCCTATAGGCAGACTGACTGCCAAACCTAACGGCTGGAATGACTCCCCTGACATTCCAGCCGCTTTTTTTTGTGCACCCATTCAAGTAAGTTCCTGCCACCACTCGACTTTTTCTCTGCGGGACCCATGACCACACTCAGCGGCACCGGCCTGACCTGCCTTCGGGGCGAACGGATCGTTTTTCGCGATCTGTCGTTCAACGTGGCCGAGGGGGAGACGCTGTGCCTCCGGGGTTCCAACGGCAGCGGCAAGTCGACGCTTTTGCGGCTGATGGCCGGGCTGCTGAAGCCCATGGATGGTCAAATCCGATGGAACCGGGAAAACGTCGCCAACGATTGGGACGAGTACCACGCGCTGATCCATTACGTCGGCCACAAGGACGCCATCAAAACCGCGCTCAGCGTCCGGGAGAATCTGCAGTTCTGGGCGGACATGCGCCAGATCGATGCGGAAAAGCAGACCATCGATAAAGCGCTGGAGACCTTTGCCATCAGCCACCTAGCGCACCTGCCGGCGCGCTATCTGTCGGCCGGGCAATCCCGGCGGCTGAACCTGGCCCGGCTGACGGCCACGCCGGCGCCCATCTGGCTGCTCGATGAGCCGACCACGTCCTTGGATGCGAATTCGGTGGACGCCTTGAAAGTCGCCATCGCCGCCCACCGGCAGAAAGGCGGGCTGGTGATCATGGCTACCCACGACGCCACGCCCAACGATGCCGCCGTGCTGGATGTCAGCCAATTCGCAGATAAGGGAGAAGCCGAATGAGCGCCGTTCTCTCCCTCATCCAACGAGACCTGCGTCTGGCGGTGCGCCACGGTTCCGACAGTTTGATGGTGGTGGTGTTCTTTATCCTTGTGGTCGTACTGATCCCCTTGGGCGTCGGCCCGGAACAAAACATCCTGGCCCGGATCAGCGCCGGGGTGATCTGGGTGGCCGCGCTGCTGTCGGCGATGCTGTCCATGGATCGGCTGTTTCAGCAGGATTATGAAGACGGTAGCTTGGACCTTTTGGTTCTCTCCCCTACGCCGATGGAGTTCCTGGTGCTGGGCAAGGCGGCTGCCCACTGGCTGACCACGGGCCTGCCCCTGATCATCGTTTCGCCCTTGTTGGGCCTGTTCATGAATATGGGCGCGGGCGGGTACGGCACGCTTTTGTTAGCCCTGGCGCTCGGCACCCCGACCCTCAGTCTGATCGGCGCCATCGGCGCGGCCCTCACATTGGGTTCAAGGCGAAGCGGCGTCCTGATATCGCTCCTCGTCTTGCCGTTGTTTATCCCCACCCTCATTTTCGGCGTGAGTGCGATGGACGCGGCACTGTTGGATCTGCCCAGCCAGGCGCAGTTGCTGATTTTGGGTGGGATTTTCTTAGGCTCGGTGGCGCTGTGTCCCTGGGCGGCGGCGGCGGCGGTCCGCCAAGCAGTAGAATAGACAGTTGAGTAGGTGGGGGAATAGTTTCCGCCGCCGGTGGTTTACCTGATAAAGCGACACGATATAGAGGCTTCTGGAATTCTCCGTTTCATCAGTGTAAAACTCCGTGACACCTGGGATGAAGTCATAAGCAATGCATAGATTTGCCAACCCGACGAGATATCTGAAAATCGGCCTGGCCATCCAGCCGTGGGCCATGTGGATCGCGCTTCTGTGCCTAGGCGCGGGGTTGTTCTTTGCCCTCTTTAACTCGCCGCCGGATTACCAGCAGAGCGAGACCGTGCGCATTATGTATGTGCACGTGCCGGCCGCCTGGATGGCTATGTTCTGCTATTCGGTCATGGCGGGCGCCAGCGCCGTCGCGTTGATCTGGCGGCACATGGTCGCAGACATTACCGCCAAGGCCACCGCCCCGATCGGCGCGGCCTTTACGTTGCTGGCCCTGGTGACGGGGTCTCTTTGGGGTAAGCCCATGTGGGGCACGTGGTGGGTGTGGGACGCACGGCTGACCTCTGTCCTGATCCTGTTCTTTTTGTATCTCGGCTATATTGTGCTGCGCGACGCCTTCGACGATCCGTCCCGAGGCGCGAAGTCGGCGGCGATCCTGGCCGTGGTCGGCGCGGTCAATGTGCCGATCATCAAGTTCTCCGTCGACTGGTGGAACACCCTGCATCAACCGGCCAGCGTGGTGAAGATGGATGGGCCGGCCATTCATTCCAGCATGCTGACCCCTTTGTTGTTGATGGCCGTCGGCTACACGGCGCTGTTCGTCTGGATCATGATCATCCGCATCCGCGCCGAGATGAACGCCACCAAGCTGCGCGCCCAGCGCATCCGGCAAGCAGAAGCCTAGGGGGATCAATATGGAAAACTCAAGCAATTTCTTCGCCATGGGCGGTTACGGAGAATTTATTTGGCCCGCCTTTGTCATTTCTGCCATTGCGCTGATCGGGGTCGCGGTACAGAGCTATCGCTTCCTGAACCAGACCGAGCAGGAGCTGAACGAAACCGGCGGCCATCGCAACGACACGGAAAATGAAACGGAAGCATAAACGCCTGTCATTTGTTTTATTGGGACTGCTCGCCCTGGGTGCGGCGGCAGCGCTGGTCCTGACCGCGTTCGAGGACAATATCGTCTTCTTCTTCAGTCCGACCGAGATCGCCCAGAAAGACGTGCGGCCGGATCAGCGGCTCCGGGTCGGCGGGTTGGTGGAAGCCGGTAGCATCACCAAAGTGGACGGAGGCGCGATCACCAATTTCGTGGTCACCGATCTGACCTCCAAACTAACAATCAGCTACCGGGGTATCCTGCCGGATCTGTTCCGGGAAGGTCAGGGTATCGTTGCGGAGGGCTATTACCGCAAGGGCGTGTTTACCGCGACCGAAGTGCTGGCCAAGCACGACGAGACCTATATGCCCAAGGAAGTGGCGGACGCGCTGCAAAAATCCGGCAAGTGGAAAGGGCCCAGCCCGAAATAAGGCGGGGGATGTAAGACATGATTGCTGAAACCGGCCATTTTTCCCTGATCCTGGCACTCATCGTCGCGATCATCCAGGGCACCCTGCCCATGGTTGGCGCCCAAGTCAGGAACCAGGCTTGGATGTCCCTCGCCGCACCGGCCGCGCTGATGCAACTCCTCTTTATCGCGCTGGCATTTACCGCCTTAACCTATGGCTTTGTCACGTCTGACTTTTCGGTAAAAGTTGTCGCCAGCAATTCCCACACCTTGAAACCCATGCTTTATAAAATTAGCGGCGTCTGGGGGAACCACGAGGGCTCCATGCTTATGTGGGTGCTGATCCTGGCCATCTATGGGGCTGCTATCGCCGCTTTCGGCAACAATCTGCGGCCATCGCTTAAAGTGCGTGTTCTGGGTGTGCAGGCTTTGCTCGCCGTCAGCTTTCTGCTGTTCATTCTACTGACCTCGAACCCGTTCGACCGGTTGCAGCCCGCGCCCATCGACGGCAACGATCTGAACCCGTTGCTGCAGGACCCCGGCCTCGCCTTCCATCCGCCGCTGCTCTATCTCGGCTATGTGGGCTTCTCGATTACCTTTTCCTTCGCTGTCGCCGCCCTTCTGGAAGGCCGGGTGGACGCCGCCTGGGCCCGCTGGGTCCGGCCATGGACCCTAGCCGCCTGGGGCTTTCTTACCGGCGGCATCGTACTTGGTTCCTGGTGGGCCTATTACGAGCTTGGCTGGGGCGGCTGGTGGTTCTGGGATCCGGTGGAGAATGCCTCGTTCATGCCATGGCTGGCCGGCACGGCGCTGCTGCATTCCGCTATCGTGTCGGAAAAACGGGATACGCTGAAAAGCTGGACCATCTTCTTGGCGATCATCGCCTTCGCCTTTAGCCTGCTGGGTACCTTCCTGGTGCGGTCCGGCGTTTTGACCAGCGTCCACGCCTTTGCCTCCGATCCGGACCGGGGCGTCTTTATCCTGGCAATCCTGGTGATCAGTATCGGCACGGCATTCGCGCTTTATGCCTGGCGGGGGCCGTCTCTTAAAGGCACCGGCCTGTTCCAGCCTGTCTCCCGGGAAGGGGGCTTGCTGCTGAACAACTTCCTGCTGACCGTGGCCGCCTTCTCGGTTTTACTCGGCACGCTTTATCCGCTGTTCGTGGATGTGCTGGAACTGGGCAAGGTCTCCGTCGGCGCGCCCTACTTTAACAGCGTGTTCGTACCGATGATGATCCCGATGATTTTAGTCATGGGCGTTGCGCCCTTCCTCAGCTGGAAACGGGGCGCCGGGGCGCTGAACCGGTTGAAGATCGCCGGCGTGATCGCCGTACTGGGTGGCATTGGCGTCTGGCTCACCATCGACCGGGCCAGCATCTTTGCCGCCTTCGGCATCGCGCTGGCCATCTGGCTGTTCGCCGCGACCCTGACCGAGCTGGCCGGGCGCATCCACCTCTTTAAAGTTCCTCTGTCCGATTCCTGGCGGCGGCTTTTGCGCCAGCCAAGGGCCAGCTGGGGCATGACGCTGGCCCATGCGGGGATCGCCCTGGGGGTTGCCGGCATGACCGCGTCGAGCGCCTGGCAGGTGGAAAAAGTGCAAACCATGAAACCCGGCCAATCGGTCGATGTCAGCGAATATACATTTACTTTAATCGACGCCCGGGAGGTGCCGGGACCAAACTATAAGGCCTTGCGCGGCACGTTTGAGGTAAAATCCGGCGGTTCGGTCCTCCGTCTTCAGCCGGAAAAACGGGTCTATACCGTCAGCCGCCAACCGACCACCGAAGCGGCAATCCACCCGACCTTCCTCGGCGACATTTACGCGGTGATCGGCGACCCGGACGGCCAGGGCGGCTATGTCACGCGGCTTTACTTCAATCCGTTGGTGCCCTGGATGTGGGTGGGCGCAATGATCATGGTTTTGGGCGCAGGCATTTCCTTGAGCGACCGGCGCCACCGGGTCGGCGCGCCGTCTCAGCGTAAAGCAACCGGGCATAGGCCTCAGGGCGTTGTGGCGGGCGAGTAATCACGTCTTATGAACCGGCTGAAATTTATATTGCCCCTGGTCGTACTCGGCGTGCTCGCCATTTATTTTATGATGGGCTTGGGCCGTAATCCGCAGGAGCTCCCATCCGTTCTGATCAACACCCCGGTGGCCGAATTTGATCTACCAGCGATTGACGGCCGGGACAAAGGTTTTGCCAGCAAGGACCTGCTGGGCCAAGTCACCTTGGTGAACGTCTTCGGCTCCTGGTGCGTGGCGTGTCAGCAGGAACACCCGTTCCTGATGAAGCTGGCGAAGGAAAAGCTGATTCCCATCTATGGCATCGACTGGCGGGAAACAGACCGGCGGGCGGGACCGGCGTGGTTGCGCCGGTACGGCGATCCCTACACGCTGATCGGCGATGATCCCAAAAGTCGGGGCGCGATCGCCTTTGGGGTTACCGGCGCGCCCGAATCATTCATCATCGATAAACAGGGCACCATCCGTTTCAAGCATATCGGCCCGATCACCCAGGAGATCTGGGACGAGACCATTTGGCCGATTGTGCAGGAGCTTCGGAAATCATGAGGTCGTTGTTTATCCTTTTGTTGCTGATGCCGTTGGCCTGGACACCGCCGGCCCAGGCCATTCAGCCCGATGAAATCCTCTCCAACACCGGTTTGGAGACCCGCGCCCGGCATATCAGTAAGGACCTCCGCTGTGTTGTCTGTCAGAACCAATCCATCGACGATTCGGACGCGCCCCTGGCCCGCGATCTTCGTATTCTCGTGCGGGAACGTCTGGTGGCCGGCGACAGCGACCAGGAAGTCATCGACTATGTCGTCTCACGCTATGGTGATTTTGTCCTCTTGCGCCCGCCAGTGAAGGGAGTGACCGCCGTTCTTTGGGCCGGACCATTGGTGTTTCTCCTGATCGGCTTGATTGGAATCGTCGTTTATTTCTGCCAGCAGTCGGCCCGCGCGGAGGGAGATGAGTTATGAGTCTCTGGATCAACGCCGGTTTTCTGTCGGTCATCGCCTTGCTGGCGCTGATCATGCCGCTGTTGCGGCAGGGGGCGGGTGCCAGCGACGATCACGAGGCCGCCGTCTATGAGGACCAGCTCGCCGAGATTGACCGGGATGTGGAGCGTGGCCTGCTCAGCGAGGCTGAGGCCGAAGCGCTGCAAAAGGAAATTACCCGCCGGCTGGAAAAGGTCCGGGAGGAGGCGTCGGGCCCGCAAGGCGCGGGCGCGTTCGGCAATGCGGAGATCGCGGCCCTAATCATCGTCATGATCTTTTTGCCGGCCGGCGCGTTTGGCCTCTACGGCTATCTGGGCTCGCCGGACAAGCCGGACCTGCCCGTGTCGGCCCGGAATATCGCACCGCCGGAACAGGCGCCGCAGAACCAGGAACTAGCCAAACTTGCGGAAAACCTGGCCGGAAAGATGGAACAAAATCCGGAACGTTTGAAGGGCTGGATGTTGCTGGGCCGCACCTATATGACCCTGCAGGACTACCCCAAGGCGGCCCGGGCGTTCGGCCGGGCCTTCGGCCTGGGGCCTGAGAAGCCGGATGTGGGCGTTTCGTTCGCCGAGGCGCTCTTTATGGCGTCGGGCGGGCGCTTTACCGCCGAGGCTGACACCGCGCTGGCGACGTCGGCACGGGCCTTTCCGGCGGAACCCAAGACCATGTTCTACCAGGGGCTCAGCCTGGCCGAGAAAAGAAAATTCGCCGAGGCCATCCAGATTTGGGTGAATTTGCGCGCGGTCTCGCAGCCCAATGCGCCGTGGCTGCCGTCTCTTCGGGAGCGATTGGCGGACGCCGCTCAGAAAAGCGGGATCGACCCGGCGACGGTGAAGCCGACCCTCGGCCCCGCGTCTCCCATGGCACCACCAGTCACATCCGGGCCGAACATCCCCGGCCCCACCCGCGAAGACGTGGAGGCCGCCCATCAGATGACCTCCGAGGATCGCCAGGCCTTCATTCGCTCCATGGTGCAACGATTGGCGGATCGGTTAGAAGACGAGCCCGATGACCTGGCTGGCTGGAAGCGGCTGGCGCGGGCTTATCGGGTGCTCGGCGAAACGGCAAAAGCAGAAGCGGCCGAAAAAAGAGTCGCTGAACTGGAAAAGAAGGCAAATCCCTGATGGTCTGAGATTTTTCGAGATCATCCCTTTTGGGTTATTTCACAAACTGGCTTGGAATTCGCGAATGCGTATCCTATCTTCTTTGAGATTTAGGATTTTCCCCCCGAGGGTTTATGACTGAACAAATATATAGGCTTGTTACCCGCGCCGATTTTGACGGCGTCGTGGCCGGTGGATTGCTGATCGAGCAGGGCTTAATCGGCGACGACGTGGTGTTTGTCGAGCCCCGCGATGTACAGAAGGGTGAGATCGAGATCACGGATCCGGATATCACCGCAAACCTGCCCTATTAGCAAAACGCCCATCTTTGTTTCGATCACCATCTGAGCGAAACCGAACGGATTGGTGGGGGGAAGAATAACCACGTCATTGATCCGAATTCTCTGTCGGCGGCGCGGGTGGTTTATGATCATTACGGCGGCCCGCAGGCCTTCCCCCATATCTCGGAAGAATTGATGGAGGCTATCGATAAGGCTGATTCTGCCCAATATACGGAAAGTGAAGTTCGGGCGCCCCAAGGGTGGACGCTGCTGAACTTCATCGTGGATCCGCGTACCGGCCTGGCCAAAGCCGGTTGCTATTCGGTCAGCAATAACCAGCTCATGAAGGACATGATGCTCTATTGCCGCCGCTATCCCATCGATGAAATCGTGGCGATTCCCGACATGGAAGAACGAGTGCACCTATTCTGGGAGCATGAGGAGTACGCGGAGGAACAGCTCAAGAAATGTTCCTCCATGGCCGGAGACGTGGTGGTCGCCGATCTGCGCGGCGAAGAAATCATTTACGCCTGCAACCGGTTCCTGATTTACGGCCTGTTCCCGAGCGCCCGGGTCTCCATCACCGTGCTGCCGGGCGAAGATGACGAAAAAGTTTTGTTCGCCGTCGGCCGGTCGATCCTGAACCGAGGCTCCAAGGCGAATATAGGCTCCTTGATGCTGGAGCATGGCGGCGGCGGCCACGAAGCGGTGGGCACCTGTCAGGTCGGCGCGGTCCGGGCGGATGACGTGCTGATGTCCTTGGTAGAGCGCATCAACGCCGACGGCTAAGTCTCTCTCCCCGAAAGCTAGGACGTGCGGCGGGCGGCAATCAACCGCTCATAGACCTTCAGCGTTTCCGCCATCTTTCGATCCATGCGCAGGTTGGCCTCGGCAAACGCCCGCGCCTCTGCCGTGATTCGGGCTGATTCATCTTTGTTGTCGAAAATTTCCGTCAGGGCATCGGCGTAACCAGACACATCCTGGATTTCCACCAGCCACCCGGTGCGCCCCGGCGCAATCAGTTCGGCGACGCCTCCGACCCGGCTTGCAACGATCGGGGTTTGGCTGGCGAAGGCTTGGGGGGCCGTCCGGGACTGGGCTTCCACCGAGATTGAGGTAATCACCTGGGAATCACTGGCCTGGGTCAGGCGCGCCACATCGTCGCGATAGCCGGTGAAACGGATCAAATCGGTCACGCCCAATTCCGCAGCTTGGGCCTCCAATCCACGGTGATAGTCTCTCTGGGAATTGGTGTCTTCGCCGACGATGAGGACGGCGACGTCCCGCCCCCGCCGGCGCAGCTCCGCCACCGTTTGGATCAACACCTCCTGCGCCTTATCGCCACGCAGCATGCCGACCACACAAACCATCGGCTGATCTTCGGGCACGTTGAACTCCCGTCGCACGTCTTCCCGGTGCGCCGTTTTTTTCGATAGGTCAAAAAACCCGTCCGCCGCCCATTCGCCGATGACGCTGATCTTCCCGTCGGGCGCCAGACCTTTCGCCAGCACCTCCTGGCGGATGCAGTCGGCGGTGGCAATCACATGGTCGCTGCCGTAGCGCCATTGCAGCCGGCGGTGCAGCTTGTTCTTGATCGGCTGGGACACATGCCGGGTGCGGATCACCGGAATGAGCGAGCGGGCAAAAGCGGCGGTCATCACATCCCGGCTGCCGTGGCAATCGGCGATCTCGATACCGTTGTCCCGGATCACTTTGCGCAACGTCAAAATAGATCTCAGGTCGTAATGCCCGGTGAACGGCATCTCGAACACAGGGATTCCGGCGGCGGCCGCGCGGGCCGCAATGTCGCTGCCGGGCCGGGCGGCCAGAAAAGCCTCATGCCCGCTGTCCCGGAGCCAGATCATCTGATCCAGCGCCCGATACTCCTGACCACCCCAATTGATACTGGATTCCGTATGAAGCACACGCATGGCCGCATCTTAGAGCGGACCGGGGGAAAATCCAGCGGGACAGTCACGGGACTACGCTGTGCGTGGACAGGGCCCGGCGGCAAGGCTAAGCTCTTCCATGAAGATAGCGGACAACAATATTCCGCGAGGAACAGGGATTGCTCAGATTTATTCTACGTCGGCTTTGGGTTTCGATCCTCGTCGCCATAACCGTATCGGTGATTGGCTTTAGCCTGCTGCGCCTGTCGGGAGATCTCGCGCGGGAATTGGCGGGCGAAGACGCCACCATGGAAGAGATCGCCGAGACTGCCCGCAACTACGGCTTGGACCGGCCGTTCCACGTCCAGTACTTCGATTGGGCCGGGAAAGCCCTGCAGGGGGACCTGGGCCGATCGCTGTTCACCAATGAGCCTGTGGCGAAACTGATCACCGACCGGATCGGGGTGACGTTCAAGCTCGCCTTCTACGGCCTCGCGCTCAGCCTGGTAATTTCCATTCCCTTAGGGGTCCTGGCGGCGATCCGGCAAAACACGTTTATCGACCGATTATCCCTGGGCTTTGCCGTGTTCGGGCAGGCCATCCCCAATTTCTTTTTCGCCCTGTTGTTGATCCTGCTGTTCGGGGTGCAGCTCCGCTGGCTGCCGATTTCCGGCAATGCGACCGAGTGGCATTTCGTCATGCCGGCGGTGACCCTGGGCCTGGGCGTGATGCCCCAATTCATGCGGCTCACTCGTACCGGCATGCTCGACGTGCTGGATTCCGATTTTATCCGTACCGCGCGGGCCAAGGGGCTAAGTCCACTTCGCGTTCTCTTCAAGCACGCGCTCCGCAACGCCATCCTGCCGGTGGTCTCCCTCTCTGCGGTGGTTCTGGGTTTTCTGCTCGGCGGCTCGGTGGTCATGGAGAGCATTTTCGCGCTGAACGGCGTGGGCTCCCTCGCCTTCGAATCTATCCAGCGCCAGGATTTTCCTGTGGTGCAGTCGATCCTAGTGATGCTGTCGGTCATCTATATCGTGCTCACCTTCCTATCCGATGTCATCAATGCGCAGCTTGATCCGCGCATTCGGCTGGGTTGAGGAAGGACCTAAAAACATGGACGCCCGCACCCCTGAAACAGACGAATTTGACGTCCCTGTCCCCTCCCCGCCAGAGCTCATGCGCCGGCGCGCCAAAAACCATTTGGGGTTCCTCATCGGCGGCGGAATCGTGGCGTTCTTTCTATTCCTGGCCGTCTTCGCGCCGGTGATCTCTCCGGCCG
>JAYPHU010000017.1:75086-82179 GCA_038127535.1 Rhodospirillaceae bacterium | reverse complement strand
GGCTGGGCCAGCCGTCCAGCGTGCCGTAGCAGGAATGATAGCCGAGTGCCACGTCGGCCGGGATCGCCGCACAAATATCGGCGGCGGGTTTCGCCACCCGCGCGGCCTCGGCCTTTGCGCCGGCCAAATCGCCGTCTTTCAGCTTATTTTCGATGAGCCGGTTTTCAATCGCCATGTCCCACTGAATGGCCAGTTCCGCTGGCGGGATATGGCGGATCATTTCGGTCACCTCGGCGGTCAGGGCTTCGGTAAAGCCGGGCGCGACTTTCTCCAAATCATCCGGGTCCGGGATAAAGCTCGCCAGGCAGGAATAGGTCAGCGGGATGCACACCTGAAACCGCACTTGCGCGGGTATCTTGCCCTGCTCTTTCAAATGCCGGAAGACGTAGTAGGAGTTGATGGCATCGCGAGTGTAGCCCAACCGCCAGCCCGGATCGCCGAACCGGACTTTATCGATCCCGGCCTTCACGGTGAACTGATACTGATCATGATTGCCCTGGGGCCGCCAGGTCTCCACCCCGTTGGCATCCGCGTCGGGATAGCGGATCGTCTCCATCTCTCGGTGGCCGTTCAGCACCCGGTGCGCAATCCCGTCGATCCAATAGCGCCGATCGCCGATCTCCCCGTCCGGTAGATAGGCCAGCCATTCGCCGAGCCCCGGCCCGAAGGCGTTAAACACCTCTTCCGGCGTATCCAGCGGAATGCTGCCCACCAATAGCAACTCATCGGACATGACTGTCCTCCCCTATTTCATTGTTCGTTGTCTGTAATTTAGTACCGGAGGCGGGGCGAGTCACTGGCGGGAGAGAAAATCCGGATCGCGGCGTTCCGGGCCTCGGCAAATCCTACAGAGAATACCGGAGAACCAGAATTTCGTTGTTGTGACTTTCCTCGGCGATGGGGTCACGTTGGCCGCCCAGCTTCAGCGCCAGCTGGAGAGATGTGTCATTTCCCGGATCAATGGTGCTCACGAGGGTGTCAAAGCCAGGGGAATCAGCGGCGAACCTTAACGCGGCCTGGGCGGCCTCAAATGCGTATCCGTTTCCCCTCGCGCGTTCTACCAACATATATCCGAGTTCCGGCTCGTGATCGCCGGGTTTAAATCCGATCAGGACAAAACCAATTGTTTCCGTATCGGCCCGCCGTTCAACCGCCCAAAGACCATGACCCCGCAGTAGCCAGTTCGCGGCCATATTGGCGAAATCATATCAAGCATCCTCGCGGGTATGCCGCTTGAGAAGAAACCGGCCTTCTTCCGCAAGAGCGATCTCGGCGTAGACGGAAAAATCGGAAATCGTCGGCGGTCTCAGCCGCAATCGATCAGTATGGATCGACGGTATTCTCTACTGCAGCTGCGCCAGCAGGGCATCTGTTTCCGGCGTTGCGGCACGTGATTCATGAGGATAGGTCATTCAGGTTTCTTACTTTCACCCAACACCTTACCTCAAGCCATAAAAAATGGGGTCCCCAAGGACCCCTTTTTCGTAGCTGGGGCGGAAGGATTAGCTGCGCTTTCGGCTTCGCTGGCCCTGCGTCGGATGACGGTGTGTCATCCTTCTTGGGCTTGAACAAGGGTCATCTCTCCATACCACAGGTCATAAAAAATGGGGTCCCGAAGGACCCCTTTTTCATGGCTGGGGCGGGAGGATTCGAACCTCCGAATGCCGGTACCAAAAACCGGTGCCTTAGGCCGCTTGGCTACGCCCCATTGCCGTGGTCTCCCGTCGCCGGGATGGCGCGCAATGTATTCAGATTTGCCCGGATCGGCAACCTTTTAGCCGGGATAGGATTATGTCAGCAGAGGTGCCGCAGTAACCCACCAATCGGGGTGATCCCGGCGGAGGGTTTGAGCTCCCGCGTCCGCCAGCGCCTGATCGGCAAACAGAGCAAAGCAGGTCGCCCCGCTGCCCGACAGTCGTGAGATCAACGTACCGTCCAACTCTTCCAGCGCATTCAGCACCCCGCTGACGACCGGTGCGGTTTGGATCACCGTCTCGGTCAGATCATTGCGTCGGGAGGCGAGCGCCGTTGCCAAGTCATCCACAGTCGCCGGCATTTGCTCCAGCCGGTCCGCCTGAGAGAACGTTCCCTCCCGGGCGGCAAACACCTGCGGCGTCGGCACGGCGACCATCGGATTAGCCAGCACCAGATGGGCGGCCGGCAGGCCGGACGCAGGCTCAATCACCTCGCCCACGCCACTGATATAGGCGGGCCGGCTCTCCAGGCAAATGGGCACATCTGCGCCGAGCGCCAGCGCCTTGGCGGTCAGCAGATCGGGCGGCGGCGACAGTTGCCACAGTTCGCAGAGGCCCTTAAGTATAGCCGCCGCGTCCGCCGAGCCGCCGCCGATGCCCGACGCCACGGGCAGGTTCTTGGTCAGCGTGATATGAGCGCGGGGCTCAATCTCCGCCTCGTCAGCCAACAGCCTGGCCGCTTTCATCACCAGATTGTCTTCGTCCGCCGTCAGATCGTCTCCGAACGGGCCGTCGATGATGAGCTCCAGAAAGCCGCCCGGCTCGATGGTCAGGACATCGCCCACGCCTGCGAAGACGATCAAAGAGTCGAGCTCGTGATAGCCGTCAGGCCGTTTGCCCAAGACATGGAGATACAGATTGATTTTGGCGGGGGCGTCGAGACGAAGCGAGGAGGACACGGTCCAATACCAGCGCGCCGATTACGAGTTCGGCAGCCCTTCCTTCAGCTTTTTCTTGATGATCGGGATTTGATCTTTCTCAGGGTCCAGGGTCAGCGCGCGTTCCCACTGGAACCGGGCTTCGATCTTGCGGTTCACCCGCCAATAGGCGTCGCCCAGATGATCGTTGATGGTCGGATCATGGGGGGTCAGGAGAACCGCACGTTCCAAATTCTTCACCGCGCCTTTCATATCGCCCATGCGATAGAGCACCCAGCCGAGACTATCGACGATATAGCCGGCGCGGGGCTGCTGTTTGACGGCCGATTCAATCATCTTGCGGGCGCGATCCATATTCTTGCCCTGTTCTACCCAGGAATAGCCCAGGTAATTCAGGACCCGGGGCTCATTGGGGTTGAGTTCCAGGGCCTTCAGAAAGTCTCTCTCCGCCTGCGGCCATTTCTTCAGCCGTTCATGGGCGGCGCCGTTCCAGAACAAAAGCTGCCAATGATGGGGTTCAAACTTTGTGATCCGCTTCTTGGCTTCCTCAAATGCGGCGGCGGCATCTTTATAGTTTTGCTTGGACCGGTACAGTTCGCCCATCTGGACCAGTGCATCGATCCGGGATTTCTCCTCATTGGCCATTGACCGCAACAACTTGACCGCGTCATCCAGCCGGTCGAGGGCGTACAAAGTCCGGGACTGCCGAAGCCGGGCCGACCATCCAAAGGTCGGGTCCTTGGCCAGAGATTGCTGAACCTTTAGGGCTTCCTTGTAGCGGCTCTCACCGTAGAAATTGTCCGCCACTAAGAACTTCACCAAACCGAAGTTCGGCTGGAGATAGAGCGCCAGGTTGGAAAAGATCAGCGCCTCGAAAGGGCTTTGCCGCTGGATCGAACGGGATAGGCTGAACATAGCCTCCGCCATGCCGAACTTGGCGTCGAATTTGGGCAGGGGCGCGGATTTCCTGCCGGCGATCCGGTCAAGCGCGGAGTCCATCAGCACCGATTGCGGACTGGTTTTCAGGTAGTCCTGATAAACCTTCTTCGCCTTTTCGTTCTCGCCGGCCCGCTCGTAAAATTCGCCCAGCAACTGCGAGAGACGCAGCCCGGCCCCGCCTCGCGCTTTGATCGCGCTTTGATAAGCCTCTTCCGCTTTCTTGCGGTCGCCTGATATTTCGTAGATCAGGGCGATGTGGGGGCCCAGCAGAACCGCCATGCCCGGATTGCTGTTGCGTTCGTCCAGGGCTTTGCCGGCTTCCGCATACTTTTTCTCGCCGGCCAGGACCCAGGCTTTGATCAGCGGGAGGGACAATGTTCCCAACCCTTCTTCCGGGAAGCCGGCGACGCGGTTTGCGGCCGCGGTAAAGTTGCCGATCCGGACATTTTGGACGATCAACGTGGTCTCAACGATATCCCGGACGGCCGCGTTGGTCTTATCCAGTGTCACCGCCAGGCTGAGCGCTTCCTTGATCCGGCCTTCAGCTAGAAGAATGGTGAAGAGCTGGGTCTGCACCTCCAAATTATTGGGATTGGCGCGAAGGTTTTCTCGGTAATATTTGATCGCGGAGGTCGGGTCCTGAATGAATTGCGCATGCCGGCCGGCCAAATATTCGCCGAACTTCAGCGGCGTTTTAGCAATTTTTTCATTGGCGGCAAAACACGGCTGGGAGTGCGCCAGCAGGAGTCCGATAACGAGGCCTAGGCCGAGAACCAGCTTGGAGAGTGATTTTTGAGGCATATGGTCGAAAATCTCGGCGGAATTGGTGAACCACTGTTTCCCGCAATTCTAGCGGCAGCGGCGGTTTTCCACAAACGGCAAAACTCTCGGATCCGGTCACACTTTCCTCACGGGACGGCCGGATAATCCGGCATTGGACCGACCAGGGCCTCCACTGTTTCCCCCTAACGAGCAGGCTGATATTTGTATTTTCAGGATTACATATTCGGATAGTTGGGGCCGCCGCCTCCTTCCGGCACCACCCAGTTTATATTCTGGGTCGGGTCCTTGATGTCGCAGGTTTTGCAGTGGACACAATTCTGCGCGTTGATCTGGAATTTGGTTTCTCCGCCTTCCTCGATAAATTCATAGACGCCGGCCGGGCAGAACCGGGCTTCCGGTCCCGCATACTCGGCCAGATTGACTGAGAGCGGCACGTTATCGTCTTTCAGGGTGAGATGCGCCGGCTGATTTTCCTCGTGATTGGTGTTGGAGAGAAAGACCGATGACAGTTTGTCGAAGGTGATCTCTCCATCCGGCTTCGGATAGTCGATGGGTTTGGCCTTCGACGCTTTCTGGAGTTGTTCATGATCGGCATGGTGGCGAAGGGTCCAAGGCGCATTGCCGCTGAACAAATAGGTGTCGATCCCGGAATAGAGGATTCCACCCCACAGCCCCCAACGGAAGGACGGCCGGATATTGCGCACCTTGCGCAACTCTTTCCAGAGCCAGCTGGTCTTGAGCGTTGCCGGGTAATCGGTGAGCTCCGGCGCGCGCTCTTCTGACTGCAACGCCTCGAACGCGGCTTCGGCTGCCGTCATGCCGGATTTCATGGCGGTATGGGTGCCTTTGATTTTGGGCACGTTGAGGAAGCCGGCGGAATCGCCGATCAACGCGCCGCCGGGGAAGGTCAGTTTGGGCAGGGATTGGAACCCGCCCTCCACCAGTGCCCGGGCGCCATAGGAGATTCGCCGGCCGTCTTCCAGTACCGGGCGGATCGCCGGGTGGGTCTTGTAGCGCTGCATTTCATCGAAGGGGCTCAAGTAGGGGTTCTTGTAGTCGAGCCCGATCACGAAACCCAAGGCGACTTGGTTATCTTCCAGATGATACAGGAACGAGCCGCCATAGGTGTCGGCACTCAACGGCCAGCCGACGGTGTGGACTATCGTGCCCTGTTTGTGGTTTTCCGGCTTTACCTCCCACAGTTCCTTGATGCCGATGGCGTAGGTCTGAGGATCGGCGTCGGCGTTGAGACCAAACTTTTCAATGAGCCCCTTGGAGAGAGAGCCGTGGCAGCCCTCGCCGAACAAGGTATAGGCGGCGTGCAGTTCGACTCCCGGTTCGTGCATGTCGGTGGGCTGGCCGTCTTTGCCGATGCCCATGTCCCCGGTGGCGATGCCTTTGACCCGGCCATCGTCGTGATACAGGACCTCGGCGGCGGCGAATCCGGGGTAGATTTCGACGCCCATTGCTTCGGCTTGTTCGGCCAGCCAGCGGCAGAAGTTCCCGAGGCTGATAATGTAATTGCCGTGGTTCTTCATCTGCGGCGGCGTGGGCAGGCTGATCGAGCCGGTTGCCGTCAGATAGAGGAACCGGTCCTCGCCCGCCGGCGTGTTCAATGGCGCGCCACGATCCTGCCAATCGGGGATGAGTTCGTTCAGGGTGCGAGGCTCCAATACGGCGCCAGACAATATATGCGCGCCCACTTCCGAGCCTTTCTCGACCACGCATACATTAAGTTTAGTGCCCGCTTCTTCCGACAATTTCTTTAGGCGGATCGCGGCGGACAGGCCGGACGGCCCCGCGCCGACAATCACCACATCGAACTCCATTGATTCCCGTTCGCTCACCGCCAATTCCTCACTTCGTTCTCTAGGTGCGTTCCCTTGGCCCGGCTGCTAAACTGGGCCTATGACAGATGTTCAGAATGCCCGCGAAGCCCTGGTTTGGCAACTGGAAGCCGGGATCGACGAATGCGTCGGCGAGGATCCGGTCAATCGGCTCGCGGAAGCCGGCGTTGCGGCGGTGGTGGAGACAGAGGAAGCTGCGGAAAGGCAGCCTGCCGGTCGGGCTGCCCGGCGGATAGAAACTCGTCCCGAGAAGGCCTCGGCGCCGGCGCCTCAGACCGAGGTCCCAGGCGTGCAAAGCGCTTGGGACCTGGCCGCAGTTTGTGGATCGGTCGAGGAGCTGGAGGCTGCCGTCCGGGGCTTCGACGAATGCGCCTTGAAGAAAACCGCGACCAACACCGTGTTTTCCGACGGCAACCCGACGGCTAAAGTGATGTTTGTGGGCGAAGCGCCCGGCGCTGATGAAGACCGGCAGGGCAAACCTTTTGTAGGCCCCAGCGGCCAGCTCTTGGATAAGATGGCGGCGTCCATCGGTTTGGACCGGACCAGTTTCTACATTACCAATATCGTATTTTGGCGGCCGCCCGGGAACCGCAACCCGACCACCAACGAGATCGCGCTGTGTCTGCCGTTTGTCGAACGGCATATTGAATTGGTTGATCCCGACATTCTCATTCCGCTCGGCGGTCTGGCGGCTAAGACACTGCTGGGCGTGCAGCAGGGGATCACCAAGCTGCGGGGAAAATGGCAAATCTATCAGTCCAAGAACCTGGCCACTCCCATCAATGTCATGCCGTTTCTGCATCCCGCGTATCTCCTCCGATCGCCGTCGGCCAAGAAGGATGCCTGGCAGGATTTGCTGGCCGTCAAAAACAAGCTGAATGCCGGCTGACGG
>JAYPHU010000017.1:11898-74986 GCA_038127535.1 Rhodospirillaceae bacterium | reverse complement strand
GTGAGTTCCAGCCCGCCAAAGCCTGTCTAGAGAAATCGATCGACGCGAAGCCGGACTTCATCGAGGGGCATATTGCTCTGGGTCAGATGTATTAGGGTAGCGGCCAAAAAGGTGCGGCTTAGGCGATTTTCGAGAAGGCGCTGTCCCTAGATCCCAATTCTCTGGACGGCTTGGTCAATCTCGGCAAACTTTTTAACGATTCAAAGCAATGGGCCGTGGCGCTTGGTTATCTCGAAAAGGCGCTGGCGCTGGAAAGAGAGCTTCCGGAAGCCCACTTCGAACTGGGAGAATGTTTGCGGGAGATGGACCGCGGGGAAGAGGCGATCTTTGCCTGCAAGCGCTCCGTCATGCTTGATCCGTTTCAGGCCAAAGTGCATCACCGCCTGGGTGAGTTGCTGAAAGAGAAACTCTATCATGATCAGGCGCTCACCAGCCTGGAAGAGGCCGCCAAGCTTGATCCCGAAGATCTCGACATCGCGCGTGATCTGGCCGTCGTTTTGGGTATCGCGGGGCGGCAAGAGGAGGCACTGGATTACACAGGCCTCGCCTCACAATTTCTGGAAATGTATGCCGAGGGGGGGGTCGGATTTTACGTTGGTTGGGCATAAAAGAGGGGTCGTCGAATTGTCCGCCGAGGATGATGATCCTCCTCGCGTTTACAAGAATTGGCGCTAAGAATAACAGCGTGAGGAGCCGATCAGATGAAAGATAAACGAATAGAACTGAGTACGCCGGATAACGCCCATTTTATGAGTGTATGGTCCGCTCTTTCCCCTGAATTGTGCGAGAAATTGATCGAATTTCACAAGTCTCATAGTTATTTGCACAAGGCAGGCTCCGTCGGCACGGGGGAGATCGACGAACAGATCAAAAAGAGCGCGGATATGTCGATTGAACCGGTTGATTTGGAGAAGCCGGCAAGACCATCATTTGGCCGCCGGAATGGACCCATGCGCACAGGGGCTGCCCGACCATTTCCGGTCAGAAATACATCCTGACCGGCTGGTTCCTGCAGCCGCCCGAGGTTTGAACGCCTGATTTCCGGTAGATTTTCGTTAAATCTGTGTCAATACGACCCTGGATGAGCGTAGTATCGGTTTTCCACGCCCCTATTGCCTGGATTCTGCGGTTCCCGTATGCTTCGCGAAATCTGGGTGGCGTGAGAAAATTAACACTTTGGGCTTTTGAGGACCTGCATCCCCGCATAGATCCCATGACGCATCGTATTTTACTTGGCTCTGTCCTCGCCGCATCCCTATTGCTGATCGGGTCCGATCCCGTACCGGCCGCCAAATCTGCCGCCAAGACGCCGTCAAAGCTGTTTGTGACTCCCGGCATCAAGCCGGTCTACCGGGAAAAGGTCGATCTCGATAAATACCTTCAGCCGGGCGACAAGGCCCAGCGCTGGACCTCCAAGGAACTGCCGGCGATCCTGTCGGCCGCCGATGTCAGCCGCTACAGGGTCATTTTCCGGCTTCAGAAAGAAGGCGAGTGGAAAACCGCCGATAAGATCATCCGTTCCCTCGAGGATCGTATCCTGATGGGGCATGTCCTGGCGCAACGCTATCTCCATCCGCGGAAGTACCGCTCCAAGTATACGGAATTGAAGGATTGGATGGACAATTACGCCGACCATCCGGAAGCCAACCGCATCTATCGCCTGGCGTTCAAGCGCCGGCCCAAGAATTGGAAACTGCCGCAAGAGCCCACGGGCGACGCATTGGGTGGATCGGGCCATGACGGGCGGCGCATTGGCTATCTCGTCTATAATCCCCGCAAAAAACTGACCAAGGCGGAATATCGCGAGATGCGCGGCTACGAGCGCCGGCTCCGCTATTATTCCCGCAAGGGCTGGACCCTGGCGTTTAAAAAACTGATCGCCAAGAAACGGGTCAATCAGCTACTGCATCCGGTTCAAAAAGACCGCCACATGGCCAAGCTTGCCGCCGGTTATTATGCCGCCGGCCGGGATAAATGGGCTCTGGACTGGGCGGAGAAAGCCGCCAAGAAGTCCGGTAAGTATCTGCCGGAAGCTCATTGGACGGCTGCACTGGCGTCCTGGCGGCTGAAACAGTATCGCCGGTCCCGGGATCATTTTCATGCGGTGTCCCAGTCGGACTATACCTCGGCGTGGCTGACAACAGCGGGCGCGTTCTGGGCGGGCCGGGCCAGCATCAAGATCAGACGGCCCCAAGACTTCAACAAGTACATGAAGCAGGCGGCCGAACATCCGCGGACCTTCTACGGCATTCTCGCCGCCAACCTGCTCGACCGAAATCTGGATTACGACTGGACTACGCCGCCGTTGGCCCAGGAGGCTGTGGCCGAACTCTCCACCGAACCGGGTGGGCGCCGCGCAGTGACGCTGCTGCAGATCGGCGAGGACCGGCGGGCGGAACGGGAATTGCGGCTGGTGTTTTCTTCGGCCAAACCGGAACTGGCGCGGGCGATGCTGGCGCTGGCGGACCGGGCCAATATGCCGTCGCTCGCCATGCGGCTCGGTAACATGTTGGTGCAATCAGGTTCCGAAATCCACGACAGCACGGCCTATCCGGCGCCGAACCTGAAGACCGCCGGCGATGAATCCGTGGACCGGGAACTGATCTTGGCCATCGTCCGGCAGGAATCCGGGTTCAATCCCAAGGCTAAATCTCACCGGGGAGCGCGCGGGCTCATGCAGTTGATGCCCGGCACGGCGAGCTTCGTCGCACGGGACCGGCGCTTTAGGGGCTCCAAACGGTCCGAGCTGTTTGATCCGGAAACCAACATAGCCTTGGGCCAGCGTTATATCGACATCCTGCTGTCTGACAAACGCATCAGCGGCGATCTGTTCCGTATGGTGATCGCCTGGAACGCCGGGCCGGGCAATCTGAACAAATGGACCCGCAAAGTGAATCACGATGATGACGCCCTGCTGTTCATCGAGAGCATCCCAGCGCGGGAAACCCGAATCTTTGTCGAAAGGGTGCTGACCAACTACTGGATTTATCGGGCTCGCTTCCGCCAGCCTATGAACTCTCTCGTTGCGGTGGCGGCCGGCAAATGGCCGGTCTATCACTCGGAGCGGCTGAATGGTGTAGAGGTGGCCGAAGATGGCAAGGAAAAGTAAAGCGGCTGCGAAGAAGAAGGCGTCCGCCGAGCGTGGAGGCCCCGCGTCCGAGCCACGCAAGTTTCTTCCCGTCAATATCGCGGTGATGACCGTCTCCGACACGCGCACCAAGAAAGATGATAAGTCCGGCG
This sequence comes from Rhodospirillaceae bacterium, assembly GCA_038127535.1. GTDB lineage: Bacteria > Pseudomonadota > Alphaproteobacteria > Rhodospirillales > UBA2165 > JAYPHU01. The sequence goes on along the minus strand of JAYPHU010000017.1, from coordinate 71,746 downwards.
ATCTGCTGGCCGACCGGCTGCAGGCGGCGGGGCATGAACTGGCGGCGCGCGCGATTGTGCCCGACGATCAGGCGAAAATCGTCAAGCAGCTCCAGGCATGGATCAAAGACAAGAAGATCGACGTGGTGTTGGCGACGGGCGGCACCGGGTTGACCGGCCGGGATGTGACGCCGGAAGCCTTTCAGTCGGTCTATGACAAGGATATCCCCGGCTTCGGCGAACTGTTCCGGATGATGAGCTTCGATAAGATCGGCACGTCAACCATCCAGTCCCGGGCCACTGCCGGTGTTTCCGGCGGCACCTACCTGTTTGCATTACCGGGTAGCCCCGGCGCCTGCCGGGACGCCTGGGATGATATCCTCGTGCATCAGTTGGACTACCGGTTCAAGCCGTGCAACTTTGTGGAACTGATGCCGCGCCTCATGGAGAAGTAGTTAACTCTCCGTCCCAAAAGTCCGCCGCCGGCACCGGGGCGATGCCCCGCTTGCGCGCTTCCAGCCAGACCACCGAGAAGAGGCTGAGATAATAGAGGATCGCCGGGATCGCAGCGGCGACAATAATTTCCAGATATGGAATGCCGGTAATGTCAGCCATCAGGAAGGCGACCGCGCCCATCACCGACGGCATGATCTGTCCGCCTGTTGAGGCGGCGGTGTCAACAGCGCCGGCAAACTTCGGCTGGAATCCGGTCCGTTTGATCATGGGGATGGTAAAGACGCCCGTCGATACCACATTGGCCACCGCCGCACCGTTCATGGTGCCGAACATGGCGCTGCCGATAATTGCGGCATGGGCAGGCCCGCCTCGCATCCGGCCGGTGACGGCAAAGGGGAATTTCAGCATGGTCGCACCGGCGCCGCTGGTTTCCAGGATGGCGCCGAAGATAATAAAGATCAGAACGATCTGTCCGACCACGGCGACCGGGCGGCCGAAAACGCCGTCAAAGCTGTACCAGATGTTTTCCGAGACGCGGGTCCAGCCGAAATCAGGAATGGCCACGGATTCGGGTATTAAATGACCGAACACAATGACCACGAAGGCGAACAGGGATACGACGAAGAGCGGTACTCCAAAATGACGGAGAGTCAGGATAAATGTCAGCGCAAAGCCCACATATCCCCAGATGTAAACGGTGGTGCTGAAATCAACGAAAGCCTCGCCCTGCTCCAGCATCAAGGTAATCCAGAGATAAAAACTGACCGCCAGCAGCGCCAGCATGACGCCGTTGACCAAAAGATCGCTCACCCGAGCGGCGTCTTTAGAGAACTCGAGATTGGATTCAGAGAAGGCCAGCAGAGATACGATCAACGCCAGGCCGACCGTGCCCGCCCGCACCCAAACCTAGTCGAGAACGCCGAAACCGGCGATATAAATGGCAAAGCAGCTAAGCCCCAGTGCTGTCACCGTCGACAACATTCGGCTGACGCGTACTACACTATCGATACTCATAGTCCCTGATAATCAGTATGCTTTTTTTGACTTGTTGTTCGGTAAACTACACTAGTCGGTCCGATCTTGCCACTCCGCCGGTCGTCAATCGCGGATTGACCATAACTGCGTCTGTTCGTATGCAGGATCATCCAATCCAACAACGAGCGGCGGCCCATCATGATCACCGTCTATGGACTGAAAAATTGTGACACCTGCAAGAAGGCCCTGAAATGGCTGGCGGATCAGGGCGTGGATCACACATTCAAGGATTTGCGCAAGGACGGGTTCAGCCGTGATCAGCTTGACGCGTGGGTGGCCGCCACCGGCTGGGAAATGTTGCTGAACCGCCGCGGCACCACGTGGCGGGGGTTGGACGAGGCGGACAAGGACGGCGTGACTGAGGCCAAGGCCGCCGATCTGATGGAACAGTATCCGGCCCTGATTAAGCGCCCAGTGTTCGAAACCGGCTCGGCCGTGGTGGTCGGGTTCAAGGACGAACAGAAAGCCGCGCTGGCGGGGTAGCCTCTTACCCTCTCACTTTCGGCAGTAGGACATACTCCCAGGGTGACGGCACTTGGCCCTGCGGGACTTCAATCACCGTGGGCTCCTCTGTGGCGATGGCGTCGGCCAAGACGGAACGGAGTTCATCGGGTGTCGCCGCCCGTTCGCCTCTGACTCCGCAACTTTCCGCTAGTTTGACGAAGTCGGGGCTGGTCAGATCAGAGGCGATATAGCGTTCCTGGTAATTGTCCCGCTGGATCGACCGGACATTTCCGTACGCGTTGTCGTTCATCACGATCACGGTTAGCGGTATTTTATGATGCCGGGCCGTCGCCAGTTCGGCGATGGTAAACATCGCTCCGCCGTCACCGCAAATGGAGACCACGGGCACATCCGGGCGCGCAAGGGCCGCACCCAGCGCCGCTGCAATCCCCCAGCCCAGCGTTCCCTGAAACCCTGAGGACAGGAAGGTGCGCGGTTCAAACGCCTGATAGGCAAAACGGGAGACGTAGCCGATCTGGGTGAGCTCATCGACGAGGATGCCGTTGTCCGGCAGCACATCACGGATGGCGGAGAGCCAGCCGATCTGCGGCGCGAGATTTTCCGCATATTCCTGGGTTTTACGTTCCTTGGCGTGGCGGATGTCATTCAGCCAGCCGCTGCGGTCAGGCTGCTGCCCTTGTACCGCCGTGTTGAGCATCGGCAGGGCGTGAACAAGGTCCGCCTCAATCCCCACATCCGCGGCCCGCATCCGGGTCAGCACATCCGGGTCCAGATCGATGTGGAGTATTTTAATTTTGTCATCCATGCCCCATTGGACCTTCTGGGCCATCAGGCGGCTGCCCAGGCCGATCATCAGATCACAGTCCGGCCAAAGGGCATGCGCCACCGGAATCCCGATGCTTTGATCGTCATCGGCCCGCATCACGCCCTGGCCCGACCGAAAGTGCACGACGCCCGCCGAAATTTCCTTGGCGAAGCTGCGCACGTGGGCGCTGACATCCTGCGCGCCGCGCCCGACCACGATCAGGGGGCGTTTGGCCTGGCCAATTAATTCTGCGGCCGCGGCGATTTCGGAATCGTCCGGAGCGCGGTTGGCGGTTGGCTCAACGGACAGAGCCGACGGGTCAAAGGAGGTTTCCGTCGTCCAGACATCGACGGGTATCTCCAATCCGACAGGACCGGGCCGGGCGGACTGCATTTCGGTCCACGCGGTGTGGAATTGATCAACCGCCTTGGACCCGTCAACGACCCGGTCGCACCACTTGGTCATGGTGGCCATTATCTCCAACTGTCCTTCGATCTCGTGTAACAGGCCAAAACCCTTACCGATGGTGCGGGAGGGGATTTGTCCGATCAAGGCAAAAAGCGGCGCATTCAGGGAGTAAGCCGTGCACAGGGCGGCGCACCCGTTCAGAAACCCCGGGCCGGGCACGATGCAAAAGGCTTGCGGCTTCCCCGTCGCAAGGGCCGCGCCCAACGCCATATAGGCGGCCCCTTGTTCGTGCCTGGACTGAATCGGTCGCAGAACGTCCTGCCGGTCATACAGGGCATTGAAGAAATCATCGTTCTGGACGCCGGGCAGGCAGTACAGATTTTCAATACCGTTGCTGATGAGAGAATCGACGGCAAGTTGGGCAATGGTCTGGGGCATGGTGCGGTGATCCGGATGCTGCAAACAAAACACTCGACGGCCCGGTTTGTTTACAGAAGCCGGGCAGGTGTGCCAATCACCCGGTTGGTCCGAGTCTAGACAGGATTTGCCAAACAGATTATAGGCTGCACGCCGTTTGGTCACGTGCCGGTAAGAGGGAGAGACATATGTTCGCCGATCTGGATCGAGATAAATTTATCGAGCTGCTGAACAAGCTGGGTGACGATGACAACGAAGAGGTTGTCACCGCTGCCAGGGATTTGCACACCCGCCTGACAGTATCGGGCATGACCTGGGATGATCTTTTGGTCCCGGACCAGGCCGATGAGCCGGAGCCCGAGGAAGAGGAAGAAGTTGCGGATGAGGCGGACGAGGCTGATGACGACGATGAGCCGTCTGACGGGCCGACATCGGTGGAGGAACTGTTTGCCGATGTGGACGAGACTGTTCTCAACGCCGAGCAGAAAAAGGAAGCGGAAAGTCTCATCGATCAAATCGCGGGCATGGATGTCTCGAAGGACACTAAGGAAGAACTCGAGGGCTATCGCGAAGACCTGAAGGAAGAAGAGTTTGCGGTCATGGATCTCAAATACCTCCGGGCCCTGCAAAAACGTCTCAGCAAGTAATCACGTCATGACCCTGATCTACCATGTCTGCCGCAAGGACGAATGGGAAGCGGCGCAAGCCGCCGGCGCCTATGGTGGCTCGTCCCAAGACAAAGAAGACGGGTTCATTCATTTTTCCGGCGGGGACACGCTGGTGGAAAGCGTCGCCAAACACCGCGCCAGCCAAGACGGGTTGGTTCTGCTGACCGTTGATGATCAAGTCTTGGGCGCCGCATTGAAGTGGGAACCGTCCAGGGGCGGGTTGTTATTTCCCCACCTATATGGCGAACTGCCCGTCAGCGCCGTGATCCAAGCGGACGATCTGGCTCTAAGTCCCGACGGCTCACACGTCTTCCCCGATTTCTAGCCCGCGCGCTGCAATTATCATGTTATTGCCGCATTGCTGCGCTAGACTGCGGCCATGGAAGAAGTCGCTCATCATTCATCGAACCTGACCGGCATCGCCATCGTCGTATTGGCGGCGATGGTCTGCGGCATGTTGATGGAGCGCTTCCGCCAGCCGGCGTTTGTCGGCTATATCGTTGCCGGCACATTGTTGGGCCCGACCGCTTTCGGTTTTGTGGAGAACGAAGCTCAGATCAGCACCATCGCCGAGCTTGGCGTGCTGATGCTGTTGTTTGTCATCGGCATGGAGCTCTCAATACGCCTTTTCCTGCGGCTCTGGCGGTTTGTGCTGCTGGCCACGTGTTTCCAGATCGGCACAGCGCTGGCGGTGACTTTTCTGCTGTCGTTCTTCTTCGATTGGAGCTTCGGCATGGCGATCCTGCTCGGATTCGTCATCGCGCTGTCCAGTACGGCGGTCGCTATCAAGATTTTGGAGAACGCGGGGGAACTGAAAACCCGGACCGGTCTGATCTCGATCGGTATTCTCATCGCCCAGGACCTGGCCTTTGTGCCGATGATCCTTGTCCTCGGCATTATCTCGGTGGGGGAGCCGGAGTTCAGCGGGGTCCTGGCCCTGGCCGGCTCGATCTTGGTCATGGCCTGGCTCATGTGGTACCTGGCCAAGGGCGGACGCATTCAAGTGCCGTTCGTGCAGAACGCAGTCCGCAATATGGACCTGACGCCGCTGAGCGCCATCGCCCTTTGCTTCGGCGCGGCCGCCGTCTCGGGCGTTCTGGGTCTGTCCCCGGCCTATGGCGCGTTCCTGGCCGGGCTCGTCCTTGGCAACAGCGGCGAGGAGCACACATTCGTCGAGGTCACGCGGCCGATCCAAAGCGTTCTCATGATGGTGTTTTTCCTGTCTGTCGGTTTGTTGTTTGATCTGCAGTTCATTTGGGACAATGTCGGTACGGTGCTGCTGCTGTTGTTCCTGGTGGCGATCTTCAAGACCGCCATGAACACAGCGATCCTGCGCATATTGGGCCAGTCCTGGCCACAAGCTTTTTTGGTCAGTGTCATGCTGGCCCAGATTGGTGAGTTCTCTTTCCTGCTGTCTACCACGGGCCTGAGCAGGGGTCTGATCGGTCAAGATGTGCTGAAGCTGGTTGTCGCGGTCACCGTCCTCAGCCTTGCCATCAGTCCGATCTGGGTGGTGACCGCCCGGCGTCTGCACTATCTGACCAGCACCCGGATCAACACTTTCGGTGAGTTGATGAAATCGGTCTATGCCTATGAAACGGCGATGGTCGCCAACGGGGTCAACAAGGTGCGCCCGCAGGCCGCGCTGGCAATCCGTCGAGTGAATCACGCCGGAAAACGGCTGAAGGAGGCGGACCTGCCCGGCAAAGCGCGGCGTTCACTCGAGACCGTTGCCGTGAAGCTCAAACTCAAAAAACCTGTTACCGCCGCCAACGACAATCCGGACGATGACGGGGTCTTACCGCCTGACGGGAGCAATGGCGGCGAGGAGAAGTCAGCCGAGACCACGTCCGGGAAATCTCCGGATAAGCTGCTGGAAGACAAAAGCAAGGATGCCGGAAGCGTTGCTTGATTTTTCCTTTGAGGATGCGGCGCGGGCGCGGGGGTTTATCCGTATCGCCGGCGTGGATGAGGCAGGCCGTGGCCCTTGGGCCGGCCCGGTGGTGGCCGGAGCGGCGATCCTGGACCGAGACAATATGCCGCCGGCGCTTCTGTCCGGGCTGGACGATTCCAAAAAACTCTCGGCGAAGCGGCGAGAAGAGTTGTTTTCGCTTTTGGGCGAGGATGCCGAGACCAGCGTCGGCATCGCCACGGTCGAAGAAATTGACGCGCTGAACATTCTGCAGGCGAGCCTGCTGGCCATGCGCCGGGCGGTGGAAGGTCTGCCCGCGCCGGCGGACTATGCGCTGATCGACGGCAACAAATGGCCGGACCTGTCCATGGAGGGTGAAACGGTGGTAAAAGGGGACAGCCGATCTATCTCCATCGCCGCCGCGTCCATCGTCGCCAAGGTGACCCGGGACCGGATCATGGCGGAGATGGACCAAGCCTATCCGGGATACGGCTGGGCCGGCAACGCCGGCTACGGCACGGCGGAACACCAGGCGGGCCTTGTGCAACTGGGCGTCACGCCCCATCACCGGAAAAGTTTTGCCCCGATCCGCAAGTTGCTGGACCCTATATCTTGAGTCCGCTACCCATTTAACCGCCATATCTTGCGGCGGAAATTTTTCCTAAGTCATTGATTCCAAATAGTTCTTGACGGGAACTACTTGACGACTCAGGATGCCCGCCATGCCTGGGAAGCATGCAAAAATCAAGGCCAATAGGATTCTTGAAGGGGACTGTATCGAAGCCATGCAGTCTCTGTCGGACGGGTCCGTTGATGTCATCTTCGCCGATCCGCCATACAATCTTCAACTGGATGGGGAGCTGTTGCGGCCCAACAACTCCCTTGTCGACGGGGTCGACAACGATTGGGATCAGTTCGACAGCTTTGCGGAATATGATTCCTTCTCCAAGGCTTGGCTGCAGGAAGCTTACCGGGTGTTGAAGGATGACGGGACCCTGTGGGTCATTGGTTCCTATCACAATATTTTCCGCATCGGATCACAGTTGCAGGATCTAGGCTTCTGGATTCTGAACGACGTCATCTGGCGCAAGACCAATCCGATGCCCAACTTCCGGGGCAAACGCTTCACCAATGCCCACGAGACCCTAATTTGGTGCTCCAAAGGCCCTAAGGCAAAGTACAAGTTTAACTACGAGGCCATGAAGGCGCTCAACGAGGATTTGCAGATGCGTTCCGACTGGCTGCTGCCAATTTGCAGCGGCGGGGAACGCCTGAAGAAAAACGGCAAGAAGGCTCATCCGACGCAAAAACCGGAATCTCTTTTGTATCGTGTGGTTCTCGCTTCAACCGATCCCGGCGATGTGATCCTGGATCCGTTCTTCGGCAGCGGCACCACGGGCGCCGTGGCCAAGAAACTGGGCCGGGGCTATATCGGCATCGAACAGGATCGGGACTATATCGAGATCGCCCGCAAGCGGCTGGAAAAGATCAGCCGGGCGGCCGAGAAGGAACTATTGACCACGCCCTCCAAGAAAAGCGAGCCACGCATTCCCTTCGGCTGGCTGGTCGAGCGAGGGTTGCTGGAACCCGGCACGGTCCTGTTTGACCATCGCAAGCGGCACTCGGCTAAAGTGCGGGCCGACGGTTCGATCATCAGCTCGGACCATCGCGGCTCGATCCACCAGGTGGGCGCTGCCGTGCAGGAGGCGCCGGCGTGCAACGGCTGGCAGTTCTGGCATCTCGACGTCGAGGGCAAGCTGGTCCCCATCGACATGCTGCGTCAGCAGCTCCGCGCCGAGCTGCACTAAGCACAAAAGAAAACCGGGCGTCGGAGACAACCCCGCGCCCGGCTTCCTAAATCACGAATAGGCTTTATCGAGTAGGCTTTGGCTCGTCGCCCGAATAGTCATAGAACCCACGGCCCGCCTTGCGGCCAAGCCAGCCGGCTTCCACATATTTCACCAGCAACGGACAGGGGCGGTACTTGGTATCCGCCAGGCCATCGTGCAGCACCTGCATCACCGACAGGCAGGTGTCCAGGCCGATAAAGTCGGCGAGTTCCAGCGGCCCCATCGGATGGTGCGCGCCCAGCTTCATGGACGTGTCGATGGCCTCAACGCTGCCCACGCCTTCATACAGCGTATAGACCGCTTCGTTGATCATCGGCAGCAGGATACGGTTGACAATAAAGGCCGGGAAGTCTTCGGAGCTCACCGGCGTCTTGCCAAGCTTCCGGACGAATTCCTCGATGACGGTATAGACACCGGGCTCGGTGGCGATGCCGCTAATCAATTCGATCAGTTCCATCAACGGCGCCGGGTTCATGAAGTGGACGCCGATAAACTGTCCGGGCCGGTCCGTTTTGGCCGCCAGCCGGGTAATGGAAATCGACGACGTGTTGGAGGCCAGGATCGCGCCCGGGTTCAGAACCGGACACGTCTGTTCGTAAATCGCTTCCTTGACGGATTCATTTTCCGTGGCCGCTTCGATCACCAGATCACACTCACCTAGCGAGGCGTAGTCGGTCGTGGTTGTGAGGTGTGCCAGAGCTTCCTTGACCTGATCGTCGGACAGTTTGCCGCGCTTCGCCAGGCGTTCGAGGTTCTTGTTGATCGTGCTCAGGGATGCCGAGAGGACATCTTCCGAAACGTCCAAAATGGTTACATCAAAACCAGAAGTCGCGCAGACGTGGGCAATGCCGCCACCCATCTGGCCGGCGCCGATGACGCCTACTTTGGAAATTGTTGTTGTGATTTCAGCTTTACCGAGAGTGTCGTTGGGGAGGTGTGTGTCCATTGGTTTCAACGGATCCTTCTATTTATTGAGTTCGGTTTCAAGTTCAGGCACGGCGGTAAACAGGTCAGCGACCAGTCCGTAATCCGCAACCTGGAATATCGGGGCTTCTTCGTCTTTGTTGATGGCGACGATGACTTTACTGTCTTTCATGCCGGCGAGGTGTTGAATAGCGCCGGAAATGCCCACGGCAATATAGAGATCAGGGGCGACGATTTTGCCGGTTTGGCCAACCTGATAGTCGTTGGACACAAAGCCGGAATCAACGGCCGCGCGCGAGGCGCCGACAGCTGCGCCCAGAATATCGGCGACTTTTTCGAGCAGTACAAAATTATCGCCGCTCTGCATACCGCGTCCGCCGGAGATGATCACCTTGGCGGCGGTCAGTTCCGGCCGGTCGGATTTGGTCAGCTCAGTGCCGATGAACCGCGACAGGCCCGGATCGCCCGCATCATCAATGGGGTTGATTCCGGCACTGCCACCAGGCTGGGCGGCGTCAAAGGCAGTTCCGCGCACAGTGATCACTTTGACCGGGTCCGCTGACTTCACCGTGGCGATGGCGTTGCCGGCATAGATCGGCCGTTCAAACGTATCAGCGTCGACGACGCCTGAAATGTCAGAGAGTTGCTGCGTATCCAAGAGCGCAGCGATCCGGGGTGCGGCGTTTTTCCCGAAGGTCGTGGCCGGCAGCAGGATATGGCTGTAGTCGCCGGCGATAGACAGGGCCAGCGGCGTGATGGTCTCGGCTAGGGCGTTGGTGTAAATGTCCGCGTCGGCAACCAGTACTTTGGCGACACCGGTCAGCGCGGCGGCCTGATCAGCGGCGGCGCTGCAGTCTTTGCCCGCGACCAGCACATGAACGTCGCCCAGTGCGGCGGCAGCGGTCACCGTGTTCATGACCGCGCCCTTCAGGGCGTTGTTGTCGTGATCTGCAATAACAAGAACGGTCATTAGATCACCTTTGCTTCGTTGCGGAGCTTATCGACCAGCTCCTCGACGCTTTCCACGATGACGCCGGCTTCCCGCTTCGGCGGATCAACCACCTTCAATGTGGTCAGCCGTGGGCTTACGTCAACGCTCAGATCGGCCGGCGACATCGTGTCGATGGGTTTCTTTTTCGCCTTCATGATATTGGGCAGGGACGCATAGCGTGGCGTGTTCAATCGCAAGTCCGTGCTGACAACGGCGGGCAAGTTGACATTGATGGTCTCAAGGCCACCATCGATTTCGCGGATGACGGTCATCCCGCCATCGGCCATCTCAATTTTTGAGGCAAAAGTTGCCTGAGGCCAGCCCAGTAGGGCGGCCAGCATCTGGCCGGTCTGGTTGCTGTCGTCATCAATAGCCTGTTTGCCGACGATGATCAGGTCCGGCGATTCCTTATCGACAACGGCTTTCATCAGCTTGGCGACGGCCAGCGGTTCGATCTCGTCATCGCTTTGAATGTGAATGCCCCGGTCCGCGCCCATGGCCAAGGCCGTGCGGATGGTTTCCTGCGCCTGTTGCGGGCCGATGGAGAGCGCGATCAGGTCGTCGGCCGTGCCGGCTTCCCGCATCTGAACCCCTTCCTCGACGGCAATTTCGTCGAACGGGTTCATGGACATTTTCGCGTTCGCGGTTTCAACGCCGGTTTCGTCGCTTTTAACCCGAATTTTGACGTTATAGTCGATGACTCGCTTAACGGCGACTAATACTTTCATCTCAGTAATCGTCCACTTTTTTAAATTTGGGCGGATTTTGCATTGCCAAATAATCAACATTAAAAACTGGCCGGGACGTTGTCAAACAATCTGTTATGGGGAATGTGCATTGCAACATGGCTCTTACCTTAGCCCCGATTGGCGCCTGGTTCCCACAAAACGTCCTTTTCGCCGCCATCATTCATCTGCCGCGCCAGAACAAATAAATGGTCCGACAAGCGGTTCAAATAGACCAGAGCCTGCGAATTCACGGCGTCTCGTGCCGCCAGTTCGGAGACCAAGCGCTCCGCCCGCCGGACCACCGTGCGGGCATGATGCAGATGCGCCGCTGCCGGCGATCCGCCCGGTAACACAAAGGAGGTCAGTGGTTGCAGGCCGTCATTAACGGCATCGATCTCCGCTTCTAGTCTCGCGACTTGGGCGGCCGATATCCTTAAGGCCTCATCCGGCGCTCCATCGGTCGCCGGCCGCGCCAAATCGGCCCCTAAGTCGAACAGATCGTTTTGGATGCGCGCCAGGCAATTATCCGGGTTGCCGTCGGTGTGGAGCCGGGCCAGCCCGATGATGGCGTTGGCTTCATCGACCGTGCCGTAGGCCGTCACCCTTAGATCATTTTTTTTGACCCGCGCCCCGCCGGCCAGGGAGGTCTCCCCAGCATCGCCGCCTCTGGTGTAAATTTTATCGAGCCGCACCATTTTACTGTTTGTCTCCCAACCAAGTGGCAACCACCAGGATCGCGACCAAAATCAGAATCAACGCCTGCAAGCCCACGCGCGCCTTCATGAGATGATTTCTGATCCGAGGAGTCGCTTTCCCGCCGACGGCCATACCGATAACGCCGGTGAGCAACACAATGACCACCGCCCCCAAGAGGAAAATGACCATTACCGGAATGTAGTCGAGAAAAACTCGCATGGAAAGACAACCCTAACCGTGATCAGGCTCCAGTCCAAGATCGGAATTTAAGCCTCGGCTTTGGCCCCCGGCGCCAATACCGGTATCGGATCGACGCTGCCCTCTTTCGGCGTGCGCGGATTGGGAATCAATGGTTTCATCCTCTGCGCGAGATAGAGAAGAACGCCACGGCGGAAGTCCTGTTGGATGGTGGACCAAGTGATGTAAACCCGGCCCATGGATTCGTATTCGGTAATATCCTCCATATCGAGGGCCTGATCGATGGCGCGGCCGATGCTGGGCGATTCGCCGACAAACAGCCATCCCGGTTTGGTGCCGCCGTGCCAAATGACATAGACGCCGCCCACATACCTCAAATTCAACTCGTCGGGATCCATCCGCATAAGCTGGTGGAAACCACCTTTCGCCGTGATGACCCATTTGGGGTCGGACTGCTTGGCCGGCACCGCAAGCGCTGATTTTTAACGCTGCCAAAGAATCCCATTATGATAGTCCGCCCAACTTCCCTCGAATCTACACCTCAAACCCTTGATATCATTAGGTGGAATAAGTTTACGCGGGGTTAATGGCCGCGCCTGTTCAATCTCCAGTTTTTAATCCAATCAGTTTGCCTAATGTTAATCTTTTTTCTTTAGCCTCCTCGAGTTCGGATAAGAAAAACAGGTGGGCGGAATTTCCGCCGGTTAATTTTTCATCCATCCGAAATAACGCGCGATCCGCCAATGACACGAATGTCCCGGCGGAGTAGTTTATAGTCTGACACGGAGAATCCAGGAGGATTGAAATGTTCTTTGATCAGATCAAAGAGATCGACGGAAATTTAAAGGATTTAAGGAATCATCTGAAGGATATCGGCGTGGCGGTTGACGTTCATTTCGATCAGCTGGATGACATCGCCGCGCACATCATCGCCCTTGAGGCGGTTATGGTGCAGGTCCTCGAGAAAGTCGAAATCGACAAAGACGCCGCCAAGGAATGGGTGCGGGTTGAAACCGAGGAAAACACCGGCCATGAAGGCGGCAGCCAAAAGGCCAAGGCCGTCATCGACGATCTCGTCAAATAGCTGGTCCGGTTATCATTTGAAAAAGGCGCCGTAATCCGGCGCCTTTTTTTATCCGCATTTGGAATAAGTGCAGCTGATACAGGTGTCGCAGCCTTCCTGACGCATCAGGCTAGCCTGGCCGCATTTCGGGCATTGACCCAGGCGGGCATCATGGGTGGCTGGATCGTCCTGCAGGTTCACCACCTTGGGCAACGCCTCCGCCTCAGGGCCCGACAGTTGCGCCGGATTGGGCAGGAAGCCGATGTGGATCATGTGATCTTCCAATACCTGGCCAATCGCCGCTAGCAGGGACGGCACATATTTTCCCTTCACCCACTGACCGCCGCGCGGGTCAAAAACGGCTTTGAGTTCTTCCACGACAAAGGAAACATCGCCGCCGCGGCGGAAAACAGCCGAGATCATCCGGGTGAGCGCCACGGTCCAGGCATAGTGCTCCGTATTCTTTGAATTGATGAAGACCTCGAACGGCCGGCGGCGGCCGTCCTGCACCACATCGTTGATGGTAATGTAGAGCGCGTGATCGCTTTCCGGCCACTGGACCTTGTAGGTCGCGCCGTCCAGCGCTTGCGGCCGGTCGAGGGGCCGGGTCAGATAATGCAGATTGCCGGCATCGCCGCTGTCCTTGGGTTTGGCGGTCGCAGTGGTGGCCGGAGAGGTCAGGGGCAATTCCTGCTGGGCGTCATTGTCGTCCTTGGCCGGCTTGGCCTCCAGCACCGCGCCGGTGACATCATTCGGGCGATAGGTCGTGCAGCCTTTGCAGCCCAGATCAAAGGCCTGCACGTAGACGTTCTTGAATTCCTCGAAGCCGATTTCCTCCGGACAATTGATGGTCTTGGAGATCGAGCTGTCGATATACTTCTGCATGGCCGCCTGCATCACGAGATGATCCCGGGGGCTCAGCGCCTGCGCATCTATAAAGGCCTCGGGTAGGGGGGCGCTCTCTCCCTTCATGCGGCGGAACAACCGATAGGCATGATCCGACACCGCTTCGTCCCGGCGGCTGCCGTCCGGCATGAGAACATGGCGGATGTAGTGAAAGCTGAACACCGGCTCCAACCCGGACGACACATTGTCGGCGAAGAGCGAGATGGTGCCCGTCGGCGCAATCGAGGTCAGCAGCGCGTTACGGATGCCGTGGGCGGCAATGGCCTGTTTGACGTCTTCGTCCAAGCCCGCGACGCCATCGCCCGCCAAGTAGGCGTCCTTATCGAACAGCGGGAATGCGCCTTTTTCCTTGGCGATCTCGACAGAGGTCAGATAGGCGGATCGCTGGATAGCCTTCATCCAGTCTTCGGTCAGTTGCACGGCGCCGGCCGATCCGTAACGCTCCCCGCACATGATCAACGCGTCCGCTAGCCCGGTGACGCCCAAACCGATCCGCCGCTTGGCCTTGGCTTCCTGTAACTGGGCCTCAAGCGGAAAGTGGGAGACATCAATGGTATTGTCCATCATCCGGACGGCGGTTCCCACGATCTCTGTCAAAGCGGTCATGTCCATTCTGGCGTTGTCGGAGAAGGGGTCTTCAACCAGCCGGGCCAGATTGACCGAGCCTAAAAGGCACGCGCCATACGGCGGCAGGGGCTGTTCCCCGCAGGGGTTGGTGCCGTGAATGGTCTCGCAATAATTCAGCGGGTTCAGCCGGTTGATCCGGTCAATGAAGATGACGCCCGGCTCCGCATAGGCGTAGGTGGCCCGCATGATCTTGTCCCACAATTCGCGGGCAGGCAGGCTTTTATATACGGTGCCGTCGAATTTCAGTTGCCAGACGGAGTCTTCTTTCACGGCCTGCATGAACGCGTCGGTCGCCAGAACCGACAGATTGAACATCCGCAACCGGCCCGGATCGCTTTTCGCGTCGATGAAGGCTTCAATATCCGGATGATTGCAGCGCATAACGGCCATCATGGCGCCCCGGCGGGACCCGGCGCTCATGATGGTGCGGCACATGGCGTCCCAGACATCCATGAATGACAATGGCCCCGACGCATCAGCGCCGACGCCCTTCACCGGCGCACCTTTGGGACGAAGGGTCGAGAAGTCATATCCGATGCCGCCGCCCTGCTGCATGGTCAGCGCCGCTTCGCGGAGTGCATCGAAAATGCCGGCCATATCGTCCGGGATATCGCCCATGACGAAGCAGTTGAACAGGGTTACGTCCCGGTCGGTTCCGGCGCCGGAGACAATCCGTCCCGCCGGCAGAAACTTGAAATCGTTCATCGCGTTGAAAAACCGCTCGGCCCAGAGCTCCGCATTCTGTTCAGGAACGGCCAGCGCATTCGCCACCCGGCGGAACGTGTCGGGGATGGTTTTATCCACTGGCTTTCCGTCCAGTGACTTATAGCGGTACTTCATGTCCCAGATTTGCTGGGAAATGGCGGCAATCGAGGCCATTTTGGCGTTCTTCCTGGTTCCTGGTTAAAATCCGGCGCTTTTAGCGGTGATATCGCGGCCTTCGCCGGTTCACCTCTCCGGTATAATCTTTATTTCAGCATAGTAGGCTCGGACGAAAGTCCGGTCAACAAAAAGTTCTTGTTTTGTTTCTACCGGTCCGCCACATATTTATCATTATTAATCGGGATATAACTGATTGAATTTTAGTATTTTTTCTAGTTTTCCCCGGTATACAACGCGGCCGACTCAAGGGCGCGCGTGGCGGTCTCAATCCGGTCTTGAAGTTCGGCCATGAAGGCGCGGCGATCGAGTCCCACAGGCATCGGCGGCAAGAACTTTAGGGTGATCTTACCGGGTTTCTTTACGAACATGCGCCGGCCCCAGAAAACTCCTGAATTGATGGCCACCGGCACGACGGGCGCCTTGGTCTGGTCGTAGAGGGCAAATACCCCGGGATGATAGCGCCCAGTCTCTCCCACGGGTGTCCGGGTGCCTTCGGGAAAGATGACCACGGAACGGCCGTCCGCCAAAATATCCGAAGTCATGGCGATCATTTTGCGCATGGTGTTGGCCGCGCCTTTGCGGTCAACGACCACATGCTGGCTTTTGTCCATGTACCAGCCCCAAAACGGGATTTTCCGGAGCTCGTCTTTCATGATGTAGGCGTTATTCTTATTGGCATAGAGAAAGTACATGGTCTCCCAGGCGGATTGGTGTTTGACCGCGTAGATCACCGGCCGATCGGGGATATTCTCCTCTCCCTCCAGCTTGTAACGAAGTCCGAGCAAGATCCGCATCATCGGAAAAATTAGCCTTGGCCAGAGCACAATACCGGAGCGGAACGTATCCCGGGAAAACGGCATAAGAAGCCATAGCGTCAACAGCAGGCAGGCGGTCCAGCAGATGAAAAAGACATTGAAGACGGCGGAACGGATTGGCCTCATGCGCCGGTCGCCGCAACGGTGAGGGATTGATAGGTTTGACGTAGGGCGGACATGATGAACTTCATATATTCGCTCAGGATCAAATTCAATGTGCCCGGCCAGAGCCACCAGTTGTCCCGTTTGAATTGTTCAGGAAAGACGGCATGGGGAATGATCCGGATGCCCGGCATGACATGGTGAAACTCCATCATGCTGCGGGGCAGATGGTAGTTTGCGGTCACCAGCCGGACCGAGGAATATCCCTCGCTTTCCAGCCAGGCTCTCGTTTCGATGGCGTTGCCCTCGGTGCTGATCGCGTCATAGCCAAGAGCAACGCAGCAGCGCAATTCCTCCCGGTTCTGCTTTGATAATTCCAACAGCCGCTGGACATCGACGCCACGATAGACACCTGACACAAAGAGCTTCTTGGCTCTCTTTTGGGTCAGCAGGAGTAGCCCCTCATCCAGCCGCTCACTGCCGCCCGTCAGTACGACGATGGCGTCGGTCTGGGTTTCTTTGTCAGCTAACCGGGTCGGAATCTTGTCAACGAAGGCGATCAGGCCCAGGACGAGAATGACCAGGATCAGGATCGCCAAAAGCACCATGCGGGACGTCCGGGCGCCCCAATTCAGGCGCTGTTGAGACGAGGCGGCCATGCCTACAGCATCTTGGCCAGCGCCCGGCTGACGGTAAACCGGGCGGTCACCATGGCGATGATGGCCACCGCAGGAATCAGGGCGCCGAGGCTGATCCAGCCGCTCAAAGGGAGGGACAGTTCAGGCAACAGGCCGCTGCCTAACCGGCCCAGGGCCAGGCGCAGGAGGAACAGCACCGGTAGCGTCAAAATCACGCCGAAGAACCCGCCTTTGATCCCCAGCCAGAGGGCCCTGAGCGCAAACTGCCGGGCGATGTAGGAATCCTTGGCGCCGACAAAATGCAGGACCGAGATGGTTTCCTGCTGCAGGCCCATACCCGTTCGCGTGGTAAACACCACCGTGCCCATGGTGGCCAGACCGATGAACAGCATGATCCCGGCGGCAATTAATTCGGTCGAATTCAACGCCCGGACCAGGCTCTGCAACCAGGCACCGTGATCATCGACTACAACCTCCGGAATGACCGGCGCCAAAGTGTCGAAGATTTGCCGATCGGTGATGGCCGACGACCGGTCCACATTTACGTCGATCACGCGCGGCAGCGGCAATTCCTGATTTTGGGCGGCGAGCCCCAGCCAAGGGCGCATGAGGTTAGAAATTTCGCTGGGCTTGACCGGATTCGCGGCGATCACGCCGTCAATGTCCCGGAGCAGGCGCAGACTTTCCTTCACCATTAGATCATCCGTCTCCGGTTTCTCGGTGACGGGTATCTGGACGGTCATCGTATCCTGAACGCCCGCTCCGAAATGGTTGGTTATATCGTTCAGCAGGAAGATGCCCGCCACGGCCAGGCTGGCCAGGAACACCATGAAGGTGATGATCCAGGGCAGGAAGCGGCTGGATTCGTCTTTTTCGAAGGATATGCCGGAGCGTCGCAACATGTCAGGCGACCGTCCGATTGGCGTTTTCCGGCGACGCGTGGCCGCCGTTCTCCGACTCTCCAGGCAGCGGCGGCCGGTCTTGATCGGCGGCTTTCCGGCCGGAAGCCGGCGGGTTCCGGTGCAACACTTGCAATTGGCCCCGTTCCAGGCGCAACACGTCATAGGTCGTCGCACGCACAATGGCTTCGTTATGGGTGGCGATGATAACCGTGGTGCCGAGCCGGTTCAACTCCTCGAACAAGTGCATCAGCCGTGCCGCGATCTTGTCGTCCACGTTGCCGGTCGGCTCGTCCGCCAGCAGAATTTTCGGTCGCGCGATCACCGCCCGGGCGATGGCGACCCGCTGCTGTTGTCCCCCAGAAAGGGTCGGCGGGCGTGAACTCATATGGTCCTGCAGGCCGACCCAGGCGAGTAATTCCTCGACATGCTTGCGAATCCCGGTTTCCCGCATGCCCGCCACCCGGAGCGGCAGGGCGACATTGTCAAAGGCGGAGAGATGGTCGAGCAGCCGGAACTCCTGAAACACCACACCGACCCGTCGGCGCAGCGCCGACATATCGTTTCGGGGCATGGTGGAGACATCCCGGCCGAACAGGGAGATCAGCCCTCGTGTCGGCCGGCGCGCCAGGTACATGAGCTGCAACAGCGAAGATTTACCGGCGCCGGACGGGCCCATCAGAAAATGGAACGACCCGGTCTCCAGGGTAAAGGAAATGTCCTGCAAAACCTCGGGTCCCAGCCCGTAGCGGAGACCGACATTCTCGAATTGGACGACGTTGCTCATGCTTTTTAAAACGATCTCCGGCCGGGGCCCGATTGGTTCGATTCGATCATGTCCGCGTTGCCGGCAGTGAGCAGGAATGGCGCGGATATCCCGTATAGCCCCGCGTAACGGTTGCCCATATTAACTTCCTGGCAAGAAGATGACACTGATAAAGGGGCTAGCTTGCGTTGATTCGGTGAATTACCTATAAAGTTCAAAACCATAACTAGACTGGATGCCGATGTATATTTCCTGTCCGAATTGCTCAACGTCTTACAATGTTGACGGCGCGTCTATCGGCACCAGTGGTAGAACGGTGAAGTGTCACAATTGTGACCATAGCTGGCACCAGGTGCCTGTAGCCGCCCGCCCACTTCGCCACCCCGATCCCGTTCCCCAATACGCACCACCGCCGCCGCAGTATGCCGCGCCACCCTATTATGCAGCGCCACCGCAGTACGGTGCGCCACCGCCTTATCCCGGACAGCCGCCCTATCCTGGTCAGCCTGCGCCGCCTTACGGCGCGCCGCCGCCCTATCCCGGCCAGCCGCCGATGCCGCCGGCACCGGAAGCAGGCGCGCCCGCACCCGAGCCGATGGCCGAAGCCGATCCCTTGCCGGAGCCGGAACCCGAGGCCGATGATCTGCCCATGCCGGAACCGGATGTTGAGCCGGAAAATGATGGTGAGCTGCCATCGGATGACGAATTGGCGGCCATGTTGGGCGACGATGATGTAGACGATTTGGGCAGCGCCTCCTTCACGCCGGATTCAGCCGAAGATCTGACCGAGATGGATTCGGATGATCTGGAAGACCCCGATCCGATCGAATCGCTTACGCCCGAAGACAACGATGAATACGAGGATTACGACGACTTTGATCCAGAGGATATTCCCGATCCCGATCCGATCCCGGGCTATGCGGGCGTCGACGGCGCGGACCAAAAGCGCAGCTTCAAGGGCATTATCATCTCACTGGTGATCGTCCTGCTGCTGGGCGGCTTGTTTGGCGGCGCGGTCGTCATGCGGGAAACGGTGGTCGGCTTCTGGGGCGGCTCCAACAGTATCTTCACCATGATCGGCATGCGCGTGCCGCAGCCGGGCGATGGTCTGGATTTGCAGCTCACCAATCCGTCCCGGGATACTGTGGACGGCAAGGACGTGTTCCAGCATGACATCATCATCGAGAACACATCCGAGGAAACCCAGCCCATCCCGATCGTGATTTCGTCGCTCCTGGACGGCAATGGACTGCCCGTGCAGGAATTGTCGGTGCCGCCGACCCAGCCGACGATCGAGCCCGGCAAATCAATTAAGTACAAGGCGAAATTCCTGGATGCGCCCGCCACTGGCCGGCAGTTTATCGCGCGCTGGGGAAACCTGCCGGACGGCGCGGGGCAGCCCAAGCCCGCAAACTAGGCCCGCCGGTTCCGCCCTCATGAAGCTTAATCTAGGTTGCGGACACCGTAAACTCGACGGATACCTGAATGCCGACAGCCAGCCGGCGTGCGAGCCCGATATGCTGGTCGATCTGGAAACCTTCCCCTGGCCCTTCGACAGCGACAGCGCCGAAGAAGTGGTGCTCAGTCACGTTCTGGAGCACCTGGGCGAATCCAGCAAAGTCTATCTGGGGATTATCAAGGAACTGTATCGGGTGTGCGCGCCCGACGGCATCGTCCGGATCGCCGTGCCTCATCCCCGGCATGATGAGTTTATCATAGACCCGACACATGTCCGGCCGATCTTGCCGCCCCAGTTCGAGATGTACTCAAAGCGCCTCTGCGCCCAATGGAAGGAAGAGGGGCTCGCCAACACGCCCCTGGCCGAACATCTAGATGTGGATTTCGAGATTGAGGACGTGCAATGGCTGCCCGACGACAAATGGCTGGCCATGCTGCAGGCCGGCGAGGTCGACTCAACAACCCTCGCCGAGATGGCCCAGCACCAATACAATATCCTGAAGGAAATTCAGATCACGCTGAGAGCGGTGAAGTAGAAGCGGGCGGCTAAAACCGCTTCAGCAGCCTCTCGATATACTCAAGCTCCAGCTCGGGCCGCCACAGATCGCCGGCCCGGCGTCGCAGCTCTTCTAGGATGCGCCGCGCCCGCTGAATCTCGCTTTCGCTGGGGATTTTAACCGTGCCGGTGCTTTGGCCGGTGGAGCCTTCCTCTTCCTGATTACGCCGGCCGAATGGATCGCGATTGCCGGGCCGCATGCCGCGCAGCCGGGGACCGGTAAAGGCGCCGAAGCGGCCGCCCTGGCGGCCCATCTGCCCGCGTTGTCCGCGGCCCATCATCTGCGCCATGGCCTGAGCGGAATTCTGGGCGCCTTTGCGCAAAGATTCCAAGGCCCGGCCCTGAGGATCAATGGATTTGCCCTGGCGGCCCTGCTTGAGCGCGCCTTCGGATTCCCGCATGGCTTGTTCGGCGTCGCCCAGGCCTTGCGGAATTTTTCCCATCATCTGGCCGAGCTTGCCCATGAGCTCGCCAAGTTGCTTACGGATGGCTTCCTGTTCCTCAAAGCCTTCACGGGACTGAGGATCATTTTCCGGACCATCGGGGATGCCTTCCTCCCGCTGGCGTTGGGCGCGCTTGTGGGTTTCGTCCAGAAGCTTTTGCTGGCGCTGGACGATACCGCGCAATTCGCGCATGGCTTTTTGCGCCTGGCGCTGCTGTTGCGACATTTGGCCGTTGTTCTGACGGGCCATCGCGCCGCGCAGGTTCTGCAGCATGCGCTGCAGTTCCGCCATCAACTGCCGGGCGGCCTCGCGCGAGCCCTGGCGGAGTAGCTCTCGCGCCCGGTCCAGCATTTTCTCTATGTCCTGATTGGTCATGGTTTGCGCATTGGGAACCATCGGCGGCAACTGACCCCGTTGCTGCAATTCCTTCATCAGCGCGGACATGAATTCCTGCAAGGCCTTTTCCACCTCGGCCATGAGGCGTTCTAATTCTTCCTGACTGGCGCCCCGGTCCAGAGCCTCCATCAGGCGGCGTTGGGCGTCGGCAAGTTCGCTGCCGGCGGTGGCGGTGCGGCCTTCTTCCAAGCGTAGCGCCGCGTCCCACAGCATCTTCTGCACCTGGGCGATAGCTTGCGGCTCGCCATCCCGGCTCAGCCGTTCCCGGGCGATACGCAGCGCCAGGTAAGTGCCCGTGTGTCCGTCGAACATTTCCGGTTCGCTGGTCAAAAGATCAAGCTTCAAAACGCCAAGGCGCCGGTCACGTTGTTCCGCGGTCAGACCCTTGCGAATTTCATAGATTTCCTTGGCCGTCGGATGGCTAAATTGCCGCTCCGGCAGGATCACCGGCTCGACTTTACTCAGGCCGGTTTGGTTCTTCTCGTCCGTACCCAAAATGTGCACCAAGACCGGCAGGCCGGCCCAGACGTGGGAGACGAGGTCATGGTTTGATTTACCTTTGACGTCCTTCTTGTCCGAGCCCGGCAGGGGCAAGCGAAGGGTGATTTCGCTTTCACCGCCCGGCACGGTAAGGCCATCCAATCGGCGGATCGAGGCGGTCAGTCCGGTAAGCCGGTAGTCGTCTTTCGCCTCGTAGGATAATTGTAGACGGAGCTGTTGAGAGCCTTCCGGCGCGTTGGAGAACTCCACCGTCGGACGCTGGTCGGGGATGATGGTCAGCGGCCAGGAGGCGACGGTCCGGCCCTTCTGTTCGATGGCGACCGTCTTCGCGCCGCTTTCGGCCCTCAGTTCCGTCTCAATGTGATAGGAGTCAGTATCAATCCGGTTGAAGTCGCTTCGGTCCTGGCCGATCAACAGAGCTGGCACGCTGCCGCCCCCACTCATTTGGGCGAGAACGGTGCTGCCGTCCGGCACGGAAATCGATGTGACCGGCTGGTCGCCGGATTGTGGGGCGCTGGCGCCAGTCATGGTGATGACCACCGGCGGCACGCCCGTATAGGCGGGCGGCGTAACCCAGATGCTTAGTTTGGCGCTGGCGGCCAGCCCGGCGTTGCCCATCGGCGGCAACAGCGCCGCGCCGATGCGGGTGGCGGTTTCGGCACCGGCGGCGACAACGCCGACGATCAGAAAAGCGGCAACGGCGGCGCGGAACCCCATGCCATCCCGGCGGGCCAGGCCCGCCCTTGGCACCTTGAGAGACAGCCTTCCGGCCTCCGCCGCCATGCGGGCGCGATGGGCTTCCCAGAGCGCACGGGACTGGGCATCATTGTCGCCTAACGCAAGCTCGTCGTCCAGGGCGGTCAGCGGCCGGTGATCAAAGCCGCTGTCTTCTTCGATCCGATGACGGGCTTCCACAAAATCGACTTTGGGGATGCGGGTGAACGCGCGCTGCAGGGCGCCGGCGAACACAACTAGGAAGCCGATGACGACTGCAATGTGCAGCCAGACCGGCAGCAGGGTGAATAAATCCAGTAGCGCCGCGCCTATGAAGATGCCGGCCGTGGCCAAGGCCGGCCACAAAGCGGGCCAAAGGTATTCCCACAGCAAGCTCGCCCGGGCGAGGCTTAGATATGTTTTGTAAAACGGGCCGTTCCGCTTGACCATTAAACTACCCAACTCCAAACCGCATATGCGGCATTACGGGGTGCGGTCTTAATTATGCGGTATTTTATCTCGACTCCAACCAATTTGGGAGAGATTCGTGCGCCAAAAGGTTCTCAATCTCCACTCGTTGCCGGACAACCGCAAATTCGCCGCCCTTGACCAGGACCTCCGGCACGAGCGCGCGGCTGTTATATGTCGAGGACATAACCGCGCCGTAAGCGCCGGCGGAACGGATCGCCAGTAACTCACTCTGTTCAACGGGCGGCAATTCCAATTCGGTCGCAAAAGTGTCGCCGGTTTCACAGACCGGGCCGACCACATCAACAGGCTGTAAACCGACGTCCGGACGGGGTTCCGACACGGGTACGATCTCGTGATGAGCGTCATACATGGCCGGCCGGATCAGGTCGTTCATCGCTGCATCGATGATGACAAACCGCCGGGACGCCCCGTCCTTCACATATACCACTTTGGTGACCAAAATGCCCGCATTCCCCATGATAAGCCGGCCGGGCTCGAACAGCAGCTCGCAGTCCAAAACACCCACCGTTTCGGCGACCAGTTTGCCATAATCCGCCGGGGTCGGTGTTTCGCCCCCGTCGTAAGGAATGCCGAGACCGCCGCCGAGGTCTAAACGCTTAATTTCAAAACCTTTTTTCTGTAGATCGGCGGTGGTTTGAGCAAGCCGGTTAAAGGCGTTCCGGAATGGGTCCAGCTTGGTGAGCTGGGAGCCGATATGCATGGCCAGGCCGACAGGTTGGACATTGTCCATGCCGGCGGCCGCGGTAAAAACCTCGTGAACCCGGTCCCAATCGATGCCGAACTTATCTTCTTGACGGCCGGTACTGATCTTTTGATGGGTCTCCGCGTCCACGTCCGGATTAATGCGGAAGGCCACCTCGGCGATCTTGCCGAGGGAGGCCGCCACCGTATTGATGCGTTCCAGCTCCGGGCCGGACTCAACATTGATCTGCAGAATATTACTGGTCAGCGCCTGGGAAATTTCGGCCTCTGTCTTACCGACGCCGGAAAAGACGATCTTGTTCGGGGGAATGCCGGCCGCCAACGCGCGGGTCAGTTCCCCGCCGGAGACCACATCCGCCCCAGCCCCGAGCCGGGCCAAGGTGCTGACCACGGCCAGATTGCCGTTGGCCTTCACCGAGTAACAAACCGTCGCGGGCAATCCCTTCAGTGCGTCGGCAAAGACGTTGAAGTGTCGTTCGATAGTCGCCGTCGAGTAGCAATAAAAAGGCGTGCCGACCGCGTCCGCGATTCGGGAAAGCGGCGCGTCCTCGGCGGCCAATTCGCCGTTCTTGTAATGAAAATGATCCATGAGTTGCGGCCGGCCGCCTATTTGCGGGGATATTCCCGGGGATACTTGTATTCCTCCCCTTCCGGCGCCGATGGCGCGTTCTTCTTGCCGCACGCGCCCAGCACCGGCAGAAGAATGCCGATGGCGAACAGAACAAAAAGGATCCTGCGAGACATGATGGTCTAGTCCTCCAGGTACGCCCGGCGGGCGGCGATGACGGCTTCCCGGACCCGATCCGGCGCAGGTCCACCCAAACTATTCCTCATTGTGATGGATTTGTCGATATCCAGCACCCTGAATATGTCCTCGGTGATCCCCGGCTCGACAGCCTGCATGTCGTCAATCGTCAGGTCTTCCAGCCCGCAGCCTTTGTCTTCGGCCAGCCGGACCAATTGCCCGGTGATGTGATGGGCTTGCCTGAAAGGTGTGCCCAAGTTCTGCACCAGCGAATCGGCCAGATCGACGGCGTTGGACTTGCCGGCCTTGGCAGCGTGCCGCATGGCGTCTTCGTTGAAGGTGATCTCGTCCATCATACCCGTCATGGCGGCGACGCAGAGCGCCAGCGTGTCCGCGGTTTCGAACACCGGCTCTTTGTCTTCCTGCATGTCCTTACTATAGGCGAGGGGCAGACCCTTCAGGACGATCAGCAGACCATTCAAGGCGCCGATCACCCGGCCAGATTTGGCCCGCACCAGCTCTGCCGCGTCAGGGTTGCGCTTTTGCGGCAGCATGGAACTGCCGGTTGAAAAGGAATCCGGCAGACTGACAAAGCCGAACGAAGCATTGGCCCAGACGACGATTTCTTCCGAGAGTCTGGAGAGATGAACCGCCAAAATGGACGCCACGGACAAATATTCCAGGGCGAAATCCCGGTCCGAGACACCATCCAGGGAATTGGCCATGGGACCATCAAAACCGAGCGCTGCCGCCGTCATCTCCCGGTCGATGGGAAACGACGTGCCGGCCAGGGCGCCGGAGCCCAGGGGGCTTTGATTGGCGCGCGCCCGGCAATCCCGGACCCGGCCTCTGTCCCGGCCCAGCATCTCCACATAGGCCAATAGATGATGGCCGAGGGTCACCGGCTGAGCGGTTTGCAGATGGGTATAGCCGGGCATGATGGTTGCCGCATGTTCATCGGCCCGTTCAATCAGCACCGCTTGAAGCGCCTTCAGGTCCGCATCGAGCTGATCCAAAGCGTCGCGCACCCAAAGCTTGAAATCGGTGGCCACCTGGTCGTTCCGGGACCGGGCCGTGTGCAGCCGGCCGGCGGCGTCGCCGATCAGTTCGGCTAGCCGGGACTCCACGTTCATATGGATATCCTCAAGCGACCGTTTGAAATCGAAGGAGCCGGACTCGATCTCGGCCAGGATCTGATCCAGCCCGGCCAGGATCGCTTCGCCGTCTTCGCCGGAGATGATTTGTTTGGCGACCAGCATCTCGCAATGGGCCTTAGAGGCTGTAATATCCTGGACATAGAGCCGCTGATCAAAGCCGATCGACGCGTTGATATCTTCCATGATTTGAGCAGGGCCAGCGGCGAAGCGCCCGCCCCACATGGTGCTGGCATCTTGATTTTTTGCCGAACCGCCGCTCTCATGAGACGGCTTTGATTTTTGTCCCGAATCGGTCATTTTCTCCACCGGAGACGAAAGAGTGCCAAAAATACTTCTCGGACTGGCCGTGCTGATCATCGGCTTTGCGACGTTCCTGGCGTTGACCCCCGACTATGCGGGCAGGAGTAACGCCCCGGTGTTGGCCGATACCTGCCCCGCAATCGCCGAAAAATTTGCAAATTTCAACGCAAAACCAGCGGGGCGGCCTGTCCAAGCCGATGGTATAACCGATGAAACCGGAAAACGCATCGATTTTAGTCAGTATCGGGGCAGGGGGATTGTCCTGAACTTCTGGGCGACCTGGTGCGCCCCGTGTGTGCGGGAGATGCCGTCTCTGCTGCGGCTGAAGTTCAAAATCGCCGGCGCCGGGATCGAGGTGCTGCCCGTCTCCGAAGACGTGAAGGGCGCAGCCAAGGTGGTCGAATTCTACAAGGCTCACCGGCTTGACGGGTTTCCTGTTCTCATGGATGAGGGCGGCACACTGGCGCGATCCAGTAGAGTGCCTGGCCTGCCGACGACGCTTCTGATCAACCGGGAAGGCATTGAGACCGGACGCGTGGTTGGTCCGTTGGAATGGGACTCTGCCGCCGCCATCAAACTGATCAAGGCTTGTACGCGTTAGGTGCGCCTGTCCCAGGCGGCTTTGGCGGCGTTGCCTTCTTTGGCCCGCAGCCAGTCGTTGATCCGCGTGTCCAATCCCTTCCACTTCATCGCAATGATGTCGCCTAGGGCCGCTTTCCGCTTATCGTCGAGATCGTCCACGGCTAACAGTTGGACAAAATCGGAGACCACCTGGCGCAGGAATTTCTGCACAAACTGATCTGCCCGCAGCAGTTTCGGGGTATTTGCGCCATAGGTTTCCCGGAACACTTCCATGAACAGTTTCAGGGTCGGAATTTTCAGCTGCTTGAGCACTTCTAGCGCCGGGAAGGTGACATCGGCCACGCTCGGCCCCAAAGCCCAGACCCGGTTTTCATCCATGGTAATGACTTCATGGAGAATCTCAGGGCCACGGGTGAACAGGTCCATGGGCCGGGTGCCGGCCACCGTGCGCATCAGTTCCAGCTTGGCTTTGGATTTGGATTTGATCATGGACATGCCCTTCACCGAGCCAATTTATGATTCTCGATGCGAATACTAATTTTAGATGGGGATAAGTGCCCAAAGTTCAACAGGGTACGGAACACAAAATTGAATTGTTAAGCACCTGATGACTGGGCGTTTAGAGCGGCTTGGTGGCCTCCGACAGCCAATCGGTGGTTTCCGGATCAACCAGAGGTGTCAGAGTCTCGCGCACTCGCTGGTGATAATCGTTCAGCCAGCGGATCTCGGCCTTGGACAAGAGCGATTGATCTACTAGGCGTACATCAATTGGTGCCAAAGTGAGGGTTTCGAAGGCCAGCATGTCCTTTTCGCTGTTTTCGATAGGGGCGGCTTCAATGACCGTCACCAGATTCTCGATACGGATGCCGAACCCGTCCGTCTTGTAGTAGCCGGGCTCGTTGGAGATGACCATGCCCGGCTCAAGGGCGACTATGCTCGGCATCGTGGAAATGCGTTGCGGTCCCTCATGGACACCCAAATAGGCGCCCACACCATGGCCGGTGCCATGTTCATAGTCGATGCCGGCCTGCCACAAAGCGGCGCGGGCCAGGATGTCCAACTGTGATCCACTGGCGCCCTTGGGGAAAACAGCGATGGCCAACGCGATATGGCCCTTCAGCACCCGGGTAAACCGGTCCCGCATTTCCGCCGTCGGCTCGCCGATGGCGATGGTGCGGGTGACATCCGTGGTCCCGTCCAGATACTGCGCGCCGGAATCCACCAGATAGAGCGATCCCGTTTCCAGGGCACGGTTCGACTCTTCGCTCACCCGGTAATGCACGATTGCACCGTTGGGGCCGGCCCCGGAAATCGTCGGGAAGCTCAGCCCGCGGATATGGTCGCCTTCCCGGCGGAAGGCTTCCAGCTGATCGGCGGCGTAGATTTCGGTCACGCCGCCCTTGGGGGCCTCCCGGTCCAGCCAGCACAGGAACCGGCTCAATGCTGCGCCGTCGCGAATATGGGCGGTACGAATGCCGTTTAGCTCCGTTACGTTCTTGCGTGCCTTGGGCTTGGCGCAGGGGTCCTCGCCCTTGCCGATCACAGCGCCGCTTTTCTCCAGGATGTGATAGATGGCGTGGGCGGCGCTGGACGTATCCAAGCACACGGTGGCTTTCGCTTTGCCCAAAGTCTGCAAGGCGTTTTCCAACCCATCCGGTCCGGAAATCGTGATCCCGTCGTCTAGGGCGCCCCGGACGGAGGCAGGTACTTTGCGCGGATCAACAAATAGATCCAACCCGCCGCCGGCATGCAATATGGCGAAACTTAAACAGAATGGTGTGTACGGAACGTCGCCGCCCCGGATATTAGCGAGCCAGGCGATGGAGTCGGGCGCGGTTAGGATCACCGCGTCCTGCTTGGCGTTTTTGAGGTCTTCAGCCAGCCGTCTGCGCTTGTCT
The DNA here is from genome assembly GCA_038127535.1 of Rhodospirillaceae bacterium. GTDB lineage: Bacteria > Pseudomonadota > Alphaproteobacteria > Rhodospirillales > UBA2165 > JAYPHU01. The sequence goes on along the minus strand of JAYPHU010000017.1, from coordinate 43,572 downwards.
GTGGAGCTCTCCCCGGCGAAGTCGGGCAATTGGAGGGTCATCGGAGATAGAGGCGCGGCCGGCTGGTTTGACCACATCTGATCAATCGGGTTGGTCTCGACCGGACTCAGCGCGCCGCCCGCCTTGGCGCAGACGCCCGACAAGCGCCGCATGCCATCCGTGGTGTGGAGCCAGGGATCGAACCCCAAATTTGCCCCATGGGATAAATTCGCCTCAATCCATTTGGCTAGCGGTGTCTCCCCCAGGGGGACGATGTCGAATACAGAGGCGTCCACTTGGTTTGCTGCCTGCAGGGTATAGCGCCCATCGACGAAAATCGCCGCCTTGTCTGCCAGCACAATGGCCGTGCCGGCGGAGCCGGTAAATCCGGTCAGCCATGTAAGCCGCTGCGCCCGTTTGGGGACGTATTCCCCCTGATGTTCATCGGCCAGGGGGATGATAAATCCACCCAGATTTCTCGCCGCTAGTTCCGTGCGAAGGGCGCTGATACGCTCCCAGCTCGGGCAGGGCGGGGCAAGACCATCATCCAGATCATCCAAAGTGGCTTGTAACCGCTGCGCCAGACCGGCTCGTATGTCGGCCGGCAGTTCTTCGCCAATCATGTCCATCCAGGCATCGGCCGGACCGTTGCCACCGTCTGCGCCGGGCGCCGCCGCCACGCCTTGCAGCAGGCTCTCCAGCGCCTCCTCGGACAACGAATGCCCGGCTTCAGAGAGCTTCTGCATCAAGGCAGGGAGACGTTGCTGTTGATCGAGAGGAGCTGTGGCCATAGGTCACTATGGCAAGGTTTTTGTGGAAAATCATGCGAATTTACCAATGGATAGGATATTCGAAATTTGCAGGAAATTGTTAACTTAGAGGCGCGTTAATTGCTTTTAATCTGGGTTAATTTATAACTCTCTGAAAAATATTGATTATTTATATGCGTTTTACGCATATCAGGAACGAGGTTTGAACACTTTTAGGCGAGTGTTGCCAGGTCTACCAAGATCCCGACCCAATGAAAGAGCGGACACAGTCCGCCGTAAAGACCAAAGGAGAAAAAAATGAACAATTTGGACCCTTTACAAGACACCGACACGACGGAGATCAGCCGCCACGACCGCAGTCCGAACCTGTTTAAAATCGGCGGCAAGATACTACGGGCGCCGAGCCGGCTGATTAAAATGGGCATCGACGACTTTCGCCGCTATCGCCGGCCGGTCCACTAGGATATCAGGCGAAGCGCTTATCTCTCCCTGTTAATCACGACAGCCGGACTATCCGGCAAACAAAAAAAGGCGGCCTTTAGGCCGCCTCTTTTTGTGACTGATGTCGCCTGTTATTGAGGTTTTGACGTCGAGGCATGCCCCTTTTGAAAGAGGCAATCGGCGTAGTAATTGCGCCGCTGCTTCCGGGCGTCGTAATTGGCGAACTGCACCGACAGCGAGTCCCGTTGCGAATCGGCAAATGACCGTTCGTGGCCCATATCCCGGCTGATCAGGTATTCCGCCTTGGCGTCGCAGGCGGCCGCGTCAGCCGACTGCTTGTCCGCATATCGGGTGCTCTTAAACTCACTGGCTGCCGTGCACGCCGACAGGACGAACAGAGCGCCCGCAACCACAATAGTTGCGGGGGATGCGGTCCGGCGGGACCGGTTCAGGTGGGTCATCGTCAACATGGTTACTTCCTCCGCTATAGTATGGTCTGTCACAGCCCGACACGCCATATCTATTTTCCGGCCGGATTTTTTGTTCGAAACCTTAGGTTCCGTACCATAATCTAGTTCGGTACACTAACAATTGTCAGGCCGTGCCGGATCTACAAATAATTAGGCGGCAACGGTTAACAAAAACGAAACAGGGATTTCCAGCGGGTATGTCAGCTTTAGAAACCGCCGGCATCAATATGGCGACCGAGATTCTCGGCCCGTCGCTCGCGCGCGGCCAGGGAGATGATCCCGCCATCCTGTGCGGCGACGAAATAGTCACCTATGCACAGCTCGACGCTCGCGCCAATGCGGCCGGTAATGCCGTTCGGGAACTCGGTGTCGGGACCGGCGACCGGGTACTGATGATGGTCCGGGATACGCCGGCGTTTATTTATGTGTATTTGGGACTGTTGAAGATCGGCGCGGTGCCGGTCGGTCTCAACCTGCGCCTCAGCCCCGGCGACGTCGCCTACACCATTGATGACAGCGATTGCCGGGCTTTTGTCCTGGACGGCATGTTTCTGGACCTATGGTGGGAAGGTGCGCCGCAAGCGATTAATACGCCGCAAGTCATTGTCACCGATACGGAAGAAGAGGGCCTTCTCCACCTGCCGTCATTGATGGCAGACGCCTCGACTAATTTAGCGCCTGTTGATCTGCAGCCGGATGATGTTTCCTTGTGGATGTATTCCTCCGGCACGACGGGCAAACCCAAGGGGGTCGTCCACGCGCAACGTACCATCTATGTGGCTGAACATCTGATGGGGGGCCTTTTGGGTGTGGGACCAGGCGATAAAGTCTACGGCACCTCGAAATTGTTCTTCGCCTTTTCCCTGGCGCACTGTTTCCTTTCAACGCTCCGGCTCGGTGCAACGGTGGTCCTGCACCCCGACTGGCCGGATGCGGAACTGGTGACCAGTATTGTCGAGCGCTATGAACCGACGATCATGCTGAGCGTACCCACGTTCTACCGCAATCTGCTCCGCTCCGGCGCGGCCGAAATGCCGGCGTTTAAGAATGTCCGCTACTACATGACCGCCGGGGAAAAGATGCCGCAGTCCCTGTTCGATCAATGGATAGGGGCGACCGGCCGGCCGGCGCTGGAAGGGATCGGCGCGACGGAAACTTGCTTCCTGTTTCTGGCCAATCGTCCCGACAAGATCAAGGCGGGCACCTGCGGCGTGCCGACCCCGGGAACCGAGGTAAAGATCATCGACCTTGACGGCAACGAAGTGTCGGAGCCAAATACACCCGGCGTGCTCTGGGTCAAGATGGACTCCGTCGCCAACGGGTACTGGCAATTGGATGAACGCACCGAAGCCGTGTTCAAGGACGGGTGGTACTGCACCAACGACATGTTCATCATTGATGACGACGGTATGTACGAACATCAGGGACGATCCGATGACATGCTGAAAATTTCCGGCCAATGGGTAAGCCCGGCGGAGATCGAGGAACAGGTCATGCTGCATCCGAAGGTTTCCGAGGCAGCAGTCATCGGTATTCCCAACGAAGACGGGCTGATCCGACTGGCGCTGTTCCTGGTGGCGCCGGAGCTCGGCGAGGACAAAGGAGCCTTCGAGGAAGAATTGCAGCAGCAGCTGATCCAGGCGCTGTCGATCTACAAGTGTCCGCGCCAGATGCACTATGTGGATGCCATGCCGCTGACCGCGACGGGCAAGCTGCAGCGGTTTAAGCTCAAGGAAATGGTAAGCGGCGATGGCGCCTAATGAGTTAAAACCCGGCGAAGTAAAATCCGGAGAGTCCGCCGAGGTCGATTTTGATGACCTGCCGAGCCTTGTCGGCTATCACCTCCGCCGCGCCCAGGTGGCCGTGTTCAATGATTTTGTCGGCACGATGGGGGAAGTGCAAATCACGCCCGGCCAGTACGGGGTGATGACCCTGATCGGGACGAATCCGGGCCTCAGTCAATCGGCCCTGGCTCGGGCCGTCGGTATAGAGCGGTCCACCATGGTGGCCATCATCGGCGGCTTGGAGTCCCGAAATCTGGTTGAGCGCAATCCGTCACCCGTGGACAAGCGATCCTATGCGCTGGTTCTAACCGGCGATGGCAACAAACTTCTCGCCAAGCTCAAGGAGATGGTTCGTGCGCACGAACAGAAAATGCTGTCCGGGCTGAACGATGCTGAGCGGGATCAGCTGATCAACTTGTTATCACGGCTTACCGATTAGAGTTCTCTAAGACCTGGTCAGATCGAGAACCTTCTCCAGTTTCCTGTCGCGAATGCCCAATTTGGCGAGCCCGGCCAGTACGTTTTCCAAGTACTCGGTGCCGGTGCCGCTGACGCCCTGACCGTTCCGAACCAGGTCGGCCAGTTGATCCACGGGCAAATCACCGGCGTATTGTTCGTTCTCCGGATTGGCGCAAAAGCCGTAGACATTGACTTTCTGCCCGCCGATCTCTGCCGTCATCCAGCGCGGGATGTAGACGCCGTAAACCATTTCCCGGTCAAGAAGATATTTTTCGGTCTCCGCCCAGTTGGCGATCGGCACCTTAAACGCCATGCCCCGGCAAGACCCGCCCGGCCGCAGTCCGGCGACGATGCCCGGCTGCTCGTGCGTGCCGCGGTAAAGGAAGGAATAGACGCAAAGCGCCCGGTGATAGCCGAACACATGTGCCGGGCGGGCCTCGGTATACGCGAATCCCGGATTCCACATGAGCGAGGCATAGCCGAAGGCCCAATGATACGCCGCCGTCACAGGCTTAGCCCCGGCTGATCATGGCGACGCCCGCCACCGCCACGCCCATGCCGATCATCGCGGCAATGGTTAGGGTCTCGCCGAACATGGCGAAAGCGAACAGTGCCGTCACCGGCGGCACCAGATAGAACAGGCTGGCGACCTTCGTCGCCGCACCCCGCTTGATGAGCAGCATCAGCAGCGAAATCGCGCCGATGGAGAGAACCAGAACCAGCCAGCCTAAGGCAAAGATAAACTCTCCGGTCCACTCCACGTCGCGGGTCTCAAAGATAAAGGCCAAGGCCCAGATCGCGATGGCGGAGGCCGCAAACTGAATGACCGAGCCGCTTCTGAGATCAATATCCGTGCAGAATCTTTTCTGATAGAGCGCACCCAGGGTGATACCCAAAAGTCCCACCACGGCCAGCCAAACGGCGGAGGTGTTACCGAGAGAGCCGGATAGTTTTTCGGACACGACCAGAAACACACCGCCAAAGCCCAACAGGAGTCCTGCCCACTGCCGCTTGGAGACGGACTCCTTTAGGAACGGAATGGCGATGGCGGCGGTCAGGACCGGCTGCACTCCAACGATCAGGGCGACGAGACCCGCTGACATGCCATGGTGGATGGCGGCAAAGACACCGCCGAGATACGCGCCCTGAACCAGGAGGCCGGCGATAGCGATATGGCCCGCGATCTTTAAATCATTCGGCCAGGGCGCCCGGAAGGCCAGGCACACGAACAGCATCAGTACCGCCACAACGAGAAAGCGATAGCCCAGGAAGGTGAACGGCTCGGCATAGGGCAGGCCGAACTTGGCGCCGATGAAGCCGGTGCTCCACAACACCAGAAAGGTCGGCGGCATGGCGGCAATCCAGATTGAGGCGCCGGCAGCGGGAGCTGGTTCGGAAGGGGCGTCGGACATGGAAGGCGGTCCTTAAACGATGGGAAGGGATAGATAACCCCCTCGAAACCAACTGTCCAACCGACTATATTCAAGTCCTTCGGTAATTTTTGGCTGATTGATGGCGACCATCCCCAAACACGAACGCGAGGCCCGCGCCGCCGCTCAGACGGTGTTGGACGATAAGCCGCCGCTGGCGTTGCGCCTGATCCGCCGAGGGCTTATGACCCTTGTGGTGCTGGCGCTGTTGGGGATCGGCTATTCGGCGTATTGGTTTTTAATTGCGACCAGTATGAAGGATGGCGTACCGGCCTGGCTGGCTGATCGCGCCGGTCCGGCGCTGAGCTTCAACTACAAACAGATTGAGATCAGCGGCTATCCGTTCACCTTCCGCATCATTTTTCATCAACCGAGCGCTGGCAGCACCCGGCTTTTGGCTGCGCCCGGCGGGGAGAGTTGGCGGTGGCGGGCCGGCAAGGTGATCGCCGAGATGAAACCCTGGAACTTCAATCATTTCGAATTGAACCTATCCGGTACGCATGACTTTAGTTTCAATCTGCCAAACCTGCGAGGCCGATATCGCGGATCGGTCGAGCGGGCATTGATCGAGACTGAAATCCGCGATGACGGCATCCCCCGGTTCATAAATTTTGATCTGCGGGGATTGGGGCTTAAGGGCGTCCGCAAGGGGGAGAACATTACTGCCGGGGATGTCAAAATTTCGGCCCGCCGGCGGTTTCCAGAGCCGGTCACCAATAAAACGGCGACGTTTGTGCTCGATCTCGATGGCAAAGAGATCACCACACCCGCCTCTCTCCGCTGGCCGTTGGGCCAGAAGATAGCGCTGATGAAGGGCAAGGCGCGCCTCATGGGAGAACTTCGAAATCCACAGAGTCTGTCGTCTATTGAAGCGTGGCGGGACGATGGCGGTATTGTCGAGTTGGAAGCGATCGAGGCGAAGTGCGGACCGTTGACCGTATTAACCAACGGAACCCTGGCGCTGGATAAGAACCTGCAAATTCAAGGCGCGTTGTCAGCCCGGTTTCAGGGTTTTTTCGCCACCATCGACCGGCTGAAGAAGCAGCAAGTGATCCGATTGCGGGATGCGGCGATGGCGAAATTGGTGCTGGGGGTTCTGTCCCGGCGGCCGTCCGGCGGCGGCCCGGCCGTTCTCAGTCTGCCGGTGAATGTCGAGAATGGTAAAGTCACAGCCCAAGGTTTGACCTTGCTGGAGATCGGCTTGATCCAATGGCCGGAAGACTGGAATGATCTTGGCGGATTGCGGCGGCTGAACTAGGTCCGCACCGGACAGGCCCCGTCAGTCGTAAAGTTTTTCCTGCTTCGCGTCGATGACGCCCCGGCGAATGGCGCGGGTCCGGGAAAACAGCTCAAATAGTTTGTCTCCCTCTTCCCAGCGGATATTGCGCTGCAGAGCGGTCAGATCCTCGGTGAAGCGTTGGAGAACCTCGAGCACCGCTTCCTTATTGTTCATGAATACGTCCCGCCACATAGTCGGGTCCGAGGCGGCGATCCGGGTGAAATCGCGAAAGCCGCCGGCAGAGAATTTGATCACCTCGTTAACCAGGGATTTCTCCAGATCGCTGGCGGTGCCGACGATCGTATAGGCGATGAGGTGCGGCAGGTGCGACGTCATGGCCATGACCCGGTCGTGATGATCGGGGGCCATGATCTCCACATCCGAGCCGGCCCGCTCCCAGAATTCCCGGACTTTTTCCAACGCGTTCGGATCGGCGCCCTCCGGCGGGGTGACAATGCACCAGCGGCCTTCAAACAGTTCGGCGAAGCCGGCTTCCGGGCCGGAATGCTCGGTGCCCGCGACCGGGTGCGCGGGGATCAGGTGAACGTGCTCCGGCAATCCGACGGACAGATCCCGGACGGCGGAACCCTTGACCGAGCCTACATCCGTTAAAATGCAGCCCGGCTTCAGATCATCGGCGATGGCGGCGACAATATCCGTATAGGTGCCCATAGGCGTGCAGACCATGACTATGTCCGCGTCGCGTACGGCCTCCGCCGCCTTCAGCGTGACGCTGTCGGCGATGCCGAGACGCATGGCGGTGTCCAGGCTTTCCTGGCTGCGCGCCGAGACGGCGATGTGATCGGCAAGACCGTCCCGCTTAACCGCGCGTGCGACCGAGGAGCCGATCAGCCCGATGCCAATCAGGGCGATGCGCTCGAACACTGGCTTTTGGGCGCTCATGATTGCTCCATAAACGCGGCGAGGGTGTCGATGACGGCCCGCATTTCTTCTTCGGTGCCGATGGAGATGCGCAAACTGTCGGGCAGGCCATAACCGGCCATACGGCGGACGATGATGCCGTTATTCTGCAGATAGTCATTGGCGGCCGCGGCGTCTTTCACTACCTTAGAGCCCGCCGTGGCCGCTTCTTCCGGGAAGCGCGCCAGCACGAAGTTGCCATGGCTCTCCGGCACGACCAGACCCATTCCTCTGATCTGTTCAGTAGTCCTGGCCAGCCATTGGCGATTATGCGCCTGGGACATTTCAATGAATTCGTCATCCTGGACCGCTGCGATGCCGGCCACCTGCGCCGGATAAGAGACGTTGAACGGGCTGCGCATGCGGTTGAGGATATCGACCACGGCATCCGGCGCGAACGCCCAGCCGAGCCGCAGTCCGCCCATCCCGTAAATTTTGGAGAAGGTCCTGAGCATCACCACATTGTCGCCGGCCCGCACCAAATCGATGCCCACATTATAGTCGGCCTCGTCCACATACTCGGCGTAGGCTGAATCGATCACCAGTAGAATGTGGTCGGGCAATAACTCCCGCAGCCGCGTCACCTCGGCCTCCGGCAGGTAGGTGCCCGTCGGATTGTTCGGATTGGCGATGAAGACGATCTTGGTCTTCTCGGTCACCTGGGAAATCATGTTGTCGACGCTGATCGTGATATCCACTTCCGGCGCGGCAACGACCGTCGCGCCGACCGTCAGGCCATAGATCGGGTACATGGCGAACCCGTGGGCGCTGTAGAGAATTTCATCGCCCGGCCCGGCATAGGACCGGCACAGCAGGCTGATCAGCTCGTCCGAGCCTGAGCCGCAGACAATATTCTCGATCTCCAGCCCATGCTTGGCGGCCAGCAATTCCCGGAGCTCGCGCGAGTCGCCATCCGGATAACGATGATAGACATCCGCCGCCGCTTTTAGGGCTTCGCGGGTTTTCGGGCTGGGGCCGAACGGACCTTCATTGGAGGCCAGTTTGATCACCCGGTCCTTCCCCTCTATCTCGGACTCGCCGCCCACGTAGGGCGCGATTTTTTCAAGGCCGGCCAAAGGCTTAGGGGATGCCATGATGCTATCCATCGGTTCTTGGGTTGTGAAAGGCGGTAGTGATAGTCCGGCGACGGGTGAAAATCAAAGAAAAGATTGACAGATTCTCCATCGATTCATAGCAATGAAGCCGAATTTTAAGGGTTTGCCGCTAAGTGGGCGGGCGAAGATCGGTCTGAACGCGGCGATTGACCGCTTCCACCGGCGGATATGGAAATGCAGAAGATGACGCCGAATGGTGATACGGCAGAGCAATTGAGCGTGGAGTCCGGCCCGGGCAAGACAGTGAAACTGGGCGTGGAAGCGCCGCTGCGCCTGGATTGCGGCATCGATCTGGGCAATTTCACCGTTGCCTACCAGACCTATGGCGAGCTGAACGCCGATAAAAGCAACGCCATCCTGATTTGCCACGCGCTTACCGGCGATCACTACGTGGCGGAAGATCACCCGATTACCGGCCGGCACGGCTGGTGGGACGTGTTGGTCGGGCCCGGCAAGGTCCTGGATACGGATCGCCATTTCGTCATTTGCTCCAACATCCTGGGGGGCTGTCTGGGCACCGAAGGGCCGAAAGAGATTAATCCGGAAACCGGTAAAGCCTGGGGCCTGGATTTTCCGGTGATCACCATCGCTGACATGGTCCGGGCGCAGACCCTGCTGCTGGATCATCTGGGTATCGAGAAACTGTTTAGCGTCATTGGCGGCTCCATGGGCGGCATGCAGGTCTTGGAATGGGCGTCCACCTATCCGGACCGGGTGTATTCGGCCATTCCGATCGCCACCGCGCCGCATCATTCCGCACAGAACATTGCCTTTCACGAGGTCGGCCGCCAGGCGATCATGGCCGATCCCGATTGGTGCGGCGGCGACTATTTGGAACAGGGCCTCAACCCCAATCGGGGGCTGGCGATTGCCCGGATGGTGGCGCACATCACCTATCTCTCCGAGCCTGCGTTACAGACCAAGTTCGGGCGGCGGCTGCAGGACCGGGAGGCGGTGACCTTCGGGTTTGACGCCGACTTCCAGGTGGAAAGCTATCTTCGCCACCAAGGTAGCACCTTCGTCGACCGGTTTGATGCGAACTCGTACCTCTACATAACCCGGGCCATGGACTATTTCGACTTGGCGGGGCGAAACGATGGGGTCTTGGCGGAGGCGTTCCGGGATACGCCCGTGCGCTTCTGCGTCATCTCGTTCACCAGCGATTGGCTGTATCCGACGGCGGAAAGCCGGATGATCGTGCGCGCCTTGAACGCAGTAGCGGCGAATGTCAGTTTTGCCGAGATCAACTCGGACGCCGGACATGACTCCTTCCTGCTGGAGCAACCGGAGTTCTGGGAGGTGCTCTCCGGATTTTTGGACGGCGCGGCGGAGCATTTGGGCCTGCCGACCTCCAAGGCGGACTGAGCGATGTTGGCCGACACCGCAAAACGGCTGATCCGTCTTGATCTTCAGCTCATTGCCGACATGGTGGAGCCCGGCACGCGGCTGTTGGATATCGGCTGCGGCGACGGGGAGCTGTTGGATTACCTCATTCACGAGAAGAACGTCGATGGCCGCGGGATTGAGCTCAGCATGGAAGGGGTGAACGCTTGTGTCTCGTCAGGTCTCTCCGTGATTCAGGGAGACGCCGACACCGATCTCGCCAATTATCCCGATCAGGCGTTTGACTATGTCATTCTCAGTCAGACGCTCCAGGCGACCCGGGCGCCGAGGGAAGTGCTGGAAAATATGCTACGGATCGGCAAACGGGCGATCGTTTCGTTTCCCAATTTCGGCTACTGGCAAGTCCGGTTGTCTCTGGCGGTGAACGGCCGGATGCCCTTCACCGAGGCGCTGCCCCATCCCTGGTATGAAACACCGAACATTCATTTCTGCACCATTCGGGATTTCGCCGATTTGTGCGACACGCTCGGCATCACCATCGAGAAAAGCTTTTCTCTCAAGGAGAACGGCGGGTACCGGCCTATCGGCGGGTCCCTGTTCTGGGCCAACTTATTCGGTGAGCAGGGCGTGTTTGTCCTGATGAAAACCTAGATTTCTAGTCGTTGGTGACTGTCACCAACTGGCGACGGCGCACGCCTTCACCTACCGGTGTGGCCGAATAAATCTGCTTGGTCGCTTCGACCACGATCACGCCGCCCAACGCATTGAACCAGCGGCTGCCGATATTTTCCCACGCGGGCGCCGAGGACAGCACCATTCGCGCGCGGGTCGGCGGGGCAAACAACGCGCCGCTGGCTTCCATCGGCATGAACAGCGTGTCCCGAAGAAGCCGGGACAATTGCGTTGGCGTATAGGGCCTGCCAAATCCGAAGGGTGTGCGGTCCAGCCGCGCCCAGATGCCTCGGCGGTTTGGGGTCACCACGATCAGCTTGCCGGAGCCGCTCAGAACCCGCCACACTTCCCGCATCATGGGACGCAGGGACTCCGCGCATTCCACTGCATGCACCATCAGGACCCGGTCGACGGATAGGTCCGGCAGCGGTAGTTCGGATTCCAGGCTCAGCATGGTCAGCCCCGGCCCTTCGCCCGGCCAGTGGACCACCCCCTGAGAGGCCGGCATGGCGGCGATCACCCGGTCGGCTTCGTTACGATAGGCATTGAGGTACGGCGTTGGATAGCCGATGCCCAGCACCGACATACCGTTGACATCCGGCCACAGCCTGCGCACGTGCCGGCCGATGGTCCGCGCGGCCATCCGGCCGACCGGCGATGTGTAGAACTCGTTCAAGTCAACGGCGTGAAGCCACATTCAATCTCTTCCAGTTAATTGCACCCGATTTGGCCAATAGCAGCGCTTGTGGATGCATGATATTACCATGCCAGAAAGGCGGAGGGGACACCATGAACGCAACCGATCAACAATCAGCCGACGATCTTATCAAGGAGCTTGGGCTGCTGCCGCACCCTGAAGGCGGCCACTACGCAGAAATCTACCGGGATCACACATCGGACGGCAGCCGGGGGGCAGCCACCTCGATCTATTTTCTGCTGAAGGCGGGAGAGGTCTCCGCCTGGCACACGGTCGATGCCGTGGAACTCTACCACTATTACGCCGGCGCGCCTTTGGAACTATCGATCTCAGAAGACGGGAAAGCGGCGGAATCTGCAATACTTGGTCCGAACGTGGCTCACGGCGAACGCCCGCTCGCCATCGTGCCCGCTGAAGCCTGGCAGTCGGCGCGCTCCACCGGCGACTGGACCCTGATCGGCTGCACCGTCGCCCCGGCCTTTGAATTCGAGGGATTTAAGATGGCGCCGCCGGATTGGGCGCCGGGAAAAGGCTAAAACGGCTGAAAAAAAACCGGCATAGACCTATTGAAAATATCGAGATCGAAACAATCTATGGAGTCGATGCAAAATAAAAAGTGAGAGCCATGAAAATGGACAAAGTGGCTGTTCAAGACAACGGAAATTGGCCGAAACCAGCGGTAAACCGGGCAAATTCAACGGATCGGCACGTCGGCCCGGAAATCCGCCACCGCCGGATCATGCTGGGTCTCAGCCAGCAGGAGCTGGCCGATTTGATCGGTGTGACCTATCAGCAGGCCCACAAATATGAACGCGGAATCAATCGGATAACCGCCAGCCGGCTATACGATATAGCCAATGTGTTGTAGGTGCCGGTAGGACATTTCTTTGATAACCTGGTCAATGAAGAATCGACCGGGTGAGAGCCGAAACAGAGTATGTGCCTGGAACTGGCCAGCAATTTCATGAGCATTTCCGATGAGGAACAGCAAGAAGCGCTGATCCAGATGGCGCGGGTACTGGCGTCTAGCCAGCCGAACTAGGGCGATACAACGCGGCTCAGTCCATCTCTCGCAACACCCGAAAACCGATAAAGTAGCTGAAGACGCGCATATCGTTGCGCGCCCGCGAGGCTGAGCGGGAAACTTTGGGGAGATAATACCAGGCGCCGCCTTTCACCACCCGGTTGGTGCAATTAGCAAACACCTTAGCCTTGCCGTAAGGATCGACGCCCTTGTGCGACGTGGTCCAGCAATCCTCCACCATTTCCAGCACATTGCCGTGCACGTCATAGAGTCCCCAGGGGCTTGGTTTGAAAGAGCCCACCGGCGCGCTTTTGACGCCGCTCCATTGGGTGCCGCATCCCCGGCAATTGGCTTCGCCCTTGATCATGTCGTCGCCCCACCAATATTCGGTATCCGAATCGGCGCGGGTGGCGTATTCCCACTCTGCCTCGGAGGGCAGGCGATAGGTCTTGCCGGTCTTTTTGCTGATCCAGCGCATATATTCCTGGATATCGGTATAAAGGACGTTCATCGCCGGCCGGCGACCACGGCCCCATTCCCGGTCATAGATTTTCTTGGAGCATCCGCCGGCGGCGGTGCAGGTGTCATACTCGGCGAAGGTGGTCTCGAACCGGCCCATGGCGTAGCGCTTTTTCAGGGTGATCCGCCGCAACGGCTTTTCCCGGGGTTTGCCGATGGGTGAGCCCATGACGAAGCTGCCCGGCGGGATAACCACCAACTCCGGGCAGATATCGCAATCCTTGAAAATATCGCCGGTTTCCAGCTTGCTCTCATCGACCTGGGCATGCGCCGGCGCCGGCGCGATCAGCGCGAGCGCCCAAGTTCCAACTATGAGTGCAAAAATGCGTGTCACCGGGATCAGTCTCTAAAAGGTCATAGGCACGTGCCCAGCCTAATGGAACCGGCGCACCGACATCAACGATCTTCTATAGAAGCGAACAAATATGCCCGGAATATGGCGGCGCCAGTAAGCGATCAGTCCACGGTCCAGGTCGCGCCCTGACGCAGCAGGTCGTTCAAGTTGGCGTCTGGCTTTTTTTCGATCTCGGCTGAGACCTGATCATTCACCGCCTTTTCGTAGGTCGGCGCCGGATTGCAATACAGCACGCCGATGGCCACGGGGGACTCCGGCGACTTCATACCGGCTAAGAGAAGCGCCATCATCTTATTGGTCTCGTCATGGACCAGAACGTCGCTTTCCGAGACGCCTTTTTCACCGAGAGTCACAACCTCGAGGTCCATGGTGCCCGGTTTCAGGCGTAGGCCTTTGTTGCGTTCCTTGCCAAACAGCAGCGGCAGGCCGTGTTCGCAGACGATCTGCCGGTCTTCGGCCACGCTTTTTTCCGTGAAGTGGTCATAGACGCCGTCATTGTAGACGATGCAGTTTTGGAACACTTCGACGAAGGACGCGCCGCGATGGGCGTGCGCCCGCTTGAACACTTCCGGCAAGTGTTTTTGCTGAGAATCTATGCCGCGGGCGACAAAGCGCGCGCCACAGCCGAGCGCAAACTCGGTCGCCGACACGGGATTATCGATGGAACCCAACGGCGTCGACGGGGACCGGGTGCCGATCTGAGAGGTCGGCGAATACTGGCCCTTGGTCAGCCCGTAAATCTCGTTGTTAAACAGGATATATTGCAGATCAACGTTGCGGCGTAGCGCGTGCATCAGGTGATTGCCGCCGATCGACAGGGAATCGCCGTCGCCGGAAATCACCCAGACATCCAGATCGGGATTGGCGAGTTTGGTGCCGGTGGCGATGGAGGCCGCCCGTCCGTGTATCGTGTGAAAGCCATAGGTCGCCATGTAATAGGGGAACCGTGCGGCGCAGCCGATACCGGAGATGAACACGGTCTTGTCGGTCGGCGCCTGCAAATCGGCGAGCGCCTTCTGCATGGCCCGGACGATGGCGTAGTCGCCGCAGCCGGGGCACCAGCGCACTTCCTGGTCGGACGCATAATCTTTGGGGGTTAGTTTCTCAGGGCGCGTGGCAACGTTCATCGCTACTACTCCAAATGCTCGCGAACGGCGGCTTCAACTTCGGACACTTTAAACGGCTGTCCGGAGACTTTATTCAGGCCGATGGCCGGGATGAGATATTCGCTCCTGAGAACGGTCAGCAACTGGCCGGTGTTCATCTCGGGAACGATCACTTTCTTAAACTGGCCCAGAAGCGCACCCAGGTTGGACGGCATTGGCCAGATATGGCGCAGGTGAATATGCGAGACGCTGGCGCCATCCTCCCGCAACTGTTGTACCGCCCGGTTGATCGGGCCGAAGCTGGATCCCCAGCCGACGACGGCGACGTCGCCCGAATCTTCACCAACCTCGACCGCTTGTTTAGGGATATCGTCGGCGATATCGACGATCTTGCGTTGGCGCACATCGGTCATTTTCTGGTGGTTGGCAGGGTCGTATGAAATGTTGCCCGTCTCGTAGGACTTTTCGATCCCACCGATCCGGTGTTCCAGGCCCGGCGTGCCTGGTACGGCCCAGGCCCGCGCCAATGTCGAATCGTCTCTGACGAACGGGTGGAACCCTTCGGTTTCGCTCCGGAAGCTCACTTTGAACTCGTCGATCTTGTCCACATCGGGGATCAACCACGGCTCCGACGCATTGGCCATGTAGCCGTCGGCCAGCAGGATGACCGGGGTCATGTACTTGGTGGCGATCCGTGCGGCCTCGATGGCGACTTCGAAACAGTCGGCCGGAGAGCGCGCCGCGACAACCGCCAGGGGGCTGTCGGCGTTGCGGCCATAGACAGCTTGGTACAGGTCAGACTGTTCCGTCTTTGTCGGCATGCCCGTGGACGGACCCGCCCGCTGCACGTTGATGACGATCAGTGGCAGTTCGACCGAGATGGCGAGGCCGATGGCTTCGGTTTTCAAGGCGACACCGGGACCGGAGCTGGCGGTGATGCCTAGTGATCCCGCATAGGAGGCGCCGATGGCGGCGCACACGGCGGCTATCTCGTCTTCCGCCTGGAAGGTCACCACATTGAATTGCTTGAGCCGGGACAAGGTATGCAGAATGGCCGAGGCCGGTGTGATCGGATAGCCGGCGAACACCGTCTTGAGGTCTGATTTCTGCGCCGCGGCGACCAGTCCCCAGGACAGGGCTTCGATGCCGGTGACCGTGCGATAGAGGCCGGGTGAAATCTCCGCCGGGGCCACCGTGTAGGCGGCCTTTTCGCCAGACACTTCCATGGTTTCGCCGAAGGCGTGTCCTGCGTTCACCGCCGCGATATTGGAATTGGCGATTTCCGGGCGGGACCTAAATTTGGTGTTCAGCCAGTCGATGGTGGGCGCCCGGTCCCTGTCGTAGAGCCAATAGACCAAGCCCAGGGTCCACATGTTTTTACACCGGACGGCCTCTTTCTGGGTGAGGCCCATGTCCTTCACCGCTTCGAGCGTAGACTTGGTAATATCGATGGGCAGCACCCGATAAGCGCCCAGGCTGTCATCTTCCAGTGGATTGCTGTCAAAGCCGGCCTTCTTGAGGTTCCGGTCGGTGAAAGCGCCCGTATCAGCGATGATCAATCCGCCGTTTTCCAGATCGGACAGATTGACCTTCAAAGCCGCCGGATTGAGCGCTACCAGGACATCCGGCGCATCGCCGGCGGTCCGAATTTCGCGGGAGCCGAAATGAATTTGAAAGGCGGAAACGCCGAAAGTTGTGCCCGCGGGCGCCCTGATCTCGGCCGGAAAATCGGGAAACGTCGAGAGATCGTTCCCGGCCAGCGCCGTGGTAAGGGTGAATTGACCGCCGGTAATCTGGATGCCGTCTCCGGAGTCGCCGGCGAACCGGACAACCACATCTTCCACTTCATCGCGGACAGTATTGTCTACCGCGACTGCTGCCGAACCTTCCATGCTTACGGTACTCCCACCTGCAAAACACGCCCTAAATAGTCACACACTTCCCAAAATCCCATGAGCCCGCGGACATAATTTTAGACGGTTGAACCGCCTAAAAACCCTTATATTTAATGGTGATATCCACCGGCTCCAGACATTTGCTTGGGAGAAAAATTCTTATCATATGACCGTTCTCCCGGCAAACCGTCTTTCCAGCTACCAGGTGGTTCCTTCATCACAAAGCCGATAGGGAAGGGCGCGAAGGGGCGGCTAGTCAGCCGCGTCCGAAAACGCCCGGAATTCATGGGCAACAGCCGCATAAATGTCGCGCTTAAACGAGACGGCCAGGTCCGGCAGATCGGCCAAGGGCGCCCAACGCCATGCGTTAAATTCGGGATGATCGACGGCTTGAGGGTCAATTTCCGAATCATCGCCCAGGAAGCGGAGGGCGAACCACTTCTGTTTTTGGCCCCGATAGCGGCCCTTCCAGACTTTGCCCACCAGTTTAGACGGCAGGTCATACGCAAGCCAATCTTCGGTTTCGTCCAGAACCTCTGCATTGGCGGTGCCGATTTCCTCTTCCAGTTCCCGAAAGGCGGCGGCCTCGGGATCCTCGCCCTCGTCAATCCCGCCCTGGGGCATCTGCCAGGCCGGCTGCGTCATATCAGTGCGCTGGCCGACCCAGACCTCGCCTTTTGAGTTAAACAGGGCGATGCCGACGCACGGGCGATAGGGGAGATCGTTCATGGTGTGGAGAACAAAAGACTAGTTCTGACCCCCGGCCCCTTCGGGTTTGGGCGGTTCGGCCACTTGCGCGATCGCGCTCACCGGCGCCAGTTCGATCTTTTTGGACTTGAGGGTCGGCGTCCATCTGGAAATCTGTTTGATCACCGACGGGTAGGCCGTTGCCGTGCCGAGCGCGAACTTCTTCTTTCGGGCGATCCGTTCGAGCTGATTTAGGGCCGCCAGTACGGCTTTCTGCGAAGGGTTGGCGTCAATCGCCAGGTCCACCTTGGCATAGGCCAATTGAATTTGCTGGGCGATAGAGGGCGCCAGACTGTTGGAGACCTGACTGTCATCCACATATATCAGCCCCCGGTTCTTCAAATTCTGGAGCACAGGGCGAAAGGCAGCTTCCGATTTGGCGAACCGTGAGCCCATGAACTGGATCATCCCCACATAGGCTTTGGACGTCGACATAAGCTTGTTGAGCCGGGCCAGGTTCTCCTCTTGGCTGACGTCGGTCAGCAGGGCAAAGGGTCCTGGATCGGTTGACGGAAAATCGATGGTTTCCAAGGGTAGTTCCAAAATCGCTTCGTGCCCGTTGGAGCGGGCTAGACCCATCCACTCTTCGACCCCGCGTGCATAGGGCGTGAAGGAGAGGGTGATCAAAGCCGAGGTGTTGTTGATTGAGGCCAGGGTGGCGTTACGGCTTAATCCCAGTTCTCGGATGATCAGGCCGACGCGGGGCAATGCTGGATCGCCGCCGAAACGGTGGGCGTATTCTTTCCGCGGTTCCCGGCCATTGTCGCCGATCTTGGGCAAAATGCGCCCATTCACCGTTTCGATCAGCCGGGGGTTGGGCGCACTTAAGGGCCGAGATTTTGCCGCCGGTTGGATACCCGTATAGGCGGCCGCCTTGATCGCCGGCACGATCATACCCGCGCCCCCGAGGTTCCGTGCGCCCGCGACTTGGGTCGAACCAGCGGCCGGTGAAGGCGCTACCGATCCTGAACCGCCGCTTGAGGCAGTGGTGTCCGCTGCGGCTGCCGGGCCTGGGGTTGTCGCGCTGCCGGTTTGGGGCGGGCTACCCGTTGGAGACGGTGATTGGCTATTGATGGGCGCGGGTGCACCGCTTCGGCCGGATGGGGCCGAGGATTGCTGCGATGCCTGTTGAGATGCTGGCGCGGGCGGCTGCAGGCCCTGCCGAGGTCTTGATGCCTGCATCTTCTGTGGCGGGGCGTCGCCGCGCGCCATTTTGTCCCGTAACTGAGACGCACTAGAGCGCATTCTTCCCTTTGGTGGGATGGCGAGTGACGCCACCGCGCCTTCCGGAATTTCCAATCCTGCTTGATCGGTGGTCTCGTCGCCGCCGCCCAGCAACATCAGAGCGCCGCCGGCGGAGATCATCGCAAACAGGAAGATGCCCGCGAGAGCCAGGACCACGACTTTCTTTTTGGACCGGGGCGGCTGTTCCTCGAACTCGTCCTCGCCGAAATCCATCTCGTCGAGGTCGATATCGTCGCTATCTATATCGTCAAGGTCGGCATCCTCGCCGATGTTATCCGCGTCGGCGGCGTCTAGTTCGACGTCGTCATCATCGTGATCAATCTCCTCATCGTCATCTTCTCCATCGCCAAAGAGGAGATCGTCATCATCGTCAGCCATGCTGTGGTCCCGGTTATTTCCCGGGCTTATCCTTTCAGGCGTTGGTTAAAAAGGTCTATACCGTGCAACAGATCCAAGGCGCGCTGTAGCTGGTAGTCCGCCTTGTCGCGCTCTGCCTGGGTTTGCTGTGCCGAGGATTTCGGCGCGTCGCCCGTTTTGGGCGCGGCGTTTGAGTTGGACGAACCGCCATTGCCGTTTTGCAGGGCGCCGCGCAAATCAGATTCGCGGCTGCGCCGCCGGCTTTGAATGGCTTCGACCCGCGATTGTTCCACAATGATATCCGGCTGCACCCCGACCTTTTGAATGGACCGGCCCGACGGCGTGTAATAAAGCGCCGTGGTCAGCCGCATGGCGCCGTCCCGGCCCAGCCGGATAATCGTCTGGACAGAGCCTTTGCCGAATGTCTTGGTGCCGAGAACGATCGCCCGCTTATGATCCTGCAGCGCGCCGGCGACAATTTCCGACGCCGAGGCCGAACCGCCGTTGACCAGGACGACCATCGGCTTGCCGCCGGTCAGGTCGCCTTTCTTGGCCTGGGAGCGCTGGTGTTCGCCTTTCTCCCGGGTGCGGGTGGAGACGATTTCCCCTTGGTCCAGGAAGGCGTCCGAGACAGCGATCGCCTGATCCAACAGACCGCCGGGATTGTTGCGAAGATCAAGAACCACGCCTTCGAACTTGTCGCCTAGCTCTTTCTTGATGTTCGACATGGCTTTCTTCAGACCGGATTCAGTGTTCGCGGTGAACGAGGAAATCCGCACATACCCCACATTGTCGATGGTGCGGGAACGGACGCTGCGGATCGGGATAGTCGCCCGGGTGATGGTGACGTCAAACGGATCCGTGCCTTCCCGGCGGATAGTCAGCTTGATATCGGTGCCCACCTCACCCCGCATCAGGTCCACGGCCTGGGACAGGTTCAGCCCCAGCACCGGTTTGCCGTCTAAATGCGTAATCAGATCGCCCGGCTGGATACCTGCGCGATGGGCCGGCGTGTCGTCGATGGGGGAGACCACTTTGACGAATCCGCCTTCCATGGAAACCTCGATGCCCAAGCCGCCGAACTTGCCGCGGGTCTGAACCTGCATGTCTTTGTAGGCATCCGCATTGAGGAAGCGGGAGTGGGGGTCGAGCGAGCTCAGCATCCCGGAGATCGCCGCTTCGATCAGTTCCTTGTCGGTGACCTCTTCAACGTAGTCGGCGCGAACCCGCTCGAACACGTCGCCGAACAAATCAAGCAGGCGATAGGAGTCTTCGTTTTTGGTCGCTTTCTTTTCCTGTGCCTGCACGCCCGCGGTGAACGCCAGTGCGAAGGCCATGACCGCCATGATCGCTATTTTTTTCATCCGTTTGTTTTACCTTTATGAGAAGCCAGCCAAGGATTGGGATCGATCGATCGCCCGTTTTTTCGGAGTTCCATATATAGGGTTGGATTATCCGCGTCGGGTGATCCCATGACACCAACCGGTTCACCGGACAGTAACCACTGTCCCACATTTCCATCAATGCGGTACATGCCCGCCAATAAGCTATGATATCCCTCGCCGTGTTCAATGATCAAGAGTTGCCCGTATCCCCGGAAGTCCCCGGCGAAGACAATCTTTCCATCATACGGCGCCACCACCTGTGCGCCGGGCCGGGTTTCGATATCGATTCCCTTCCGTCGGGCGCCGCGCCGGATGCGCTGGCCATAATGCCCGGTCACGGGGCCGATGGCCGGATAGGTCAAAAGCCCGCGAGCGCCGCTGATCGGTTGGGTCTCGAAAGGCGCTTTTGAGGCCAGCGCGCCGCGCGGCATCAGAGGGCGGGGCATGGCCCGGGCGGCTTCTTTAGAGGATTGATATTGCTTGATTCTTTCCTCCTGGGCCGCGATTTCCCGGCGTTCGGTCTCCAGTTGATCGAAGAGATCACGGAGATCATTGGCCTCCCGCGAGAGCTTATCAATGCGCGCCGCTTCCACCTGGCGGGCGGCAAGCGCCTGCTTTCGGACCAGGGATTTTTGTTCCAATATCCGGTCCAGTTCCTGACGGCGGGAGATCAGCGCCCGGGCGGCGGTCGCCACAATTTTGCGCCGGTCTTCAATCAAGCCGCGGCTTTCTTCCAGATCGTTCAAATCTTCGCGAAGTCGCGCGGCTTTCTCTTCAATCCGCGGGACGGTGGATTTCAACAAAATGGCCGCGCGCACAAGATTTGACGGCGTGGAGGGATAAGCGACCACCGCTTCCGGCGGCATGCGGGACAACCGCTGCAGCGCGATTAGCACGTTGGAGAATTGATCCCGGCGTTTTCGGAACTCTGCAATCTTGCTTGCGTGGCTGGCGTTGAGCTTGCGAAGGTCCGTCTCTGCCTGGAGGATCAAAGATTCCTGCGCCCGGATGGCGGCGGCGATCCGTACCTTCTCCTCTCGAACCTCGGTGATTTCCTGCTTCAGGATATTGGCGGTTTCGTCCAGCTCGAACGCCTTGCGCTGACCCGTCTTTAGTTCCTCTTCAACCTTTTTGAGCCGACCATCCACATCGTCGGGTGCGTTCTGACCGGCAACCGGCTGCGGCAGGGCAAGCAAAAGGCTCGTGGCGAGTATGACTGACGGGAGCCGCAGACGATCAGGCGGCGGCATCGGCGGGGAGGGTGATCAATGACCGGCCGGTCATGGCGCCGGGCTGGGGGAGCTGCAACATGGCTAACAGCGTCGGCGCGACGTCGGCCAGCACACCGTCGCTGATGCTTTGCACGTTATCCGGCGGGTTCACCAGGATGGCCGGCACCAAAGACAGTGTATGCGCCGTATGGGGCTGGCCTGTATCGGCGTCGGACATCTTCTCCGCATTGCCGTGATCGGCCGTGATCAGCATGGCGCCGCCGGCGGCGACCAATGCTTCTTCCAGCCGTCCCAAGCAAGTGTCGACAGTTTCGGCGGCTTTCTTGGCCGCGTCGAAGTCGCCCGTATGCCCCACCATATCGCCGTTGGCGTAGTTCACCACGATGAGGTCGAATTTTTCCGAGCGGATGGCCTCGACCAGCTTGTCGGTGACTTCAGGCGCGGACATTTCCGGCTGCAAATCGTATGTCGCTATCTTGGGCGACGGCACCAGGATGCGTTCCTCGCCGGCAAAGACTTGTTCTTGGCCGCCGTTAAAAAAGAAGGTCACATGGGAGTATTTTTCGGTCTCGGCAATGCGGAGCTGGGTCAGACCGGCTTCGGAAACGATCTCCCCCAGGATATGCTCCAGCTGCTGTTGCGGGAACATGGTCTCCAGGAACGCGTTCAACTCGGTCGAATATTCGGTCAGGCCGACCTTGGCGGCAAAGGTCATCGTTTTGCCGCGGGCAAAGCCGTCAAACGCCGGATCGACCAAAGTGGTGAGAATCTCCCGGGCCCGATCGGCGCGGAAGTTAAACATTAACAGCCCATCGCCGTCTTTCATGCCTATGTACTCACCGACGACGGTCGGCAAGACAAATTCGTCGGTCACGTTGTTGGCGTAGCTGTTGGTAATGGCGCTGAGGGCGTCATCGGCCGCTTCGCCGGTTCCTTCCGCCACCGCGCGGTAGGCTTTTTCCACCCGGTCCCAGTTCTTGTCCCTGTCCATGGAGTAGTAGCGCCCGCTCACCGTGGCGACGGCAAAATTATTGAGCCCTTTGCTGGCTTCCAAAACCTGTTCTAAATAGTCCTCGGCGCTGGAGGGCGGGGTGTCGCGTCCATCCAAATAAGCGTGCAGGCGGACGGCTATCCCGGCCTCATCCACGATCTTGGCGAGCGCGATCAGATGATCCTGATGAGAGTGTACGCCGCCCGGCGACACCAGGCCCATCATATGGCACACACCGCCGCTGGCCTTCAGTTTCGCGATCAGGTCTTGAAGCGCCGGCACATCGGCGATGGAGCCGTCTTCGACCGCTGCGTCGATGCGGGGCAGGTCCTGCATGACCACCCGGCCCGCGCCCAAGTTCATATGGCCGACTTCGGAGTTGCCCATCTGCCCGGCGGGCAAGCCCACATCCAGGGCCGAGGCCTCCAAAGACGCATGGGGATAGGTCTCATACATACGGTCAAGGTTGGGTTTGGACGCATGGTGGATGGCGTTGTCTTCGCCGCCGTCCCGCTCTCCCCAGCCGTCGAGAATGCAAAGCACGACGGGGCGGGGTTTGGTGGTTGGGCGTTCGTTTGTCTGAGTGTCTGGCATGAGCTCAATTATAAACGTTTGCGCGCTAAGACGCACGATGGATTAAGAGTGGGGCACAACGGATGTAAGGGCCGTTCCGGCCGCCGACTGGTTAGCGATGATAAGGGTGGTTCGTCAAGATGCACTGGGCGCGGAAAACCTGCTCCAACAGCATGCAGCGCGCCAGCATGTGGGGCCAGGTCAACGCCCCCATCGACAGCTTGCTGTCCGCCCTGGCCAGCACTGACTGATGAAGCCCGTCCGCGCCGCCGATCACGAACGCGATTTCCTGCGGGCCGGTCGTCATCCAATCGGCGAATCGGCTGGCCAGGTCTTCCGACGAAATGGATTTACCGGCGCGGTCGACCGCCACCAGATGCGCGCCGTCGGGCACGGCCTGCAGCAACAGCTCGGCCTCCCTTTCCATCAGTTCTTTGCCTTTGAGGGGTTTGCGTTCTTCCACTTCGCGGAGGGTGAGGTTCCACGAGAGACGTGTGGCGTATTGGTCCCAGAGATCTCTCTCCGGACCCGATTTCAATCGTCCGACTGCGGCAATGGTGAGGTTCATCTCTCTGCCGCCACGTCAGGCCGGCGCTTTCCGGCCGGGGCTTAGGCGGCCGCTCCCGGCTGCTGTCCGGGTTCGCCCCAGATTTTCTCCAGGTCGTAGAACTCCCGGACCTCCGGGCGGAAAAGATGGACGATGACGTCGCCGCCGTCGATCAAGACCCAGTCGCCCTGATCCGCGCCTTCAACAGGTACGGTTTTCAGACCGTTGGATTTCATCTTTTCGCGAAGATGCTCTGCCATGGTCACAACCTGACGCTGCGAGGTGCCGGTTGCGATCACCATATAGTCGGCGAAGCTTGTTTTGCCTTTCAGGTCGATGACGGTGACGTTCTGCGCCTTGTCGTCATCAAGCGACACTGTGACCAGGTCCTTTAAGCCATCGGCGCCCGGTGGTGTCGATTTACGCTTAGCTATGGTCTCTCTCTCCTTTGATCGAAGTTCCAAAATGCTCAAGCTTACTCGCTACCTTTGTGCAGGGCCTGTCTCGCCCTGATGCGCGTGGCCGATGTGGTGTCGGGTTCGGTATGTAGATAGACCCATGCGGGAGGACGCATGCTCGCAAGCCGCGACGCCCTTGTTTCCCGGATGCGGTGCTTGGCAAACCGCCGCGCCGCCTTACCGGCCAGTGCCCGTGTAGAATAAGAAGGTCTGGGAAAAATCGCAATGGGGACAAGCCGAAATATCCGCCGCCAGTCTTTCCACTTGGGAATCTGGCGCATATTGTCAGCCCCCATCAGCCAAACAAAGCGGTGACCGGGGAATTTATGCTTTAGGGCGACCAGCGTGTCGATGGTGTAGATGGTTCCCAACTCCCGCTCTAAATCGCTAATGATGATATCCGGGTTCGACGTATACTTTTTTGCGGCGGCGATTCGATCATCCATGTCCGCCATGTCATCAGTTCTTTTCAGCGGGTTCTGCGGTGAGACAAGCCACCAGACCTCATCCAGGTTCAAGCGCTTGAGCGCCGCTTCACTGATGTGAAGATGCCCCCGGTGGGCCGGATTGAAGGAGCCGCCCAAAAGACCAATGCGTTTTCTGTCTGACACGTGCGGGTCCAATCGCGCCGGAACGGCTTAAGGGCGGACTTGGCCGTCGCCGCGCACCACATACTTAAACGTGGTGAGTTGTTCCACGCCGACAGGTCCGCGGGCATGCAGTTTGCCAGTGGCGATGCCGATCTCCGCGCCCATGCCGAATTCGCCGCCGTCTGCAAACTGGGTCGAGGCGTTGTGCATGGCGATGGCGCTGTTGACCCCGTTGAGGAACGCTTCTGCGGTGGCGGCGTCGCTGGTAACAATGGCGTCCGTGTGCTCGGTGCCGTGCTGGTTCACATGATCTACCGCGTCCTGCACGCCGTTCACCTGTTTCACGGCGATGATGGAGTCGAGATACTCCGTATCCCAATCCACTTCGTCCGCCGGCTTAACCCTTCCGTCGGCCTTTTGAATCGTCTCATCGCCGCGTATCTCGCACCCGGCTTCAGTGAGGGCATCCAGAATGCGGGGTAGGTGGGTCGTCACCGCCTCCTTATCGATCAACAGGGTTTCCGTCGCGCCGCAAATGCTAGTCCGTCGCATCTTTGCATTGAGCACGATGTCCCGCGCCATGTCGGGGTCGGCCGCGCCGTCCACGTAGGTGTGGCAGATGCCTTGCAGGTGGGCGAAGACGGGCACCTTGGCTTCCTTCTGCACCCGCTCAATGAGCGGTTTGCCGCCCCGGGGCACGATCACGTCGATATGGTCGATCATGGTCAGCATCTCGCCGACGGCCGCCCGGTCGGTGGTCGGCACCATCTGGATGGCGGCTTCGGGCAGGTTAGCCTGACGCAGCCCGTCCTGCATGGACTGCAGGATCGCGCTGGAGGAATGATAGCTCTCAGACCCGCCGCGCAGGATCGAGGCATTGCCGGATTTCAGACACAACCCGCCGGCGTCCGCGGTCACATTGGGCCGGGATTCATAGATCACGCCGATCACACCCAGAGGCACGCGCACTCTTGAAATCTTCAAACCATTGGGCCGGTCCCAGGCGTCCATTACCGCGCCCACGGGATCGTCCAGGGCGGCGATTTCCTTCAAGCCCTTGCCGACGCTGGCCAGCCGGTCTTCGGTCAGCTTCAGCCGGTCCAGCAGCGGCCCGCTCAGGCCCTTCTCTTCGCCGGCGGCCATGTCTTTGTCATTGGCGACGAGTATTTCCGCCGAGCGGTCGCGCAACGACGTGGCGGCTTCCCGAAGCGCGCGATTTTTGCTCTCGGCATCGGCGCTCGCCAAAGCCTGCGCTGCGGCTTTCGCCTGTTTGCCGATGTCCTGCATCAGCGCTTTGATATCGGTGTTCGTCATGATCTTGATCCCTAGGAAATCACCAAATCGTCCCGATGGATGATTTCGTCCCGACCACGGTAGCCGAGCAGCGCTTCAATTTCATCCGTTTTGTGGCCGACCAGCAGCCGCGCATCGTTTGATGAATAGGCCGATAGGCCCCGGCCGATTTCCTTTCCATCCGCCGATTTGACGGCCACCGCGTCGCCCCGTTCGAAATCACCGATGACGTCGGCCACGCCAGCAGGCAGCAGACTGCGGCCGTCCTTCAGCGCTTTCACCGCACCTTCGTCCACGATGACCGCACCGATAGGCTGCAGAGACCCGGCGATCCACAGCTTGCGCGCGGTCTGAGGATTGCCCGAGGGCAGGAACCAGGTGCACGCGCCGCCGTCTTCCAGAGAGGCGAGGGGGTTGGTCCGCTTGCCTTCGGCAATAACCATTTTTGTCCCGGCGCCAAGGCACAGTTTAGCAGCCGTGAGCTTGGTGACCATCCCGCCCGAAGAGTCGCCGGACGCGGCCGCGCCGGCCATGGCTTCGATCTCGGGCGTGATCTCGGCAACCTCCGGGACAAGTGTTGCGCCTTTGTCTTTGGTCGGGTCCGCCGTGTAGAGCCCGTCGATATCGGAGAGCAGCACCAGCACATCGGCGCTGATCATGGCGGCGACCCGGGCCGCCAGCCGGTCATTGTCGCCGAAACGAATTTCTTCGGTGGCGACGGTATCGTTTTCGTTGATCAGGGGGATGGCACCCATTTCCAGCAGCGTCATCAGGGTGGACCGCGCATTCAAATAACGCCGCCGGTTTTCCGTATCTTCAAGGGTCAGCAACACCTGCGCGACTGAAAGATTATGCGGGTCCAGGGTCTCCTGATAGGCATGCGCCAGCCGCACCATGCCGGCCGCGGCAGAGGCTTGTTTTTCCTCTAGCCGTAGATCGCCGGTTTTCATGCCGAGATACCGCCGGCCCAAGGCAATGGCGCCCGACGAGACGATGACCACTTCCTGGCTGCGCGCGCGCCATGCGGCGATGTCTTGAGCGAGGGAGGTCAGCCAGTCCCGGTGCAGCCGTCCGGTCTCGGAATCCACCAACAGGATGGAGCCGATCTTGACGACGATCCGTTTGGCGTCCGCCAGATGTTTTTGATTGCCGGTCATGGCGCGTACGCCCAGCCGGTCTCGGCCTCTTCCTGTTCCCGGCGTTCGCTCATGATCCGCCGGATAGCGCGTAGCGCGTCATCCAGGCCGGTCCCTGCGACTCCGGACAAGAGCATTACGTCCTTGCCCGAGGCCTCTTTCAATTCATGCACGCCAATCTCGATAAGTTCCTCGGACAAGGAGTCGCATTTATTCAGCGCGACGATTTCCGTCTTGTCGGCAAGTCCTTCGCCATAGGCTTCCAGCTCGCCGCGCACGGTTTCGTAGGCCTTTGCGGGATCGCCGGCAGTGCCGTCCACCAGATGCAAAAGCACGTTGCAGCGTTCAATATGGCCCAGGAAGCGGTCGCCCAGGCCTGCGCCCTCATGCGCCCCTTCGATCAGGCCGGGGATATCGGCGAGGATAAGCTCTTCGCCGTCCACGTAGCCTACGCCGAGATTGGGATGCAGGGTGGTGAAAGGATAATCGGCGATCTTGGGCCGGGCCCGGCTGACGGCCGACAGGAACGTGGACTTGCCGGCGTTGGGCAGGCCGATCAGCCCGGCGTCGGCGATCAGTTTGAGCCGCAGCCACAGCCAATGTTCCTCGCCGGGCCAGCCGTCATCGGCGCGCCGAGGCGCCTGATTGGTGGAGGATTTATAATGCGCGTTACCGAATCCGCCGTCGCCGCCGCGCGCCAGGACGACCCGCTGGCCTTCCTCGGTCAGATCAGCGAGGAGGGTTTCTCCGTCTTCATCCAATATCTGCGTGCCGACAGGGACTTTTAGAACGGTGTCTTCGCCGCCCTTACCGGTGCGGTTCGCCCCCATGCCATGCCCGCCGCGGGCGGCCTTGTAATGCTGCTGATAGCGAAAGTCGATGAGCGTATTGAGATTGTTCACGCATTCGGCGATCACGTCACCGCCGCGTCCGCCGTCGCCGCCGTCCGGGCCGCCGAACTCAACGTATTTCTCACGGCGAAAGCCGACGCAGCCGTTGCCGCCGTCGCCGCTCTTTATATATATCTTTTGCTGATCCAGGAACTTCATGGATCCGGTCCTAATATGCGTGTCTTAACAAGGTCTCAAATTCGGCCATTAAAAAAGGGGAATGGTCAACCATTCCCCTAGGTTCAGTGAATGGTCGGCGTCACTGTCAGGACGCCGGCTCCACCGCCACGAATGTCTTGCCCGCGCCCTTCTTGGAGAAAGCCACGGTGCCGTCGGTCAAAGCGAACAAGGTGTGATCCTTGCCCATGCCGACATTCTCGCCAGGGTGATACTTGGTGCCCCGCTGGCGAATGATGATGTTGCCCGCAATAACAGCCTGACCGCCGGATTTCTTAACGCCCAGCCGGCGTCCGGCTGTATCGCGTCCGTTGCGGGAGGAACCGCCTGCTTTTTTGTGAGCCATAAGTCTTTCTCCTGCCTTTGCTTGAAAAAAAGTCCTTCGCGTTGCTCAGTGTACTTTTTTCCAGTCTCAAAACCTGAAATATGAAAACTGGGGGCGTCCCTATGTCTTCATATTGCTCGTTTCGATCCGGCCATTGGCCGGATCACTAAAATATTTCAAATCCGTTCGTAGAGCCGACTGAAGGACGGATTTGATTGTTATTTAAATTGTGAAAAAGTACACCGAGGCATTTGCCGAGGGACTTTTTCACAGGTCACTTCTTTGTGGTCGTTTTCTTTTTGGAAGCGGCCTTCTTCTTGGAGGCTGCTTTCTTTTTGGTTTCGGTTTTCTTGGCCGCAGCCTTTTTCTTGGCGGGCGCGGCTTCCTGCGCCGGCGCGTCGGCCTTGTCCTCGGCTGCCGGTTTGGGATCAGCCTTCTTGGCCGGTTTCGCGTCAGCCCGGGAGGCGACGGCGCCCTTGCCGTTAATATCGAGAACGTGAAGAACCGTCTGGTCCTGACGATGACCCTTAGTCCGCTTGTAGCCCTGGCGGCGCTTCTTCTTAAAGACAAGAATTTTATCGGCGCGGGACTGGTCGAGAATTTCGCAATTCACGGCGGCGGAACCGACGAGCGGCGCACCGACTTCGGGGGCCTGACCGTCTTCGCCGACCATCAACACCTGATCGAGCTTAATCTTGGCGCCGGCATCGCCCAAAAGCTTCTCGACAACGATGACGTCGCCGGGAGAAACCCGATATTGCTTACCTCCGGTTTTTACGACTGCGAACATTTTCCTGGTCTTTTTTGTTTTTCCGTACACAAAGACAGGCCGCCAATGCAAGGGGCCCGTTAGAAGGCGCGGAAACTACCTATATATGGATAAAGTGTCAATGGCGTAAATGGCTGAATTTCAGGCCATTGGCGGGCGGTTTGAATAGGCCTTGTCTGCCCCCCGGCCCAGCCTGTATCCAGAGGACCGGCCCATTTTCGACGAGAGAGACGATCATGACGCAGATGACCACCGGACAGGCGATTGTGCATATGCTGCTCCGCCACGGCGTGGATACCGTATTCGGCATGCCCGGCGCGCAAACTTATGACTTTTTTGATGCGCTGTACGAGCAGCGGGACAAGATCCGGCTGATTTCCGTGCGTCATGAGCAGGCCGCTGCTTATATGGCCTTCGGCTATGCCAGATCGACCGGAAAGCCGGGGGTTTTCAGCGTGGTGCCGGGCCCCGGCATTCTCAATACCATGGGGGCTCTCTGCACCGCCTATGGGGCAAATGTCCCCATCGTCGGCATTACCTCGAATATTCCCACCGATTTTATGGGCAAGGGCCGCCGGCATCTGCATGAGATCCCCGACCAGTTGGCCACGCTCCGCAGTCTTATTAAGTGGGCGTACGCCATCCACAAACCCGAAGACGCCCCTGAACTGGTGGCCGAAGCCTTTTTCCAGGCTCAATCGGGTCGACCGAGCCCGGTGGTGCTGGAAACCGCATGGGATGTTCTGGGCCAAACAGGCGATGTGGCGCTGGTCGATCCCAAATCCCTGACGCCGGCTGAGCCCGATGCCAGCGAAATCGCGGCGGCCGCTGATTTGATTGCATCGGCTAAAAATCCCGCGGTCTATGTGGGTGGCGGTGCGCTGCATGCCGGCGACGAGGTGATTGAGCTCGCTGAACTTCTGAACGCGCCGGTAAGCTCTTTCCGCTCCGGCCGGGGCGTGGTCAGCGATGATCATCTCCTGGTGACCATGTTGCCGGTATTGGGCGAACTTTGGGAGGAAACCGATCTGATCATCGGCGTGGGATCGCGGCTCGAAGGGCCTTATATGCGCTGGAACCTGATGCAGTGGCAGGACCGCCCGGCCGAGCCCAAGATGGTGCGGATCGATATCGATCCGGCCGAAATGACCCATTGGACACCGGATGCCGGGGTCGTTGGCGATTCAAAGACCTCTCTGCGTGCTTTGATTGATGCGTTGAAAACCCGCAGGCCTGCGGCGAATAATCAGCGGGCGAACATCTCTGCCGCGAAGCAAAAAATCGCCGGGGAGCTGGAAGCAGTCCAGCCGCAAATGTCGTATCTGAACGCTATCCGCGCCGCCCTGCCCAGAGACGGGTTTTTCGTCGGCGAGATCACCCAGTCGGGATTTTTGTCCCAAGTGGCCTTTCCGGTGTACGAGCCACGCACCTATGTGGCCAACGGCCATCAGGATACGCTGGGCTTCGGCTTCGCGACTGCGCTCGGCGTCAAAGTCGCCAACCCGGACAAAGCGGTGGTGGCGATTACCGGCGACGGCGGCTTCCAATTCACCATCCAGGAATTGGCGACGGCCAAACAATTCGGCATCGGCCTGGTCACCGTACTGTTTAATAACGGCGCTTACGGTAATGTGCGCCGGGATCAGGAGACCCGCTATGACGGCCGCACCATCGGCTGCGAGTTGGAGAACCCCGATTTCGCCGCGCTGGCCAAGGCGTATGGTGTGGCGTCCTACACCTGCACCGAGGCGAGCGATCTGGAAAAACTGGTCGCGGAAGCCATCAGGAAGGATGAACCTGCACTGATCGACGTGCCGATTACCTACGGCACCGAGTCTTCGCCTTGGCCGTTCATTATTATCAAGAAGTGGGACTGATCTGACCTTGGTTCAGTAATCCGGCGGTCAGGATATGGGCCGGCGATTCGCCGGTTCGCCAGAGACGATGCGCTTCCGCAAATCCCGCCTCGAGATGACGGATATACCGCTCCCCATCGAATAGCGGTTTCGCCTCCACACTCCATTCAATCGTGGATTTGAGTTCGCTGAGCCAGTTTTTGTTCGTCGCCGCGCTGAAGTGCAAGGTGCGCCACATCCCAACTGGCATAACAATAGTGCATGAGCGCGCCGAGGCGGATCAGTTTCTCCAGCGGCAATGCGCTGAACGTCTGAAAATCTTTTATATAGACCGCATCGACTTGTTGGATATGGTGCCGGCCTTCGTAGATGGTGTTGTTAAAAATCATCGTCCGGAAGGCCCGTTTTTTCGCCTCGGTGATCGTGTGGAGAACGAACCCCAGTTCGCCCAACAACAGGTCCACCTCGCCGAACGGTAGTTCGCCGTGATACAGGGGTTTGAACGACAGCTAGATGTGCAGGGCGACCGCCTCCGAAATTTTATCCCGGCCGTTGTCGATGATCTGATGTTCCGCTCCCTGGGTGTCGATCTTCAGAAAGTCGATGTTCTCAATCTCAGTTACATCATCAAGCCGGTGGGTTTGTATGGGCAGTCGATCCACGACCTTGGCCCAATCCTCGAACCCGTGAAAGTGAGACAGATGGTCCATGTCCGGTTCGAACAGGGACGTCATGCCCGGCGCCTGGCAGATATGGTGCGTCTGTTCGGTGCCGTCGCCGAGGGCGTAGGGCAGATATTCCCTGGACTCCGAAACCAGGTCTTTCAACCGCTCAAACTCTTCC
>JAYPHU010000017.1:5788-11798 GCA_038127535.1 Rhodospirillaceae bacterium | reverse complement strand
GGGCAGATATTCCCTGGACTCCGAAACCAGGTCTTTCAACCGCTCAAACTCTTCCGGGGCGTGCTCGAAGCCCGTAACCCGGGCAAGGCCCTCATCAACCAGCAAGTCGTAGACCGGTTTATCCTCGATCGCGCTCGCGCCCACGTCCACAATCTGGATGGGCTAACTGCTGGAAAATATGTGTTTCACCACTGTCCGAATGTCAGGATAATGAATGCTCCTCGCGCCATTTCCTAACACTTATCCCAAAGGGCTGAAAGACTCGAGCAATGCCGGACTGGATCAGATTTGCTGTGGGCGGCGCCGGCAATCAATTGGTCGGCATGGGTCTGGGACGATTTTCCTACACCTTGATGATCACACCGTTGATCGAAAGCGGGCAGCTGAGCACGGACCAGGCCGGCTATGTGGGGGCGTTTAATCTATTTGGTTTTTTCATCGGAATTCCGGTGGCGCCGTATCTTGTTCGGGCCGTGAAGGAAGTGCCGGCGATCCGC
The DNA here is from genome assembly GCA_038127535.1 of Rhodospirillaceae bacterium. GTDB lineage: Bacteria > Pseudomonadota > Alphaproteobacteria > Rhodospirillales > UBA2165 > JAYPHU01. Next base: position 11,301 of record JAYPHU010000017.1, on the reverse strand, counting down.
CTTTGTTTGATCATCTCGCTTATTTGCCTGATCGCGAGTATCGCGCCCTGGGGGTTTGCCTGGCTGGCGTTCTGGCGGTTTCTGGTCGGGATGACCATGGCGGTGATGATGATCTACAGCCTGACCGTGGTGACCCGGCATGCACCGTCGGATAGGCTGGGCGCGGCGACGGGGATCGTGTTTACCGGCGTCGGCATTGGCGTTTTTATCTCCAGCATGATGGTGCCGTGTCTATTGGATCACGGCCTTGCCGCTGCCTGGACGGGGCTCGCGCTGTTGGGCGGGGCAGGGACGATCCTCGGGCTTTGGGGCTGGGCCGGGGCGCCAAGTAATACCGCAGTCTCTGAGCCGGCAGCAGCCGAAGAAATCTCCCATTTCTCTTGGCCGGTGATACGGCTCTATGCGGCCTATTCCTGTTTTTCCCTCGGCCTCGTGGTGCCGACGATCTATTGGGTGGACTACGCGGTCCGGGGCCTGGGTCATGATAAGGAATTCGGCGGATTGCTCTGGGCGTTGTTCGGCCTGGGCGCGGTGCTGGCGACATTTCTTTGGGGCTGGCTCGGCGACAGACTAGGCCTGCAGCGCGCCGTCTCTTTGGTCTTATTAGTCTTGGCGCTCGGGATCGCCGCGCCGGTGCTCCTGCCCGCCGTTTGGATGCTGGTGTTGGCGTCGCTGATGGTCGGCACTCAGCCTGGCTTCTCGGCGGTGGTCACGGCGCGCACCCGCCAAGTGGTGGGCAGTGATCAGATGCCCAAATTCTGGGGCGGCATGACGCTGGTCTACGGCATCGCGCAGACCATCGGTGGGTTCGGCTATGTGAAGCTGTTCAGCGTGACCGGCGACTACCTGCCGGTGTTTCTGGTCGGCGCGGCGGCCATGGCTGTAGGGGGGCTGGTCTCGTTCAGCCTGAAACGAAACCCGTAGGGCTTTACGCCACCGCCATGCTGGCGACGGTGCAGCCGACGGCATAGATCGGAATCGGTTCGTAGTACCACAGTTCGCCGGGCTGGCCTTCGCACGCGCCGGCCACGGCGACAAAGGTGCGGATCTCGAAACCGCCCTGGCCGCCCTCGTGATAGGTCTCTTCGTCGGTGTAGGACAGCATCCCGTCCTTGTCGTTGGCGAGCCAGCGGTCCAGGAATGCGCGGTCCCATTCCTCGTTGATCTTGCCGGAATCGGGCGTTGCCGGCCAATGGGAGATGCCGCCGGTGCCGACAATGGCGATCTTCTCCGGCGCCTCATCGCAGGCGCGGCGCAGCGCCTTGCCGAAGGCCCAGACCCGGCTCATCGGCGTCAGGGGCGGACCCTGGCAATTGATGTTCACCGGAATGATGTCGATGTCATTATCGGGTGCCAGGAAGTGCAGCGGTACCATGATGCCGTGATCAAATTTCCATTCCTGGGCGTAAGACAGGTCCACCTCTTCCATGACCGAGGTGATCAGCCGGCGGGACAGGTCAGCGTTGCCGGGAATGCGACGGCGCTTGATGGCCAGCCATTCCTCGTCCTCGATCGGGCCCTCGTAGTAATCCGCCATGCCCATGCAGTAGGCGGGCATATTGTCCATGAAGAAATTGGCGAAATGCTCGGCGGCGATGATGATCAGCGTTTCCGCGCTGGACGCTTTGATCGCGTCGCGCATCTTGGCGAAATTGTCGTGGAGGCCTTGTTTGAGGGCCGGATCGGCCCGGTCGGCGCGGCCGGTGATGCCGGGGGCGTGGGAGCACACACCTGCGAAAACCAAACTCATACCGCACCTCCGCCGGTCCGCAAGTACAAGCCTTCCCGGACTTGGCCGTGTTCTTCGATCCCGTCCTTCATCGCCTGGATGTAGTCGTTCCATTCATATTGGCGGAACGCCGCATAGTGCATCAACAATTGGCCGTTCACGCCCATAACATACATCAGCCCGATATCCGGCTTGCGAATGGCGTCCAGTTCCTCACCGGTCAGGTCATAGTCCGCCAGCACGGCCTCCATGTCCGCCTGGAACCGGTCTTGAAGCTGAGTGTCCCGGTTCAAATTGTAGATCAGCTTTTGAACGAAATAGAGGCTCATTCCGCCGCCGCCGCCTCCGGTTCCAGGTATTCCTTGATGTGGTTTTTGTTGATCCGCAGTTCCGGCGGCAGCTCAAACACTTCGATGGAGGTCAGCATGGGCGAGGTCTCGAACACCGGTTTGATGAATTCGTGGAACGCATCAAAAATGTGGTTCATAGCGTTCAGCTTGACCTCTTCTTCTCGGCCCGGTCCGATCTTCAGGACCAAGTGAAAAAAGCCGGCGTCGGCATTGCCGTCAGCCAGTTTGTAATGGTCCCGACGGGCAGCGCGGGTGCGCATGCCGCTTAGAGGGAATACGCCGGTCTCGATGCAGGCGGCGTGAACACAGTCGATTAGGCCGTCGAGATCGATCTTCTCTTCCAGGTTGGCGGAATATTCGATGATGGCGTGGGCCATGGTGCGTATCCTCCCGATGCAGATTGACTCTTATCCGCATTTATTGAATGAGTGCAACGATTCAAACAGATCGTTGCGTAAGAAACCAGCCCGGTGACGCGCAGCGATCATGAAACGAAAATATTTGCGACGGGAGAGCCCAGGTGCGTTTGGCCAGTTATGTTTTGGATGGGGTGGAGAGCTACGGGATCATCATGCCTGATGGCAAGGTGATTGATGTAAGAAACCAACTGGGCAGCGAATACCCGACGCTGCTGGCGCTGTTGCGGGCGGAGGCGTTGGACAAGGCGCGGGCGCTGGAAGACAGCGATTCAACGGTCTCCTTAAGCGACGTCAAACTGCAGCGGCCGATCCCGTTCCCGGAAAAAATCTTCTGCATCGGCGTCAATTACGGCAAGCGCAACGAAGAATACCAGGACGGCTCCGACGCGCCCAAGTATCCGAGCATGTTTGTGCGCACGCCCGATAGTCTGGTGGCCCATGGGGAAAACATCGTCCGCCCGCCGGAATCCGAGCGCCTCGACTACGAAGGCGAGATCGTCATCGTCATCGGCAAAGCCGGCCGACGCATTAAGCCGGAAAACGTCCGCGATCATATCGCCGGGCTGACCATCATGAACGAAGGCACGATCCGGGACTGGCTGCGGCACGGCAAATTTAATGTGACCCAGGGCAAGAATTTCAGGGCCAGCGGTGCGCTCGGCCCCTGGATGGTGACCGCCGACGAGTTCCCCGACTTTAATAACTTGTCGGTGGAGACCCGGATCAACGGCGAGGTGCGGCAAAAGGACACCACCGCGAACATGGTGTTCAACTTCGACTACCTGCTGCCCTACATGTCGAAATTTATGGAGTTCAAGCCGGGCGACATTATCGCCACCGGCACGCCCACCGGCGCGGGTACGTTCTTCGATCCGCCCAAATGGCTGGTACCCGGCGACGTGATTGAGGTCGAGGTTGGCGGCATTGGGACCCTGCGCAACGAAGTTGTGGACGAGGTGGTTTAGCCTGCTACCACGGCAGTTCCGCGCCGTCGAAGTTCCAGAACCGGCCAGTCTCCGCCATCGTCAGCCCACCCAGCACCTTGCGCATGCCGCTGACCGAGTCCTCGACGCTATTGACCGCGTCGGGCCCGCCCATCTCCGTCCGGGTCCAGCCCGGCGAGATGGCGATGACGACGATGCCTTCTTCCTTCAGCCATTGGGACACGCCCTTGCAGGCCATATTGAGCCCGGCCTTGCTGGAGCAATAGCCGTACTTGCCGGCCCAGGCGAGGTTGGTGATGGAGCCCAGGCCCGAGGACAGGCTGGCGATCTTCTTATGCTCGCCCGCGCGGATATTGTCGAGAAAGGCGGAGATGACCTTGATCGGTGCGACCGTGTTGATGCGCATCATCTCTTCCCAGAAATCGAAATCGTAATTGCGTAGGTTCAGATCATCCTTGCCCTCATAGACGCCGTGGCCATAGCCGTCGGCGATGCCCGCGTTGTTGATCAACATGTCGAGCGGCGTGCCTGCAAGTTCCTGGGCGACGGCGCTGACCTGCGCCTCGTCGCCGATATCCATCCGGTGGAGATGCAGCGCGCCCGACCCTTCCGCGCCGGCGGCGATTAAATCCGCAGCGCTTTCGGGATTGCGGCAGCCGGCATGCACGTCCCAACCATCCGCCAGATACTGACGGCAAAACTCGAGCCCCAGGCCGCGGTTCGCGCCGGTGATCAGAACAGAGGGCATGGTCCGTCTCCTTACTCGCCGACAATGGCGATGGCGTTGATCTCGATCTTGCAGCGGGGATCGGTCGCCAGACGCACCACCTGCACCGTGGTCGTTGCAGGTTTGGACTCGCCGAATAACTCCGCCCAGACTTTGTTCAGGTCGTCCTGTTCTTCCATATCGGTGAGGAAGCGTTCGGCGGAGACCACGTCCTCGAACGTTGCGCCGGCGGCCTCGAGCCCCTTCTTGAGCTGCTCCAACGCGACACGGGCTTGGCCCTCCATATTATCGGGCATGGAGTCGAACTCCTCCGGCCGGTGGGGGTGATGGTGATAGACCGGCGCGGCGGTGACGCCCGCACAAAAGATCATGGAGCCGCCGGACACCTTGATTGCCGGGGCGTACGGCATCCACATGTCCGGGGCGTCCGGCCAATGCAAGTGTTCAATGGATTTTGCCATGTTTGGTTCTCCCTAACGTAAACTGTGAGTTGGCTAAGCAGCACTTTCCCGCATCAGAGGGTAGGGCGCAATGGCAGACAAAAAGAAGTGAGATCAGTTGCCGGTGGGGATTTCCACCTTGATCTCCACCCGCCGGTTAACGGCCCGGCCTTCGGGCGCCGTGGTCTCGGCCAAGGGCTGCGTATCGGCGACGCCGACGGCGGAGACGCGGGTGCTCTTGATGCCTCGGTCGTCCAGTAGCCGGTGTACCACGGTGATCGCGCGGGCCGACGACAGGTCCCAGTTGGACCGGAACCGCGCTGTCCTGATCGGCTGATTACCGGTGTGGCCGCTGACATAAATATTGCCCGCCGTTTGGCTCAGCACTTTGGCCACTTTCATCAAGGCGGGGACAGCGTCTCTGGTGTGGTCGGCGCTGGCCGGGGCAAACAGGGTCTCACAGGGTAAGCGCAGGATGATAAAGCTGTCACGGATATCCAGTTCAATCAGTTTGTCGGCGATCTCTTCTGAGAGCGACACCCGGATGACATTGACCAGTTTTTCTCGCTCCACATCCTGGCGGTAATCGGCGTGGGGTTGGATCACCGGTTCGTCCAATAGGAAGCTCCGCGGCTGGAAAATGCGGGAGGAGGGTTGTTGAGGCGAGTCGGGCCTGAGCGTGAAGTCGGGTTTGGGCTGGTTAAAGGCCTCGGCCATCGGGCCGGCGTTGCGCTTGAAGCTGTCGCTATCCACGTCGGAGAACGACAGGATCAGCACGAATAGCGCGAACAACAGCGCCATCAGATCGGCGAAGGTAACCAGCCAGACCGGCGCGCCGGCCGGCCGCTCGAGAATGTTGGTCCCGCCGGCCACGAGGTTAAGCGGCTTTCTTCAAGGGTGTTGC
>JAYPHU010000017.1:2487-5688 GCA_038127535.1 Rhodospirillaceae bacterium | reverse complement strand
GAGAATGTTGGTCCCGCCGGCCACGAGGTTAAGCGGCTTTCTTCAAGGGTGTTGCGCCGCCGGCCTTGGCCGCGCGCTCCCGCCCGCCGGTGTAGGAGTCGCCGCCGCCGGTTTGACGTTGTTTCTCCGGCAGATAGGGCTCCAACACTTCACGCATGGCGGTCGGATTTTGCAGTTGCTGGATTTGAAACACACACTCGATGATCAGGCCGCGCAGCACCCGTTCCCGCTGGGATTTGTCTTCCAGCTTGTCGGCGATGGGAAGCGCAATCAAATTGGCCAGCAGCACGCTGTAGAGCTTGGTCAGCAGCGCCACCGCCATAGCCGTACCGATGGCGGTGGGATCGCTCATATTGCTCAGCATCTGCACCAGGCCGACCAGGGTGCCGAACGCAGGTGCGGCCTCGCCGATGGCCTGAAACACCCGGGCGCCGACCTCTTCCCGCTGGATCGATTGCGCCATCTCCTGGGTCAGAATTTTGCGGATATAGTCGAGGTCCCGTCCATCGGCGCACATCTGCACCCCTTTCTTGAATAACGGGTTGCGGATTTTTTCCTTTTCCAAACTAATGAGGCCCGATTTGCGCGCCTTCTTCACTAGGCGGACGGCCTGCTTAATGTAGTCGCGGGGCTTTTCTTTTTCGTTGGTGAAAGCCGCCTTGAACCCGATCGGCATGGAGACGAAAAAGTCGGACAGAGGGAACTTGATCATGGTCGCGGCAAAGGTGCCACCCACGACGATCAGAAATCCGGGCAGGTTTAGAAATATTGTGAAGTCGGAACCTGTCCAGATGGCCAGTGACACCACGCCGACACCGAAAGCCAAGCCTAATGGTGTTGCAATATCCACAGTCGATTTACTCGTCTCATAGCCGCCGGGGGCTGGGACGCCGTCGCCAGGGTGAAGGGGTATGATCTCTATGTGGGGAGGGTTTGAAATTTTTCCAGGGGAAATACGTAGAAAATTACCCGAGCATCGGACCGAGCACACGCTTTTAATCCGCGTAGCGGGGTTTATAGTGACATGAAATACAACGCGAATTTCCCAAGGGAGGGAAACCATGACCTTCAACTGGCGCGACCAAGATAACGAGACCGTGGAATATCACTTCAATCCCCGGCTTTCGATCCCGAACGCCATGGATTTGCTGACCGGACTGCCGGCGCGGTCTGAGGCGGCGCGGAATAGCCTCACCGCCAATCTGGATGTTCGCTATGGGGACCGGCCGAAGGAAACGTTGGACATCTTCCACGCCGCGACCGACGCGCTGGGCAGCCCGCCGCCGGTGGTGATTTTCATCCATGGCGGCTATTGGCGGATGATGGACAAGAAGGACTACAGTCACATAGCCGCCGACATGGTGGGCGAGGGGATCAGTCATATTTCCCTCAACTACGATCTCTGCCCGTCAGTGACCGTGACCGATATCGTCGACGAAATCCGAACCGCCATCATCTACATGTACAAAAACGCCGACTCGCTGAAGATCGATCCCGACCGGATTTATCTTTCCGGCCATTCCGCCGGCGGGCATCTCACCGGCATGATGTTGTGTGAGGATTGGACCAAACACGGGCTGCCGGCCGACGTGTTCAAGGGCGCGTTCCCGGTCTCCGGCGTGTTTGACCCGTCTCCGATCATCCGGACCTCTATCAACGAAGAGGTGCGCCTGAATGACGCAATCGCAGAGGCCAACAACGTACTCCTTGGCAAACCCGTCTGCGGCGGGCCGGTATTGGCTGTGGTCGGCGGGGATGAGCCCGAAGGATTTCACCGCCAGTCGGAGGAATTCGCCGAACTCTGCAAGGCCAACGGTGTCGAGATCGAGGTCGTGTCCGTGGACAGCACCAACCACTTCACCGTGGTGGATGAGGTGTTCCTCAAGGGCGGCGTGCTCTATGACCGGTTCTTAAAGACCGTCAAAGGCTGAAGTTGGGCCCAGGGCTGGGGCCCACGCACCGGCGGGTAGGTTCTTTTTCCGGCCCCTGAAACGGGCTAAACTTGTTGCCAGTCAAAAGATCACAACGTGAGAGACGCGTATCATGCCGAATATCACCATGTTGGATATCGAGGAGCTGGAGAAATCCGAACTGGCCCCCTTTGTCCAAAAAGCCCTGAAATACCGGGCGCCTGACCCTGCGTTCCACGCGATGATGGGCCACAACCCGGAACTATCCAAATCCATGTACATCGCCTGGGGCACCGTGTTCCAGACCGGCAAAGTGGATCACAAGCTGAAGGAAGTGATCCGCATCCAGCTCTCAAGGGCCGCCGACTGTAATTATTGAGGCAATGTAAGATCTGCTTCGGCGAAGCAGGATGGTCTTACGGAAGAATTGATCGACGACGGTATCGATAACTACGAAGCGTCGGACAATTTCACGCCTGCCGAAAAGATGGCGCTTAAGTATTCTGAGTTGATGGACACCGCGCCGGAAAAAATAGACGCAGCGTTCTACGAAGAACTGGCCAAGCACTACACGACCGAAGAGATCGTGGAGCTGGGCGCCTTTATTGGGTTCAACGTGGGCTATCACCGGTTCTTCGGAACGCTTGGGTTTTATCCCATGTTCTCCCCCGACGGCCGGCTGGTCAGTCAGGAAGAATCCCGGCGCATCTATGGCGACTCGCCGGGCTCGCTTCTCGACGGACCCATGCAGCGCGCCACCATGAAGGACGCGGCGGAGTAACTCAATGACATTACTTCCCACCGTTCCCTTGGAATCTTTGGCCCAGTCCAACCTGCGCGGCTTGGTCAATATGGCCAAGGATCTCCGAGTACCGGATCCGTTGTTCTTTCAAATCCTGGCCCACTGCCCCGGCTATACAGAGGCGCTGTTTGATGCGCTGCACCGCTCCCACGCCGACGGCAATGTAGACCACAAGCTGAAGGAAATCATCCGTATCCGGCTGGCCCGCCAGGCGGAAGACAAATACTTCTCAAACCTGCGCTCACAAAGGGCGCTGGATGAGGGCCTGACCGAGGCGCGGATCGATGCCGGCTGCGGCGACTTCGCCAAGGACAAAAAATTTACGGCGGCGGAGAAGTGGGCGCTGTCTTACGCGGCGCTAATGTATAACGAGCCCCAGAAGGTAAATGAGAAATTTTACAACGAAGGCAAGAAGCATTATTCCGAGGCCGAGATCATGGAGCTCGGCGCGTTCATCGCCTTCCACTACGGCATGCAGGTTTTCATGCG
>JAYPHU010000017.1:0-2387 GCA_038127535.1 Rhodospirillaceae bacterium | reverse complement strand
GTTGCGGTCTTCGGTAGTTCCGGGACATACTCAATTGCACGCGGATATTTGTACGGGGCGATTTCGTTCTTCACGAAATCCTGCAGGGTTCCTGTGAGCTCTTCGCCGGCGTCGAACCCGTCGCGCAGCACGATATAGGCTTTGACGATGTTGGTCCGGTCCGGATCGGGTGCACCGACCACGGCGCATTCGGCAACGGACGGATGCTCTAGTAGCACGCCCTCGACCTCGGGCCCGGAAATATTATATCCTGACGAGATGATCATATCGTCGGCCCGGGCCACATAGCGGAAGTAGCCCTCCTCGTTCATTTCGTAGACGTCGCCCGGATAATTCCAACCGTTTTTCACATAGTTCAACTGCCGCGGATCATCGATATAGCGGCAGCCGGTCGGCCCCTGCACGGCCAAAAGGCCCGGTTTGCCAGGCGGGACTTCGTCGCCGTTGTCATCGACCACGCGAGCGCGGTATCCGGGAATGGCCTTGCCGGTATAGCCGGCGCGCATGTTTTCTGGCGCGGCGGACACAAAGATATGCAGCAGTTCGGTGGAACCTAAACCGTCGATCAGCCGGATGCCGGTCGCCTCATGGAAAGCCTCCCACGTGGCTTTGGGCAAAGTCTCGCCCGCCGAAATGCCCTGGCGCAACGACGAGAGATCATATTTGTCCATCAGCCCGGCCATGGCCCGGAATGCGGTCGGTGCGGTATAGACCTGGGTGACGCCATAGTTGGAGATGGTCTCGAACAGCGCCTCCGGCCCGCTCGCCGGGAAAAACCGGGTCGAGGCGCCGAAGCGCATGGGAAACAGGGTGACTCCGCCCAATCCGAACGTAAACGCCAGGGGCGGGGTGCCGCTGATCACATCATCGGGGACGATCTTGCCCAGATAGCGGGGGAAGCAATCGGTGATCGCCAGAACGTCCCGGTGGAAATGCACTGTGCCCTTGGGCTGGCCGGTGGTGCCCGAGGTGAACGCGATCAGCGCCACGTCATCGGCCGCGGTTTTCACATTGTCGAAGTTGTTGGACTTGCCGTCGGCCGCGGATTCCAAAGTCGCCTTGGGCCCGCCCTCGGCCATGGTGGAGAAATATAGCGGCGGGTTCAGATCGGGCGCATTGGCGGCGGCCTCTTCCAACTCTTCGTCCAGCGTCTGATCACAGAGCGCGATGGTGCAGCCCGCCTTGTCGATCACATATGAGAGTTCGCGGGCGCGCAACAGCGGCATGGTGGTGACGCAAATGCCGCCGGCCTTCAGCACGGCGAACCAGCAAGCCACCAGCATGGGCGTGTTGCCAGCGCGCAGCAGTACCCGGTTGCCGGGGACAAGGCCCAGGTCCTCGACCAGCACCCTGGCGATGCGATTGGTGATGTTCAGCAGCTCGCCATAGGTCCAGCTCTTGGCCTCGTAATACTGCACCGGCCGGTCCTTGAAACCGCCGCCGGCCATCTTGTCCAACAGCTCTTCAGCCACGTTGATGTAATCGGCATAGGCCGCCAGTTCCGGCGTGCCGGAAAAGTCAAACACCGGTTGCTGGTCAGCCGGGGGGAGGAGATCGCGGGCGTAGGTGTCCGAATAGGCGCTGGGGACGCCGCCGGGAATCTTGCCATCCGTCATCGGCCGTCTTCCTCATCGGATAGGATCGACGCCTTCAGATCGCCCAGCAGGGTATAGAGTTCTTCCGCCTGGCCGCGGCTCAGATCGCCCATCATGGCGGAGACCCAGTACTTGTGCCGGGGAATCATCTTATCCAATGCGACCTTGCCGGCCCGGGTCAGTTTGACATGCTGAACCCGGCGATCATCGGGGGAGGGATTGCGTTCCACTAGACCTTCCTCCACCAGCCGGTCGATTAGTGGCGTGATATTGCCGTTGGACACCATCAGCCGGCGGGATAGTTCCCGCATGGGCTGGCCCTCCGGCGAGCGGGCGATCTGCGCTAGTACGTCAAATCGCGGCAGGGTGGTGTCGAATTCGGTCCGCAGATTGCGCCGGACTTTCTGTTCGATCAGGTTGGTGCAGGTCAGCAGCCGCAGCCAGACCCGGAGATCGATCCGGTCGTCATCAGCGACGCCGCTTTCCAGATCGGCGGCCGGCGCGGGGTCCTTGAGGGGCGTTTCGTCCATGGGCGGGCGGCCTCAGCTCGTTTGGGAAAATTAGTTTAAGTCTAAACAAAACGAGTCTAAAGCAATCCCGATTTTGAAACAAGCGAGGGGTGGCTGGCTGGGGACCCGCAAGGCGGCCACTTTATCCTTCCAATACGGCGTGCGATTTTCTACAACGGCAATCCCCGACTGCGGAGAGATGCCGGAGTGGTCGAACGGGGCGGTCTCGAAAACCGTTGTGCGCTTGCGTACCCAGGGTTCGAATCCCTGTCTCTCCGCCATT
>JAYPHU010000016.1:0-82585 GCA_038127535.1 Rhodospirillaceae bacterium | reverse complement strand
TTGAGCTCGCCCTGAATGCGGGTGGTCCGGGCGCTCCGCACCTTGGCCTGGGCAACCCGGATGATGTCTTCAAAGGACATGCGGACAGCCAGGTTCCGCGCGACTTCACGGCAGAGCTGGGCATTGCCGCCGGCAAACGCCGCCATCCGGTCCAGGTACGTGGCGGCATAAGCGGCGTTCTGATAGTCGGACAAGCGGCGTACGCCGTGGATAAGGATGTCATGAGCCTCGGACGGGAAATCCGTTGTCACCCGGCCTTCGAGCGCCTGTTGCGCCGGGCTGGTCAGATCGCGCTTTGCCGGATCACCTTTCAGTTCAGTCGTGCCGGTGCGCGCCATATCGAGGCCGGCGGCAAATCCGGCCAGGTTGGGTTCGACCGCCTTGCCTTCGGCTTTGATCGCGCCGGTCAGGTCGTCGGCGCTTAAGGGCAGGCAATCCGCGCCGGCCAATGCGCCCAGCATGACGGAGTTAATCATCGTGCCGTTCTTTTGCGCCAGCTCGGCACCGTCGAACAGAATGGCTTTCTTCGAGCAGGCCTTCAGCGCCTCAAACAATTTTTTCTCATCCAGTCGGCCATCGCTCATGGCCATTTTTTCCACATTGAGAAATACCCGGTGGGTTGAGCCGATCAGCGTCGTCCGTTCATTGGTGATAAAGCCGTTCTCCAGCGCCCGGCCGCCCTCCGCCAGTTCAGTGGCGATCATCACGTCCACCTCGCCAACGGACGGGTTTAACGAAAAGATCGGATTGGGGGATCCGTCGGGCAGAACCTCCGGCCAAAGTTCCACATAATAGGAGGTTGCGCCGGTGCGCTGCGCCACACCGGGAATGGAGGTGGCCTGCACCGCGAGACCTTTGGCGTTGGCGGCGCTGACGATCCAGTCCATCAGAACGCCGCCGCCTTCACCGCCCATGGCGGCGATCATGATGGTCAGGGGCTGTGTCGTTGCCGTGTTCATGCCGACGCTCCATCACCGTTGGAGAACATGCCGATGACGCCCCGGCGGATTTTGTGCAACGCCTTATCGAAGGCGTTGGCGTTCTGCACCCGCTCCGCCTTGTAGAAGGAGGGGCAGAGTACCGCCGCGTGGGATACTTCGCCGCAGAGCCCGCAGCCGACACAGCCGTTATTCACGTGTGCCACCGGATCGGTGCGCAGCGGATCAGGGTTCGGCTTGATGGTCAGGGACGGACAGCCGGACAGCCGCATGCAGGAATGGTCGCCGGTGCAGACCTCGTCATCCACACCGAAGCGGGGCGTGACGACCTTTAGGCCTTGTTTCAGTTTCTGGGCGTTTTCACCGCGCAGCCGGCGCTGACGGGCCAGCATGCATTCCCCGTCGGCGATAATGACCTTGAGGCCCGTATGCTTGCTGGTCATGGCGTCGTGCAGCGTGTCCACCATTTTGTCGACGCTATAGGTGCGGACGGTCCGGAGCCATTCGACGCCCAGGGACTTGAGCGTCCGCTCGATCTCCGTGTTCAGCGGCTTGTTTTCGTCCCGGTCGATGGTCGATGGGATGTATTGCTGTCCAGTCGCCGAGGAGTAGCCGTTCTGCATGATGATCAAGATGGCATCGCCCTTGTTGAACAGAGTCGAGAGCACGCCGGTCTGCAGGCCGTTATGCCAGAACCCGCCGTCGCCCATGATGCTGATGGTGCGTTTCTTTTGAATGCCGCGGACGCCCGCCGCGCTGGCGAGGCTCATCCCGTAGCCGAGGATCGAATTGCCCATGCTGAACGGCGCAAACGTGCCGAACGCGTGGCAGCCGATATCGGCGGAAATATGAATTTCGCCGATCTCTTCCTTCAATAATTTGATCGCCGAAAACACGGGGCGTTCGGGACAGCCGGTGCAGAACCCTGGCGGGCGGGGCGGCAGATGATCACCGATCTCGCTTTGGCCGAAGGCCTTGGTGTCCAGCACCTTGGCTGCTTGGTCGCGCAGGCTCTCCACGTTGATCTCGGCCGGCAGATGAGATTCAAACTCGCCCAGGAAATCGATCAGGCCTTGCTTCAGCACCTCGGCTGAATACTCGCCGGCCTCCGGCAGGACGTCCTTGCCATGCAGCTTGGTCTGCAGATCGGCGCGGCGCAGAATTTGCCCGATTTGCTGTTCGATGAATTCCGGATTGCCTTCCTCGACCACTAGGACCATGTCCTTGAAGGCGCAGAAACTGGTGACCTCATCCGGCACCAGCGGATAGGTGACATTAAGGACATAGAGCGGAATGCGGCTGTTGCCAAACGGATCGGCCAGACCCATGTTGGACAGCCGCCGGATCAGCGTGTTGTAGAGCCCGCCCTGCACGATAATGCCCATCTGAGACAGATCACCGTCGAAAATCTCGTTCAACTTATTGTCTTGAATAAATTTGCGGGCGGCGGGCAGGCGGTTTTCGACCTTGTGCTTTTCCTGCTTGAAGGTCACCGGCGGGTGGCTCAAACGGTCATACAGGAACGCCGCAGGTTCGTCCGCCTTATGGACGGTGCTGAGGGGCGGCGGGGTGTTGTTCTTGGTCTTAAACTCGCCCTGCAGGTGGCATGCCCGGATGCGCAGTTCCAGCATCACTGGCGTGTTTGAAATTTCCGAGAGCTCGAAGCCTTTCTCGACGATATTGACGATGGACTCCAGATTGGGACGCGGGTCGAGCATCCATAGCGTGGATTTCAGAGCGAAGGCGTGGGTGCGTTCCTGAATAACGCTGGCGCCTTCGCCGTAGTCTTCGCCCGAGATGATCATCGCTCCGCCGATGACGCCGGCGGAGGCCAGGTTGGAAATCGCGTCGGCGGCCACATTGGTGCCGACCACGGACTTCCAGGTGACCGCGCCCCGGACCGGATAGTTGATCGATGCGCCCAGCATGGCGGCGGCGGAGGCTTCGTTGGAGTTTGCTTCGACATTGATGCCGAGCTCGCCCATCAGGTCTTCGGCCTGCACCAGCACATCCAGCAGATGCGAGACAGGCGCGCCCTGATAGCCACCCACATAGGCGACGCCGGACTGCAGCAAAGCCTTGGTCACGGCCAATATGCCTTCTCCTTGGAAGGTATCGCCGTCGCCGAGCCGCAGCAGCTCAATTTCCTTTGCGAATGATCGTTCCATGGTTTCGGGCCCCAAGTTCCTTGTTCATTTGCGCGCACCTATCCTAGCTGAATAATCATACGCGATCACGCATTTTGCCTAGTCGATCAGGCGGCTCGTCAGCGCGGCTTCGACAGGGTAAAACGCCCCTATGGATGAACACCCTAAAGAGTTTTTGCTGCATTTGTTTGACCGGGCCGTGGCGGTTGCGCTGCCGGATAAATGCGTACCGGCGAACCTGCAGTCCAAGCCCAAGGGCCGCACGATTGTCATCGGCGCAGGCAAGGCGTCGGCGGCCATGGCGGCGGCGGTGGAGAAACATTGGGACGGCCCGCTCGAAGGTATAATGATCACCCGGTACGGCTTTGGTCAGCCGTGTGACCGGATCGAAATTGTCGAAGCGTCGCACCCGGTTCCGGATCAGGCCGGGCTGGACGCGGCGCGGGAAATGCTGCGCCGGCTGGAAGGGCTGACTGAAGATGATCTGGTGATTTGCCTGATCTCCGGCGGCGGCTCCGCGCTGTTGACCTTGCCGGCGGACGGCATCGATTTTACCGACAAGCAGGCGGTGAACGCCATGCTGCTGCGCTGCGGCGCGACAATCTCCGAGATCAACACCATTCGCAAACACATGTCGGCGATCAAAGGCGGCCGGCTTGCCCGCGCCTGCGCCCCGGCCAAACTGGTCTCGCTGATTATTTCCGACGTGCCGGGGGACGATCCGTCAGTGGTGGCGTCCGGACCCACGGTGCCCGACAAATCGACCTTCGCCGACGTGGCAAAAATTGTCGCCAAGTATAATCTCGATCTGCCAGCCTCAGTGAAACAGCATTTCGACGCGGCGGTGGATGAATCGCTGGGATCCGACGATCCGGCATTTGACGGCAACGAGGTCAAGGTGATCGCCGCTGCCCGGCAGTCGTTGGACGCCGCGGCCGAAGCCGCAAAAGCCGCCGGCATCACGCCGATCGTATTGGGCGATGATGTGGAAGGGGAAGCGCGGGAGGTCGGGCAGGATCACGCCCGCCGGGCCCTGGCGCAGGACGGTCCCTGTGTCATCCTGTCTGGGGGTGAAACCACGGTGACCGTCAGCGGCGTCGGCAAGGGCGGCCGCAATACGGAGTTTCTGATGGGGCTGATGTTGGAGTTGAACGGCGCGCCTCATATCCACGCCATCGCCTGCGACACGGACGGTATCGATGGCAGCGAGGATAATGCCGGCGCTTATATCGGGCCGGATAGTCTGGCGCGGGCACAGGCGGCCGGGTTGGACCCGAAAGCGTTCCTCGCCAATAACGACGCCTATTCTTTCTATCAGGCACTGGATAATTTGATCATTACCGGGCCTACCTATACCAACGTCAACGACTTCCGGGCGATCCTGGTGCTGCCCCGATAGGGCTAGCGGCGGCGAATTCCACTCCCTAGACTGGCGGCTCATGACAACCAATCTCACCTATCACGGCGGCAATCTAGCGGCGGCCGAGGCGCTCTTCGGCAAGCCTGCCGGCGGCTGGCTCGATCTTTCCACCGGCATCAATCCGTTTGCCTATCCGAATGTGGATGTTGAAGCCGAGCTGCTGCATCGGCTGCCCACCGAGCGGGAGGTAGATCAACTGTTATTGGCGGCGCGCAGCTATTACCGCGTGCCCGATAAGGCGCACATTCTTGCGGTGTCCGGCAGTCAAGCCGTGTTGCAATGGCTGCCGAGATTGCGGGAACCGGGCAAAGTGGCCGTCCTCTCGCCGACCTATAGCGAACATGCGCGAACCTGGCGCGCCGCCGGGCATTCGGTCGAGGAAACCGGTGACCCCGAGAACCTGCGCGAGGCGGACGTGGCCGTCATTTGCAATCCCAACAACCCGGATGGAAGGACGATCTCTCCGGACGACGTTTTCGCCGTTGCGGAAGGATGTACGGATGATAGCCGGTGGGTTGTTGTGGACGAGGCCTTCGCCGATACCGAGCTCGAGATCAGCGCCGTCCCACAAGCCGGACGCGAAGGCGTCGTCATTACGCGGTCCTTCGGCAAGTTTTTCGGCTTGGCCGGCGTGCGGCTGGGTTTCGTCATCGGCAGCCATGGTTTGATAGACCGGCTGGTGGACGCCGTGGGCCCGTGGGCCGTCGGCGGAGCGGCGCTGGAAATCGGCACACGGGCGCTCAGTGACAAGGAGTGGATTGCGGAGACCCTGGCGCGCTTGGCGTCGGCGCGGTCCTCATTGGATGCCGAATTACGGCAATCGGGGTTCGACATCCTCGGCGGCACGGATTTGTTCAGATTGGTCCAGCACGAAGAGGCAGAGTCGTTGGTCACCTACTTGGGCGAACGCGGCATTTTGGTCCGGCCCTTTGCCGACACGCCGCAGCTCCTGCGCATCGGCCTGCCGGGAGACGATGACAATCTCGTCCGGCTCAAGTCCGCGCTCGCCAATTTTTCCGACTAAACCCGATCAATCAGGTGAATGAAGGAGCCGGCGACGCTGCCCGCCTGGAGCCCGGCCGGATGCGAATTTTCGCCCAGCGCATCCCACACCGTGAAGAGGGGGGTGGCATCGCTGTTTGGCGTTTCTGTGTAGCCGGCGTAATGGAATTCATGCCCGCGTAGTTTTGTGCCTGCGGTCGCGAGGACTCCATCATAGAGAACATTAATCAGTCGATAGCCCAGGTGGAGCTTTCGCTTGGAGAAATCGGAACTCAGCGGCAAGAGCCCTGCCATCGCATGGGCGTTGCCGTCGGCGTCGGTCAGGCTTTCGCCCAAGACCATGTAGCCGCCGCATTCCCCGAAGATGATCTTGTTGTTTGAGGCGGCGTCTCTCAGTCCGCCGATAAAAGTCCTGTTTCCGGCAAGTTTGGCGGCATGGAGCTCCGGATAGCCGCCCGGTAAGTAGACCGCATCGCATGCCGCTGCGGGGGCTTCGTCGGCCAGGGGTGAGAAAAAGGAAATTTCCGAACCGGCGCGTCGCCAGCTGTCCAGGATATGCGGGTAGACAAAGGCAAAGGCGTCATCCCTTGCGACGGCCATTTTTTGACCAAGGGTCGGGATTGCCGGGGAGTCGGCGGTAGCCGCAATCTCGGTCGTCGTAGCGAGGTCAGTAATCCGGTCCAGGTCGACCGCGCCGCCAATGATATTTGCCGCTGCGTCCAGCCAGGTCTCCAGGTCCCCGTGTTCCCGCGCCTGAACTAATCCTAAGTGCCGGCTGGGGAGGTCCAGGCGGGAATCATTTGGCACGTATCCCAGGACCGGCACGTCGCTCCCGTCCATGGCGCGAGCGAGGATGCCTTCGTGGCGAGGACTGCCGACCCGGTTGAAGATCACGCCGGCGATTTGCACACCTTTCTGGTGCCGGGCAAATCCTTCAACCAACGCGGCGGCGGAGGCGCTCTGGCCCTTAACGTCGGCGACGAGGATCACCGGCCAGCCCATTTTGGCGGCGGCGTCAGCCGTGCTGCCCGCGCCGTCCAGCGCACCATCGAAAAGACCCATCACCCCTTCGGCGATCACTAAGTCCGCGTCTGACGAGGCTGCAGCGACTTGAGCGTTGACCGTCTCCTCCCGCATGGCCCACATATCTAGGTTCAAACAATCCCGCCCGCTCGCCAGCCGGTGAAAATCCGTGTCGATATAGTCGGGCCCGATTTTAAGGGAGCCGACCGCGCCCCCCGCGTTCGTGAGCGCCCGGATGAGGCCTAGTGTAATGACCGTCTTGCCGCTGTTTGAGGCCGGCGCTGCGGTGATCAGGCCTTTAGGCATACTCACCGTCATGTGCTGAACCAGTCGAGGCGATCCCGCAACGCCACGATGGGGCCGACGACAATAAGGATCGGCGTCGGCAGGTCGGCTTCTCTCAGCGCAGTGGCACAGTCCGCCAGTGTGGAAACGACGACCTGCTGGTCGGCCAGTGTTCCCCGGCTGATGATCGCCACCGGCTCATCGCCAGTGCGGCCGGCGTCCATCAATTGATTGGCGATGTCATCCAAGTGGGTCGCACCCATATAAAAAATCAGCGCGGGCGACGCGTTGGCCAGCGCTGGCCAGTCAATATCGTCGGGTACGCCGCCCGAGGCATTGTGGCCGGTTATGAAGGTGACCGCTGTGTTGGCGCCCCGCGTGGTCATGGGGATGCCAGCATAGGCCAGCCCGCCGACGCCCGCAGTAATGCCGGGGACAACGCGAAATGCTATGCCCGCCTCGCCAAGCCGAAAGCATTCCTCCGCCCCTCTGCCAAAGACAAACGGGTCGCCCCCTTTAAGCCGCAGCACTTTTTTCCCCTCTTGCGCCAGCACGACGAGGCGTTCGGAGATATCCTGTTGCTTCGGCGACGATCGGCCGCCCCGCTTGCCGGCATATTCCAGCTCGACATTGGCCGGGGCCAGTTTGAGGATATCCTCGCCGACCAGCGCGTCATAGACGATCACATCCGCCTGCTGCATGCCGTGATAAGCCGCCAGCGACAACAGACCCGGATCGCCGGGGCCCGCGCCGACCAGCCACACCGTACCGGGCTCGAAATCGGGAAATGTGATCTCAAGGTTTTCCATGGCCGCGAAATCTATCAGAATGGAGGCACCCCCAAAAGCCAAGAGGCTGCAAAGTTGGACCAAGACGACATACCGCCCGACGACGATATCAGGGAACTCCGCCGGGGCTGGACCACAGGCGCTTGCGCGGCGGCGGCGGCCAAGGCGGCCTATGGCGCGCTGTTGTCCGGCGCGTTCGATAAGACTATCTCCATTCGCCTCCCCGCGGGAGAGACGCCCACATTTGATCTGGCCGAGTTCCGATTGCTGGAGGACGCGGCGGAAGCGGCGATCGAGAAAGACGCCGGCGACGATCCGGATGTCACCCACGGCGCGATTATCCGCACCCGGGTGGAGCCCGGTCCGGCAGGCAGCGGGCTGACTTTCGCGGCAGGGGACGGCGTCGGCACGGTGACCAAGCCCGGCCTGCCGCTGACGGTGGGGGAGCCGGCGATCAATCCCGGACCCCGCAAGATCATTGCGGACAATCTCGCCGATCTGAACGGAGAGGGCGCGCCTGATTTGGTTGTCACCATCTCCGTCGATAACGGGGAGGCTCTGGCGCAGAAAACCTGGAACCCGCGTCTCGGCATCGTTGGCGGGCTCTCGATCCTGGGCACCACCGGCATCGTCGTGCCGTATTCCTGTTCCGCCTGGATCGCGTCAATCCACCAGGCCGTGGATGTGGCGCGGGCGGCGGGGTTAGTGCATTTGGCGGCGGCGACTGGCTCGGTATCGGAAGCGGCGGTCTCCGAGAAATATGGCTTCTCGTCGGAGGCGGTGGTGGATATGGGCGACTTCGTTGGCGGGCTCCTCAAGCATGTGCGGGATCATCCGGTGGCGCGTCTGACCATCGCAGGCGGATTCGGTAAGCTGTCCAAGTTGGCGGCCGGGCACATGGACCTCCATTCGAAGCGCTCGCAAGTGGACCCGGCGTTTTTGGCCGGATTGGCGGCGCGCGCGTCGCCCGAACTTCAGTCGCAGATCAATACGGCGGATAGCGCCGGGCAAATTCTGGAGCTGACGCAGGCGGCGGGGATCAGCCTCGGCAATGCTGTCGCGGCGAAAGCGCGGGACGTGTCGCTGGATCAACTTCGGGGCGCCGGCGATGTAGAAATCCTGATCTACGACCGCAAGGGCAAACAAGTGGGTCACGCACCGTTTGGGGATGCGTCATGAAGCTGTTGATCCTGGGCGGCACCAAGGACGCGGTGGATTTGGCAGAGGGGGCTGCCGGGCTGCCCGGTGTTCAGGTGATCTATTCCCTGGCCGGTGTCACCCAAAACCCCAACCTGCCAAACTGCGGCGTGCGGCAAGGGGGCTTCGGCGGGGCGGCGGGGCTGCAAGACTATCTGAACGCCGAGACGTTTGACGCGGTCATCGACGCCACGCACCCTTATGCGGCACAGATCGCCCGAAACGCGTCGGAAGCTTGTGCGGCAGTGAACCTGCCGCGCCTCAAGTTCCTCCGCCCGCCCTGGACGTCGCAAATCGGGGAGCAGTGGGAAGCCGTGGCCGATATCCCGGCGGCTGTGGCGGCGCTGGCCGGGGAGGAGAAACGGGTGTTCCTCGCCATCGGCGTGAAGGAACTGGCGACCTTTGAGCAAGCTGCCGGGGTGCCATTCCTGGTCCGCTATATCCATCCGCCAAAGGACGGCGGGTCGCTGACAAATGCAGAAGTGATCGTTGACCGAGGTCCTTACACCGTTGACGGGGAGCGGGAGTTGATGGCCAAGCACGATGTTGGCGTCTTGGTATCGAAGAACAGCGGCGGCGACGGGGCGTCGGCCAAGCTTATCGCGGCGCGGGAACTGGGCGTCCGGGTGATTATGGTTGACCGTCCGGCATTGCCCGCCGGAGAGGTCATTGGCCGGCAATCGGACGCCCTCACCTGGATAAGGGAGTTAAACTAGCGCGGCCGCAGGATATGCCGGTGGCTTTCCGCATAAAGTCGGCTTTCGGAAAAATCTTCGGAGCGGAACACCTCGCCCACCAGGATCAGCGCGGTACGGGTGATTTTCTCCTCCCGCACTTTGGACCGGATATCGGCCAGGGTACCGGTGATCACTTGTTCGTCAGGCCAGCTCGCCCGGTAGACGACGATGACCGGGCAGTCTTCGCCATAGAACGGCGTCAACTCACGCACCACTTTGGCCAGATTACGCACCGATAAGTGAATGGCCAGGGTCGCCCGGCTCGCGCCCAGGGTCGCCAAGTCTTCGCCCTCCGGCATGGGTGACGCTTTGCCGTCGGTGCGTGTGACAATCACGGTCTGGGAAATTTCCGGTAGGGTTAGTTCCCTCCCCAGCGTAGCGGCTGCCGCGGCAAAGGCGGGCACGCCGGGGGTAATATCATAGTCGATGCCCAGCGCATCCAGCCGGCGCATCTGTTCGGCGATGGCCCCATAGAGGGACGGATCGCCGGAATGCACCCGCGCCACGTCGTGGCCGGCATCGTCCGCCGCCTTCATCTTGTCGATGATCTGATCCAGGTGCATCGGCGCGGTGTCGATCACCTCCGCCCCCACCGGCGCGGCCGCGACCACTTCCGCCGGCACCAGGGAGCCCGCGTAGAGGCACACCTGGCAGGCCTTGATCAGGTTTAGGCCCCGGACGGTGATCAGGTCCGGTGCGCCCGGACCAGCACCGATGAAATGCACCGTCATTTCTTTTTGTCTCCGTATCCACGAGGCGTATAGAGATGGAACGTTCGGTCCGGCCGGTCAATCACTCTGGTCTCCGAACTGCCGATGATCACTACGGTCAGCATATCGATCATGTCGGCATGCACCTCGTTCAAAGTGTTCAATGTCAGAGTCTCATCTTCCCGGCCCAGGTTGCGGGCCAGCAGCACCGGAACTCCGCCCGGCCGGCTCTTCAGCAGGATATCCTTGGCGATGCCGAACTGATCCCGCCGGCGTTTGGACACCGGATTATAGAGCGCGATGACGAAGTCCCCGTCGCCCGCCTTGGCGAGGCGGTTTTCGATCACCTCCCACGGGGTCATTAGATCGGATAGGGAGATCGCGCAGAAATCATGGCCCAGGGGCGCACCGGACCGGGCCGCGGCCGCCTGCAGGGCGGAAATGCCAGGGACAACGTCTATGGCGAGGCGTTTCCAGGCGTCATTTCCACCTTGGTCGATGAGCTCGAACGCCAGGCTGGCCATGGCGTAGATGCCGGCGTCGCCGCTTGAGACCAGCGCCACCTGTTTACCTTTAGCCGCCAGATTAAGTGCGTGAGCGACCCGGTCGGTTTCCTCGCCCAGGTCGAAATCGTGGCGGATTTTGCCCTCGGTGAGTCCGCCCAGCAGATCAAGATAGAGGCGGTAGCCCACCAGATCGGTGGCGCAGGCGATGGCGGAGGTGGCTTCCGGCGCGCGCCAGTCCGCCCGTCCGGGGCCGATGCCGACGATAGACAGATGGCCGGCGGCGCGGCCCACCATGTCCGCATCAATGATTTGCGGCGACCGCGCGATGGCACAGGTGGCCCGCGCACTTTTTGTCTTCGGCACGGCTAAATCACCGTTCGCCCCGACACTGGCCAGCGCGGCCGCTTCGGAGACGCTATAGCAGCCCACGGTCTCGAATACATAATCGCTGGGCTCGGTCACGCGGGGTGTTTCCGCTTCCAGTTCGTCTGCTGTGAACAGCCGGAGGGGCACGCCGAAATGCGCGGCCGCTTCCCGCAAGGCGGTTTCATCTTCCTTGATGTCGATAGTGGCGAGCGCGGCCAGGGTCTCCGGCGCGATGTTTTGGGCGGCCAAGGTGTCCGAGATCAGAGCGATGACCTCGACCGTCGCCACGCCGCGCTCACAACCGACGCCCACGACATGGGTTTGCGGATGCAGCGTAAACTGTTCCGGATCGGCGGCGGTTGCCTCGCTGATGACAACGCGGAACGATCCGCTGTCATCGAACGTGCCGTTGAGACCCTCAAGCCAGCCCGGCTCGACCCCCGTCTCGTTGATCAGCTTGACCGCCTCGCCCGCCAGCAAGGCCGCCATTACCGGCTTGGCCGCGTCCACATTGCTGCAGCGCAAGCCCGCCGGCGGATCGTCCAGCGCGAGACCGAGGCGGCTGTCCCCGCCGGTGGTGATCGCTGGCGCAACGCCCAGGGTTTCGGCCAGTTGCGCAGCCAGCCGGTTGCCGCCGGAATGGCCGCCCAGCAATGGCACCACCGTGCTGCCGGTATCATTGATGCAGATCACTGGCGCTTCCCGGCGCTTGTCGGTCGCCAAGGCCCCGATAGCGCGGATTACGATGCCGGTGGACATGATGGCGACCAAAGGTCGCCCGTCTGAAAAAATCGCCCGCAGATGGTCCTGCACCCGCTCAAACGGGACATCGCAATCGCTGACCCTGGGGGCATAACCATGCAGCTCCGCCCCCGCCAGGCCCGACATTAGGCGGCGGGACAGGGTTGCCCCGGCGTCGTTGAGGACGACGAAGACCGGCGACGTCATAGGTCCACCGCATCCCCGCCCCGGCGGACGATGATCATCGAGAAATAGGGCGCCGTTTCTTCTCCGAGGTCGGCTAACGATACGATCCGCTGATTTTCCATGGTGGCGCGTTCGATATAACTCGCATCTTCCAGCAGGTCCAAGTCCGCCAAGATGCCTCGAACTTTCTCCAGATGCCGGCCGACTTTAATAATCGCCGCCACATCCGTCGCCAACAGCCGGTTGCGCAGGTCAGTCGCCTCTAGAGTGCCGGGAATGACCGAGACCACGTCATTGCGTGCGGCCAGGGGCAGGCCGAGCTCAGCCGAGCAGGCGGCCAGGGAACTCACGCCCGGCACCACGCCGACCGGCCAGTCTTCAGACAGTCGAGAAAAAAGATACATGAAGGAGCCGTAGAAAAACGGATCGCCCTCACACAGGATCGAGATTTTCCTGCCCGCCCAGGCGTGCGCGAGAATATCCGCCGCCGCCTGGTCATAGACGTCCTGGGCGGGGTGGCGCTGCACCTCCATCGGCGTCGAGATCACATATTCCTCGGCGTCTGTGGGCAGATACGGCTCGGCGATGGACCGCACCAGGCTCTCGCCGCCGGCGAGCGCCGGGTAAGCGACAAAGTTGGAGCTCTGCAAAATCCGGTGAGCCTTCAACGTGATAAGGTCGGGATCGCCGGGGCCGACGCCCAGGCCCCAAATGGTCTCCCGCTGATCCTCACTCATCCTTGGTGGCCCGGAGTTGCGTGACCGGTTTCATGGGCTCCCAGCCCGTGAACTTGCCGACCTTCTTGCTGCGGGAAATTTCAAAGCGGACCAGCTCGCCGCCGGTTTCTTCCGCCCAGTTGATCAGTTTCTGCTCGCCTTCGAAGGTCACACTGTTGGCGACCAGCCGTCCGCCGGGTTTCAGCGCCGACCAGCAGGTCTCGATCAAGCCGTCGGCGGCCAAACCGCCGCCGATAAAGACGGCATCCGGTTGATCAAACTCTTTCAGGGCGTCGGGCGCGCTTCCCTCAACCACTTCCAGATCGGGCACGCCTAGCGCCTGGGCGTTGTCCCGGATCATGGCCAGGCGCTCACCGTTCTGTTCCAATGCAATGGCGTGCACCCGAGGCGACGAGCGCATCCATTCAATGGCGATGGAGCCGCAGCCCGCGCCCACATCCCACAGAAGCTGACCGGGCAAGGGCGAAAGCGCGGCCATTGTCGCCGAGCGGATTTCCCGCTTGGTCAACTGGCCGTCATGGTGAAACGCCTCATCGGGCAGGCCGGGCGTATGGGAAAACACTTTGGTCTTGGACCCGGCGATGCAGTGCACGGCGATGGTGTTGAGATCGGCCACGTCGAAATTGTCCCAATCCTTGGCAGAGGCGGTGATGATCTCTTCCAACGGACCGGACATGTGGGTCAGCACATTCACCCGGCTGTCTTCATAGCCGGTGTCGCAGAGGATTTTGCAGATATCCGCCGGCGAGTTGCCGTCGTTGGAAAGGATGATCAGCTTGGCGTCCGGGGCCAGGAAGTAGCGCACTCGCTCGATGGCCCGGCCGTGAATGGTGAGACATTCCGTATCGGCTAGGGGCCAGCCCAATCGCCCGGCGGCCAGGGAAAAAGCGGAGGGGGCCGGGATGATGCGCAGCTCCGCCGGCTCGATATTGCGGCAGAGGGTTGCGCCGATGCCGTAC
Source organism: Rhodospirillaceae bacterium (assembly GCA_038127535.1). GTDB lineage: Bacteria > Pseudomonadota > Alphaproteobacteria > Rhodospirillales > UBA2165 > JAYPHU01. The sequence goes on along the minus strand of JAYPHU010000016.1, from coordinate 68,843 downwards.
CACATGGGATCGCCGGTCGCGAGCACGGTGACCGCGTGGCCGCGCTGGTCCTGAATCTGTTCGATGGTGGAAGACAGAGGCCGGCCCCAGGTGATGCGCGGCCTGTCATCGTCGGCGATCATGGCCAGATGGCGTTCGCCGCCGACCAGAATCTCCGCATCGTCCAGGGCGGCCCGGGCGATGGCGCTGAGCCCGTCGATCCCGTCCTCGCCGATGCCGACCACGGTGAGCCACGGGGTCATGATCCGTTTCCCATACCGCTGTCTGACAGCAGGCACGCATTCACTGCCGCCGCCGCCAACGTGCTGCCGCCCCGCCGGCCGGTGACGGCGACAAAGGGAATGCCCAAGTCCGCGTCGATCAGCGCCTGTTTGGACTCGGCCGCGCCGACAAAGCCGACCGGGAACGCGAGGATGGCGGCGGGCTGCGGAGTATCCGGCTCGGATAGCACTTCCAACAAACGGAACAGCGCGGTGGGTGCATTGCCAATGGCGATGACTGCGCCGTCCAGATCGACGGCCCAGAGATCCACCGCGGCAGCCGAGCGGGTGGTGTCCAGGTCCTTGGCCAGTGTCGGCGTACGCTCGTCATTCAGGGTGCAGATGATCCGGTTGTCGCTGGGCAGCCGGGCGGACATGATCCCGGCGGCGACCATGGTGGCGTCGACGATGATGGGCCGGCCGTTCTGTAGGGCGGTTCTCGCCGCGCTCAACACATTGCCGTGCCAGGCGAGATCATCGACCAGATCAGGCATGCCGCAGGTATGCACTAGGCGGATGGCGATGGGGTGCAGGTCCTCAGGCAGGCGCATGAGATCGGTCTCCCGCCGGATCGCCGCGAAGCTCTCCCGATAAATCTCGTCCGGATTTTTGAGATAGCCCATCAATCCCGTTCCTTCGCCGGTTATTCCGCTGCTTCCGGATTACGCTTGCCCGGACCATGCGGGTGTTCCGGGTGGGGATGGGGCGCGTGATGGTGGTCATGCTCATGGCCGTGATCATGGTCATGAGAATGATCGTGGGAATGGTCGTGGGAATGGTCGTGATCATACGCATGGGCGTCGCCGGTGCCGATCCCTTCCACATGGTGGTGGTGACTCATCTGCGGGAGGCCCTTATGCGCTTCGAAGCCGACCACCTGTTCCCGGTACTTGCAGAGCTGGCAGTTCATATTGTTGTCGCCGCTGAGGATACCGCGCACCCGCTCCTCGAACGTGTCGATGACTTTCGGGTGGTCGTTCAGATAGCCGGCCTTCACGAACTCAATGTCGGGGAACTTCTCGGCAATCTGATCGGTGATGTCATAGATGCGCCGGACCAGCACGCCGGTGAACAGAAAATACGGAAAGACAATGATCCGTTTGTAGCCTAGCCTGGCCGCGTGCTCAAACCCCGGCGCCACCAGGGGGAAAGTCACCCCGGAATAGCACACCTCCGCCCAGCCGAAGCTCATGCCTTCCCACAACATGCGGCAGACTTTGCTGATATTGCTGTTGGCGTCCGGGTCCGAGGTGCCGCGCCCGACCACCATCAACAGCGTTTCTTCCATGGGCACATCGCCGCCCGCGGCGTCCAGCGCTTCTTTGACCCGCGCCTCGGCGGCGTAGAGCATCTTTGAGTCGATATCCAACGGCCGGGCATATTCGATCTTGAACTGGGGATCGGAATGGTCGGCTTGGTATTGGTTGAGGACCGAGGCGATGTCGTTCTTCACATGGCCGGCGGAAAACAGCATGCCGGGAACCGCCAGTACGTGGGTGACGCCTTTCTCGCTTAGCCGGTCCAATCCGTCGCGGATGATCGGGGTGGCGAACTCGAGGAAACCATACTCCACATCATATTCCGGGAAGCGTTTGGCTAGGGATTGCTGCAGGGAGGCGAACTCTGTCACCGCAGCTTCATCGCGGCTTCCGTGGCCGCATACCATCACGCCGATTTTGCCCATTTTTCCGTCCTGGTTTTGATGTGAGGATTATCGTTTGGATTTAAAGAGATTATAAAGGATCAGTGCCGTCTCCTAAAGCCCCGGAACGCCCGAATCCGTGCTAAAATGCATGGAAAATCATATATTTGACCGGGATTGCCCCCGCTGATAGGACTGCCGGATGCTGCTCGACAATATTCTGCCGATTTTGCTGGTTGCGCTGGCCGTGGACGCGGTGATCGGTGACCCGCCGGCGTTTTACCGGATTATCCCCCATCCGGCAGTGATCATGGGGCGTTTGGTCGGCCTGATGGATGATACGCTGAACCGGCCGGCTTTGGCGCACTGCCTCCGGCGATTGCTCGGGCTGTTTGCGATCATCGCGTTGTCGGTGTTCTGGGGGGCGGTCGCCGTCTATCTGACGTGCTGGCTCGACGGCGTGCCCTATGGCTGGATTATCCTGGGCGTCCTCATGTCGACACTCTTGGCGCAGAAGAGTCTCTATCTACATGTGGGTGATGTGGCGTCGGCTTTGGAAGGCGAAGGCCTGGACGCCGGGCGCGCGGCCGTCGGCAAAATCGTCGGCCGCCAGACAGACACTTTGGACGAGGCAGGGGTCTCGCGGGCCTCGCTGGAGTCCTTGGCCGAGAATTTTTCCGACGGGGTGGTTGCGCCGGTGTTCTGGGCCCTGCTGTTCGGCCTGCCGGGCTTGCTGATCTATAAATCCCTCAACACGGCGGACAGCATGATCGGGCATCTCAATCAGAAACACGGCGACTTCGGCTGGGCGGCGGCGAAGCTGGATGACTTCGCTAATCTTATCCCGTCCAGAATCGCCGGGCTGTTGATTGTCATCGCCGCGCTGGTGCACCGGCCGGGTGGTGCGGCGGACAGTCTCAAGACCTTGTGGCGGGACGGGCGAAAGCACCGCTCTCCCAATGCCGGGGTGCCCGAAGCGGCAATGGCCGGCGCGCTGGATGTCCGCCTGTCGGGTCCCAGGGTCTATGATGGGCAGGCGGTTGATGAGCTCTGGCTCGGCGAGGGCCGGGAGGATGCGACGCCTGCCGATATCGTCGCCGGGCTCCGGGTCTATGTCAACGCGTGCGTGGTGATGTTTGTGCTGCTGGTGGGGCTGGTGGCGGAATCCTAATCACCCAACCTCTAGAAGCGTCGCCCCCGACCTGCGAAGCAAATGTCGGGGGTCCATTCGGCGTTTCCGCTCAGGTCGCTTGGTCCCATGGTCCCCCGAGACTTGGCTTCGCCAACCTGCCTTCGCTAAAACCTCGCGTAGGCAGGCTCGGGGGTGACGCAGTAAGAGAGATGACGATGTTAAAGTGACCTCACCCCGCCGCCGCCAAAATCCCCTCAACATCCAGATGCGTCTCAATCGCCGAGGCGAGCTCGTCCAATGCCGCCTCGACCTGCGCTTCATAGGCGAGGCTGGAGGCATCGCGGCTTTTCAGCCGGTTGAGAAAATTATGGCGGAAGGCGTCGCTGGAAAATAACCCGTGCACATAGCAGCCCATGATCCGGCCGTCGGCGGAGATGGCCCCATGAGGATTGCCGTCCAATGTCAGAAAATGGGCTTTGTTGGCAGATGATGTTTTGCCGATGTGCATTTCATAGCCGCTCACAGCGCCCAAACCATCGCAAGCTTCCCCGGTGACCACGGTCAGCGTCTTGTCGCCGGCCAGTACCGTGTCGTGGGACAGATGGCCGAGGCCGTCGATCGCACCCAAGCTGCCCTCCACGCCGTCGGGATCGCTGATGGTTTGGCCGAGCATCTGGTACCCTGCGCAGATGCCCAGCGCCGCGCCGCCCCGCCGGAGATGCGCGGCCAAATCGATGTCCCAGCCCTGCCGGCGGAAATCTTCCAAGTCGGCGATGGTGGTTTTGGAGCCTGGGAGGATGACCAGGTCCGCATCACCGGGCAAAGCTTCACCCGTCGGGATGATGTCGAGGGCGACGTCGGCTTCCGCGATCAACGGATCGAAGTCATCGAAGTTGGCGATGTGGGCGAGACGGGGGACGGCGATTTTGATCGGTCCGTCGCCGGTCAGCCGTTCCTGGTTCTCCAACGACATGGCGTCTTCCTGGGGCAGGCGCGCCGCCGCCGCCAGATGGGGCAGAATGCCGAAGGCGGCGAGGCCGGTCTTGTCCGTGATCGCGGTCAGGCCCTCATCGAACAGGCTCACGTCGCCCCGGAACTTGTTGATGATATAGCCCTTGAGCAGCGCGCGCTCGTCATCGGGCAGCAGCGCGTGGGTGCCGACCAGGCTGGCGATGACGCCGCCCCGGTCGATGTCGGCGACCAGGATCACCGGGACCTGCGCGGCTATGGCGAATCCCATATTGGCGATATCGTTTTCTCGTAAATTTACTTCCGCCGCGCTGCCAGCCCCTTCGACCACGACGATGTCGGCCTCCGCCTTCATGATCTCAAAGCTGGCGAGAACGTCGCTCATAAGTTCCTTCTTCACCGGCTGAAAGGCGCGGGCGTTGTAGTGGCCCCGCACCTTGCCTTGAACCACAAGCTGCGCGCCGACGTCGGATTGGGGCTTCAGCAGCACCGGGTTCATATGCACGTTGGGCGCAACGCCACAGGCGCGGGCCTGGAGCGCCTGGGCCCGGCCGATCTCGCCGCCGTCGGGCGTCACGGCGGCATTGTTGGACATGTTCTGCGACTTAAACGGCCGGACAGTGAGCCCCCGCGTCACAAACGCCCGGCACAGTCCTGCGGCCAGCAGCGACTTACCGACGTCGGAGCCGGTCCCCTGCAACATGATGGCTTTGGCGGACATGGTTGCGCGCGCCGGCTAGAACTCGATACCCGCCTGAGCTTTAAAGTCGGCGCGGAAATGGTGTTTGATTTCGGTCATCTCGGTGACCAGGTCGGCGATCTCGATAAGCTCCTGCTTGGCATTGCGGCCGGTGCAGATGACGTGAACGTCCGCCGGCTTGTCTTTGAGGAACTCCACCACCTCGTTGATGTCGAGATAGTCGTTGCGGAGCACGATGTTGATCTCGTCTAGCAGCACCATGTCGTTCGCCGGGTCCAGGATCATCTCCTTGGCTCGCGCCCAGGCGGCGTTGGCGGCCTCGATGTCGCGTGCGCGGTCCTGGGTTTCCCAGGTGAAACCTTCGCCCATGGCGGTGATTGTGACTTGATCGGGGAAGGTTTCCAGCACAACCCGCTCGCCGGTCTCCCACTTGCCTTTGACGAACTGTACGATGCCGACCTTCATGCCGTGGCCGATGCAGCGAGCGACCATGCCCATGGCGGCCGTGGTCTTGCCTTTGCCTTTGCCGGTATGCACGGCGAGCAAACCGCCTTCGTTGACTTTTTTGGCGAGGATACGGTCCTTGGCCTCTTTGTGCTTGCGGCGCTTTTCGTTGGCCCGCGCGTTGATCTCTTCTTCCGTCAGGTTCCCGTCTGATGTGCTCATGCCGCTTCTCCCTGTCTGAGCCGGGCCAGTAACTGCCCGGCTGAATTGGCGCGCGGATGCCAGAAGCCCCGCTCAATAGACCGCTCAAATGTCTCCGCGATTTCCCGAAGGGCCGCCGGGTTGTTCTCTTCGATGAAGTCCCGCACCCGGTCGTCATCCAAATAGGCGTCGAACAATTGCTCGAAGTGATGATCCTGCACGACCCGTGCGGTGGCGGCAAAGGCGTAGAGGTAGTCGACCGTCGCCGCAATCTCGAACGCGCCCTTGTAGCCGTGGCGCATGACGCCATCGATCCATTTGGGGTTGGCGGCGCGAGCGCGGACCACGCGGCCGATCTCGTCCTCAAGTGTTCGCACCTTAGGCGACTCCGGCCGGCTGTGATCATTATGATAAACGGCGGGCTGTTCGCCGGACAAATGCCGGACGGCGGCGGTGATCCCGCCTTCGAACTGGTAATAGTCGTCGCTGTCCAACAGGTCGTGTTCCCGGTTGTCCTGATTGTGGATCACCGCTTCAACCGCCTTCAGCCGGGTCTCGAACAGCCCGTGTTCCGCAGCACCTTCCACCCCGCCGCCATAGGCATAGCCGCCCCAGACCACGTAGGCTTGGGCCAGATCCTCATCCCCGTCCCAGCCGTTCTCATCAATCAGCGCCTGTAGGCCTGCGCCGTACGCGCCGGGCTTGGAGCCAAACACCCGATGCCCGGCTTTGCGTGCGGCGTCCTCCGCCTCCATCCCGTTCTTGGTCAGTTTGGCCTGATCGCTGCGGAACTGCGCCGCCATCGGGTTGGTCGCGTCATCTTCATCCAAGGCGGCGACGGCGCGGGCGGCGCTGTCCAATAGGTCGACCTGCGCCGGAAAGGCGTCCCGGAAAAAGCCGGAGATGCGGAACATCATGTCGACCCGCGGCCGGCCGAGGACATTCGCCGGAATGACCTCGAACCCAGTGACCCGCTGGGACTGCTGATCCCAGACCGGTTTCACCCCCATCAGCGCCAGTGCCTGAGCGACATCGTCGCCGCCGGTCCGCATGTTGGCGGTGCCCCAGGCGCTGACGGCGAGGCGGCGCGGGTATTCTCCATGATCCTGGAAATAGCGCTCGATCAGCAAGGTGGCGGACTTCCAGCCCAAGGACCAGGCGGCTGGTGTCGGGATCGCCCGGCAATCCACCGAATAGAAATTGCGGCCCGTGGGCAGCGTGTCCAGCCGGCCTCTGGTCGGTGCACCGCTGGCGCCCGGCGCCACGAACTTGCCCGCGAGCCCGGCGGCCAGGCCGTTTAATTCCTGTTCGCCGCAGCGGGTGACCATGGGCCGGAGCTGCTGGTCGATATAGGCGAGGACGGTGTTGGTCTGGTCCCACGCCGGCTCAGCTTGGGTTTCGCCGCTCACCAGAGCCTGGGCCAGAAGTTCTAGCCGCTCCACCGTGTCGCCGTTGGTGCGCCAGGGGGTGTCATTGTCTAACGCCGCCGGAGTGGGCCCGGTCCAGGGTGCGCCCATTTCGCAATCCAGCGGATCGAACTCGCCCAATCCCAGGTCAGCGGCCAGCGCCCGGATGAGCGAAGCGTTGCCGTCCTTCCCATCGCCACGGGGCAGGCGGGTCAGCGCGATAAGCAGGTCGGTGAGCAGCCCGCCGTCCGGCGATTGGCCGAACACGTGGAGCCCGTCCCTGATCTGCATTTCCTTCAGCTCGCACAGATAATTGTCGATCTTGGCCAGTGAGTCCGTTTCGGTATCGCCCTCAATAATGCCGGCGTCCCGGTCCAATCCGATACGCTGGCCAAGCTCCAGAATCTGTTCGGAGAGAAGCTTGAGCCGGCGTGGGTCCATGCCGGCGGCCAGGTAGTATTCATCGACAAGTTGCTCGAGATCGCGCAACGGACCATAGCTCTCTGCCCTGGTCAGGGGTGGCGTTAGATGATCGACAATCACCGCCTGGGCGCGGCGCTTGGCCTGGGTGCCTTCGCCGGGATCGTTGACGATAAACGGATAGAGGTGGGGCAGGGCGCCAAGAGCCGCTTCCGGGAAGCAGTCCTCGCTGAGCGCCAGCGCCTTGCCGGGCAGCCATTCCAGATTGCCGTGTTTGCCGAAATGGATGACGGCATGGGCGTTGAAGCTTCGGCGCAGCCACGCATAAAAGGCGAGATAGCCATGGGGCGGGACCAGGTCCGGATTGTGATAGCTTTCTACTGGATCGATGTTGTAGCCACGGGCCGGCTGGATCGCAACGGCCAGATTGCCGAAGCGATGCGCCGGTAAAACAAAGGCCCCGTCGGCGAAGAACGGATCGGTCTCCGGTGCGCCCCATCGTTCCCTCACCTCTCCGCGCACTTCGTGCGGCAAGCTGTCGAAGAACTGCAGGTAGTCATCGAGGGAAATTCGTTCGCCGCCTTCGCGGTCTCCCGGAGCATTGGTGGGCCCTTCCAGCAGGATATCCATCAGCGCCGGGCCGTCTGCCGGGGCGTGGCCGATTTTATAGCCATCCGCATTTAACCGCAGGATCGCCGCCGCCACACCGGCCGGCGTGTCCAGCCCGACCCCGTTGCACAGCCGTCCGTCCCGGTTGGGATAATTGGCCAGCACGATGGCCACCCGGCGGTTGGCTTCTTGTATTTGCCGGAGCCGGCACCAGTTGGCGGCGAGGCGCGCGGTAAAGTCGACCCGGTCGGGGACCGGTTCATGGCGCACCAGGGCAACCTCGGTCCGCTGGTCAAACCCGTCCGCTTTCTTGAAGGAAATGGCACGGGTAATGATCCGGCCATCCACTTCCGGAAGCGCCACGCTCATGGCTAGATCGCGGGGCGCAAGACCGCGGGCGGTTTCCCGCCAGCCGTCTTCATCGCCGCCGGACAGGATCACTTGCAGCACCGGGCAATCAGCATCGGTAAACGGCGTGTCACTGGTTTCGGCGCCTGGCGTGGAAACGGCGAACCCGGTCAGATTGAGAATGATGTTGGCCTCGGTTTCCGCCAAATAAGATTTGACGATTTCTGCGCAGGCCGCCTCTTTGAGGCTGCCGACAAACAGGGGCAGGGGGTTTAGCCCGCGCTCTTGCAGCGCTTTGATCAGGGCGTTTACCGGCGCCAGATCGCCGGCTTGCACCAGCGCCCGGTAAAACACGATGGCCGCCGTCGGCGCGTCTTCTTGCCAATATTCCTGCACATCTTCCAAGACCGGCAGGGGAACGCTGGGCCAGTAGAGGCCTGCCCGGACCAACGGCGCGGGCTCCAGCCAATTGACATCGCGCTCCAAAAGCGAGGCGCAGAACGTCAACAGGTTCTCCGCATTGCCCCGGCCCCCATGGGCGCAGTACTGCCAGATGCGGTGGCAGACGTCGGAGGGGAGGGTGGAATAGGACTGCAGCTCCGGGTCCGGGTGATCGTCGCCCGGAATGACGACGAGTTTGAGGTTTTTCTCCCGGCAGAGCGCGCTGATCCGTTCCAGCCCGTAAGGCCAATAGCCGGTGCCGCCCAGCAGCCGCACGATGATCAGTTTCGCCGAGGCGAGCGTGTTCTCCACATACACATCGACCGACATGTTGTGGCTGAGCTGCATCAGATTGGCGAGCCGGAGGCTGGGGAGTCCCCCCGCCATCTCCCCGTAGGTTTCCGCCAACAGCATCAGATCGCTGGCGGCGGCGGATAGGAAAACGATGTCACCCGGCGACTGGCCGAGATCGACGGCTTCGCTGCCGTCGTTGATCTGGCCGGGCTGGGTGACGAGAAGGTGCATCAGACCGGGGGCTTCAACGCCGCCTCGGCTGCCGCCCGGTCAAAATCGTGCAGGCCGATGACCACCAGCCGGCTTTGCCGCATCTCGCCGTCCGCCCAGGGCCGGTCATAATAGCAATCGACCCGGGGGCCGACGCCCTGCACCATAAGGCGCGCCGGTTTGCCGGCGACGTCGATCACGCCTTTCACCCGTAGCACACCTTCCTGCGCCAAAGTGTTCGCGACCCGTTGTTTGATCGCGTCCTGGTCTTCGGCCTGGCCCAGGGTGACCACGATACTGTCGAAATCGTCGTGGTCGTGTTCGCCGTCCAGATCGTCGTGGTGGGATTTACGGCCATCCAGATCATCCTCGACTGCCGCGCGCATGCCCAGCAAAAGCGCGGAATCGATCTTGCCGTGCGCCGCGCTCAACATCTTGACCGAGGGCCGGGTTTCCTGACGGACCGTATTCATCACGCCCTGGCGTTCCTCGCCAGTCATCAGGTCCGACTTGCTGATCACCACCAGGTCAGCGCAGGCCAGTTGATCCTCGAACAATTCCTCCAGAGGGCTTTCATGGTCGAGAGAGTCGTCCGCATCCCTCTGCGCCTGCACCAGGTCCGGATCATCGGCGAACAGTCCGGCCTTCACGGCAGGGCCATCGACCACAACCACGACCCCGTCCACGGTGGTGCGGGACCGGACTTCCGGCCATTGGAAGGCCTGAACCAACGGCTTCGGCAGGGCCAGGCCTGAGGTCTCAATCACGATATGGTCGGGCCGGTCTTCCCGGTCGAGCAGGGTTTCCAATGTCGGGATAAAGTCGTCGGCGACGGTGCAGCACAAGCAGCCGTTGGTCAGTTCCATCACATCGTCTTCGGTGCAGGTCTCGTCGCCGCAGCCTTTGAGGATATCGCCGTCCACGCCCAGATCGCCAAATTCGTTGATGATCAGCGCCAGTTTCTTGCCCCGCGGGTTTTCCAGGAGATGGCGGATCAGGCTCGTTTTACCGGCGCCCAAAAAGCCGGTGACCACGGTGACGGGGATTTTTCCTAGTTCAGGCATGGATGGTTCCTATTTCAATTGTTGGGGCAGACCGGCGGTGATCAGAAAGACCTGATCGGCCGCAGCCGCGAATTTTTGGTTCATGATACCGGCGAGGTCGCGAAACTCCCGCGCCAGCTTGTTCTCTGGCACGATGCCGCCGCCCACCTCGTTCGACACAAGAACAACGGGCTGTGTCATAGCGGAAAGGGCTGCAAGAAGGGAGTCGATTTCCGCCTCAGCGTCTTTTTCATGATGCATGAGGTTGGAGAGCCAAATGGTTAGGCAATCGACCAGCACCGGCGTGTTTGTTGCCGTCAGAGCACCCGCCAGATCAAGGGGCGCCTCTACCGTGGTCCAGGTCGCTCCCCGCCGGGATTGATGCTGTTGGATGCGATCCGCCATTTCATTGTCCAACGCCTCGGCGGTCGCAATGTAGTAAGCCGCCTCAACGGACGCGAACAGGCTTTCGGCAAACGCGCTCTTACCGGAACGTGCGCCGCCCAGGACCACTGTTATACCGTTGAGAGTTGGCGTCTCCGCCATGGAACGTTCTCCCTCCACCCGAGGATGTTGTTGCGTTCAAGCGCGCCCGAGGGGAGGTCTCCTGGCTTGGGCTTTCGGGACGTCCACCTTCCCGACTCTGGTCAGTGGTTGCGGCGCTGCCGCGCGGACGATCCAAGGCCCTTACAGTTGCGGGGGCAGCGCCGGTCTTGCACCGGCTTCCCTGTCCCTAAGGCGCGAGGACGATATCAGGTCGGCAGGGGCGGCGTAAAGCTTATGGCGGCTATTCGGGGAGGAGATTGACGGCGTGGACCGCCCATTTGAGGCCATCGTCCATGGGGATGGCGTTGATCCGGGTGATGGACAGATTGCCGACCTGAACCGACAGCGCTTTCATCGGCGCCAAGTCTAGAGCCAAGCCAATGGCGGAGCGGATGGTGCCGGCATGGACCACGGCGATAACGTCGCGGTCGGAATATTTAGGGTTCAACTCCAAGATCGCCTGCGAGACGCGCGCATACTGTTCAACATAGCTTTCGCCTTCCGGCGGCTTATTGTTGGCGAAGTCCTTCCAGAACGCTTCGGCATCCTCGCCTTTCAGATCGTTCCAGCGCTGGCCGTTCCAGATGCCGTAATTCTGTTCGTCGAGGGCCTTGATCTCGGTGGTTGCGACGCCGGGCCGCAAGGCCTGCGCCGTTTCCTTGGCCCGGCGGATGGTGCTGGTTAGCCACACGGCGTCGTCGGGAAGTCTGGCTACGGTGGCGGCGACAGCCTCCTGGTTGCTCAGGTCGGCCGCCACGTCATCCTGGCCGTGGACGATCCCTTGATCGCCTTCGCTTGGCGCATGCCTTATCCACCACCAACGGACCATACCGGTCATACCGCGCCCGCGGCCGCCGCCATGAGGATGATAGTCACCTCACTGATTTGCTGAACGGCGCCAAGGATATCTCCGGTTTGACCGCCGATCTTCCGCCGCACCCACCAGACAAAGAGTCCGGTGACGACAGCCGTTGCGACGATAATCAGCAGGCTCGCCCAAAAGCCAAAGACAAAAAACAGGACTATCAGCGTAATTCCGGCGGAAACGATGGCCCGGTCGAACTCCGGCTGGCCGGCGCCGGCCGACAATCCGTCTTCCTTGGCCGGCGTCACGTAGCGCATGAAAATCGGCAGTACGCCTCGGGAGGCGACAATTGCGCCGAAAAGCGCCAAGGCGGCGCCGTGTTCAGGCAGGCTCCCCAAGCCGGCCCATTTCAATCCGACACAGAAGATCAGGGCCAGAACACCGAAGCTGCCGATGCGGCTGTCCAACATGATTTCTAGGGACCGTTCTTTGTCGAACCCGCCGCCGAGGCCGTCCGCCGTATCAGCCAAGCCGTCCTCATGCAGGCCGCCCGAAATCAACGTGATCGACAAAAGCGCCAGCAAGATGGCCGCCGACTGCGGGATGCCCAGGGTTTGAGCGCCGACCAGAACAAACACGGCAATCGCGCCCAGCAAAATGCCGACGACTGGAAAGAAGCGTGACGCCTCGGCCAATGAGGGATTGTTGACGGCCGGGCCGCCGGGCACGGGTATGCGCGTTAAGAAGCCCAGACAAATCTGGAGATCATCCATCCAGTCTTGTCTGCGTTCCTGCTCCTGTTCCGCAGCAGGTTCTTCGGAAGAATTTTTCGCTGTGTCCGGCTGGTCCGCCATCTTCCCTCTCGCCAATTTAGCCAATTTTGACTTTGCAGGCTGTGCTACCCTCTATATTACAGCCCCAAGGTGAACGCGAACAAGAAACCCCAGCGAGACATATTCAATGACCACATTTTCGTCGCTCTCTCAATTCCAAGCCGCGCTTGCGGCTTTGCCCGGCGCGGACGCGAAATCGGCGGCAGCTGCGGCTGAGCGGGAGCCGAACCTGACCAAACCGGCGGGCTCGTTGGGCCGGTTGGAGGAATTGTCGGGATGGTTGGCGACTTGGCAAGGTAGGTATCCGCCCACCATGGAAGATTGCCGGGTGCTGGTATTTGCGGGGAATCACGGCGTGACCGCCCAAGGGGTGTCGGTCTTTCCCGCCGAGGTCACCGTGCAGATGGTGGCTAATTTTTCAGCCGGCGGCGCAGCGATCAATCAGCTGAGCGGCGTGGCGGGCGCGAAACTCGACGTGATCGCGCTGGACTTGGAAACGCCGACGGCGGACTTTTCGCAAGAGCCGGCCCTGGACGATGCCGGCCTGCTCGCCGCGCTGAATGCCGGCGCCGATGCGGTGGGAGGTGGCTGCGATGCGATGAGTATCGGTGAGATGGGGATCGGTAACACCACGTCGGCGGCGGCAATCTGTCATGCTCTATTTGGCGGCACAGCGGAAGACTGGGTCGGGCCTGGCACCGGTGTGGAAGGCAGCGCGCTCGACACCAAAATCAAGGTCGTCGGCGACAGCGTTGCGAAGCACGGGATTGATCCGAAGGATGGTCTGGCGGTTTTGCAGACCTTCGGCGGGCGGGAATTGGCGGCCATGGCCGGCGCGATGGTTGCCGCGCGGCAAACCCGGACGCCGGTTATTTTGGACGGCTATGTCTGTGGGGCGGCGGCGGCGGCGCTGAATGCAGTTGATCCCGCGCTATTGGATCACTGCGTGGCCGGGCATGTCTCGGCGGAGCCGGGCCACCAACGGCTGCTGGACCAACTCGGCAAAGTGGCATTGATCAATCTCAATATGCGGTTGGGCGAAGCCTCCGGCGCGGCGGTGGCGCTCAATATCCTCAAATGCGCCGTGGCCTGCCATACGGGTATGGCGACCTTTGCGGAAGCCGGGGTCTCCGATAAGGATTAGTCGGAGGCGTTTGCCTGTTCCGCCCGGCCGAGCCGCTGCTGCATGTAGGCGGCCATCAACCCGATCACCAGCCACAGTATCATCGAACCAGTCATGGTCGCGGAGACATAGTGCGCGGCCATTTCCGGCGGGGACTTGCCGACGGCGCCGGCGGGCGGATGCGGCGCGCCGATGACATGCGGTGCGACGAGCAGGACAAGGCCGAGGCCTTTCCAAAGCCCATTCTTGCCGAAAACCAAGAGGGCGATGCCAAAGACGCTGGCGGCGGCGGTGCCCAGCCACCAGGTCTGACGGGCAAACAGATCAGCCGCGGCGGCGGCCGGCAATTCCGGGGGGAGGCCCAGGCCGGGCAACAGGGCGAAACTGGCGAAACCGGCCAATCCCCAAAGTACGCCCTCCGCGTAGCCAATTTCCCGGCCGTATAGGGTGAGCGCCGTGGCCAGCAAAATACCGCAGGCAATCCCGACCAGGATATTGGCCAGCAGGGTGAAGCCACTTCTCTCAATCCCATCGGCCGGCGACCAGCCGTGGTGGTGATGCACCGAGCCGTCCCTGTGGATATGAACCGCACCCTCGGCATTGTGTTCGTGGGGTTTATCGCCTTCCTCATGGGTGTGGTTTACGCCCGAGGTATGGGAGTGTTGAACAACAACTTCGGCCGCATGGAAGGCGGCCTGATCTTCGTATTGCTCAGCCGCGAAGATCAGCGGTTCGACCATTAAAAAATGGAAGACCGTTAAAATCACGCCCGCGACGGCCCCGGAAACGAGGCCCGTCACCAACAGTCTATAAAGCATGAAACTGGTTTAGTGGCAGGGAAAGCCGGTCGCGTGCCGGGTATCGTGCGTCGCGTTGTGTGCGAACCCGTCCTGGCCGGCGAAGCCGACGCCGATCAACAGAAAGACGCCCAATAGGCCGCCGATAGTCGCGGCGACGAGGCGTTGTTGCTGTCCGGCGGCATCCTGCTCCTGGACCCGAGCTTGAATTTGGTTCGACATTGTTCACCCTCCGTGTGTCGCGCGCCCCGCGACGCGACGGACAAAAAAGTCCCTGCGGGGCTGATGGCCGGTATCTGACTCGCCGCCGAGATCGCGGCTTACAGTTGCGGGGGCAGTTGCGGGATTGCTTAACTTTTGCGCACCGCATTCCCATTTCATTCCAGCGAAAAGTCGCTGAAAACCGTCGAAATCATGGTTACCGGGAGTCCCTGGATGAGTCAATTCTCAATCTGCCGGGGAAACGCCGTCTTCTGCGTAGCTTTGGCGCACGACGTCCAGCGCTTCCTGGCCGCAGCCCAGGGCGCGTTGTATGAATCCGTTGAAATCGTGATCCAAACCGGCGGTGCGAAGATCTGCAAGCCCATCCAGTTCCGCGTTGGCTTTCGCAAACCGCTGGCCGAGCTCGTCATCGGCAAAATCGCTGGCGGCGACCGACCGGAACAGCACATCGCCCTTGGCCAAGAGGGCCTTGTATCCGGGGTGCGCAAAATATGCGTCTTTCAACGTGCCGCCGGGCGTAAACGCGACCTGATCGGGCACGTCCTTCCACTCAAAGACCCGGTCCTGCCCCCAGTCGTTGGAGAAATAGACATCCACCAGCCGATAATAAAGCGCCAGAATCAGGACATAAAGCTCCTCGCCGAGCATTTTCTCCAACACGGCGTAACGATACTCGTTGGGGAACTCGATGGTCGCGCCCAGCACATGGGCGACGTGGAGGAACTTCTCCAGGATCGGGAATTCATGGATGAACGGATGGATGAAGCGGCGGATATGCACTTTCTCCTTGGTCATGTTGTAGAGACAGTCGTAGCGCACATCCATGTTGACCAGCTTTAGCATGTCGGGCTTGGACGCGAAGAAAAACAGATCGTGCATGTAGAAGGGTGAGGTAGATTCCACGCCCCAGACGCAGACTTTATTTCCGAAGACCGGCGCGCCGGCCGTCATATTTCCGGGCAAAGAAATGGCCCGGTCCTTGGCGAAGATATACTTGAGTGCGTCAGGCTCGATAAACACATCGGTGCGGGTTTTCAGAATATTGCCGCAGGCCGCGTGGTTGGCCCCGACATAGAGCGAGAGCATCTGGCTCAACAGATTGCCGCTCCATTGCGGCGGTTCGGGCACGGCGACGACCTTCAGATCAAACCGGTGGGCCAGCGTGGCCAGGGTCGCGGCGTTTTCCGCCGCCTCTTTTTCCCAGGTGGCGAGGATGATCTCTTTGATCTGCTTAATGCCGGTCAGACAGTCCAGGCTGCGGGTGAACAGATCCACGTCCCGGACCAAGCCGGTCACCACAACAGAGACGTCGGTATCGGCGGCATCAGCCATCGGCTTCCTCGGCGAACAAAGCTTCGTATTCCGCCGGCACGCCGCAGAAGGTCACAGCGTCCGCCGGGATTTGATGGTAGCGGATATCCGCCCCTTCGGCGATCAGGTCGTTGTAGATGGGCGCCACGTAGAATTCCCGCGTATCCGGTTTGCGGGCCCGGTGAGCCAGCAACGCGCGGCGGAAGGTTTCCGTGTTCCGGAAATAGTAGAGCCCGGTACAGCAGAGATTGGAAATCTCGACCTTCTCGGCGGTTTCCAGGACCGCGCCGTCGCCGAGCCCGGAGGGCCGCACATAAGACCAGTTGGGGCCGCTGCCCTCGAACACCTCCAGGTAGCCATCGACCTCCTCCCAGTTCCAGTTGTCGGGAAAGGCAAAGCTGGGGCGGAACGTATCAATGTTAAAGATGGCGAGACCGTCTTCGGCCATAAGCGCGGATCGTTCCAGACCCATGCGCACCGACTCCGCCTGGCCCGTTGTCACCGCCTCCAACTCCACGAGATGCGGGTCATTGAGGCCGAGATCGGCGCAGTGTTCTTTTATAAACGGCTTTGTGTCTTGAATGTCCCGGTAGATGAACAGGAAGTCGTGGTCGTCGAAGCAATCCTCGAAGCCGCCGACGGCGAAATCAAAGACCGTGCGGTCCTTCAATGGCAGCATGTATTTGGGCTGTTCAAAACCGGCGTCCCGGAAACGGCGGCTTTCGCCTGCCATGGGAATGACGATTAGCATGGTCTAGTGATCCAGTTCCCGGAACAGCCGGAGCGCGCAGGCCAGCAACGCCCGTTGCCGCGCCTCGTCATCCCGGTGCAGCGGCAGCATGGAGAGAAACAGCAGGATGGCGATGGGTTTGGCGGCGGCGTCTTCTAGGCTCAGGCCATTATACGTCCCGGCGAGGAACGCCTCCCGGCACGCACCGTTGTCCTCGCTGCCGGGCGGTGCGAAGGTCAGATCGGTTCCGCTGCCGCCCAAGTCATAGCGGCCGGCGATTACCGGATCGTATCCGCCGGCGACGGAGTGGTAGAGCTTGGCGATGTCGTAGCGGACATCGCCATAAATTGAGGCTTCAGCGTCACCGAGATACCCGCGCGGATCGACCACCCGGATCGTGTGCGCCCGGAAGTCATAGAAGATATTGCTGAAGCAGAAATCGCCATGGACGATCTGTTGATGATGCTTGTCAACGGGCGGAATGGCGGCGGTGCACGTCTCGACGATCTGTGTCAATCCGGGGAGGGCCTCGCCGTTAAAGGTCCAGCCTGTGTTCAGGTCCGTTCCCGATTGAGACGCATACTCGTCCAGCCGAGCCAGCGTCTTTTCCGTGTAGAGGGAGTCCGAGGACAGTTTGGAATCCGGCCCGTGCCGGGCGCAGGTTTGCAGGAACTCGTCACAGGCGGCGAAGATGCGCTGCCAGACATACGTCGGCAGCCGCCCGAAAACCATCAAATCCGCCAGAGATGACAAATAAAGATACTCTGTCTGGTAGCCGGCGCCGGCCGCACTTTGGCCGAGATACTGCGGCGCGAAGACTTTGACGTCGGCAGGCACGTTCTCGAACCAGTGGATTTCGGCGTCGATCTTGGCGTTGTCGGTGCTGGTCTTTTCGACGGCGCGGCGGGAGAAGCGGACATCGTTGAACGCTCGGCCACTGGTGAGTTGGGCCTTGGACTGGAAATAGGTGTCCAGGTGGCCGAAGTCGAGCCAATCGCCGGCGGCGATCTCGGACAGAGGGGTTGCCGCGCTATAGGCATTTAAAGACTCGATGAAATTGTTGTCCGAGGTGGCGAGGGCCGTCTTGTAGGCGTCGGCGTCGGAGAAGCTAAAAAAACCTGACAACACTTGGCGTTCACCCGCCGCCGGGGCGCCGCCTTCCGGCAGGCCATCGAAGAATGTGAGTGCGCCATCGTTGGCGGTGCGAGACTCCGCCCAGGACGTGTATTCCGACGTCCGCCCGGCGGAGACACAGTCCAACTGGTCGTACGGAAAGCCGGTCAACAACGTGTCGCCGTGCAGGATGTGCAGCGGACCCTTGTCTACGTTCGCGGCTTCCAGCACATGAGAAACGGACTGCCCAAGGTTCAGCCCGCCGGGCACGGACACGATTTCAAACGATAGCACGTTCAGAATTTTTTGGTCTTCCTCCGGGATGTCGAAATCTTCCGGCAGGGATAGAATCCGCCGCGCCTCGACGCCGCTGATATAGCCGGCCTGAACTTGAAACAGGCGCCGGTTGCCCGCCGGCAAAAAGGCCGGAGGCAGTTTGCCTAAGATCGACGTAAACTCGGGCCCGCAATAGGCGCCCGACGTGATGAGGAATGTTCCGCTCAAGGGTTCTGCCAAATCCGCTGTCTGTTCTCCGGTGATAGCAGAATTTCCTTAAAAAATGCAGAACTAGAGTTGATCGGGGTAGCGGTCCCGAAGCGCCGACTGCAAATGATCCGGCAGCCGGTCGAACAGCGCGCGCACACATTTCCAGGTAGCATCGGGAATGGGATGGTCGTCCGCATGTTCCCAGGTGACCCTAGTGGCGAAGTAGGCCCAGGTCTTGGCGATCTCTCCCGCGCCGTCTTCATCTCCTCTGGCCAGCTCCGCGGAAATGCCGAAGGGCACAAGCTCGGAGATCACCGGCGGGTAAAGCTCGACCGCACGGTCGAAAGACGCGATGACCTCATCCCAATCTGACAAAACACCGCCCTCTGTCATCGCGTAGAGCGTCTTGCAGCGCAGCTTAGCTGCCGGCCAGTGGTCGGGAAAATCGGACAAGGCCTCGCCCAGATATGCCAAGCCTCGCTCCAGGTCGCTGTCTTGAAGGGCGTTCAGCGCCAGATACGTCCTGGCGGTGGCGGCGATGACGGCACGTCCGTTAGGCGCATTCATCCGGCCACGGGACAGGTCCACGCTGTTGCCGACGAAGTAGTCGTCATAAGGCATCATCTCATTCGTGCCTTTGAACAGATGCAGCCAAATATCGTCCCGGCGTGGATCGAAAATACCGTCATGGGCGTTTTCTACCGCTTGCCGAAGCGCTTCAACCGCGGCTGGCCGGTCGCCTAGCGCCCAAAGAATCCGCCCCATATTGAACGGCAGGATGAGCGACTTCGGGCGCCGGGAATGGGCCTCATTATATAAGTTCTTTGCCACTTCGATTAGCGCCTGATCCCGGGGGCGGGCGACAATCTGGGTGAGCGTGCGAAACAGCAAGGCGCAGTCCGCGCTATGGTCGGTGTCGGCGATGACGTTGTTTGCCGGCGGGCAAGACTTTGGCGATCGCCGCCGCAATGCCTCGAACAGGCAGAACTTGAATAGTGCCGCCTCCCGCCCAGGCGAACGGCCGGCGAGAGTTTCCAATTCTTCCAGGATCACCGGCCAATCACGTTTGATATCCGCCCACTCCTCCAGCGGCTCCTGGAGCGCTTTCAGGGCCTGTTGTTCGAACGCCGACACGGAAACCTCCGTTATCAGGTCAGCAGCCTTATCCAATAATCGCGTGGCGTTGTCGTTCTCCGGCATCAACGCCCGGCCGCCGTTGAGCAAAACATCCGCTGCCCGTCCCGAGAGTCCGCCCAGATTGCGGCTGCTGCAGACCGGCACAAATTTGGCGTGGGACAGGGCCTCCAGATATTCATCCTTGTCCAAAAAGCCATGATGAATGCGGATGTCTAAATCGGGTTCATCGAGTGAGGCGAGCCGGAACAGATACTGGGCCTTTTCCCGCATGATCGGCGTGAATGACAGGCCGGTATGCAGGATGTCGATATCCTTTTCGGCTGCCGGCGTGGTGAACCCCGGTTCGACGAAGGCGTTGATGTACGCGGGGTAGGCGGCGACGGGACACGGGTAAATCCCGTCCATCCGGATATGCTCGAAGGCCGCGTTCATGAGGATCAGATCGGCGCGGCGTAAATCCCCGAACTGATGGTGTAGTTGGAAATCCAGGTCATAGGTGAGAAAGATCACCGGCGCGTCGATATCAAACACCCCGTCGGGCAGGCGCGGACCGTAGACATCGAATACAATGACGCCATCTATGCCGGTGCTGCCGGAAAGGATCGTCTCCAGCGCCGGTGCTTTTTCGTCCCGCTCCACGCAAACCGTATGCAGCGTATAACCGTCCGGGGCCGGGTCCGGGACGGCATTTTTCGTGTGGGGCCCGAAAATGATCAGCAGATGGATGTCGTCCTTGCCGATCAATTTGATCAGCGGCGTGTCGGTCGCCTTGTCTAAACCTGCGCAGGCGGCCTGCTTATCCCCGGCGATCCAATGGCCGAGAGACTGAAACCGGGCGGCCCGGGACGATGGCTGGTCGAGTTTTTCCAAACCCGCAATGCCGCCGGCATAGTCCCCGCACATCAGCCGGGATAAGGCGGCGGTCTCCTGATCCCCGCTTTGTTCCCCTTTCAACAGCGCCACATAATAATTGCCCGCATCGAACGCTGCCTCCGCCGACAGGTAGTGCGCGCAAATCTCAAGCAGGTCCGGAGAGCGGAGGTAATTGGGCCGGAAACGGGGTGCGGTCGTCGCCATCATCCGCCAAATTTAATGTGGGCTTCCATGGCCAGGTTGCCGTTGGCGTCGGCTGCCCAGAGCGCGGCGCCGTTATCGTCCGACGGCGCACCGCTAAGGGTAAACGGCTCGGTGTCGTACAGCGGCGACGTGGCCTTGATGCGAAACCAGGATACGCTTTTGTCCGGTTGTTCCCGCCGCGCCAGATCCAGCAGCAAGGTCGCCGTCAGCGGCCCGTGCACCAGCAGGCCCGGATAGCCTTCCACTGTCGTCGTGTAGTCGCGGTCATAGTGAATGCGATGGCCGTTGAAGGTCAGCGCTGAATAACGGAACAGCAGCACAGGGTCAGGCGTGATGGTGCGGCTCCAAACCCCGTCCTTGCGGGCCTTAGCCGGCTCGCGAGGCGGTTCGAATTTTTTCGGGTCATCCCGGTAGACGGCCGTCAGAACATCGTCCAGATCAGCGCCCCGGTCGCCGGTGATCGCATTCCGGATTTTGAGGAAGACGAGGGTGCCGCTTCGGCCCTCCTTAACCGTGATGTCATCGATGGTGGAGATGCGCTTGATGTGTTCCCCCACTTGGATCGGCGCGCGCACGGTTACCTTATTGCCGGCCCACATGCGCCGGGGCAGGGGGATCGGCGGCAGAAACCCGCCCTCACTCTCTCTCGTGCCGGGGTGACCGTCCCGGCCCAACCCCGAATGACGAACCGACGGCGCGAAGTACATCCAGTGCCAGGCGGCGGGCAGGGTGTCACCGTCTTTTGCGGGCGGATCGGCTCGATCCAACGTTGCGGCCATGGCGTCTAGTTGCCGCGCCAGCACCGTATCTTGCGCTTCTTCGGTGCGCCCGATCCAGTGCTGTAGCTGGTCGAAACCGGCCATGACTAATACGACCGGGGCAGGCCGAGGACATGCTCGGCAATGTAGGACAGGATCAGGTTGGTGGGGATGGGGGCCACCTGATAGAGCCGGGTCTCGCGGAATTTTCGTTCCACATCGTATTCCTCGGCGAAGCCATAGCCGCCATGGGTCTGCAGACACATTTCGGCGGCCTGCCAGGACGCTTCGGAGGCGAGCATCTTGGCGATATTGGCTTCCGCGCCGCACGGCTCCCCGGCATCAAACAGCGCGGCGGCTTTCTGGGACATGAGGTCTGCCGCCTCGCTGGCCGCATACGCGCGGGCGATGGGAAATTGGATACCCTGGTTTTCACCGATGCTGCGGCCGAACACGTTCCTGTCCTTGGCGTAAGACGACGCCTTGTCGATGAACCAGCGGGCGTCGCCCACGCATTCGGCGGAGATCAAAATCCGTTCCGCGTTCATCCCGTCCAATATATAGCGAAAGCCCTTGCCCTCCTCGCCGATCAAACTGTCTGCCGGGATGCGGAGGTCGTCGAAGAACACTTCCGTCGTCGCGTGGTTGATCATGGTCGGGATCGGCCGGATGGTCAGGCCACTCTCTTTCGCCGCGCGCATGTCCACCAGAAAGACAGACATACCTTCATGGCGCTTTTGCTGATCTTCGCGGGGTGAGGTGCGGGCGAGGAGAAGCATTAAGTCCGAGTGCTCGGCACGTGACGTCCAGACCTTTTGGCCGTTGACCACATAGCTGTCGCCGTCCTTGACCGCCATGGTGCGGATGCGGGTCGCATCGGTGCCGCTGGTGGGCTCTGTCACGCCGAATGCCTGAAGGCGTAGCTCGCCGCTAGCGATCTTCGGCAGGTATTCGGCTTTTTGTGCGTCGCTGCCGTGCCGCAGCACGGTGCCCATAGTGTACATCTGGGCATGACACGCGGCCGCGTTGCCGCCGCTCTTGTGAATTTCTTCGAGAATGGCGCAGGCGGCAGAGATGCCGAGCCCGCTGCCGCCAAACTCTTCCGGGATGAGAACGCCCAAGAATCCCGTCTCGGTCATTTTTTGGACGAACTCGGCAGGGTAGGCGCGCTCGGTATCCAGCTTGCGCCAATACTCGCCCGGAAATGCCGCGCACAAAGCGCGCACCGAGTCCCGAATGTCCTGAAAATCGTCGCTCATCAACGCCCGGCCTCCGTGCAGCCTTCGTATTGTTCTTTCGCTAACCGGATATACAATACTTCGGCTCATCCCAGCAAACAGCCTCAATCCAGCCTCATGTCAGAAACTTCTCCCTCGCGCCTCAGCCGCGCCAACGCCGTCCTCGAGTCTTGGGGCCCCTGGCCCTATCTGGCGCTGACCCTGTCTATGCTGTTTTTCGCCAGTAATCACGTTTTGGGCCGGCTGGTGCCGGGCGAAGTGCCGCCCATCGGCCTGTCCCTCTGGCGCTGGGTGGTAGCGACCCTCGTGATTCTGCCGCTGACCTGGCGGGAGATTGCCCGCTCCTACAAGGTGATCCTCAGCCACTGGAAGTATTTCGTCGTGATGACATTCTTCCTGGTGGTTCTCGGCAATACGACCATTTACATCGCGCTCCATTACACGACGGCAATCAACGGCGGCATGGTGGCTATGGTGCAGCCGGTGGTGACCATGTGCATCGCCTGGATATTGTTCCGGGAATTGGTCACCCGTTGGCAGGTCGTGGGCGCGATCATCGCCGCCGCCGGCGTCATGACGATCCTGACCCGCGGTGACTTGGCGGTTCTGGCGGGCGTTCGGTTCAACATCGGCGATCTCTGGATGATGTCGTCGGTCTTCGGATTTTCCTTTTACGCGGTGCTATTGCGCAAAGCGCCGACGGATATTTCGCCGCTGGCCTTTCTCAACGTCACCCAGTTTCTGGGGATTGTTATCCTGATCCCGTTCTATTGGTGGGAAACGGTGAACATCCTGCCCATGTCGCTGAACACGACGACCGTCATCTCCGTTCTTTGGGCGGGGATCATTGTCGCCGTCGGCGCGTTGGGCCTGTGGAACATCGGCAACCGTCTGATCGGGGCCAGCAAGGCCAGCGCCTTTATCTATGTACGGGTGCTGATGATCACCGGGCTCGCCATGCTGTTTTTGGATGAGACTTTGGAACTCTATCATTTTCCCGCCTTCGTGCTTATCATTGGCGGGGTGTACTTGGTCTCGGCGGCCAAGCGTAAGAAACAAGGAGCCTAAGCATATGCCTATCGACCGCGCCTCGGTGGCGCTCAACGACTATCTTGTTTTGGATCTGACCCGGGCCAGGGCCGGACCCACGGCGGCGCGGCAGCTTGCCGACTTCGGTGCCGACGTGATCAAGATCGAAACGCCGGGCGATCCCATGTACGGCGATCTGGGCACCCGGCATGGCCCTGACTTCCAAAACTTGCATCGCAACAAGCGCAGCCTGACGCTCAATCTGAAAGAAGACGACGGCAAAGCGATCTTCTTCAAGCTGGCGGAAAAGGCCGACGTGATTGTCGAGAACTACCGCCCGGAAGTGAAGTTCCGGCTCGGCGTAGATTATGAAGAGGTCAAAAAGATCAACAAGCGCATCGTCTATGCCAGCATCTCCGGCTTCGGCCAGGACGGGCCTTATGCCTATCGGGCGGGCCTGGATCAGATTGCGCAGGGCATGGGCGGGCATATGTCGGTGACCGGTCAGCCGGGCACCGGGCCATGGAGGTCCGGCGCGGCGATCTCCGATATGATGGCTGGAGTGCTGACCGCGACCGGTATCCTGGGCGCCCTGTTGGAGCGGGAGAAATCCGGCGAAGGTCAATGGCTCAACACTTCGCTCCTCGAAGCGCAAATCTACATGCTCGATTTTCAGGCGGCCCGTTGGCTGGTGGACCAGGATGTGCCGCCTCAGGTGGGCAACAATCACCCGACCAATGTGCCCATGGGCACCTTCAAGTCGGCGGACGGCTACGTGAACATCGCGCCCATGGCGACCCACTGGCCGCGGGTCTGCAAAGTCCTCGGCAAGGAAGAGCTGGAAAAAGATGACAGGTTCGTCGACAACGCCGCCCGCTTCAAAAACCGGGACGAGCTGAACGAGATCATTGCCGGAGTTTTGGCAAATGAAACAACGTCCCATTGGGTGGACGAGTTCAACGATATGGGCGTACCGTGCGGCCCGATCAACAAAATGGATCAGGTGTTCGCGGACCCGCAGGTCAAACATTTGGGTGTCGCTCAGAAGGTCACCACCCCGGCCCGGGGTGAGATCGAGATCATCGGCCAGCCGGTGCATTTCAGCCGGACGCCGTCCAAATTGGCGGCGCCGAGCCCCGAATTGGGCCAACACGCGGATGAAATCCTGACCGATCTCGGCTACGACCACGCGGCCATTGATGATCTGCGGACACGCGGTGTGATTTGAGGACTGTGTGTCTCCGGTACGTTTTCCCAACCTGAACGTCGTCTGGGAGCTTCCCGACAATTGGTGTGAGTGGGACCATCTGGAGCAAGTACTGCTGCACACCGATCGCTTCCTGACCGGGCTCGGCCTGGCCGACCGGTTTATCTTCGTGGTGACGTCCGTCGGCGACACGCTGCCGATCAGCCATGCGGAGCGGGTTGTGGTGCTGCAGACCAGCGACGAAGGCCATGAAATTCCTGCCTATACGGGCGATGCGTTCATGGTGTTCAAGAACTACCGGCCGTTTGATCCCATGCCGGATAACCTTCGGGTCATTCCGCTGGGGTGCAACAAGGATGTGCCGGTGGTCGCCGCCAAACCGATGAATGACCGTTCGCTGGATGTGTTTTTCATCGGCCGGCCGGAATTCCGGGAGCCTTTCTTCACCGCCATGAACGCCTGGCTTGAGGACCGAAATAATCTGAATGCCGAGATCGAGCAGGCTCCGGCGTTTCGCGAAGGCTTAGCCCCCGAAGTCTATGCGGTGCGGCTGGCGGACACCAAGATTGCGCTGTCGCCCAGGGGCGTCAGCCATGAGACTTTCCGCACTTATGAGGCCATGCGGGCGGGTTGCGCGGTGATTGCGGAACGGCAGTTGCTGGCTTGGTTCACCGAGGGCTGGCCGGTGATTGAAGTGGATGACTGGAATGAGGCCGGCCCCATCGTTGAGGGTTTTCTGGCCGATCCGGCGCGATTGGAAGAATTGGGCCAGGTGTGCCAAGCCTGGTGGCTGGAGAGATGCAGTGAGGAGGCCGTCGCCCACTATATCGTGCGGGAATTGTCGCTGCGGCTGATGGGCAAGGGCTGAGCGGTGGCTGATCGGATCGAACATGTGCCAACGACGCTGTTCACCGGGTTCTTCGGCACCGGCAAAACCACGGCGATCACCTCCATGCTAGCGCGCAAGCCGGCCGGCGAAAAATGGGCAATCCTGATCAACGAGTTCGGCGAAGTGGCGTTGGATCAGACCGCCCTCCCTGCAGAGGACGAGACCGTTGCTATCAAGGAAATCCCTGGCGGGTGTCTGTGTTGCATGATGAACGTGCCGCTGAAGGTCGCCGTAGTGGATATCCTGCGCCGGGCCCGGCCGGACCGGCTGATCATCGAGCCCACGGGCATCGGCCATCCGGCGGGTATCCTGGATCAGTTGCGCAACGAGGAATTGTCCGGGGCGGTGTCCCTGCGCTCTGTCATTTGTCTGGTGGACCCGCGCCACGTGGGCGATCTGCGTTTGGAGGCCGCTCAGGTGTACCAAGACCAAATTCATCTGGCCGATGTGCTGGTGGCCGCGAAGGCCGATCTGGCCAGCGAAGAGGAATTAGCCCGGTTTCACGAGTGGGCCGGGTTTTTGTTCCCGCCGAAGCTACGGATCACTGAATCCCGGCACGGGGATTTGGATTTGGCGCTGCTGGATCTAAACCCTGCCGAATCCCGCGCTCCCTTGTTCCCCGATGCTCATCATCATGATCATTCGAGTTCCGCGCCGCAGACCGTCCCAATGCCTCAACAGGGTAAGCCTGTGCGGCTGGAGAACTCCGGCGCGGGCTATCAGGGCAGCGGCTGGATTTTCTCCGGCGCCGAAGTTTTCGACCGGGACGCGCTTTTGGACCTCTTGGGCCCGCCGGGCTTAATCGGCTTTCCCAAGGGGGCGGCGGTGGAGCGCCTCAAGGGCGTGTTTCATACGACCGATGGGTGGCTGCTGGCCGACCGGGTGGGTAACGAGATCACCGTGAAGGAAATCGCCTACCGCCGTGACAACCGTCTTGAGGTGATTGTCGCTGATACGGTGGACACTGATTGGGACGCGCTGGAAGCGGCGCTCAATGCCGCCCGGCATTGTCCGTAAAACTCGCTACTGCACGTTGACAATGATCATCAGCAGCACGGCGGCGATGATCGCCGAGGCCGGCACGGTGATAATCCAGGCGGCGGCAATGTTCATCAAGTGCCGCCGGCGGACCAGTTTGCGGTGCCGCGCCTTTACCAGCCGCTTTTGAATGTCCCCTTCGCTCGGCGGTGTCTCAAGGCCGGCAGCGGTGGTCGCCGGGATATGGGCCAAACGGTTGGAGACGAACTCCCGCAGGAAGCCGACGCCGAACACCGCGCCGACGGCGATGTGCGTGGAGCTGACCGGCAGGCCCAGTGTGGACGCGATAATAACGGTGATGGAGGCGGACAGGGCGACGCAGAAGGCGCGCACCCGGTCGAGCTTGGTGATCTTCTCGCCGACGATCTCGATAATCTTCGGCCCGAACAGCAGGAGTCCGATGGAGATGCCGATGGCGCCGATGGCCAGCACCCAGAGCGGTAGCGCGACCTTGGCCGACACCGCCCCGCCGGAGAGCACACTCACGATGGCGGCCAGCGGCCCGACTGCATTGGCGACATCATTGGAGCCATGGGCAAAGGACAACAGGGCCGCCGCGCAAATGAGAGGAATGGTGAACAGCTGACCGACGGACTTGCGGCGATTTTCCATGCCCACGGCGGCTTTGGCCACGCGGGTAAAGACCAGGCCGTAAGTTATCACGAATGCCGCGACCCCGATGATGACGATCATCGTGGTATCCGGCTTCCAGATGCGCTTGAAGCCCTTCATCACCAGATAGACCGAGAAGGCGCAGGCCATGATGGCGACCAGGATCGGCACCCAGCGCCGGGCTGCCGCAATCTTGTCGTCTTGGTATAGGACGAAAAATTTCACGAACGCTAGGAAGCCTGCCGCGATCAGCCCGCCCAACACCGGCGAGATCACCCAACTGGCGGCAATCGCCGCCATCACCGGCCAATTCACCGTGGCGAATCCGGCCGCAGCGATGCCGGCCCCCATCACCCCGCCGACGATGGAGTGGGTGGTGGAAACCGGCGCGCCTAAATAGGTGGCCAGGTTGACCCAGAGCGCGGCGGCAAGCAGGGCCGACAACATCGCCCAGACGAATAGCGCCGGATCATTGAACGATTCCGGTGAGATAATGCTTTTGGAGATGGTCGTGACCACGTCGCCGCCGGCGATCAAGGCCCCCAGGGCCTCGAAGATGGCGGCAATAATCAGCGCACCGACAATGGTCAGCGCCTTGGAGCCGACGGCGGGCCCGACATTATTGGCGACGTCGTTAGCCCCGATATTCATGGCCATGTAGCCACCGACAATCGCCGCGATCGACAGGATCACATAATTGTCCTGGGTCTCCGCCTGGAAGAAGGTGAATATCCAGACGCCGACCAGGAACAAAAGCCCGAAACCCAAATTGAGATTTCGCTGGCCGATCCGGTTGGTTGCCTTTTCAAGCTGGACGATGCGTTTGAGGTCTTTGTCGACTGTTGTCTTGGATTTTCCCGCTACCACGGTTTTCCCCTCTGCCGGTTGCCGGTGCTCCAGGTGCCGGACCAAGTCTGGTGTGATCGTTTTCCGCTGATGAGAAACGCCACCGAGAAACGTTTGATCTGTGACCCTTTATTACAGATATATTGGGGACTTCAAAACTGCCGTCCGCGGGCTGTGGTAATCGCAGAGATTTGCCTGAGAAGTTCGTCAATAAGATAATGAATTCAATAGCCTAGATTGCCGTCACGTCCATGATCCCCTTATCCTTCGACAAACAGTCCGGTGTGCTGCCGTACAAGATAATCGAGAATCGGCTTTGGATTCTCCTGATCACGTCCCAGACGACCCGGAGCTGGATCATCCCCAAAGGTTATGTGGAGCCGAAATTCTCCGCCCGGGAATCCGCCGAACTGGAAGCGTTCGAAGAGGCCGGGATCATCGGCACTATGAAATTTCTCAGCCTTGGCAGCTACAGGTATCAAAAGAGTGCGGAGAAAGGTGGCCGCTGGTGCCGGGTGCATGTCTACCCGATGAAAATTGTCAATATGTTTGACGACTACCCCGAGCGAAACACACGCCGGCGGGAATTAATGCCCCTTGAAGACGCCCTTTCGCGGGTGGCCAATGAAGAACTGCGCTCGCTTATCGAACACTTTGCCTCGAAGAACCCGAAGTAATGGGGCTAAAAATCCACATCCAGGGCGCCGGTGATGAACTTCATCAACGGTGCCGCGGCTTTGAAGGTTTTTTCCACCTCGTTCACGAAATCCTTGGAGCGCGCCAGGGACGCCTTTTCGTGGCGCATGGCGAAGAAGCTGATGCGCTTGATGTCATCAATGTTTGGCGTCTCGGCGTCGAAGCCCTTGGGCGGGCGTTTCAACGCATCGCCGGCGACACCGCCGAATGTATCTCTTAGCCGTTTGTTGCCGATGACTTTCTTCCAGGCCGCCGGGTCCGTGGCGATCTTGCGGCGGATCAGCGCCAGCTTGTCGCTCGGCGGCTTCCAGATGCCGCCGCCGAAGATCACCTTGCCGGGCTCCAGATGCACGTAGAACCCCGGCGCATGGGCGTCGCGGCCGGCGCTGTGGCGGAATTGGCACGCCGCGTGCTCCTTATAGGGCCGCTTGTCCTTGGAAAACCGCACGTCCCGGTAAATCCGGAACATGGAGCCGCCGTTGCGTTTCGGATTGACCACGTAGTAGGGGGAGATTTTTTCCAGCCGGAGCGCCATGGCGGTGATGAATTCGATCATCTCGCCCTGCACCACATCCTGGAAGCGGGGCTTGTTGGCCTCGAACCAGGTGCGGTCGTTGTTTTGGGCGAGCTCTTCGAAAAACTTGAAGAAGTCCTTGGAAAATCCGGGGAAGGAAGTGGGCACGGGTTGCAATCCTCTCTAGATGCTTTTGTGGTCCTCGACGCCTTCCAGCAGGGCGAAGCGGACGGCCAGGATATCACGGGTTTTGGTTTTGCCGGCCGCGTCTTTTTCGACCACGAGAGGTTGCTGCGCGTCATCGAGGCCGGCCGGGATGACCATTTTGCCGCCGGGCTTCAACTGTTTAATCAGCGCCGGGGGCACCAGCTCGGACGCGGCGGCGACAATAATCCGGTCATAGGGGGCATGTTCCGGCCAGCCGTTGTAGCCGTTGCCGAGCCGGCTAAGAATCGCGGTGTGGTAGCCGAGCCCGGTGCCGATTTCCAACACCGTGTGTTCTTCACCGACGTCCAGCGCATCGGTCATGAGCGCCGTGATGAACGGCTGAGAGATGGTCTTGTCAAAACCGGAAGAGAGAGCCGATTGGTGCCTGAATCATCATTTGCCGAAACTGGTGAGCTGGATCGACGGCTGGCTCGCCGCTGAAGACCATCTGCCGGGACTTTTATTCACCACCTTTGACGATATAAAGATGGATGAAGGCGCGTTCTTTGAGCGGCTCTTGAATCATTGGGGGATTGATCCGGCGGCCCTCTCCCATCCCCATCTGGACGAAGCTACGCGGCGGGAGACGGCGAATTTCCGCAGCGGTCAGACAGATGAATGGGTTTCCGCCTTGTCGGACGAGCAGAAAGCGAGGGCCGGCACCGCGATTCCCGATGGGGTGAAATCCCGGTTCGGCTGGATCGACTAAGCGCCACTGCCGGGATATGCTGCCTTTCAAATGACTGATGCCTTGAACCGCCCCGACTACCGGCCCTACCTGCCGGACCAATATCCTGCCGGCATGACCGCCGAGGCGCATACGGCCGATCGCATCGACCGGCCGCGTCTGCAAGGGCTGATTAACCTGTGGAAGGAACTGTCGGCCGACCCGTTCAAGGGCATCACCGCGACGGGTGAGGTGATCCCCGGTCTCTATTCCATCCGCGGAGAGAACGCGCCCACGGCCGCCATGGCGGAGGCCGCGAGTAAACTCCTCTCGGTCCTATCTGCCGAACAGCGGAAGATCGGCCATTTCCCCATCGACTCAGGCATGTGGCAGCAGTGGCAAAACACCGAGCTTATGCTGGAGAAGCATGGGCTGCGGCTGGACGGCAACGGGGAGTCCGTCCGAGGTGAGATCATGAATGTGGTCCGGGCGAGCCTCAGCGAGATCGGCTATGAGCGCACGTTGGGCGTCATGCGGCTCAATGGGTTCCTGGGCGATCTGATCGGCTATTCCGGCGTGCTCGGTGAGTGGAGTTTCAAGTTTTGCCTGTTCGGCACCCCCTCAACGGAAGAGCCCTGGGGCTGGCAATTGTTCGGCCATCATCTCTGCGTCAGTTGTTTTGTTTTCAAGGATCAGATGGTGCTGACGCCGTCTTTCTTCGGGGCGGAACCGGCCTTCGCCGATCAAGGCCCTAACAACGGGCTGAGCCTGTTCGAGGATGAAGAGCGGATCGGGCTGGAGCTGATGCGCGGGCTCTCTCCGGACAAGCGGGACAGGGCCATTGTCTACCAATCCGTGATGGGCGGGGATCTGCCAGAAGGCCGGTGGCACTATGCGGATCACCTGCATATGGGCGGCGCTCACCAGGACAATCGGGTTGTTCCCTACGAGGGATTGAAAGCGGCCGACATGTCCAAGGCCGAACAACAGCGGTTGCTGGATTTAACCGAAGCCTATCTGAATATTCTCCCCGCCGGGCCTTTAGCGGCGAAGATGGGAGATGTGGAGCGGCATCTGGCCGACACCCATTTCTGTTGGATCGGCGGCACCGGCGAAGCGGACGCCTTTTACTATCGCATCCAAAGTCCGGTGGTGTTTATCGAGTTTGATCTGCACACGGGTGTGTTTCTGACCAACAAAGAGCCGCAGAAATTCCACGTCCACACGATCATCCGTACGCCCAACGGCAACGATTACGGGATTGACCTGCTACGCCGGCACTATGCCGAGTCCGCCCACCACCATGATCACGATTAAGGCCAGCGCCTAGCTGAAATAGCCGATGGTGTTGGCATGGGCCGAAAGAATACCCGGCACCCGTTCCGGCGCCCCCCGGCCCCAGCCGCATTCCGTCGCCACGCCGTCGACCCGGCAATGGGCTTGGGCAAGCCCCAGCCGCGTCCGGTTGCCGTCATCATCCCCGTCGTGCACCAAGCCCAGATAGAAATCGGTCGCCGCCGGCAGGTTTAACGCTTCCAACGGCTGGTAGTAGGCGTCGTCGGTCCGGTCCTTCGGCACCGGGATATGGATGAACTGCACCGGGCGTTTGACGTGATCGACGATGCCCTGAGTAAGCTCCGCCAGGATCGCCGCGTCTTTCGGCTGGATCACATGCTCGTCCATGGGGCTGCCGTAGCAAAGATGGTAGCCGACCTCGATATCCGCCGGCACGGCATCGCCGATGCGGCCGAACTGCTCGAAGGCCTCTTGTTTGTAGTCATCGGGCCGGGCGAGATAATAATCCTCGAAGACCAGGACCTCCTGGCAAATGTCCCATTGGATCGCCAATTTCTCGTGAGGAATGGCGGCGGCGATCCGGTCCAGATCGGCGAGCAGGGATTTTTCGAATATGCGAAGGAAATTCAGCCGGTGCGCCGGTGAGCAATAGTTATAGGTCGGCGCCAGGGGGCTGGGCAGGCTCACCTGGAACCGCACACCTGCCGGAATTTTCCCGGCGGCCTGCATCTTTTCAAACTCGGCATAGGAGGCGATGGCGTCGTCGGCGTATCCGGCGTCGAATGTGACACTATCCGCGTCCGTGCCGTCGGTGAGGCGGATCAGCTGATATTCACGGACAACCTTGCCGTCCCACTGCTTGAACTGGAACGGCGGGATGGAATCGTCAGGCTCCATATTAGGATGATCGGCGAGGCGGCGCTGTATTTGCGCGATCCAGCCTTTGCGGCTGCCGGTCTCGCCATCGGGGAGGCGGCAAAAATGATCGCCCACGGCGGCGCTCACCTGGGTGAAGACTTCTTCCGCCGTGTTCAAGGGCACGCTACCGACGAGGTGGACTTTCGGTCCGGATGGTGCGTTAGCCATGGTGATCTCCTCTCTCTATTTTGTGGGCGCCTATTCGTCGTAGGTGACCAGCGTGTCGCACGGGATATCAAGTTTGTCCCGGCCATTCAGGAAGCCCAGTTCCACGATGCAGGCGCTGCCGACGACTTCGGCACCGACTTTTTTGAACAGTTCCACAGCCGCGTTTAAAGTGCCGCCGGTGGCCAAAAGGTCATCCAAAATGACCACTCGTTGACCCGGCTCAATGGCGTCGGCCTGAATTTCGATTGTGTCCGTGCCGTACTCCAGATCGTACTCGTGGGCGACCGTCTCACCGGGGAGCTTACCCTGTTTGCGCGCCATGATGAATCCCAGCCCCAGTTTCAGCGCCAGCGGCGCGGCTACCAGGAAGCCCCGAGACTCGATCCCGGCCAGCACGTCCGGCTGATGCCGGCTGATAATCTTGGCCAGTCGCCCCATAGTAACCTGCCAGGCGTCCGGATGAGCGCAGAGCGTGGAAATGTCATAGAACAGGATTCCGGGTTTCGGAAAATCGGGAATGCTACGAATATGGTCTTTGATGTCCATGGAGATTAAAGCCTTTTGATGGTCCCTCGAATTAGCGTCGCATCCTAACTTCTTGTATCTAGGCGGGCAATCTCGGGGCCGTCCTGGACTTTTCCGGATCAGGCCGTCCCGGGAATTCCCTTTTCGTACTGGTTTATGCTGGTTTACGCTGAAACTGAGGTGGAAAATGTTTTGTCTGGACTGATCATCCGTTCGAGAAAAAAGGAGCCTTACGCCATGAAACTTTCCGGAAATTTCGCTTTGGGGCTTAGCTTATCAACGGCCATTCTATTGGCCGGCGGTGGAACGGCTGATGCCCAAAAATAGCGGGTCATCCAGATTGGTACGGGCGGGCCCACCGGCGTTTACTTTGCCGCCGGTAATTCTATTTGCAAGGCGGTGAACGCCAAGGTCAAGCCGGTCAAGAGTAAGGGCCAGATGGTGGGTTTACGCTGCTCCGCCCCGTCAACCGACGGCTCCATATTAAATCTCGAGAAAATCCGGGAAGGCGTGATCGATTTCGGTATTGCCCAATCGGATTGGCAGTACCATGCCTACAACGGCACCAGCAAATTCAAGGGTAAGAAGTTCGGCAATCTGCGGTCCGTTTTCTCTATCCACGCCGAGCCGTTCCAGCTTATCGTGCGGCTGGGCTCTAATATTCGCCGGTGGTCCGATCTGAAGGGCAAGCGCGTTAACATTGGTGACCCTGGCTCAGAACACCGCGGCACCATGGAAGAGCTCATGCGCGCACATGGTAAGACGGTGAAGGATTTCGCACAGGTGACCCAGTACACCTCGACTGGTCAATCCAAGGCCTTATGCGAATGCAAGTTTGACGCCTACGGGTATACCGTCGGCGTTCCCAACATTGGGGTGGGCATCGCGACCGATAATTGCGGCGCCCAAATTATTGATCTGAACAGTGATGTCGAGAAAGTACTGGTCGCGAAATATCCGTACCACGCGTTTGCGACCATTCCACAGGGCACCTATAAAACGACAGTCAAGCATGTCACCACGTTTGGCGTGGTAGCTACTTTGGTAACATCGGCCAAGATCGACGCGCGGATTGTTTACCAAGTCACCCAATCGGTAATGAACAACTTGTCCGCCTTCCGGAAGCTGCATCCCGCCTTTAGGCGTCTTGCCAGAGAGAAGATGGTCTAAAACGGCCTTTCCGCACCGATCAATTCCGGCGCGGCGAAAAACTTTAAGGAGAAAAAGCTGCTTTAGTCGGCAAGCGAAAGGACCGGTCCTTGCGGCGCCGGCCCTTTGAAACTGTCTCCTTCGGCTGTGGCCGGCTTATTTGAGAGTTTTTAAATAGGCGATCAGGTCGGCCCGTGTGGACTTCTTTCTTGTTTTGAGGGCCATCGCGGAATTCTTGCCGGTTTTCGCCTTTGTGAATTTCTTCGGATCGTTCAGATAGGCGTCCAGCGTGGCGTCATCCCAGGTCCAATCGGCGCCTTTCAGGCCCCTATAGCGGGTAAAGCCCTCAGCCGTACCCGCTTTGCGGCCAACCACGCCGGCGAGGGAAGGTCCGGTTTTGTGTTTTCCGGCCTTGACCGTGTGGCAGGCCTTACACTTGTTAAACGCTTTTTTGCCCTTGACGGCATCGCCGGCGGCGGATGCCGGTGTGGCCAGCGCCAGGGCGGACAGCAGCAGGCCCGTCGTGATTACAGTCTTACGCAACATTTTTTCTTCTCCAGTTGAATGCTCCATTCGAGATGCCGGTTCTTGCGACCGAGCAACGCGTATCGTCTAACAATGTGTTCTAAATTTGGCAACTGTTCACGATCAAACCACGATCCCGTGTTTGGCTCAAAGATACCCGAGTTCCCGCCAAATGGCATAATCTTCCCTAAATTTAGCCAGGGACCGCCACGTTCTCGCGAACGCCTTGTCATTAGCCGATAGGCGCCGGCGCTCCTTTTGCCAGGCTGACCGAAGGGCGTCGATGATATTGCTTGGCCAGCGTTGAACCACGACCCCCTTCTTCACAAGAAATTTGAGAATGGCAAACCGGCGGCCTTCGCTTTGGGCGAGGCTGTCGAGCACCGCCATGTAGCAGGCCTGTTCGATCTCACCTCGAGTTTCCGCAGGCAGCGCGTTCCATTTATTGAGATTGATCAGAAGATCCAGTGTGCTGAACGGCTGAGACCATCCCGGGAAATAAAAATGCTTTGCGTTCTTGGGCAGGCCCTCACTTTGATCAAGGTGCGGAATAGGGAAGGTTGCGCCGGAAATGTCACCCCGCTTGAGTGCCGGGAAAATGTCCTGACTGGCGAGCTGGACGGGTTTGGCGCCGAGCCGTTCTACAACCTTGGCGGTGAGGCCCACGGCGGCAATGGTTTTACCTTTTAGGTCCGTGAACTCCTGTATATCCGTTTCGTACCAGCCTCCGCCAGTGGGGCCGGATATTCCGCAGAGAATGGCGTGGATGTTGTGCGGCCGGTAAGCGGCGCGGAATAGCCGGTTGCCGCCGCCGGTTTCGAACCAGGCGAGAAATTCGACGACATCGGGACCAAAAGGAATGCCGCCGAACAGCTCCAGCTCGCTGGCTTTGCCGCCCCAGTAGGCGGGGCTGGATAAGCCGGCTTCTACGGTGCCGGAGGCGACGGCGTCAAAGACTTCCAGGGACGGGACGATCGCGCCGCCCCCGTGGAGTTCCAGCGTGAGCTTTTTATCGGTAACCAGGGACAGCCGGTTGGACAAGAGTTCCGCCACGCCGGCCGTATGGAAGTCTTCCGCCGAAAAGGCGCTGACCAGCCGCCATTTCTGCGGTTCCATGTCTTTTTCTGTTTTGGTTTCAGCTTCGACCGGGATCGGGGCGCGTCCCGCAGGGCCGGTCACCGCCAGGATCACCCCCAAAATCAGCCCAAGCACGCCGCCCACCAAGAATCCACGCATGGATGTACCTCCGGGCGCGATTATCCAGGGACTGAGGTCCCGGTCAATGAGGGAATCTCTAGCGGGCAGGGTCGAATTTGAGACGAACTGCAAAAGCTGTGGTTGTGGCTGGGGCTATGAGTCAGTATCAAATATAACGATTTCTTTCTTAGGGATGCTCATGAACCTCATCGGAATCGATAAACTGGTATTCGGCGTCGAGGATATGGCGCTCTGCAAAAAGTTCTGGCTGGACTGGGGCCTGACCCAGATCGCCGACGCGCCCAACAGCAATATCTTCGAGACTGTCGACAAGTCTCAGGTGGAAATCCGCCCGATTGATGACCCGAGCCTGCCGCCGCCGGTGGTGGAAGGCTCCACCGTCCGCGAAACCGTCTGGGCCGCCGCCGATCAGGGCGTTGTCGGCGATATTGCCGCCGAACTCGCCAAGGACCGCGACGTCACCGTGGATGACGACGGCACGGTCCACGCCTTGGATCCGGAAGGTTATGGCATGGGATTCCGGGTGGCGCACATGCAGGAACTGCCGCAGCGGGAGTCCAAATACAACGCGCCGGGCCGGGTAGAGCGGGTTGACGAACCCGCCGTCTTCTATGACCGGGCGACGCCGCAGAACCTGGTCCACGCCGTCTTTCATATTCAGGATATCGAGGGCACGCCGAAATTCTATATGGACCGGCTGGGTTTCCTGCTGACCGACGCTTATGTGGAGCGGGGCGCCTTTCTGCGCTGCGGCGGGGCCAACGACCACCACAATCTGTTTATGTTCAAACTGCCGGGCCAGATGGGTTTCCATCACACAGCGTTTGAGCTCCGCGACATCCATGAGGTGTTCGGCGGCGGGCTCCGCATGAAGGAACTCGGCTGGAACACCCATTTGGGGCCGGGCCGGCACAATGTCACCTCGGCTTATTACTGGTACTTCCGCAATCCGTGCGGCGGCGCGGCGGAATACGGGTTCGACACGGACCGGGTGACCAAGGCCTGGGTCCCCCGGGAGATCGTGCCGTCCGACGGGGCCTTTGCCGAATGGTCCCTGGAAGAGGGGCTGGACCGGTTCGCCGGGCTGCAACGGCAGGTGGAGGAGGCCTAGTTGTCATGAAACTTCTCTCCTATAAGATCAACGGCGAAGCCAAATACGGTGTGGCGACCGACGCCGGCGTGGTCGATCTGAACGCGCGGTTCGGCGCGGACTATCCCACGCTGAAAGACGCCATTGCCGCCGGCGCGCTCGCCAAGCTGCAGGATGCGGCCGGCGAGACACCGGATCATCAACTGACCGAGATCGAGTTCGATCTGCCGATCCCCAACGCCGACAAGTTTCTCTGCGCCGGACGCAACTATCGCGCCTATCACGAGGTGATCCATCAGGGAAAGCTCGACTATCCCAACATCTTCGCCCGGCTGGCCCACAGTTTCGCTCCGCACGGCCAGGAGATGCTGGTCCCCAAAGTCTGCGAGCGGCTGGATTACGAGGGCGAACTGGTGGCCGTGATCGGCACCGGCGGCCGCCACATCGCGCCGGAAGACGCCTACGATCACGTCATGGGCTACACGATTATGAACGAGGGCAGTCCCCGGAAGTGGGAGCGGGCGGGCACGCAAAATTTCGCCACCAAGAATTTCGACCGCTGCGGCGGGCTGGGCCCGTGGATTGTCGCCGCGGACGAAGTCGGCGATCCGACCAAGCTGCACATCACCACCCGGCGCAACGGCGAGGTGGTGCAGGACGGCGGCACGGATTTAATGATCTACGACATCCCGGCGATTATCGCCCACGCGTCGAGCTTCCTCACCCTGCAGCCGGGCGACATGATCGCCACCGGCAGTCCCGGCGGCACGATCGCCGGCGCGGATGATCCCAAATGGCTCAGCGCCGGTGAAGTGCTGGAAGTGGACATCCCCGGGGTCGGCACGCTGTTCAACGGCATCCGGGACGAATAAGCCCCGGCTTTTAGCTCTCGTAGCCGAATTCCTCGATAAACGGTTTGAGCCGGGCGGCGGCGCTTTCGAGCTGATCCTCGTAGCGGGTCCAGCGATAGCGCGCTTCGGTGTAGATCGGCCGGGAGACCTGATCATAGCTGGGCGTGCGGATATGGCGGCGGTCCCGCTCAGGCTTGTCGAACTGCTTCACCTCGTCCACCCAGTCGAGACCTAAGAAATCCAGTAGGGATTTGACAGTCGGATCGAAGTCGGCGACTACGTCCTCATAGCGGTTGCGATGCACCTGCAGGGGCAAGATTTCCTGATAGTGGAGCCAGAGCCTCATCACGTTCTCATAGAGCTCTACCGTCTCGTCGATGGTGAAGAAATTGGCTATCGCATCGTTGGGCTCAAAATCCTGCATCAGTCAGGAAAGACACGCGTCGCACGGATGGCGGAGCGCCAGGATGTATTTGGCGTCGGGAAAAACTCGGGCGAGCGCCGCGCCGTAAATCAGGTTCAACGGCAGCTTGTCGACGATCAGCACACCGTCCGGAATGTTTTCCTCCGCCAACGCATCGAAATAGGCTTTCTGCGCGGCGGCGATCTGTGTTTCGTTGATTTCCGCCAGGCAGTCCGGATAGCCGCCCGGCAGCCCGTGCAGGGTGTCGATCATGGTCTGCACGGCCGGCAGCTCGCTCAGCGTCGTCACCTTGTGATGGCTGGCCAGGATATTGTCCAACAGAGTGGTGCCCGACCGGGGAAAACCCAACAGAAATAACAGGTTCTGGCCGGTATAGTCCGGCGACCGAGGTTCTCATTCGGCGATGACGTCGGCGGTGAAGGCCGCCTGGATAGCGTCGATGTGGGCGGCGTAATCTGCGCCTTCGGTGGTGCTGGCCATGGCGGAGCAGGCGGAGATTTTATTGGCCGAGGTAAAGGCCTGGAACGCGCCCGGATAATCCCCGGTGAGCTCCAGCCCGGCCCTGTTCGAACAGAAATTTTTTGCGTAGCGGCCTGGTCCGGTCGATGGGCTCAACTATCTGAGCAAGCCGGCTAAGCCCGTCCTCATAGCGTTTGGCGCGGCGGTCCAGGAGGACGGCGATCAGGTTCAGCATGTGGTTGAACCCGTCGAGCGTGAGCCCGGTGGCCACATACTCCTGCGCCTCGTCGACCAGGTTTCGTTCCTCATAAAGCCGGGCCAGATGGCCCTAGGTCTAGGCCGAGTTCGGCTGCAGGGTGAGGATTTTTTGATGGGCCGCGATGGCGTCGTCATCCCGGCCCAAGCCCTGATAGACAATCGCCAGATTGTGCAGGCTGGGCAGTGCGCGGGGTTCGGCCGCGATGGCGCGCCCGAAATGGGTGACCGCCTCCGGATAGCGGCGCATCTGCACATTAACCGTGCCCAGCCGGTGCAGAACCTCCGGGTGGCGCTTCTCCAGCTTCAGCGCCCGCGGGTACTGTTTCTCCGCGCCTGCGAGGTCGTTGGCCCGCTGCAATTCCAGGCCCCGGTCCAGATATTTTTCGAATTTACTCTGCATGGCTCATCCAGAGCGGAAGGTAAACTGATTCCTCCGCGACACAATAATCGTGTGCGCTGGATTGACGAAGGCGATGTGATAGCAAATTGGTCGGGGAGAGAGGATTCGAACCTCCGACCCCATCGTCCCGAACGATGTGCGCTACCAGGCTGCGCCACTCCCCGACTCTTAGGAGGCGGCGTTATAGCGCCCCCGCCGTTCCCCGGCAAGAGGGCTGTCACTCCCTAAATTGGATTGGACTTAATACGCCCGGTGGATGCAAAAATCGACGGCATCGATCAGCGCCGCTTTTTCCGGGCAGTCGTCGAAGATGCCGATGGCGTCCCGGGCGATGGCGCCGTAGTGCCTGGCCCGCTCCACCGCGTCATCTAGCGCGCCGTGCTTGGTCATCAACTCGATCGCGTGTTCCAGATCACCCTCGTTCTGGTTCAGGTCTTCCAGGCTGCGCCGCCAGAAGGTGCGTTCCTCGTCATCTCCCCGGCGGAAAGCCAGGATTACCGGCAGGGTGATCTTGCCGTCGCGGAAATCATCGCCCACGGCCTTGCCCAGGGTCGCCTGCTTGGCGGAATAGTCGAGTACATCGTCGATGAGCTGAAACGTGATGCCCAGGTTCATGCCGAAGGTTTCCAGCGCGTCTTCTTCCACCTTGGGCCGGTCAGCCACCAGCGCGCCGATGCGGCAGGCGGCGGAGAACAATTGTGCGGTCTTGGAGCGGATGACCTCCAGGTACGCGGTCTCTCCGGTTTCCGTGTCATTGCTGGTGATGAGCTGGAGCACCTCGCCCTCTGCGATCACCGACGAGGCCTTGGAGAGCACCGCGAGAACCGGCAAGGACCCGTCCGCGACCATCAGTTCGAAGGCGCGGCTGAACAGGAAATCGCCGACCAGCACGCTGGCCTGATTTCCCCAGACCGCATTGGCGGAGGCCAGGCCCCGGCGCAGATCGCTCTCGTCCACAACATCGTCATGGAGTAGGGTTGCAGTGTGAATGAACTCGACGCAGGCGGCCAGGCCCTTATGCCGGTCGCCCTCGTAGCCGCAGAGCCGGGCCGAGGCCAGGGTCATCATCGGCCGGATGCGCTTGCCGCCGGCTGCCACAATGTGACCGGCCAGTTGCGGGATCAGCGCCACCGGGCTGTCCATCGAGCGAACGATGAGCTCGTTCACGTCCTTCAGGTCTTGTTCGGTGAGGGCTGACAGGGCGTCCAGGGATGGTCCCGGTTCTTGGCCACTGTCGAGATTTACGACGACTCCCAAGGGATGTTCCTTTTCAGGCCTTGCTGCAACGACAGGCTTATTCAACTTGACGCCCGCCGTGTCAACCCGGAGCATAGGTGCCGAACTCCGGCCCGGTCAAGGTGGGAAAACCCGCATGACCGGATTGTGAAAACCTCGGGGCGATTGTGTGAAAGAGCTTCTGAAAACCAATGATCCGGTTCTCCTGTCCTGGGTGCGCGCCGTGCTGGGCGAGGCCGGCATCGAACCGTTCGTCCTGGACACCCAGATGAGCATCCTGGAAGGCAGCGCCAACGCTATCCCGCGCCGGGTGATGGTGGACGATGACGATCACGGGCAAGCCGTCCGGGTGCTCACCGAAGCCCAAACCGAGGTCGAAGGGCTAAGCCTGTTCGATGAGTGAAGACCGGCTGCTGGACGGAAGCGTGGTGTTGCGCCAGCCCGATGCTGGCTACCGCGCGGCCATTGACCCGGTATTTCTCGCCGCCGCCGTTCCGGCCAACAGCGGGGACCGGGTGTTGGACGCCGGCTGCGGCGTCGGCGCGGCGGCTTTGTGTTTGGCGTCGCGGGTCGACGGCGTACAGGTCGCGGGCATCGATGTGCTGGCGGATTTGATCGGATTGGCCGGGGAGGGCGCGGGTTTGAGCGGGCTCTCCGATCGGGCGCGGTTCGCCGCCGCCGATATTCTCTCACCGCTGGAGCTCGGTGGACCGTTCGATCACGTCATGGCCAATCCGCCCTATCTGGCTGCCGGCACGGCCATCCCGCCGCCCGATCCGGCAAAGCGGCAAGCCAATGTCGAAGGGGACGCGAAGCTGGCGGACTGGGTAGCCTTTTGTTTGGGACAAGTAAAGTCCGGCGGCACGGTCACCTTTATCCACCGCTTTGACCGGCAGGGGGAGGTCGTCGCCGCGCTGGAAAAAGGCGCGGGCGATCTCAAGGTCTTTCCCCTGTGGCCGAAAACGGCGGGCGAGGGGGCCAAGCGGGTGATCGTCCAGGGCGTTAAGGGGGCGGCGGCAGGCGTGAACATCCGCGACGGTCTCGTGCTGCACGGGGACAACGGCGACTTTACCGCCGACGCCCAGGCCATCCTGCGGGCGGCGCAGGGCCTTATCCTCTAGGCGGCAGTTGCGCCCGAGCACACGACGGCCTACCTTTTATACATGATCAGACAAATCCTTGAAAAATGGCGGGTGCCCGGTTTTCGCAATCCGAAGCCGGTGGTCGCCGTGGTGCGGCTTACCGGCGTCATCGGCAGCGCGCGGGGGCCACTCCGCCAGGGCCTGACCGCCGCCGGTCTGGTGCGTACGCTGGAACGCGCGTTTGGGCTCTCAAACCTTAAGGCCGTCGCCTTGCAGATTAATTCCCCCGGCGGCAGCCCGGCGCAATCGTCGCTGATTTTCAAGCGGGTGCGCGCCCTGGCGGAGGAAAATGACATTCCGGTTTATGCCTTCGCCGAAGATGTGGCGGCGTCGGGCGGCTATATGCTGGCCTGCGCGGCGGACGAGATTTACGCCGATGAAAGCTCGGTCGTGGGCTCCATCGGCGTCATTTCCGCGGGCTTCGGTTTTACCGAGTTGATGAGCAAGATCGGCGTGGAGCGGCGGATGCACACCGCCGGCGAAAGTAAGGGTATGCTCGATCCGTTCCAGGACGAAAAGCCGGAAGACGTGGCGCGGCTCAAGGACCTGCAGCAAGACGTCTACAAGACCTTTACCGATCTGGTCACCACCCGCCGGGGTGAGAAGCTGAGAGCACCGGAAGACGAACTGTTCACCGGGGCGTTCTGGACCGGTAAACGCGCATTGGACTTGGGCCTGGTGGACGGGCTGGGTGAAATTACAGCCGTGATGCAGGAAAAATTCGGCGACAAGACCCGGTTCGTGCCGGTCGAGGAGCGCAAGGGCTGGCTCAAGCAGAAGATGGGCGTCTGGTCCGCGCCCCAGATGGACACCCGCGCCTGGGCCGATAACCTGATCGCCGCCGTCGAGGAACGGCTGATCTGGAATAGGTTCGGGTTGTAGCTCCTGTTCGTCATCCACGGGGGCCTGTGCGCGGACTTGATCCGCGTATGACCCGTGGACCCATATTATTCAAACACGAAGGACACAAAGGACACGAAGCCGCCGGAGACCAATCCGACCTTCGTGAACTTCATGCACTTTGTGGTTAATTGAATTCTCCAATCAGCTCTCCCCGCGTCGCCCCCAAACATTCTTCTCCGTCATCCACGGGCTTGACCCGTGGACCCATCCTCCTTTCAACAGGGGTAAGCGGATCACGGACGGCAAAGCCGTCCGGTCCGCGCATGACGGATCTATGGGGGGCAACAACACCAATCCATTGACGAAAACGCTGTCGGCGGGCACAACCATGGCCATGTTTGGTTTCAGCCCTCTCAAGATCATCGTCCTGTTGGCGATCATCGCCGCCGTCTGGTACGGCTTTAAGGTCTTTGCCCGCGGCAAGCCTGCCAAGAAGGTAAGGACCGACGCGCCGGTCGAAAAAGACGAGGGCTCGGTTGATATGGAGGCCTGCGCGGTCTGCGGCGATTACGTGCCGGATGGCTCAAGCGCCTGCGGCAAGGACGACTGCCCGTACCCGCCCGGTTAGGCCATTCTCATGACCAACATTCGCCACGTCCATCACACCGCTGTCGCGACGCAGGACATCACCGCGTCCGTGGCGTTTTACCGGGACGTGCTGGGACTCACGGCCGGCGCGACGCCGGAGGCCAAGAACCCGCTGCAATGGATGTACGCCGGGGACATTCCGGTCGTGCACATCTTCCAGCCCCAGGCGGAACGGGGGACGGCGGACGGGCCGGTCTACGGCAATGCCCATGTGGCGTTCGAGATTGCGGATTTCGACGCCGCCAAGGCCCGGCTGGAAGAGCGAGGCGTCGAGTTTTCGTTCAATATCTTTGAGGATCGGGGCAGCCGGCAGTTGTTCTTTGACGGCCCCGACGGCGAACGTGTCGAGCTGATCGAGTTTATGTAAGGCCGGCTTTAAATCAGCCCGTGCTGCATCAGATAGGCCTTCAATCCCATCAGATTTTTGGGTGATAGATGGTTTGGGAAGTGCGCCGGCATGCCCCGCAGGTTCACCCGCTGCCAGCTGTCCGCCACTTTTCGCATGGCCCAGAAACCGTTCCAGGCCGACACCTCCCCAAACCGTTCGGCCACAGCGAGGGTGACGCCAGGATGGAACACGGTGCCCGATGCCTCATCCCGCTGCTTATCCAGCTTCGGCCGCTGGGCTGCAATGGATGCGTCAACCTGATGACCCTGAAGTTCCAGATCGTCGCCGCAGATGACGCCGCCGTCCCGGACGAGCCGGCATCCGCTGTCCAGATCGGCGCTGATGCCGGCGTAACAATGATCGCCGTCCAAATAGACAATGTCGTATGTTTCCGCGGCCAAGCTTGGCAGGATGTCTGTTGACCAGCCGCGCCGGACCCTCAAGTCGGTGCCCGGCGGCAGAAAGCGCATATTGTCGGAGAATATCTGATACGGTTCGTTGGTCTCGAGGGCGGCGTTGATCTCCTGGCTGACGTCGTCGGGGATTTCCTCTTGGGCGTAATAGGGCTGCCACGCATCGATGCAGGTCAGCGCCCCTCGTCCCTCATTGTGAATTTCCAGCGCCTGGCCCCAGGTCAACGCCGAGGCGCCGGCCCAGGAGCCTACCTCCAGAATATCAATGCCCCGCCCGCCCAGGTCCA
This sequence comes from Rhodospirillaceae bacterium, assembly GCA_038127535.1. GTDB lineage: Bacteria > Pseudomonadota > Alphaproteobacteria > Rhodospirillales > UBA2165 > JAYPHU01. Next base: position 24,605 of record JAYPHU010000016.1, on the reverse strand, counting down.
GGGCCACACGCCACACGAGCCCTATCATGAAAACCTGACGGGTGGGGTTGGCAGTCATGCCGTAGATTCCCTCAAAATAGGGGGCGCTGGCGGTATCGACCTTGTCTGTCATGAAGGGCTATTAAATTGGCAACTCGCGGCGTAAGGCAATCAAATTTTCGGCCGCGATAAATCGGCCCAACCCGCTTGATTCTCCGGGCTCGTCCAAGTATCAACCCACCAGCAAATTCCACATAAAAATCACTGGAACGAACGATGGGGACCGAACCCCAAAAAGTTCAGGCGTCGGGCGTGGATTTTCAGTCCCTGATCCTGAAATTACAGGCCTATTGGGCCGATTACGGCTGCGTCATTCTGCAGCCCTATGACATGGAAATGGGCGCGGGGACGTTTCACCCGGCGACCACCTTGCGTGCGCTCGGGCCCAAGCCGTGGAACGCCGCCTATGTGCAGCCGTCCCGGCGGCCGACCGACGGGCGCTACGGCGAGAACCCCAACCGGCTGCAGCACTATTATCAGTTCCAGGTGATCCTGAAGCCGTCCCCGCCGGACGTGCAGGACCTGTATCTCAACAGCCTCTATGAGCTGGGCATCGACAAGGACCACCACGACATCCGCTTTGTCGAGGATGACTGGGAAAGCCCGACGCTGGGCGCCTGGGGCCTAGGCTGGGAGGTCTGGTGCGACGGCATGGAAGTCAGCCAGTTTACTTATTTCCAGCAGGTGGGCGGCATCGACTGCGCGCCGGTGGCGGCCGAGCTGACCTATGGGCTTGAGCGGCTCGCCATGTACATCCAGGGCGTGGAAAACGTCTATGACCTGGACTGGAATGGGAAGGGCGCAAAATACGGCGACGTGTTCCTGCAGGCGGAACAGGAATTCTCCGCCCACAATTTCGAACATGCCGACACGGCGATGCTGACCCGGGAATTCGAGGACGCGGAGAGAGAGTGCGAGGCGCTACTGGCCGCCGATCTGGCGCTGCCGGCCTATGATCAGTGCATAAAGGCGTCCCACCGGTTCAACTTGCTGGACGCCCGCGGCGTCATCAGCGTGACCGAACGCCAGGCCTATATCGCGCGGGTGCGGGCGCTCGCCAAAGGCTGCTGCGAGAAGTGGATTGAAAGCCAGGGGGACGCGGGATGAGTGTTTTGACGTCACCCCCCCCCACCCGCGTTGTCCGGGCTGCGCCCGGCCCCCGCACCCTCCCCTGCGAGGGGGGAGGGCGATGCGCCGCAGTTTCCCGCTTCCGCCCTTGCGGGGGAAGGTGGCCCGTTGAGGCCGGATGGGGGGTATAGGTAAAATGCCTGAACTCCTTCTTGAAATCCTGTCCGAGGAAATCCCCGCGCGAATGCAGGCCCAGGCGGCGGCTGACCTGAAGCGGCTGGTCAACGACGGGCTGAAAGCGGCCGGTCTGGAATTTGACAGCGCCGACTTATACGCCACGCCCCGGCGGCTGACGCTCGTCGTAGACAAATTGCCGGAGCGCACGCCCGATATCTCCGAGGAACGCCGGGGCCCGCGCACGGACGCGCCGGAAAAAGCGGTGGAGGGGTTCCTGGGCTCCATCGGGCTCACCCTGGATCAGGTGGAAAAGCGGGAAACCGATAAGGGCGAGTTCTACTTCGCGGTGATCGAGAAGAAGGGGCAGGCGACGGCGGAGTTGCTGAAAGACGTCATCGAAGACGCCATGCAAAAGCTGCCCTGGCCAAAATCCATGCGCTGGGCCGACTATGCGGAGCGCTGGGTGAGGCCGATCCACAGTATTCTATGCCTGTTCGATGGCGACGTGGTGCCGGTGAGCTTCGGCGCGTTCGAGGCGGATCGCCACACCAAGGGCCACCGGTTCCTCACCGACGCATTGGTCTCGGTCAAAGACTTTGCCGACTACAAAAAATCCCTGGAGACGGGCTTTGTCCTGATCGATCCGGAAGACCGCAAGGCCAAGATCAAGGCGGATGCGGAGGCCCTCGCCGCCAACGAGGGTTTGGTCCTCAGAGACGATCCTGCATTGCTGGACGAGGTGGCCGGGCTTGTGGAATGGCCAGTGGTCCTAAAGGGAGGCATCGACGACGAGTTCATGGACGTGCCGCCGGAAGTGCTGACCGCGACCATGCGCAAGAACCAGAAGTATTTCTCGCTGGAGACCAAGGATGGCGCGTTCGCCAACAAGTTCATCCTGGTGGCCAACAAGGAAACCCCGGACGGCGGCGCGGCCATCGTCGCCGGGAATGAGCGCGTGCTGCGGGCGCGTCTCGCCGACGCCAAGTTCTTCTGGGATCAGGACAGGAAACAATCCCTGGCGTCATGCGCGCCGCAACTGAAAGACATCACCTTCCACGCCAAACTGGGCAGCCTGGATGAAAAGGTCGACAGGGTGCAGGCGCTGGCCGCGGAGATCGCCGGCGTCATCGGCGCGGACAAGGACAAGGTGCGCTCCGCCGCCCGGCTCGCCAAGGCGGACCTGGTCACCGGCATGGTCACCGAGTTTCCGGAAGTTCAGGGCATCATGGGCCGCTATTACGCCCAGCATGACGGGGAATCGGACGAGGTCGCCCAAGCCATCGCCGAGCACTATTCGCCCTTGGGGCCGTCGGATGCCTGCCCGACCGCACCGGTCAGCGTCGCCGTGGCCCTGGCCGACAAGATCGATACGCTGGTCGGTTTCTGGGCGATTGATGAGAAACCCACCGGCTCCAAGGACCCGTTCGCGCTCCGCCGCGCCGCGCTGGGCGTGATCCGGCTGGTGGTGGAGAACAAACTGCGCCTGCCGCTCAGGAAAACCTTTATCAATTCGCTGCTGGGCCAGGATATCCGGCTGGAGAGAGACGGCGAGGCCGAGCTTGCCGATTTGTTGTCCTTCTTCGCCGACCGGCTGAAAGTGCATTTGCGTGAACAGGGCGTACGCCATGACCTGATCACCGCTGTCTTCCTGCAGAAAAGTGAAGACGGCGCGGAGGATGATCTGATCCGTCTCTTGGCCCGGGTCGAGGCTTTGGGTGCGTTTTTGGAGACCGACGACGGGGCCAATCTGCTGACGGCGTACAAGCGGGCCGCCAATATTTTGCGAATCGAAGAGAAAAAAGACGATGTCAATTATCACCATGAAGACGGCATCGACGATAAGTTGTTGAGCGAAAAGGCGGAATCCGAGCTATATGAATCGTTGGTGGAATCAGCCCCGAAGGTTAAAATCGCCTTGGACGATGAAGACTTTGCTGGCGTGATGCGGGAACTGGCGTCAACCCGCGCGCTGGTCGATAAATTTTTCGATGACGTCACCGTTAATGCAGACGATGCAGGCGTCCGGGCGAATAGATTGAAACTGTTGAGCCTGATCAGATCTTCCATGAACCAGATCGCCGACTTTTCTCAAATTGAAGGAGGAGAGCGTTGAGTAAACACGTTTATGCCTTCGGTGGCGGCTCCGCCGAGGGCCGCGCCGATATGCGCAACCTGTTGGGCGGCAAGGGCGCGAACCTTGCCGAAATGTCGAGCCTGGGCCTGCCGGTGCCGCCGGGCTTCACAATCACCACCGAGGTCTGCACCTACTACACCCAAAACGGGGAGACCTATACCGACACGCTGAAAGACGAGATCAACGCCGCGCTGGCCCAGATCGAAGAGATCATGGGCGCCAAGTTCGGCGATCCGGAAAATCCGCTGCTGGTGAGCGTGCGCTCCGGCGCCCGGGCCTCCATGCCGGGCATGATGGATACGGTCCTGAACTTAGGGCTGAACGATCAGACGGTCTTGGGCCTGGCCAAGGCCAGCGGCGACGAACGCTTCGCTTATGACAGCTACCGCCGGTTCATCCAGATGTACGGCGACGTGGTCCTGGGGGTGGAGCATTATCACTTCGAAGACATCCTGGCCGACCACAAGGAAGACAAGGACCTGGACATGGATACGGACCTGACGGCGGAAGACTGGAAAGAGGTCGCCGCCGCTTTCGCCGAAAAGGTGGAGGAAGAGCTGGGCGCACCGTTCCCCCAAGACCCCCACGATCAATTGTGGGGCGCGATCAGCGCCGTGTTCGGCAGCTGGATGAACGACCGGGCGAAGATCTACCGCAAGCTGCACGACATCCCCGAGGAATGGGGCACGGCGGTCAACGTGCAGTCCATGGTGTTCGGCAATATGGGCGACACGTCTGCGACCGGCGTTTGCTTCACCCGTAATCCGTCCAACGGCGACAACGCCTTCTATGGCGAATACCTGATTAACGCCCAGGGCGAGGACGTGGTGGCCGGTATCCGTACGCCGCAGCCCCTGACCATTGCGGAGAAAAGCCAGAACCAGACGGATCTGCCGACGATGGAAGAGAGCATGCCGCGCATCTTTGCCGAGCTTTGCGAAATCCGCGAGAAGCTGGAAGGCCACTATAAGGACATGCAGGATATGGAATTCACCGTGCAGGACGGCACGCTGTGGATGCTCCAGACCCGCAACGGCAAGCGCACCGCCAAGGCGGCGCTGAAAATCGCCGTGGAAATGGCCGAGGCCGGCTTTATTACCAAAGAAGAAGCCGTAGGCCGGGTCGATCCTGCTGCCCTTGATCAATTGCTGCACCCGACGCTGGACCCGGATGCGCCCCGCAATGTGCTGGGCAAGGGCCTGCCGGCGTCCCCCGGCGCGGCGTCGGGCAAGGTGGCGTTCTCGGCGGACGATGCCGAAGTGATGGCGTCCAAGGGCGAACGGGTCATCCTGGTCCGGGTCGAGACCAGCCCGGAGGATATCGGCGGCATGCACGCGGCGGAAGGCATTCTGACCACGCGGGGCGGCATGACCAGTCACGCCGCTGTGGTGGCCCGCGGCATGGGCCGGCCGTGTGTGGCGGGCGCCGGTGATCTGCGCGTCGACTACAATGAACAAATGCTCAGCGCCGGCGGGCTGAATGTGAAAGCCGGCGACGTGATCACCATCGATGGCACCCGCGGGGAAGTGATGATGGGCTCGGTCGATACGATCCAGCCGGAGCTGACCGGCGATTTCGGCACGCTCATGTCCTGGGTGGATGACATCCGCACCATGGGCGTGCGCACCAACGCCGAAACTCCGGAAGACGCCGAAACCGCCATCAAGTTCGGCGCTGAAGGCATTGGCCTGTGTCGGACGGAGCACATGTTCTTTGATCCGGAACGCATCATCAATATGCGGGAAATGATCCTGGCCGGCGATGAAGATGGCCGCCGCGCCGCGCTCGCCAAACTGCTCCCCTATCAGCGGGGCGACTTTACCGAACTGTTCCACATTATGAAGGGCCTGCCGGTGACCATCCGGCTGCTGGACCCGCCGCTGCATGAATTCCTCCCTACCAAGGACGAGGAAATGACAGAGGTGGCGGATGCCGCCTGCACGGATGTGGCCGAAGTCCGGGCCCGGGCCAGTGCGCTCCATGAATCGAACCCGATGCTAGGCCTTCGCGGCTGCCGGCTCGGCATCATGTATCCGGAAATCTACGAGATGCAGTGCCGCGCGATCTTTGAGGCCGCCGCCGCCGTCAGCAAGGACACCGGCGACACGGTCGTGCCCGAGGTAATGATCCCGCTGGTCGGCACGCGCCAGGAATTTGACATCCTGAAAGACATGGTGGATCGGGTGGCGGCGGACGTGTCGGAAGAGACCGGCGCCGAATTGACGTACCTCACCGGCACCATGATCGAATTGCCCCGCGCGGCGCTGATGGCCGGGCAGATCGCCGAGGGGGCGGAATTCTTTTCCTTCGGCACCAACGATCTGACCCAGACCACGTTCGGGCTCAGCCGGGACGATTCAGGCTCCTTCCTGGAACGCTACACGGACCAGGGCATCTACGAAAAAGACCCGTTCGTCACCGTCGACCGAGATGGCGTCGGCGAACTGGTGAAGCTTGCCACCGAGCGTGGCCGCGCCACCCGCCCGGACATCAAGCTGGGCATCTGCGGCGAACATGGCGGCGATCCGGCCTCCGTGCATTTCTGCCAGTCGGTCGGTCTCGATTATGTGTCCTGTTCGCCCTACCGGGTGCCGATCGCGCGTTTGGCGGCTGCGCAAGCGGCGCTGTCGCTGGTCAAGGAGTCCGTGGACGCTTGATGACTGCTCTTGTTCGTCACCCCCGAATTGCTTCGCAACTCGGGGGTGACGATCAGAGCGAAGAGAAAGCGAACCCTACCCGTTCACATCCACAACAATCCGGCCGCGGACCTGGCCGGCGAGGATTTGATCCGCATAACCGGTGATCTCGCTTAACGGCACGACCGTGGTCGCTTCGGCCAGTTTGTCGGCGGGCAGGTCGGTGGCGAGCCGCGCCCAGGCGGTTTGGCGGCGGGCCAACGGGCACATGACGGAATCGATGCCCAGCAGGTTCACGCCGCGCAGCAGAAACGGCACCACCGTCGTGTCAAGCTTCGGCGAGGCGGCGAGGCCGACGGCGGAACAACTGCCGTGGGATTGTAGGGATGCTAACAGGTTGGCCAGAATGGGCCCGCCCACATTGTCGATGGCCCCGGCCCAGCGTTCGGAGCCCAAGGGCCCTTTGGGGGCCTCTTCCAGCTCTTCCCGGCTGACGATGGTCGCTGCGCCCAGGCTTTTCAGATAGTCGTGGGTTTCTTCCCGGCCCGTGCCGGCCGCCACCTTGTAGCCGAGCTTGGCGAGGATCGCGACAGCGACACTGCCCACACCGCCGGCGGCCCCGGTGACCAGCACATGGCCGTCCGTGTCGGCTGTAAGTCCGTGATCTTCCAGCGCCATGACGGCCAGCATGGCGGTATAGCCCGCCGTGCCGATGGCCATAGCTTGTTCGGTGGAAATCGTGTCCGGCAGTTTCACCAGCCAGCCGCTTTCGGCCCTGGCGAGCTGGGCATAGCCGCCCCAGCGCATTTCGCCGACCCGCCAGCCGTTCAGCACCACCCGGTCGCCCTCTGAGAACGTGCCGGAGGAATCGGCCGCCACCGTGCCTGCAAAATCAACGCCGGGGACGTGCGGGTAGTTGCGCACCAGCCGGCCCAGGCCCCTCAGGACCATGCCGTCCTTGTAGTTCAGCGTCGAATAGTCGACCGCGACAGTGACATCGCCATCGGGCAGGTTACTGTCATTCAGCGTGGTCATCTCGGCGGCGACGCCGTCGTCGGTCTCGTTTAAGAGCAGGCCGTTGAATGTGACGGTCATTTTCCAATCCCCTGGTTTTAAATATATTGCGGGGTGGGGGCCTTATTTGCAAACGCGTCTTGTGAGATCGGTGCAACTTGAAATAGTAATTGCAGATAATTCTTAAAACACGTTCCAATGGCTCAGCGCGGGGGGCTCATGAACGAAAACTCAGACACACCGGACTCCGGTCAGCCGGCGCCGCCGACGCCCGCGACACCGTGTGAGAGCGCCGCCCCGATTCAGTCCGCCGAGCCGGTCGTCCGGGAAGACGATAGGTGGAAGCGGCTTTACTCCTACCACGGAGACGGCGGGGACTTGTTCAAGATTTTTATCATCAACTACGTTCTGTCGATCATCACGCTGGGCTTCTATCGGTTTTGGGGGAAGACCCGCATTCGCCGTTATGTCTGGAGCAACGTGGAAATCTTCAACGACCGGCTTGAGTATACCGGCACGCCGAAGGAGCTGTTGATCGGGTTCATGGTGGTTTTGTTCCTGATCCTGTTCCCGATTTTCATCCTGCCGGAGATCATTCTAACCGTGACGGAGTCTGAGAACGTGGAGCTTCAGGCGGCCATCGGCGGCGCTCAGGCGCTGTTGATCTATTTTCTTATTCCGGTCGCTTTGTATCGGGCGCGGCGGTACCGGCTGAGCCGGACTCAATGGCGCGGCATCCGAGGCGGCCAGACCGGCAAGGCCTGGATTTACGGCGTATCGACGCTATTTCTGTATGCCCTTGCGCCGTTCACCATGTTTTTGATGCTGCCGCATTTCCGGCGGAAATTGTCGGAATACCGGATCGGTCATACCTGGTTCGGCGCCGCGAAATTGGATTTTGCGCCCCGGACCGGGCCACTCTTTTATGCCTTTGTCGGAGCCGTTCTGTTGTACGTGGCCGTCGTGGTGATCTTGGTCCTATTTCTCGCTCTTATGATCGCCCTACTACCCAACACCAGTTGGACTACGGACAAGACCTTTGAGGATTTGCTGCGGACCAATTTCACCGACATTGTTGCGGTCTATATGGTTGTTTTCGCGATTATCGCCCTCGCGCTGTCGACAGCGCCCTATAACTGGTACCGCGCGCGGGAGTGGAGGTATTTTGCCACCTGCATTAACTTCAAGGAGCTGAGATTCCGCTTCGATATTTCTCCCTGGGGATACATGTTTTTCGCCACGGGAAATAATCTGCTCGTTCTCTTCACGCTCGGTCTGGCGACGCCCTATGTCTACACGCGATATATACGTTATTTTGAGGCGCGATTGGTGTATCAGGGGGATGCCGAAAGTCAGATCATCGCCCAATCCACCGAGGAAGGGCCGGACAGGGGCGAAGGCTTGATGGATGTGTTTGATGTAGGCGGAATCTAGCGATGGAATTTCCGGCCCGTTTCAGCGACGGCCAAACCAGCGCGGTCACAGAGGTTACTGTTCGGTTCTGGGGTGATCTCCTGGAGATCGTGGAATCCACCGGTGAAGAGGAAATCAAAACCTGGCGTCTGGACGAGATCATCGTGCACGACGTATTGCGGTCCGCGCAAAGCGTCCGCCTATCTTCCGAAACTGATCCCGAATGCCGCCTGACGGTTGTCGATGAGGCGGGGATCAAGGCGCTAAGTCAACGGCTGCCGAAAAAGTCTCATACGGCGCTTCGCTATGTGCCCAAGTGGCGGCACATCGGCGCGTACACGGTGCTGACGATTGCCGTGATTGTTGGTCTTTACCTGGCGCTTCCCTTGCTTGTCGTGGCCGGGGTCAATTTGGTGCCCCAATCCTGGGAAGATAAAATCGGCCGCCGCGCGTTCAGTCAGTTTGAAAGCATGCGCGAGAAGGAACAGGTAAATCGCGTTTGTCTGGATCGGATCCAAGCCATGTCGGATAAAATTATCGACCGGATCAAAACGACAAACGGGCTGACCCAGCAATTTCATCTCCTGGTGATGCAGGGCAAGCTAGTGAACGCCTTCGCCATGCCGGGCGGCCACCTGGTGTTGTTTGAAGGCTTGGTCAAGGCGGCGTCCTCACCGGAGGAAGTGGCGGGCGTTCTGGGTCATGAAATGGGTCACGAAATCAAACGGCATGTGGCCCAGGCGTTCTTCCGCGCTCTCATCGTGAATCATACGCTAAGCCTGATCTTCGGCACAGGGTTCTCGGCTGATATCAGTACTTCGCTCGCCTCCAGCTCCTACAGCCGTGATGCGGAACGGGAGGCGGATGAGCTCGCCGTGGAACTGCTGCAAAAGGCCCGGATCGACACCAATGGGATCCGGACATTTTTTGAGAAACTGGCCGAGAAAGAAAAAGGCCTGGTTGAGAAGCTTGAGTATTTTTCGACGCATCCACGGTCACAGGACCGTGCGGATCAGGTCAAAACCGTCTCGCAGCCGACGATCCCAGTGATGCCTGCTGAGGATTGGCAGCGTCTGCGGCAATTTTGCGGCTTCGATGAGACTAAGTAGGGTTCGCCCGCCAGTGTAAGACCTCGCCGGCCATGAACGGGCGGACGGCGCGGCCATCGCCCACATCAAGGCTTTCCGGCACGGTCCAATCCTCCCGCTTCAGGGTAAGGGTGCCGCTATTGGGCTCCAGCCCATAGAACGCCGGCCCGTTGAGCGACGCAAAAGCCTCCAATTTGTCGAGGGCGTCATCTTCTTCGAACACTTGCGTATAGAGTTCCATGGCGTTCATGCCGGTAAAAATGCCCGCGCAGCCGCAATCGGTTTCCTTGTCGCCGATCGGGTGGGGGGCGGTGTCGGTGCCGAGGAAGAAACTGGCCTCTCCCGAAGTCGCGGCGTCGCGCAGGGCGAGCCGGTGTTCTTCCCGCTTGGCGATGGGCAGGCAATAGAGATGGGGCCGGATGCCGCCCTTGAAGATATCCGTGCGGTTGATGATCAGATGGTGGACGGTGATGGTCGCCGCCAGCCGGCCGTTCATGGACCGCACGAAGTCCACCGACTGTTTGGTGGTGATGTGCTCCAACACCACGCGCAGGGTCGGGAACATGATCAGCAACGGGCGCAGGACTTTCCTGATAAACACTTCTTCCCGGTCGAATACATCGACGCTGTGATCCACCACTTCCCCGTGGATCAGGAGCGGCATGCCGATCTCCTGCATCTTCTCCAAGACGGGATGGATTTTACTGACATCCGAAACTCCGTGCGCCGAGTTGGTGGTCGCATTGGCCGGATACAGCTTGGCGGCGGTGAATGCGCCGTCCACATAGCCCTGGGCCAGGTCGTCCGGATCGGTCCGGTCGGTCAGATAGCTGGTCATCAACGGTAAAAAGCCCGCGTCGATGGCGCTGTCGGGCAGGGCCTGGAGGATGCGCCGCCGGTAATCGGCGGCCTGGGCGGCCGTGGTCACCGGCTCCGGCAGGTTCGGCATGATGATGGCCCGGCCGAACTGCCGCGCGGTCCAGGGCGCGACCGCCTTCAGCATCTCCCCGTCCCGCAAATGCACGTGCCAATCGTCCGGCTTGATAATGGTGAGGTCAGTCATGTCAGCCATCTTCGCCTTCCCCTCACTGCGCCAGCCGGATGAACATGACGAACACCACGATGAACTGGATCGTATGAAGTATGACGCTGACGCGATGAATCTTGGAAAACTTGGCCTGGTCGCCGGTCTCTCGGGTCGAATTCGCCATCGGCACCAGCACCTGGGCGGCGAATAGGAACACCGCCGCCACCGACAGCAGGCTCACCACCTCCACCATAAAGGCGTGGCCGGCGAGCAAGATCAGGGCGGGGATGATCGCCATCCCGGCCATCACCCGGTGATAGACCGGGAAAACCTGGCGCAGGAACTTCGCCGCGTCGTCCCGCTCTACGAACTTGAACACTAGCGGCGTGAACAGGAAGGCAAAGAACGCCATGCCGCCGAATTGCGCGGCGACGAAAATCAGCGCCAAGACATGGAGGGTGAAATACTCTAACATGGGCGCAGACTACACGATTCGAACGCGATTTCAGCCCCTTTGTCGGCTTAGCCGGCGGAGAGAGTTTCGAACACATCGCCTATGGGCGCTTTGCCCTGGATGTTCGCCCGGTGCCAGAGTGCATAGAACAACAGCCGCCAGGCGGCTTGGCCGGCATGGCGCGCCGGAGTGCCTTCCAGCGACTTAAACAAAGCGCGCACCTTGTCGGGTTCGGCGATTTCGCCGACGGCGTCCCGCGCCGCGACGAGTTCACCTGCCTGTTTGGCCTTTCTGCTGATCCATTCATCGACCGGGACGGTAAATCCACGTTTCTTGGCGAACGGGTCCGCTTCGGGTAGTTTTTGTTCCAGCCACTTGCGCAGCAAATACTTGCCCAGTCCGTTGCGAATTTTCAGATCGTCCGGCAGCCGCATGGCGACATCGGCGACGACAGGATCAAGGAATGGCGTCCGGCCCTCGACGCTGTGGGCCATCAAGCAGCGGTCAAGCTTAATCAGCAGGTCGTTGGGCAGCCAATCCTGGCAGTCGAGCGCCTGAGCGGCCTGCAACTTGGTCCAGTTCTTGGAGACGGGGGGCTCAATTTTCGCATCCGCCGATCTGTCCCGAAGTACATCTAGATCATCGAATAGGCCTTTCCGGCGCATGGCCCGCCCGCCCAATAGCCGGGGCCGGAGCAGCCGCCGGTAGCGGCCGTAGCCGGCAAACAATTCGTCGCCGCCTTCGCCGCTCAAGATCACCTTAAGCCCATGGTCGGCTGCCAGGCCACCAAGTTTGTAGGTGGGCAGGGTCGCGTAATCGGCCGTGGGATCATCGAGAATTTGTGCAATACGGGGCAACAGCGACCAAAAATCATCCTCACTGAAATCCACGGAATGATGCCGTGCGCCGGCGGCTTTGGCGACCCGTTCCGCATGTTCCCGCTCATCGGCGGCGCTCGAGCCGGAGAAGCCTGCTGTGAAGCATTCCACAGGCGTATCGTTGAGGTCTCGCATAGCGGCCAGCACGGCGGACGAGTCGACGCCGCCCGACAGGAACATGCCGAAGGGCACATCGGATCGCTGGTGAACGGCGACACTGTCCATGAAAGCCTCGTCCAAGAGCTTTAGCGCTTCGTCCTCGGCCCAATCGGACGGCGCGGCGTCCGGCAGGGCGGGTTTGAGCGCGGTACGTTCCACCCCGGCCGGCGACACAGAGAGGGTCTCTCCCGGCAGGACCCGGTAAACACCTTGATAGATCGTCTCCGCGCCCCGGGTGAACTGGTGCTGTAACAGGTCGTGTCGGGATTCGATGCGGACTTCCGGTTCAATGAAACCCGCTTTGATCAGGGCCTGCGGCTCCGAGGTAAAGGCGATACCGCCGCTGACGGACGTGTAGTATAGCGGCTTAATGCCGAACGGATCGCGGCTGAGGTGCAGGTTCTCGCCGCCAGCTTCGGTGATTGCGATGGCATACATGCCGCGCAATTTTTCCGCATAGCCTTTGCCGTTCAGATCGAACAGGCGCAGCGGCGGCTCGCAATCAGAATTGGTGGAGAACTTTTCGCCGCCGAGGTCGTCGCGTAGTTCGACGAAATTGTAGACTTCGCCGTTGGCGATCAGAGCTGTGCCATGCTGGCTGACGAAGGGTTGGTTGCCGGTCTCCAGATCAATGATGGCGAGGCGGACATGTCCCAGGGATGCGCCGCCGACGGAGGCCCTGGCCCGGCCATCGGGTCCGCGATGGGCGAGAGTTTCCAGCATACGGTCCATTGGCCCGGTGTCGGGCGCGCCTTCCTGGACCATATAGCCGGCGATGCCGCACATTAATCTTTATCCGAATCCTGTTTTGACCTAACGACGCTCTCGAAGAAGGAGAGGTATTTCTCGACCACGATCTGTTCAGTGTGATTGGTCTCGTAAGACTTTAATCCACCTTGCGCCAAACTGGCCCTGAGGTCATCGTCCTCGATCACGCGCTTGAGAGACCGCGCCAACGCGCCGGCATCATCGACCGGGACCAGGACCCCATTTTCGCCATGATTGATCAACGTGCCGGGTCCCAGACTGTCTGCAGCAACAACGGGTACGCCCTGCGCCCAGGCTTCGATCACCACGTTGCCGAGCGGCTCATGCCGGGAGGGGCAGACAAAAATATCGGCTGCGGCGAACAGGGCTTCGGTATCTTCGCGCCAGCCCAGAAAGCGTACCCTGGGTTTGATGCCCAGAACTTCCGCTTGCTGATCCAGTTTTTGCCGAAGATCGCCCTCGCCGGCCAGCCACAGATAGGCGTTTGGCACCCGTGCCATGGCTTCCAACAGGACGTCGAAAGCCTTGTTTTCGTGTAATCGGCCCAACGCCAGGACCAGCGGCGCTTTATCCGGGGTAAAGAATTCACGCCGGTTGATGGGCGGCACACGTTTGGCGCCGACAAAATTGGGCAGGTAATGAACCTTCTCCGCCGGCCAGGCGTTATTGCGCAGGTAATCCGCGATGTCTGTCGTGTTAGCGATGAGGTGGTTACACTTGCGATAGTATTTGAGATTGTAGTAGCCGCCCAGCCGGCCCACATGGACCCCATCCTTAACGCGCGGGCACATGGACGTTGCGCGGTTCATCCAACTCAGAACCACATCCGGTTTGAACTCGGTGATACGGCGGCGCAACGCCATACGGGTCGAAAAATCCAAGAGCCCGCCGAATCCCAGTTCGATAGGTTCGACCCCGCCCTCTCGAAGCTGGCGAGCGCGGTCGGCATCTCGCCGGATGATGACCCGTTGGTCGATATCGGTTTTATTCAGCGTCGTGGCGAGGCGGGTAAAGAAGGCCTCGGCCCCGCCGTACTGAGCGCCCGCCATAACTTGCAGTATTTTCATGAGGGAATCAGTTTCTCAAAAGCTTCCGCAGCGGAGGCCCAAGTCCAGGACCGTTGCTGCGCTTGGGCGGCCTCGTGCTGCTGCCGCCAAAGTGCGTCATCGGTCAAAAGCGCAACGGCCGCCGCGGCAAATTGTTGATCGCTCTCCGTTATCGCACCGGTGGCGCCGTGAATGACACGTTCGACCACCGAGCCCAATTGCTGGACCACTGCCGGCACCCCGGCCGCTTGCGCTTCGCCGACCGCCAGACAAAAGGTTTCATTTTCATCGCCCTTATATAGCATCACACGGACCTTCTTAAACTCCTCAGTGAGTTGCTGTTTGGACACCGGATCACGGACGACGACGCCCGCTTTTGCCAGCGATCGGGCCTTCTCCAGCACCAGCTCCATCGGCGTTGCCTTGCCGTCGCCGACTTTGCCGTAGGTAGCCGCGCCGGAAAAGATGTGGAGTTCCGCATCCGGCGCTTGAGGGCGGATGTCTCTCGCCCAGATGTTCAAGAGCCAATCCAACGACCGCAGCGGGTTGGAGGTGAAAATAGCCCGGCGGGGCGGGGTCTCATCGAAGGGGGCTACCTCCCGAAAAACCGTCTCGATGCCGTACGGGATCACGATGCGGTCACCGCCCGGCGCCCAACCCGGATAGGTGGTGGCGTGATACTCGCCGATAAAAATGATCGCCGGCTTTACCTGCCAAAGCTTGGAGAGATAACGCCACTTCAGCAGATATCGGGCTGGATTATGAATCCAAAATACGGTGCGCTTGGCCTCGGGCATCATTTTGATCAGCTTGTCGCCCCGGTTGGCGATGTAGAGATCAGCGCTGCCGGGAAGGCCTTGGCTCAGCGGGGCCCAATCGACGCCGTCGATTTCCTGCGCCTCTCGGCACATGTTGCGGACATGGACACTGTGACCGCGCGCCGCTAATTCCCGGCACAAGTTGACAACGGAACTTTCCACGCCACCCAAAGGGCCTTGCGAGGGGCTGTTACCGTCGAATTCGATGCCGTCGTCGGCCAAAACGATCCGCGCCATGGTCAGTCGTCCTCGTGCCGGGCTTTGATGTGGGACACCAGCGGGAACAGACCCGCGAACAAGGCAATCAGAAAGCCGTAGCCGCCCTCCTTGTAGCCCTTGCGCGCCACATAGCATTTGAAGAACCGGGAAAACAGCCGCCTGATATTGTTGGGATAGCTGCCGATATTTCCCTCTTCCCGCATGTCCTTGGCGCGCGCGGTGGAATAGGAATCGAGCCGCCGGATCATGTCCGAAACCCCCCGGTCCACATAATGGTTCAACCGGTTGGTGAGCATGGGCCCTTTTTTGCCGGTCCAGGCGAGGCGGGGATGCACCCGCTGCAGCCCCCAGGTTTTGACGCCCTTGCGGAACAGGCCGGGGTAGGCCGCCTTACCGTAGGAGGCGCCCCAGCCATGCCGCACCAGCTTGCTGCCGATGTAATTGTCGACGGGGATTTCGTGCCAGTCGTAGGCCGTGGTCTCAATCGTGCGGCGAATTTCTCGGGCTAGGTCTTCCGGCACGTGTTCGTCGGCGTCCACCTCCAATATCCAATCGCCGCTGCAGGCGTCGATGGACGCGTTCCGCCGGTTGCCCTCTTTGTCCCAGCCGCCTTCGACCACCCGGTCGGTGAATCGGGCCGCGATTTCCTTGGAACGGTCGGTGCAGCGGTCCAGCACGACGACGATTTCATCAGCGAAGGTGAGTTTCTCCAAACACTCGGCGAGCCGGTCTTCCTCATTGTGGATGCTGATCAAGGCGGAGAGTTTGGGCGCGCTCATTCGGCGGCTCCCTGGCAGCGGGCCCACAGGTCGCGCGCGCCTGTCGCGGCCATCTCCACGGTCAGACTGTCCATCAGGGATTCCGAGGTCCGATGGTCAAAGTCGGAGGGGAAAATTTCCTCAAACGGCACTTTGGTGCGCACGATGCCGGTACGTTCCCCCCAGGGCGCGTAAAGCGCTTCTTGTGTAGGACCGAACAGACCCAGTGTTGGCAGGCCGGAGGCGGCGGCCAGATGCATCAACCCGGAATCATTGCCCACATATAAATCACAACGTTTTAGACAAGCATGAACGGTCAGCAGGTCGAGCCGGCCCACCAAGTCGACGCACCGGTCCTCGGGCAAGGCGTAAATCAATCGCAAAACCATCGGGCGCTCGTCATCCCGGCCGAAAATCGCCACCCGCGCACCCGGTAAAATGCCCTTATCTCCGGTTAGCTCGGCTATCAGCTCCACGAAATACTCGCTTCGCCAGGTTTTGGCACGCCAGTTGGCCGTCGGTCCAACCGCCAGGACGGGGCTGCCGTCCGGGATGAGTTGCTTTGCCGCCTGCTCCTCTTCTTCACCGGTCCAGAGTTTCGGCGCGGCCACCTCGGGCAGATCAAGCACCCGGGTAATCATCTCGACCCGGCGTTCGGCCTCCCGCGACTTTGCCATGCCCTTCCGTTTCTTATGAGGCAGCAAATAGGTCACCGGCGCGTTGCGCAGATCAATAATCAGATCCCAGAACGTGCCAATGCAGAGTAGCCAAAGCCGCAGCCAATGGAGCGAGAAAAGCATCTTATCCAGAACGATGATGCGTTGGAGATTGGGCACGCGCTCGAACAGCGGCGCGGCGGCCGGCCCACAGGCAACCGTGATCCACGCGTCCGGATGGTCGGTCAATATCCGCTCCAGCAATCCGGTGGAGAGGATGGCGTCGCCGACGCGCGTCGAGGAAACGAACAAAACGTTCATAAGTTCGAGTCTAGCCCCAAAGCTCTTCGAATTCGATGGCGGCTTCCCGCCAGTTCGGTCCGCACTGTAAAGTCAGAGCATCCCGGTGCAGGGACTTATACATGATTCCCTCGTCGGCCAGAATCGCCAGCGCAAGATTTTCCACCGCCGATTCGTCTGGTGCGATGTAGGCGGACTGGCCATTGCGCACCCGCTCACCAATCAGCCGCGTATCACCGCCGCTTCCCAGAACCACAGCGGGCAGGCCGGCGGCCTGGCTTTCCGCCAGTGTGGAGGCGTAGGCCTCGCCGGTGATCAGGGGGTAAAAATGCAGCCGCGCCGCGCGGTAGGCATCGGCCATGGCGGCGTCGGCCATTGGCGCTTTGATTTGTATTCCTTGAGGTTCGGCGGCGGAAATCGCGGCGAAGACGCCGGCTAAGCGGGGATCGACCTCGCCGCCGTCCTTGGCGCGCATCAGGGCTGCGGAATAGATGTGCAGCTCGGCTGCCTCGTTCTCAGGATGGATGGCGCGGCGCCACGGTTGCACGATTTTGTCCAGGCCATGGAGGGGGTGGGTGGTGGTGATCGCCACCGGCGGCGGAAGATTGGCATTATCTGCCTCTCCCTGCTCCATTAGGTACACGTCGCTGACGCCGGGGGTGATGGCGGCGATCTTAAACTCGCGCCAGGGTTTCCAGCTGCGCCGGTGGAACTCCCCGGTAAAGACGAGTGTTGGACTGACAGATTCCAGAACCGCCTGGGCGGCCGGTTTGTTCAGATAGTCCGGCTTGTTCCACACCCAGAGCGTCTTGTTCTCCGCGTCATCGATTTCCTGCAACAGGGCGGGTTTGCGGAAGGCCAGCAGCACATCGGTCCAGGGCGGACGCGGCGTCTCCCAGGGCAGCCAATCGACACCGTTGATGGTATTCGCCGTCTCGCAGCGGGTGAAGGCGGCCACTTCGTGTTCCCGCAGGGCCAGGGCTTCGGCGAGCCGGACAAAGGCCTTCTCCGCGCCACCCAGAGGGCGTTCGTCGGGCGTCTCGCCATCAAATGCGATTGAATCGTCCATCATCGTGATGTGCATTGCCGCCGTTTATAGGGAAGCGGGGGGATTTGCAATCATTCGGCATTCGCGCCACGGATGACAATTGCTCTTAGCCCGCGCCGGGCTATATTGGGGACATGAGTTCTCATCAACATGCCTATTTACCGTCGCGCGCCGTCCTCCGATTGTCCGGTGTCGATACGCGGCCCTTCCTGCAGGGCCTGATCTCCAATGACGTGGAAAAGATCAGCGCGGAGCGGGCCATCTATGCCGCTTTCCTGACGCCCCAGGGCAAATTTCTGCACGATATGTTTATCGCGGCGGACGGAGACGATCTGCTGCTGGACTGTGAAGCCGAGCGGATGGACGATCTGCTCGAGCGGCTGAAACTGTATCGCCTGCGCTCCAAGGTGGAGATCACCCCGGCGGAATATTGCCGGGTGGTGGCGATCTTCGGCGATGGTGCGCTGCCGGCGCTGGGATTGGCGGCGGATGCCGGGGCGGCGACGCGTTCGGGCGACATGGTGGTGTTCGTGGACCCCCGACTAGCGGGTGCCGGCGCGCGCGCCTTAGTGCCGGCCGGCGCGGATGTGGGTTGCTTGGGCAAAGAGGTTTCGGCGGACGTCTATGACGCGCACCGGCTTCGCCTCGGCCTGCCCGACGGCAGCCGGGACATCGTTGTTGATAAGGCGATCCTGCTGGAGAGCGGCTTCGAGGAACTGAACGGCGTGGATTTCCAGAAAGGCTGCTATATGGGCCAGGAGCTGACCGCCCGCACCAAATACCGGGGCCTGGTCAAGAAACGGCTCTTGCCTGTGGTGATCGAGGGCGAAGCGTTGCCCGGCGCGGAGATCATCGCCAACGGCAAAAATGCTGGGGAGTTGCGGTCCGTTCACGAGGGCAGGGGCATCGCCCTCATTCGCCTTGAAGCGCTGGACTCGGGCGCCCCGATGACCGCCGGCGAGGCGCGGATTTCCGCCGAGACTCCGGACTGGCTGTCCCGCTGAGATGTTCCGTTTCCGGCGAGACGGTTCTCCCAGATATGACCGGTCGCTGCTGGGGCCCATCGACGATGTGTTTAGCCGGGCGGTAAAGACCTACGGTTCTCACCCCAAATCTGTCGCCTGGCGGGACGAGGAACGGCAGTACCGGCGCTTCCAGATTTTCGCCGGGTTGTTTGATCTGGCCGGCCGGCATAGTGAGTTCAGCGTCAACGACCTCGGCTGCGGCTATGGGGCCATGTTTGACGCCTACAAGGACTTGCCGGAATTCCGGAGCGCGCGGTACTTTGGCTATGACATATCGGATGAGATGCTCCGGCAAGCCCGGCGCAGCATTCGCGATGAGCGCGCCACGTTCATCCGCAGCCACATCGCGACGAAAGAAGCGGATTTCTCATTGGTCTCCGGCACCTACAATCTGAACATGGGGGCCAAGGACGCGCCGTGGCTGGACTATGTGCAGGAGAACATCATCCATCTGTGGGGCAAGACCCGCCTCGCGCTTGGCTTCAATATGCTGAGCATTCACGCCACGCGGCGGGAGGACACGCTCTATTATGCGGACCCGGAGGAGATGCGGGCATTCTGTGAGGAAAACCTCGACGGTACGGTGCGCATGGTCGACCGACTGGAGCCCGATGAAATGGTGATCTTCGTGGTGCGCTAGAACAGCGCGACTGAAACGCCAAGCACGACGAGCGCGATCAGCGAGAATTTCTTGAAGGTTTCGTCGGGCACCACTTTGAACAGCCAGGCCCCGAAAGCGCCGCCCGCCATCTGGAAGGGTGCCGCGATCAGTCCCCGGTAAACGCCCTCGAGGGTGACACCGCCGCCGACGCCCATCGAGATCAGGATCACCAAGGTCACCACCGCCATGGCGATCAGGATATTGGCCCGCTGTTCCGCCGACGGCATGTTGGACGCAAGCATATAGATCACCAGCGGCGGGCCGCCCAATCCGATAAAGCCGTTGATGACCCCGGAAACGCAGCCGACCACCGCGCCTGCCAGGGCGTTCATCGGCCCGCGATAGCGCCAGCCCGTAAGCACCAGGATAGATGCGGCGACGATCACAAAACCCATGATCCGCCGGGTGACGTCAGGGTCCAGGAAGAACAGCATCCAGCTTCCCACCGGGACGGTGACCACCTTAGCGATGAGCAGGGGCATCATCATTTTCAAGTTTGTCTGGCGTGCGGCGTCGGGCACCAGCCGGGCGATCACGAAACCCGCACCGATCATGACAATTAGCAGCGCCTCGACCGGGCCGAACAGAAATACGAGTAGCGGCATGGCCACTAGCGCGCCGCCCCAGCCCGTATAGCCGAGCATCAGCCCCGAAAGCAGCGAGATGGCGCAGGTCCAAACCAGGTCCAAATTCAGGACCGCAATGAAGGTCTCATACATAGACGTTGTTTAGCCGCCGGGAGCTAAGATGTACCGCAGAAATGGGGGCCGGGGCTCTAAACCCTCCCCTCGTCCTCCATGGAGGTGCGGATCGCCTCATCGTAACTGGCCTGGCCCTCATCCGGGTTCTGGCCGATCTGGTCGGCCATCATGCGCCCGGCCGGGACCAGCGCCTTTCGGTCCACGTGATGGTCGGGGTCCCACAATTTGGAGCGGATCATCGCCTTGGCGCAATGTAGGAAGGCTTCCTCCAAATGCACTTTCAGCGCGGTCACCGGCGGCTGGCCCTTGAAGGAGAGCGGCTCCAGCACGTCCGGATCAGCGATAATCTCGGCGCGGCCGTTGACGCGCAGGGTCTCGTTCACGCCGGGGATAAAGAAGATGAGGGAGACCTGGGGATCCTCGACGATGTTCTGAAAGGAATCGATCCGGTTGTTACCTTTCCGGTCGGGGAGCAGAAGGGTCGTGTCGTCCAGGACTGTGACGAAGCCGGGCTCGTCCCCCTTGGGTGACGTGTCGCCGACCGTGCCCAGCACCAGAAATGGCGAGAGGGCGATAAAATCCTTACAATGCTTGTCCAGCTTGGTCAGCGTCTTCTCCGCCGGGCGGCCCTTCGGCGGCGGATAAATTTCCCGGAGTGCTTCGAGGCTGGTCAGGGGTGTGTCGTCGGGCATGGTGATTTCTCGCGTCTCTGTGGCTCTCATGAAAAGACTAATGAATTTCCGGTGGCCCGTACATGAAATTTCAATCGTGGCCCCCTGTTAACCGGTTCTTCAGGCCTATGTACCACTCTGTATGTCCCTGAATATACGGCAGCGATGCCAACTTGCTTTCTTTGCCCAGGAGAAAGACCAATGTTGAAATCTGCGAAAGTAGTCGCCTTGCTCGTGGCGCTTAGCGGGTGCGGTTACGTAGATGCTTATGAAGAAGCGGTTTATGACCGCGAACCCTTGTATTGTTACCAATCCCTCGGTGCGGTCCAGTGTTTCAAGGAGCCGCAGCATCATGACGAGCGGCGTCTGGTGAACTATTTTGGCCCCCATCCGAGCCGGTACGCTCCGCCCGATCCGCCGGAGGTGCCCGATCTCGAGGCACCCGAGGAAATCGATCATTGGGTGAAGGACCCGGACCCGGTGCCGAAGCCTGCGGTCCGAATGCAGGATTTACCGAAGCCTAAAAAGGCGGAGAGCGCAGTCTCTTCCGGTGCGCAAAACTCCATGAGCCGGGAGAGTGCGCCGGTCGCCAAGGTTCACGAGGTCAATCAACCCGTCGAAGAGGTGGTGTCGACGTTGCACGGGGAAATTTAACCCCGGTGTGGCCATAAACCTATGTATTGTTTATACTTTCCGGCACGCACTCCGCGCCGGAATTTTTTTGGGTTCTATGTTTCGCACGATCGCCATCGCCGCTGTTATTGCCGCCGCCATCCTGGGTGGGGAACGCGCCGTTGCCCAGGTGGCGCCGCCGGACAATTTCGGCCAATCGCTGACCTGGCTCGAACGGGCTGCCGAGTCCGGCAATGTGCGGGCGCAATACAACCTCGCGCGCGTGCATGACCTGGGCCTGAAGGGCGCCAAAGATCCGGCGAAGGCCGCTCAATGGTATGATCGGGCTGCCGGACAGGGCCATGTGCCGTCCATGATGCGGCTTGGGCAGATGTATCATGATGGGGACGGCGTCTCTCCTGATAGAGGAAAGGCGGCCGCATTGTATCGCAAGGCGGCGGCCGGTGAACAGCAGGCGCAGTTCAATCTGGCGGTGATGCTGGAAAGCGGCAGCGGAGTCGTCCGCAATCTGGAAGAGGCCGCGACATGGTACACCAAAGCGGCGGCCAGCGGCTATGGTCCGGCGCAGCTGAACCTCGCCATGCTGTATCTGCGTGGCGCCGGGGTCGAGAAAAGCGCCGCCAAGGCTGTGCACTTGCTGGAACAGGCCCGAGCAGGCGGTGTGGCGGTCCCTGCCGGCATCCTGGACTTCGCGCGCAAACAACTACAATAGATCAAGAGCCTTATTCAGCGGCCGCCTGATTGTCCTTGATAACCCCGGCTTCCGCAGATTGGGCCAAGGTTTCCTCGGCCTTGCGGGCTTCCTGCTGGCGCTCCCACATTCGGGCGTAGACATCTCCCTTGGCGAGGAGGTTGGCGTGGGTGCCACGCTCGGCGATCTTGCCTTTCTCCAACACCAGAATTTCATCGGCATTGACCACGGTGGATAAGCGGTGGGCGATCATCACCGTTGTCCGGTCGGCGGAAACTTCGCTGAGGGACTGTTGAATTTCCCGCTCGGTGCGGCTGTCCAGCGCGGAGGTGGCCTCGTCGAAGATCAGAATTTGCGGTCCTTTCAGGATGGTCCGGGCGATGGCGACCCGCTGCTTCTCGCCGCCGGACAACTTTAACCCGCGCTCGCCCACACGGGTGCTGTAGCCGTCGGGCAGTTCACTAACAAAATCATGGATGCTGGCCAAACGCGCGGCCTCCTCAATCTCCGACGGTGTCGCGCCCGGGCGGCCATAGGCGATGTTGTAAAAGACCGTATCGTTGAACAGGACCGTGTCCTGAGGAACGATCCCGATGGCCCGGCGCAGACTGTCCTGGCCGATGGATTTGATGTCTTGCCCATCGATCAGGATGCGGCCCTCTGTCGCGTCATAGAACCGGTAGAGTAGCCGCGAGATCGTCGACTTGCCCGCACCCGACGGACCAACGATGGCGACGGACTTCCCGGACGGCACGGTGAATGAAACGTCAAACAGGATGCGCCGGTTGGGGTTGTAGTCGAAACTGACATTTTCGAAGACGATCTCTCCGCCATCGACGTTCAGGTCCGGCGCAGTCGGCTGATCAGCCACTTCCTCGTTCTGCTCGAGTAGGCCGAACATTTCCTCCATATCCGCCAGTGACTGTTTAATCTCCCGATAGACGAACCCTAAGAAGTTCAGCGGCAGGAAAAGCTGGATCAAGTAGTTGTTCACCATGACGAAGTCGCCAAGCGTCATGGTGCCGTTCTTCACCCCGTAGCCCGCCATGATCATCACCACGGTCAACCCGATGGAGATCACCACGCCTTGGCCAATGTTCAGCAGCGACAGCGAGACTTTGCTTTTGACAGCTGCGGTTTCGTATGACTTCAGCGCCTCATCGAAGCGCCGGGCCTCGTGATCCTCATTGCCGAAATATTTGACCGTCTCGTAATTGAGCAGCGAGTCGATGGCTTTGGTATTGGCCTCGCCGTCCATCTTATTCATGTGCCGGCGGTACTTCAGCCGCCACTCGGTCACCGCGACGGTCCAGAGGATATAGGTTCCCACGGTGACAAAGGTGATCAGGGCGAACCAGATATTGAACAGCCCCCACATCACGGCGCAGACCAGGAGGATTTCCAACAGCGTTGGGATCACGTTGAACAGCATGAAGTTCAGGAGAAAATCGATGCCCTTGGTGCCGCGCTCAACAGCCCGGCTGAGCCCGCCGGTCTGCCGGTCCATATGGAAACGAAGCGCGAGGCGGTGCAAGTGGCGGAAGGTGCGCAAACCCGCTTCTCTGATGGCGCGCTGTGCGACTTTGGCAAACACGGCATCCCGCAATTCGCCGAACGCCTGGGCCAGCACCCGGGCGACGCCATAGCCGATCAGCAGGGCGACCGGTACGATGACCACCGCATCGATCGGGGTCGAGATCGCATCCACCACATACTTGTAGATAATGGGGATGGCAACGGTGATGCCTTTGGCCGCCGCCAGGAAAATCAGCGCAATGACCACTCGGACCCGCATTTCCGTGGCGTTTTGGGGCCAGAGATAAGGCAGCAGCGTACGGATGGTCTTCAGATCATTCCGCTTGCGCGACGGGTCGGGGGCATCGGCGGAGAGCGAGCGCATACGACTAATTTGTGTCAGCCCGGCCCGATCCGCAAGGAATTAACGTGAGGCGCGGCTACTCGGTCCGGTGGATCAAGTGATAGCCGAAATCGGTCTCGACCACATCGCTGACTTGATCGACCTCAAGATCAAAGACCGCCTGATCGAATTCCGGCACCATCATACCGCGGCCGAACCTGCCGAGATCGCCGCCTTGGCCGGAAGACGGACAGTCGGAATGTTCCACCGCCAGCGCGGAAAAATCGCCGCCGGCGTCAATCTCTTCCTGTACTTTCATGATTTGGGCATGTGCGTCGTCTTTGGTGAGCTGGGAGCCGGTGCCACTGGCTTCATTGTGGCTGACGAGAATGTGTGAGGCTCTGACTTGGTCAGACATCATAACTTCCTTGGTTGGTCTTTTCGGATGGGGCGTATTTATAGGTTGAGCGCCTCGTTTGCGAGCCTTAATTTCGGCGGCAGTTCAACCACCCACCGAAGCTGACTTCAAGGAACACCGCCATGACCGTCAATCAGCAAGCCCAGAAAATCCTGGATGCCGCCGCCAAAGCCGAGGCCGAGGGCATGCCCACGCCGAAGGAATTAGGCGCGGTCGCGCTTCGCGATGTGTTTAAGAAAACCCGAGG
>JAYPHU010000015.1:47023-84794 GCA_038127535.1 Rhodospirillaceae bacterium | reverse complement strand
CAACGAAGAGGACTCCATGCAGGTTCCAGCCACCATCACATTCAGAGATTTTCCCGACTCCGAAGCGGTTGAAGAACGCATCCGCGAGAAAATCGAAAAATTGTAAACCTACTTTGACCGGATCACGAGCTGTTCGGTCGTGGTGCAAGCGCCCCATTGGCATCACCATAAAGGCAAGCTCTATCAAATGCATGTGCACCTGACCCTGCCCGGCGAGGACATCGTCGTCGGCAAGGATTCATCCGACGATCACACCCACGAGGATGCCTACATCGCGATCAAGGATTCCTTCGAGGCGGCCCGCGGCTAACTTAAAAAATACATTCGCAAAATGCGGGATCGCCATCCCCACGGCGCGCTGTCGGACGAAGTCATCCACTCCGTCGCCTTTGTGCCGTTGGCGAGTGGGTAGGTTTACGCTTCTTTCTTCGAGCGCGTCGCGAACATCACGCCGACGACGATAAGAGCGATGCCGGCGGCATGGTAGAGCTCGAACTGTTCGTCCAGCAGCAGCCAGGCCAGTAACGTGCCGACCACCGGCATGATATAGGAGACCAAGCCGGCCTTGTTCGCGCCGACCAATTCGACGGTCCGATTGTAACACAGGTACGCAATCACCGTGGAGATGAGCGCCAGGTAGCCGACGCTCCACACCGTCTCAATGGAGACCGGGACGGCTTCCACGAAGATCGCCTCATACAGATAGAACGGAAACAATATGGCCATGCCCCAGCCAACGGTGACGGTCATGAAGACGGCCGGATTGATTTTGGGCTTCTTCGGCAGATAGACAGTGTAGAGCGCCCAGCAGATGGTCGCCACCACGATCAGTATGTCGCCCTGATTGAATTCCAGTGCGAGCAGGATCGACGGGTCCCCCTGCACCATGATGGCGCCCGTGCCGATGATGGCCAGCAGGAAACCAAGCGCCTGCAGAGAGTTGATTCGCTCCTGTAGGATCAGCATCGACAGAAACACGATGATCACCGGCCTGACCGTGTTGATCAGCAGCGCGTTGGTCGCCGTGGTCTGGTCCACCCCGAAATAGATAATGGTGTTGTAGGCGGTCACGCTGAGCACGGAGAGGAGCAACATGATCTTCCAATGTTTCATCACCTCCGGCCATTGCTGGCGCAGATACGGCCAGGCGATAAGCAGGAAAATCGGCAAGGTCAGCGCCCAGCGCCAGAAAGCCAGGCCGATGGGCGGGATGGTTTCGTGTGTGGCGCGCGCAATCAGCGAATTCCCGGACCAGGTGACCGCGGTGATAATCAGCAGTAAATAGGCTTGGTTATAGAGCCACTTCATGAGCGTGCGCCGGGCGTGAATGCGGAAATCATCGGGCGTTTGTATCCGGCCCGGCGGGGACTGGCAAACGCACTTGCACGCCTCCTTGAAAGGCCACTTGAAAGGTATGGCGGAAACACCCATCCTGGGCGCATGCAAATCGCGACCCTGCGCTCCAAGGTGGTTGCCGCCCTGGGCCCCACCAACACCGGAAAAACCTATCTGGCGTTTGAACGCATGCTGGCTCATGGTAGCGGCATGATCGGTTTTCCCCTCCGGCTCTTGGCACGGGAGAATTATGACCGGGCGGTAGAAGCCAAGGGCGCGCGGCAGGTGGCGCTGCTCACCGGCGAAGAAAAGATCATCCCGCCCTACGCCAAGTACTTCTTCTGCACGGTCGAAGCCATGCCCGTGGACAGGGAAGTCGCCTTCCTGGCGGTCGATGAAATTCAGATGTGCGGCGATCCGGACCGGGGGCATATCTTTACCGACCGGCTACTCCACGCCCGTGGTACGGAAGAGACCATGTTCATGGGCGCAGAGAGCATGACGTCTCTCCTCAAAAAACTGGTGCCGGGGATCGAGATCATCACTCGGCCCCGTTTCTCCACCCTCTCCTATGCCGGCGGGCGGAAGATCATTCGCCTGAAACCCCGAAGCGCGGTGGTGGGTTTCTCCGCCGGCGACGTCTACGCCATTGCGGAATTGATCCGCCGCCAACGGGGCGGCGCGGCGATTGTTATGGGCGCGCTCAGCCCGCGGACCCGCAACGCTCAGGTGGAAATGTTTCAGAACGGCGATGTGGATTATCTAGTGGCCACCGACGCCATCGGCATGGGGCTCAACATGGATGTGGATCACGTGGCCTTCGCCAGTTTGAGGAAGTTCGACGGCACGTTCCGCCGGGACCTGCGGGCGGATGAATTGGGCCAGATCGCCGGGCGCGCCGGACGCCATATGAATGACGGCACTTTTGGCATTACAGGTGATGCGTCGGAAATCCCGCCGGAAGTCGTCGAGGCCGTTCAAGAGCACAGATATGATCCGCAGCGCTTCGCCTATTGGCGGCATGTTGAGCTGGACTACGCTTCCGTCGATGCGTTGCGGGCCAGCCTCAACCGCAAATCCGATATCCAGGGCCTGACCCGTGTGCGCGCCGCCGATGACGAACGCTTCCTGATGGAACTGTCCCGGGATAGGGCGTTGATCGAGATGGCGGCGGATGAGGAGGCGGTCCGGCTGTTCTGGGAGGTGTGCCGCATCCCCGATTTCAAGAAAGGCCTCGGCGGGGATCACACCGGGTTGCTGGTGCAGCTCTACAAGATGCTGGTCGGCGGTAAGTGCCTGCCCGCCGAGTGGGTTGCCCGCCAGGTATCCCGGATCGATCAGACCGACGGTGGGATCGAGACCCTAGTGGCGCGAATCGCCGGTATCCGAATCTGGACCTACATCTCCCACCGGTCCGCCTGGCTGGACGATCCGGACCATTGGCAGGAACGCACCCGCGAGATCGAGGACCGGCTGTCCGACGCGTTGCATCAGCGCCTGACCCAGCGATTCGTGGATCAGCGGACGGCGACCCTGGTCAAGCGGCTCCGCGACCAGGACGATCTACAGGCCAGCGTGACGCGGGAAGGGGACGTATTGGTGGAAGGCCACTATGTGGGCCAGCTCAAGGGTTTCCGCTTTCAGGCCGACGTCTCGGATTCGCAAGTGGCGGGCAAGGCGGTCTCCAATGCCGCGTTTAAGGCGCTGGGCCGGGAAGTGGCGCGCCGGGCCGCGGCGCTCTCATCGCGGGCGGAACTAGCCACCGTTTACCTGAAACCCGATGGCCGGATCTATTGGCATGATGATGTGATTGCCCGGCTGGTGAAAGGCGCTACCGCGTTGAGCCCAAGAATAGAGCTTCTTCACCGGGAGCTTCTGGAAACCGCCCGGCAGGAAAAGCTGACCACTGCGTTGCACGCTTGGTTGGAAGGGGAGATCAGCGCCACTCTCCGGGGGTTATTTAAGCTCCAAAACGCCAAGCTGGAAGGGGCGGTGCGGGGACTCGTGTTCCAACTCGTGGACGGGCTTGGATTTTTGCCCAAGCCTGCCGCCGGCAAACAGTTGAAGGCGTTGGTGGAGAAAGACTATGGCGTTCTGCGCCGGCTCGGGGTGAAGCTCGGCCGGCGGGAGATATTTTTGCCCGCGTTGACCAAACCCAAGCCGGCCCGCCTGGCGGCGATCCTGTGGTGCGTGCACCGGGAGTTGGCAGAGATACCCGACATGCCGCCGGAAGGCCGAGTAACCCTGCCCAACGACGGGAGCCTGCCGGAAGGGTTTCGGGAAATTCTGGGCTACCGGGAGACCGGGCCGCTACTGATCCGCGTGGATATTCTGGAGCGCTTCCTGGGTCAAGTGAAACGCCGGGCGGCCAAGTCGCCCTTTACAGCGGATGCCGAATTGCTCAATCTTCTCGGTGCATCGGTGGAGGAATTGACCGGCGTTTTGGCGGCGCTCAACTATGAAAGTGTGGAGACCGACCAGGGACCGGCGTTCCAATTGCACGCCCGGCCGAAGCAGCAGCAGCAGAAGGGCCGCCGCAATCCGCCCCGGCCCAAGGCGGAGATCGAAGACTCGCCGTTCGCTAAACTTAAAGAGCTAGCGATCGGGAAATGAGCGACGCAACCCTTCGCCTCGACAAGTGGCTGTGGTACGCGCGCTTTTTCAAAAGCCGGTCGTTGGCGGCCAAGGTCTGCCAATCCAAGAAAATCCGGGTAAACGGCGATCTGATCTCCAAGGCCCATCAGAAGGTGCGGCCGGGCGATATCCTGACCTTTCCCCTAGGCCCCCACATTCGCCAGATCGAGATCGAGGCCCTGGGCACGCGCCGGGGGCCGGCGACGGAGGCGCAGACGCTTTATAAGGATTTGGATCCGCCCGAGGCGAAGCAAAAGCCGAAGGACGAATCCATACCCGCGCCCGCGCAGCGGGACTCCGGTAGCGGCCGGCCGACCAAAAGTCAGCGACGGGCCACCGACCGGCTTAAGGATTTTCTCTTCGGTAGATAACGCAGAGATTGTTGGACGGCATTTCGACCTTGCGCCCGAACGCCAGTCCGTGGTCAGCGGCCAAGGCGGTGACATCAGCCATGTCGCGTACGCCCCAGGACGGATCGCGGGATTCTAATGACTCATCAAATTCCCGGTTGCTGTCGGCGGTATGTTTCCCATCGATGGAAAAGGGGCCGTAGAAAATCAGCGCGCCGCCGGGGCTAAGCCCCTTGCCGACGCCGGCCATGAGACCCGTGCAGGACTCCCAGGGCGAAATATGGATCATGTTGCAGCACAGAACGGCATCGAACTTGTCGATCGGCCAGTCGGCGCTGCGGGTATCCAGTTCCATCGGCGGCGGCGCATTGGTCAATCCGTCGTGTTGAATCCAGGCCTGGATGCTGCGCCGGTATTCCTCCTCCGGTTCGCTCGCCTGCCAGGTGAGGTTCCGGAAATGACCGGCGAAAAAGGCGGTGTGCTGGCCCGATCCGGCGGCAATCTCCAGCACTGTCCCGGTCTCGGGCAAGGTGTCTCGTAGAACCGCCAGGATAGGCTCCTTATTCCGTTCCGGCGCCGGCCAGTACAGCCGGTCGCCGTCCGCCACCAGCAGGTTTTTCCAATGGGTCTGACGTTCCGTAATCATGCTTCTTTTTCCGCAATAGGCCCGAAGGGGACGCACTTTAACGGCCTCTTTTCCCGATGGCCATGCCCGCGAGTCCGCCTCCGGCCGAGGCGTGATTGCAGCCGCCCATCCAGGCCGTTAGAATGCGCACATGATTAGCAGGATAAAACAGCTACTGTCCGGCCAACGCGCCGAAACGACTCCCGAGGTGCGGGCAGACGAGGTGCGGCTCGCGACGGCGGCGTTGCTGGTGGAATCGGCGTTTATGGACGGCAACTTCGACGAAGAAGAGATGCAGAGCATCCAGCGTCTTTTGACCGACCGGTTCGATCTCAACGAAGAAGAGCTGGAAACCCTGGTCTTTGAAGCCGAGCAAGCGGTCGCCGCGACCGGGCAGCTTTACCAGTTTACTCGGGTGATCAAGGACCGGTTCGATGAAGAACAACGGATCGGCATGATCGAAATGTTGTGGGAAGTGGCCTTCGCCGACGGTAACGTGGATCACTTCGAACAGAACCTTATCCAGCGGGTGGCCGGCCTGATCTTTGTCTCCGACCGGGACCGGGGCGACGCCAAAAAACGGGTCATGGCGAGGCTTGGCATCAGCTAATCACCAGTGTAAGAAGGAAATAGAATTGCCCGGGGGGCTTCCACAGGGCACAACAATCAAAGGTATCAAACGGAGAAGAATATGACTTACGTCGTCACGGAGAACTGCATCAAGTGCAAGTACATGGACTGTGTTGAAGTCTGTCCCGTGGACTGCTTCTACGAAGGGGAAAACATGCTGGTCATCCACCCGGACGAGTGTATCGACTGCGGTGTGTGCGAACCGGAGTGCCCGGCCGAAGCGATTGTGCCCGATACGGAAGACGGGCTCGACGATTGGCTGGAGATCAACCAGAAATTTGCCGAATCCTGGCCCAACATCACGACCAAGGGTGAATCTCCCGCGGACGCCGATGAGTGGAAGGACAAGGAAGGCAAGAAAGCAGAATTGAGCGAAGCGCCGGGCGCCGGCGGCTAACCCAGGCCCAATTCGCTAAGAATACCGTAAACGGCCCGGATTTCCGGGCCGTTTCGCGTTTTGGTCCTAGGGCTGTATTTTGCCCAAATTTTGTGCTATATAATAATGGTGCCGGCCGCGGGGTCGGCATTGGTGTTTGACCATCGAATATTGCCGGATTGAACCGGCCTTGGGTGCTCTATGGATTTGATTTCGTTTGAGAAAACAACGGTTTAACGGAATTCATCCGATCATTCCAAAGATTGAGACCATGGCGGCCGTGGCGTATGTCAACGCTGCGGAAGGCGGCTTAACCCCCAAATCCGGACGGACAATTGGAGAAGATTGAAGCGAATGGCAAAAGCAAAAACCAAAAAGAAAACAAGCGCAGCGAAAAAGAAGAAGAGCAAGCTAGCCTTCAAGGCCGGTGATCATGTTGTGTACCCGACCCATGGCGTCGGTCAGGTGCAGGGCATTGAGAAGGAAACCATCGCCGGGCACAAACTGGAACTGGTCGTGGTTACTTTCGACAATGACCGGATGACCCTCCGGGTGCCGGTGAACAAGATGGATACGTCGGGCCTGCGTAAGGTGAGCTCCCGTAAGATCATGGACAATGCGTTGACCACGCTGAAGGGCAAGGCCCGGATCAAGCGCACCATGTGGAGCCGCCGGGCTCAGGAGTACGAAGCCAAGATCAATTCCGGCGATCCGGTGTCCATCGCCGAGGTGGTGCGCGATCTCTACCGTAATGTGGGACAGCCCGATCAGTCCTTCTCGGAGCGGCAAATCTATGAAGCCGCGCTGGAACGTCTGGCCGGTGAATATGCGGCGGTCGAAAATTTGGATAAGGAAAAGGCGACCGAAAAGCTGGAAGAGGTTTTGCAGGCCGCTTAATCGGAAATTTCACTTGGCATTCCGGCGAGGTTATAAAATGAGAGAGGCCGCCTCTCGGGGCGACTTCTTTGCGTTTGGGTTGGCCTCTACTATTAAGCCGTTTTCAAGGGCAGGGGCGAATAGTCCACCGCCGCCATTTCCTCACGGGCCAGTTTCTCCATCAACATGGCCTTGTTGGCGACGAAGTCCGGATCGTCCCAGAGGTTATTGATCTCTCCCGGGTCTTCCTCCAGATCGTAAATCTCGCCCCACTCTACGCCGTGATAGATGGACATGCGATAGCGGTCTGTGACCAGCGTGCGGAGCCGGATCGGCTGCTTCAGCCCGAAATAGGGCCGGGGTTCTTCCTGTTCCACCAGCGCCGCGCCGGAGCCTTGGTCTTCCGCCCCGCCGATTTCCGGCAACAGTGACCTGCCCTGAATGCCGTAATATGGATCCAAGCCCGCCCGGTCCAAAATGGTCTGCGCGATATCGACGGTACCCGACAACGCCGAGGATGAACCCGCAGTGGCCCGGTCGGGCGTATCCGCCCAGATGAACGGCACCCGGATCAGCCCGTGATAATGGATGGGGCCTTTCAGGATGAGCTGGTGATCGCCCAGTAGGTCGCCGTGGTCGGTGGTGAAGACCACGACCGTATTGTCCACCATGCCCAGCTTGTCCAGCTTGGCCAGCACCTGGCCGACACTGTCGTCGATCATGGAGATCATGCCGCAGGTGAGCGCCAGGGCTTCCCGCAGATGCTGTTCCTCGGCCAAGGCGAACAGGGACTGAGACGTGGTCACTTGGCTACCGTTCTCACGCCGCTCATGGGCCCAGGCCACGTTCGGCGGCGGGGCCGTGTTGGTGTGGAACGATTCCGGGATCACCATGTCCTCGGGCTTGTACATGTCCCAATATTTGCCGGGCGGCGTAAACGGGTGATGCGGATCCGGGTACGACATCATCATGAAGAAGGGCTTGTCGCCGCCGGACTTTGCATGCTCATCCAGATACTCTAGCGAATGCTGGGTGATATAGCTTGTCGGATAGTCCTCCTCCGGAATAGCGGTGCGCCACGCCTGGGGGCAGGTATAGTCGTGATCCAGCTGGTTCTCCGCGCCGCGCAGGTTCTTCGAATTCTCGTGACGGCTTTCCAGCCATCTTGTGTAGTCGCCACCGACCTCGTCGCCATGGCCGGTCTGCAGCTTCACCGTCTCGAACCCGTAGAAGGGGGTTTTCACATCGAAGGTGGAATATTCGTCCCAGCGCTCCGGCGTCTCCTGGTCGTAGACCTCGTCGCCGTGGTTATAGACCCGGGCTTCCCGGAACCGGTCCGGCGCGGGCTTTTTACCTTCTTCCGGTTCAGGCCGGCCATAGGCGGCGCCGATGTTGGTCATGTTCTGCAGATGACTCTTGCCGATCAGCGCGGTGCTGTATCCTTGCTCCCGCAAGAGATCGACGAAAGTGGCTTCACCCTGATCCAGCGGAATACCGTTGTGCCGCACCCCGTGCACAGACGGCATGCGCCCGGTCATCAGGGTCGACCGGTTGGGCATGCAGATGGCGCAGGACACATAGAACTTGTCGAACGACCGCCCCCTCGCCGCGATGCTGTCGATATGGGGCGTTTTGAGGACCGGATGGCCGTAGCAGCCGAGATGGTCCGCCCGATGCTGGTCAGTGATGATGAAAACGAAGTTGGGTTGCTTGCTGTCGGCCATGTTTTCCGTCCCCTCAGGCGTTCGTTGAAAGTGCGGCGCGCGATTGATTGATTTCAGCCGATTAAAGCCGATGAGGCGGGCCTTGGAAACCCGGCTGGCGCGTAAAATCAGGGATTTTCGCGGATTGGACATATCTCCTATGGCGGCGGTAATGGATGAGGCTTTGAACGTTTCCGCGAAGATCTAACTCCCGGACATGGTGTCCGCACTACAACGCGGCCCTTTATGATCCGAAGCTATTTTGACCGTTAAAGGCGGAGCGGCGGCCCACGGTTGAACAGCGGGCCGCAGTCTTTGTTTGCAGATGGCTCTGGGGCCTAGGCGAGGCCTTCCAAGGCGGCAAAGATACGCCCCGCCTGAGTCTCGGTGATCATACCGCCCAGAACCTTCAGGAACTGCGGATGCTCGGTCCCGGAGAAAATGTACTGCCAGCGGTATGCAGCCAATAATGCCTCTTCAACTGCGATTGCCTCTGACGCCTTTAACGTACGATCATTGGTCAAAGTAAAATAATCGGTATCGGCGGCGGCTTGAGCCTGAAGTATGCCATCGACGGCGCCGACCTGCTCTATCAAGTGGGTGACCGCTTCATCGCGCTCTGGATCACTAAGCTTGGCGTCTTCCCGCTTCCATTCGAGTTCATCCATGATGGCGTGCTGGCTTTCTTGGAGTCATGGAACTTGAAGGCATCCTTGAACAAGGGAGGCAGATTGCCGTCCTGCTAGATGCTTTCCCGGTAGTGCGTCTGGGTGAACAGTTCTATCAAGAGCGTCACGCTTAGCACCGCCCAGTTGCTTTTCCCGAGGACGACTTCGGCCACGGGATCGAGCTACGGCTGGAAGGCATAGCCTTCCGGCATCTTGCCGGCCATCATCTCCTCGATGCGGCGGAATAGCGCCTGATGCTTGATCTCCTCGCCGCTTAACCGGACGAGGGCTTCCAACTTGACCTGATCACCCAACCAGTGATCTCGGCTGACCTCCAGCACTTTCGCATTAATGAACCGTTCCACGAGCCCAAACATGTTGGCGCAGGTCCGGCCCTGAATTTGGCTTAAGGCGCGAAGTTCATTTTAATCCAGAAAGCTCAGCGCCTCCATGCGCGTCAGTCCGTCGGGCAGGAACTTTTCCGATACGTCGAAATCGCGCCCCTGGATGACGTCCTCGATGGTCCAGCGGACCCGTTTGGAGGCGTCATGCATTGCTGATACCGGCCGGACTCGGTCTTGGTTTTCATTGGTGATAGATCGTTCATGGTTACTCTCCTTCTGAACTAGTAACTGGTTAGGCTGAGAGTTGAAGTTTCCGATGAACAAGACGCCCAATCTGAACCAGGTTCAGCGCTGCAAAGAACGGACTCCAGCTGATGACCGTCGTCATAGGTTGTGGCAACGAATAGAAGTAAGTTGCCGGACAGCAGGCGGTTAAACTCGCGGCCCATATCCGCAAAATGGGCTGGCCCGCCAAGGCCTTTGCCGATCCCAAGGCCGTTGCATTGCTGCATATCCCGCCCGCCATCCGTGCGGGACTTGGCCAACTTGGGAAACACGGCTCGGTCATAACAAAAGAGTACGGCTCTAACGTAAGGTTCGCCGCCGTAACCACGGATTTTCCTTTGGTGCCGGATGCACCTGTCGATATTGGGGTTGATGATCTTTGCCTCAGTTGCCGCCGCTGTACCCTCGATTGTCCTCCGCAGGCTATCAATGACAGTAAGATGATGGTGCGCGGGGTGGAGAAGTGGTACGTCGACTTCGCCAAGTGCGTACCCTATTTTTCAGAGAATGGCGGCTGCGCGATTTGCATCGAAATTTGCCCGTGGAGTGAACCGGGACGCGGCCCAAACCTGTCGAAAACGCTATTAGCGTAGCGGCAAGAGAAAAGCCATCAGATATGCCTGGTGGCCAGGGCAAACCTTGTCCCGGTAACCGCCGTTTACTTGCGAAAGGGCCTACGCGAAGAAGGCCGCCCGTGAGAGGAGGTCTTTCTGAACTCGGTCGGAAACCAGACTAAGCAAAGGTACTACTCAATCACTAGGTTCGGTTCCATCTGCACCGGGTAGGGCACGTCGACTAGGCCGGGCTGATGGAACCGGGCAGACTTTGGCGAAGTTTTCCAAACTGCATCAGCGGCATCGATAAAAGCGGCTGAATTTTCATTTAGTGAAAAATATATATTTTGAGGTGGTGCTTCGCCCCTCGGGAATTGATCATCAAATCTCACGGGCAAACATGACCGGTACTTTGGGGGGTACAGATGAAGCCATACCGTTTTGGTGTGCAGCACCACCAGGCACAGAAGTCCTACACAGGATTCACCACTATTGCCCCTATCCGGCACGACGAAAGCTACATTGTCGATATGGCCGGTGAGGTTGTTCACGCCTGGAAGCTTCCGGGACAATTAGGCGCTAAAGCCTATCTAATCCCAAACGGCAACTTTCTCTGTTCCGTCGTCACGGAGGAAGGTGCGCCCATCAGGGCCGCCAAGGGCGGTCACATTGTGGAGTTGGATTGGAATGGAGATGTTGTTTGGGAGCATGTTGACCACAACCAGCATCACGATCTCGCGCGCCTGGAAAACGGCAACACAATTTATCTCGCCTGGGAAGAATTGGCCGAGACTGCCATAGCGAAGGTGAAAGGAGGTGTTCCTAATACCGAGCGTGACGGCAAAATCTACGCTGATGTTGTTCGCGAAGTAAATCAAGCTGGCGAAATTGTCTGGGAGTGGCGCTTCAAAGATATAGATTTTGCGGCTTATCCGTTGGCAATCGATTGTGACCGGGGTGAGTGGGCGCATGCTAATGCCGTCGCCCCCACGAATGACGGCAACGTCATGGTCAGTTTTCGCCACCTGGACACAATTTTGATCGTGGACCGGGAGTCGAAGCAGATCATTTGGAGTCATCGAGACGATTCTTGGGGTCACCAACATAACTGCGAAATGCTGCCCAATGGCAATATTACATTCTTCGCCAACGGCATGAACAACCTGGTGCAGCCTCTTTACTCACGCGCTGTCGAACTTGACCCCGGATCTCGGGAAGTGGTTTGGCAATTCAAAGATCCGCGGCAATGGACATTTTTTTCTCCGGTAATGGGCAGCGTCCAGCGGTTGGAAAACGGCAATACCTTAATATGCGAAGCACTTAGCGGACGCGTTCTAGAAGTTACTCAAGAGGGTGAAATCGTCTGGGACTATGTCGCGCCGATGCACCACTACAACGAGATTTTCGACTCAGATAGCAATGCCATGTTTAGAGCTTACAGACATGCGTCTGAGTCGCCTGAAATAGCGGGCCGGCTTTCGTGAGCATGACAAAGGGAAGTTAATGGTGTCGGAGAAACCTAATTTTTTATTCATCATGACTGACCAGCATCGGGCGGATCATTTGGGATGTTATGGCAACAACGTTCTCAAGACTCCGAATATCGACCGAATCGCATCAAATGGGGTCACGTTTGATAAATTCTATGTCGCCAATTCAACGTGTATGCCCAATCGGGCGACGCTTATTACCGGCCGCATGCCTTCCAACACGGGTGTCCTTTCGAATGGTCAACCGCTGCCAGTGGATTCCAACACCTTTGTCCATGTTTTGCGTCAGGGTGGTTACAAGACTGCACTGTTTGGCAAATGTCATCTTCAGAACAGTTATCCCCATGGGGTGGAAGACTGGAACTATCCGCCCTACCAGGATGGCGCCCCGCCGCCAATCGGCTACCGCGATTCAAATCTGACCTTGCGCCAGGGACCAGATTACGACTCCGAAAGGGGAGACCTTTGGCTCTCTGATCCTGATCGCGACGTCGCGACGCCATATTATGGATTTGAAGAGGTGAAGTTCTGCAATGCGCACGGTGATGGTGTTCACGGACACTATATCGGTTGGGCGCGGCGCCAGTGCCCGGAATTTGATTCACTCGTGGGGCCCCGAAACGCTCTGCCTTCAGAGGGGATCGAAAATCCCATAGCCTGGCGGACCCGTGTTCCCGAGGAGCTGTATTCAACGACATTTGTCGAAGAAATGACCACCAAGTTTTTGGAGGCCCAGGTCAATTCTGACAAACCGTTCTTTGTTCAATGTTCCTTCAATGACCCACACCATCCTTTTACCCCGCCCGGCTCCTACTGGGGGCGTTTCAACCCGGACGACATGATTTTGCCGTCTTCATTCGGGGCCGATCACAATGCGCCGCCACCCTTGCAGACAAAACTTAAAGAAGCGCATGCAAATGGAAAAAGGATTGAAGTCCGGGTCGAAGCGCATGCCGTTACAGAGCGCGAAGCTCGGGAGGCCATCGCGCTAACCTATGACATGATCACCTTTGTGGACGATGCGATTGGAAGACTGTTGGAACGGCTTGAGGAACTTGGCCTGGCTGAAAATACCATTGTCGTATTTACCTCTGACCATGGTGACCTCATGGGTGATCATGGTCTCATGCTTAAGCACTGTTTCCATACGGAAGGTACGATTCGCGTGCCTTTTGTCTGGGCCGATCCGACCATGACGACGCACCTAAACATCAGAACCTCGATGCCGGCTGGAACGATAGATATTGCCGCAACGATTTTAGGCCGAACAGGGCTTCAGCCGTATCATGGCATGCAGGGCTACGATGTCATTGCGCACCTAACCCAAGGTACCGAGGCCAAGCGGCACGGAATGGTGCTGGAGGAGGACGAAATCCCCTTCAATGCGAATTGCGATCATTTCCTGCGGACCCGAAGTTTTGTCTCCGGTCCCTGGCGGATGACGTACTGGCTCGAGGATGATTTCGGCGAACTCTACAATCGCGATGAGGATCCGGATGAGGTGCGCAATCTTTGGAATGACGATGGGGTCTCAAATCAAAAAGCGGAGTTAATGGAAAAATGGATGCTTGAACGCATTGCATTGGAAGATTTGTCTCCCCGCGCAATCTACTGCGCCTAGGACGATAGAGGCCCGATCAAGATTCAGGGAAGGAGAAATGATTTGCCCGACAATTCATATCACAAGGTTCGTACAGAAGTCCCCACGGCGCCACCCGGCTGCCCGGTAGATCACTCCTTCTCGACGTTCTCGGATTCTTACGTAAGTAATCCTTACGTAGAGCTGGAAAAGCGGCGTCATGGGGAGCCGGTTTTCTACGCGGAAGATTTAGGCTGTGTGGCCGTCACAAAAATGAAAGACGTCGCTTTCGTTTTAAAGAACCACCACATTTTTTCTTCCGAGAATGTTCAGGACCCAATTCATCCCGTTTGCAAAGAGGCTTCTGATATACTGAATGACGGGAATTTTAACCCGATTCCCGTCATGTCAAATTGTCAGGAACCAGATCACAAGCGTATTCGGAAATACACGCAAGCGGGATTTTCTGGGCGAAGAATACGTACTTTGGAACCCTATATCCGAGAACGGTGCGAGGCTTTAATAGATGCGATGATAGCCGGTGGATCGCCCGCCGAACTGGTCAGTAGCGTCGGCTATCCTCTGCCCGGCTCGACCATCTTCCGGTTGATCGGTTTCCCTGAGAGTGATGACGACAAGGTGAAAGGTTGGAGTGGCAATCGTCTTGCGTTCATGTGGGGCAAGACCAATGAAGAGGAGCAGTTGGAAGTCGCACAAAATTTGCTAGCTTACTGGCGCTACTGCGATGAATTTGTCGAGATGCGAAGGGGTAATCCGGCTGACGATTTTACGTCTGAACTGCTCGCTGCTCAAAAAGAGAACCCTGATGATCTGAGCATTCATGAAGTAAAGTCGGCCGTTTACGGATTGTCGTTCGCCGGACACGAGATCGTCACCAACTTTCTCAGCAACGCCTTGATCTGCCTGTTTTCCGACCGCTCTAAGTGGGAAGAAATTTGTGCCGATCCGTCAAAAATTGAAAATGCCGTCGAAGAGGCGGTTCGACACAGCTCTCCTCAAACGAGTTGGCGCCGAATTGCGCAAGCTGATACGGAGATTGGCGGCGTCAAAATTCCCAAAGGCACGCACGTCTTCCTATCCCTGGCGTCGGCGAACCATGATGAGGAAGAATTTCCAAATCCAACCGACTACGATATCGGCAGGGAGAATGCGACCCGCAATATTTCCTTTGGGCGCGGCATACACTTCTGTCTGGGCGCCCGCCTCGCCCATACCGAAGTAAATATTGCGCTGGAGACCCTGACTTCCAAATTACCGTCTCTGGATTTGCTGCCCGATCAGGATCTGCACTACACCGCCAATCTGACCATGCGGGGACCTAAGGAATTATGGGTAACATGGTAAAATCTATCGATTATGCGCTCGACACCCGGACCATCCGAGACGCCACCCGTGATCCTCGTCAATGCGGGTACCGTTTGTCGAGGAAGTCCGATACCGTCCCCAACCAAAAAGGCCGCCTGCAAGAGGCGGCCTTTGGTAATTCGTTCTGATGCCTTGACTTAGCGGGAGTAATACTCGATCACCAGGTTCGGTTCCATCTGTACCGGATAGGGCACGTCGGCCAGGCCCGGCTGACGGATATAGCTGCCGCGCATCTTGCCGTGGTCGACCTGGACGTACTCGGGAACGTCGCGCTCGGGCGAGCCGGCGGCTTCCAGAACAATCTGCAGATCGCGGGACTTCTCCTTGATCTCGATCACGTCGCCGTCTTTCACTGAATAGGACGGGATGTTGACCCGTTTGCCGTTCACCCGGATATGACCGTGGTTGATGAACTGGCGGGCGGCGAACACGGTCGGCACGAACTTCATCCGGTAGATGACGGCGTCCAGCCGGCGTTCCAGCAGGCCGATCAGGTTTTCCGAGGTATCACCGGGGCGCCGGGCCGCATCGTGGTAATAGCGGCGGAACTGCTTCTCCGAAATATTGCCGTAATAGCCCTTGAGCTTTTGCTTAGCCTGCAGTTGAAGACCAAAGTCGGACTGCTTCTTACGCCGTTGCCCGTGCAGGCCGGGGCCGTATTCGCGGGTGTTAAAGGGGGATTTGGGCCGGCCCCACAGGTTGACCCGGAGGCGGCGATCGATCTTATACTTCGCACGGATGCGTTTGGTCATGGTCTTTCTCTCTCACTCGTTAACCGGTCGTTTTTGTCCCGATAGTCCGACCCGGTAAACCGGCGGCGGGCGTACCGGACGTTATGCCGGAATCCGCATTCTCGGGAATGAGCGCGGGACTATAGGGGTTTTGACCCTTGTGTCAACGCTATTGGGGGGATTGGGCCTGTTTCACCCGCCCGTACCCCGCCAATGCTTTTTCCCGGGCGATTTTGTGATCGACGATGGGACGGGGATAGGTCTCGCCGAGCTTGATGCCGGCGGCGGCGAGTTCGATCTCGGTCGCTTCGAACGGCGCGTGGATCAGTTTGCTTGGAAGATTGGACAGCTCCGGACACCATCCGCGTATATAAGCGCCGTCGGGGTCGAACTTCCGGCCCTGGGTAATCGGGTTGAAGATACGGAAATATGGTGAGGCGTCGGCGCCGCTGCCGGCCACCCACTGCCAGCCGGCCGCGTTGTTGGCCATGTCCGCGTCCAGCAGAGTGTCCCAGAACCAGGCTTCGCCCTGCCGCCAGTCGATCCGTAGATGCTTGATCAGAAAGCTGGCGGCGATCATCCGCACCCGGTTGTGCATGGTCCCAGTGGCCCAGAGCTCCCTTAAGCCGGCATCAACCATGGGATAGCCGGTTTGGCCCTGCTGCCAGGCGCGTAAATCGTCAGCGCTGTCCCGCCAGGGATAGGCGTCGAACGCCGGTTTCCAGTTGGCGGTGGGCAGATCGGGATAGTGATAGAGCAGATGATGGGAGTATTCCCGCCAGCCCACTTCGCTCAGGAACTTTTCGCCGGCGCCGCAGAGCGCCGGTTGACGGTCCATCAGGTGGGTGGTCCGGGCGAAGATTTGCCGGGGGGAATTTTCACCGAAATGCAGATGGGGCGACAGCCGGGAGGTCTGCTCCAGATCGGGCCGATCGCGGAGCTCCCCATAGCCGGACAGTTTCTCGTCCAGAAAGGTGCCTAGGGCTGCCGCAGCGCCGGCCTCTCCCGGCTGCCACTGCGCGTCCCAGCCGGCGGCCCAATCGGGGGCGCGGGGCGTCAAGTCCCAGCTATCAAGCGCCTCGCCGGACAACGGACAATCGGCTATGGTCACCGCCGGGGCAGGGAGGGGCGGTGCCACCGGCTTGGCACGAGTCGCCCGCCAGAACGGCGTGAACACCTTGAACGGGGTGCCGTCGTTTTTCACGTTCTCCCAGGGCTCGTGCAGCAAATTGCCGGGGAAGCTCTTGGCCCCGACCCCGGCGTTGGTCAGCGCGGTTTTGATGTCTGTATCCCTGGCGATGGCGTCGGGTTCATACAGCCGGTTCCAGTAGACGGCGTCCGCGCCCGAGGACGTGATCAGATTCTGCAGGACGTCCAGCGCGGGCCCGCGAAATAGATGGAGCCTGCCCAGGTTCTCTGACAACGCCGTCAGGCTATGATGCAGCCACCATTTGGACGCGCCGCCGATGGCGCGCACGTCGCCTGAGCCGTCTTCATCATAAATGTAGACGGGGATTACCGGCCCGCGCGCCGCCGCCGCGCTCAGCGCCGGATTGTCAGCCAGGCGCAAATCCCGGCGGAACCAGACAATGGAGGTCACGCGCTAATCGTCTTCAAGTTCGGAATCCCAGTACAGGAAGTCGCGCCAGCTTTCATGCAGATAGTTGGGCGGGAAGCCGCGGCCGATTTCCTGCAGTAAGTAATTGTTCGGCTGCACTGGCTTGCGGTGAATGATCATGCCGGCCTCGCGCACTGACATGTTACCTTTGCGCAAATTGCATTTGGAACACGCGGTGACCACGTTGGTCCATTCCGTGCGCCCGCCTTTGGACCGGGGGATCACATGGTCGAAAGTCAGGTCCGGCGTCTGGAAGGGCGCGTTGCAGTATTGGCATGTGAACCGGTCCCGCAAAAAAACGTTAAACCGGGTGAATGCCGGCCGGCGGGACACCTGCACATATTCTTTAAGCGAAATGACGCTCGGCAGCTGAATCTGCCAGCTTGGCGAATGAATGGCCTGATCGTATTCGGAAACCACGTTGACCCGGTCGAGGAACACGGCTTTGACGGCGTCTTGCCAGGACCAGAGGGACAGGGGGAAATAATTTAGGGGCCGGAAATCGGCGTTCAACACCAGGGCTGGGCAGCTTTCCAAGGCCGACGACATCGCTTCACTCCCCTTCCATCGCGAGCGTGGCGACAGTTTAACAAGGGCACAGGGAAATTCAACCGGCGGGGCGCAATATCCCGTGGTTTTCACAAAAGGTTCATACGAAATATGGGAAGCTAACCGCTTACCGCTAAGATACGCGCCAGAAACTCCATCCCGATTTGGACGCCCATTTCGTCTATGGAATGGCCGAGGCCGGGACGCATGTGCCCCCGCACATCGATCCCCGCATCGGTCAGGGCCTTGACCGCGACGGGTTGGACTTCGCCCGGCACCAGTTCGTCCTGGTCGCCGTTGATCAGGACCATGGGAGGACGGCACGTCACTTCGTCAGCTAGCGTCTCCGCCCCGATCAGGCGACCGGAATAGCCGATGACGCCTGCCACCGGCTTCTCCCGCCGCGGCGTGGTGAAGACCGACATCATGGTGCCCTGGGAAAAGCCGATCAGCGCCAGCTTGTCTTCGGTCAGATTGTGCTTGGCCAGTTGGTCGTCGATGAACTTGTCCAGGATCGGCCGGGCCATGCGCGCGCCGGTTAGCATCGCCT
Source organism: Rhodospirillaceae bacterium (assembly GCA_038127535.1). GTDB lineage: Bacteria > Pseudomonadota > Alphaproteobacteria > Rhodospirillales > UBA2165 > JAYPHU01. Next base: position 66,511 of record JAYPHU010000015.1, on the reverse strand, counting down.
CTTCGGTCCGTTCCTGCAGGCTGAACCATTGGTATCCGAACGGGGCCATATCGCAGGCGAAGGGAGCGTTGGGCGAAATAAACTTAGCGTCCGGCAGGATGCGGGCGAAATACGGAGCGAGACCGATCAGGTCATTGCCGTCCGCGCCCAGGCCATGGCACAGGATCACCAATTGTTTGATTTCGCCTCCGGCAGAGGGGCCGAATTCGGGTCCGTCGAGTTCGGGAAGATCGGACATAAGACAAAGACTTTCGTTTCTGTTCTTAACAGGCTCCGAATTTAGCGGTATTGAGCAGGAATGCCCAACACAAGTTCCCCATCGACTGCCGCTGTTACCCGGTTTGCGCCCTCGCCGTCGGGTCATCTGCACTTGGGCCACGCCTATTCGGCGCTGTTTGCCTATGAGGCGGCGGCCGGCGGGCGGTTCCTGTTGCGGATCGAGGATATTGATCGAGGCCGCTGCCGCCCGGAATTTGAAGCGTCCATTAAAGAAGACCTAGCGTGGCTGGGGCTTACCTGGGAGGAGCCAGTGCGCCGCCAGTCGGATCACATGGCGGATTACGCAGAAGCGTTGACGGAACTAGAAGGCAATAAACTTCTTTATCCCTGCTTCTGCACCCGCAAGGACATCTTGGCGGAGATCGAAAGCGCCGGCGCCGCGCCTCATGACGCGCAGATGGGTCCTGACGGGCCGATTTATCCGGGTATTTGCCGGGGGCTATCGGAAGACGAGCGGCAGTCACGGATCAGCGCCGGGGAGGCTCACGCGCTCAGGCTGGATATGGCTACCGCATTGTCGCAAACGGCAAATCTCACATGGACGGATTTGGATGTCGACGAGACCGCCGCCACGCCGGAGATTTTCGGCGACGTGGTGCTGGCGCGCAAAGATACGCCGACCAGCTATCATCTGTCGGTCACGGTCGATGATCATCTGCAGGGGATCACGCTGATCAGCCGGGGCGAAGACCTGCGCGCCGCCACCCATGTGCACTGCCTGCTGCAGGGGTTGCTGGGGTATGAGGCTCCCGACTACCGTTTTCATCATCTTTTGACCGGCGAAGACGGCCGGCGCTACGCCAAACGTGATAAATCCCTCACCTTGAGGGGGTTGCGGGCGTCCGGCGAAACCCCGGACGGTATCCGCGCTATGTTGGGCTTATGAGAATTTTGCTGACAGCGTTATTGATGAGCGCGGTGTTCGCCGGTTCGGCGTGGGCCGAGTCCTTCCGCTTCATCCGTATTGGTGACAAGGACGGGTTCGGCTTTGCCAGCACCAAGGGCCTGGTCCGGGGCCACTATCAGATCATCAACGCGCCGCCGGCGGATAGCAATGGCAACGGCCGGCTGGATCCCGGCGAGTTCCTGCCCGATTTGAACAAGGATGGCCGGGTCGCCTATTTCGCCTTCGACGAATTCGACAATCGGCTGCCGGCGGAGGTTTTGGATCGTGCCAAAGTCTGCCGAGGGTGCTTCTTTATTAACGGCGGCACCAAGGGCTCCAACTGGACGGACCTGGGGTTATCCACCGCGGCCGTGGGAAAAAACTGGCCGGTCGAGAATGGGCCCGAACTGCCTAACAGGCGCTGTTTGTTTTTGATTTCACTGTGAAGGCCGCCGATATCGCGTTCGGTTCGCCGATCTTTTTCAACATTGTTTTCGGCGACTATGACGTGGACCCGGCGGTGATCTTAGTGGCCTTTGCCAAGGCCAAGCAACGCCGCCTGGAAATCGAGAACCACGGATTTGAATGGGATGGGTTGATTCAAGCCCGCTCGGCCGTGTTGCGGTTCGAAGAGGTGTTCACCAAGACGGAAACGGGCGACTGGCGCGGGTATGTGGTCGTTGAATTCGCTGCGCCGTTCGAACCCTATACCGCGTTCGACTTTGTCGAGCTCAGTCTGTTTCAGATTGAGCTTAGGCCTGCCGGCGCGCCCGGCTGAGACCTACAGATTGCCGTTGATGGCATAATCCAAAACGCGGACCACCTGATCGGGCGTCTTGGCGACGGCCAGTGCTGCGGCGTCCACTTCCTTCAATGCGTGGGTCAGATCATCATCATGCAGGATGATCATCGGCTTGCCCAGCGCGGCGGCGAATCCCGCATCGAAGGCCGCGTTCCACTGGCGGTATTTTTCGCCGAACTTGACCACCACGATGTCGGATTTTTCGATCAGGGTCCGAGTGCGGATGGCGTTCACCTGCGCGCCCTTGTGATCCTTCCAGAAGTCTTTGTCTTCCTGGCCCAGGATTTCCACGCCGCAATCGTCGCTGGCGTCGTGATTGGTGACCGGGGCGACTAGGGCGACGGGCAGGCTTTTCGCGTTACAGCCGTTTTTGATCTGCTCCCGCCAATCGCTGTGAATTTCACCGGAAAGATAAATCTGCCAACTTTCCTGGGCCATGTCGGATCTCCTCGTCAAATCATGTTTGTCGCGTTAGGCGATGTAATGCCGCCCGAAGCTCATTTGCGCAACCCCCTTATCAGCGACACGTAGCCGGGCGTCTCCGGCGGGATAAGGCCGTGTCTAATCAAAAAGTCTATGATCACCAGGTTGCAGTTGAACTTAAAGTCGAACGTGTCGCGGACGATTTCCGCCACCTGCTCCGCCGGCCAAAGATAAAACGTCTCTACTTCGCCATCGGTGTTGGATGGTGTGAAATCCGCCGGCAATTCTAGGTCATAGCAAAACATCGTGTCCGGCTTCAGGCCCCACTCCGTTTCCATCGTATATGTGATGGCGCCGACCGGCTGTGCTGTGGCGGCAAGTTTGGGCGGCACATTTGCCTCTTCGCCGCATTCCTTGATCACATTTTCCATCAGCCCGAGACCAATGGGCTGGCCGCCGGCCACCATATTGTCCAGCATACCGGGGCAGATCGTCCGGTCGGAGGCGCGCCGGGCGATCCACAAGTCGATCCCGCCATCCGCGCGGCGGACATAGCCGTTGAGATGCACCCCATAGGCACGGAGACCAAAGCCCGGCACCGCGGCCCGGTCGATTTCCGCCAGGGCCTCTGCCTCGAACCCGGTCTTAACCGGATACATTTCGCCCCGGAGTTTCGGGACCAAGCCCTCCGCTGCCAACGTAGACGCCAGCTTATCTAATACCCGGCTGCGGCTGTCGAAATCAGTCAGATTATCGTCCAGCCGCAGGCCATCAGCCTCGACCAATACGGCGTTATGGCCGGAGAGCGCTTCGGCGATATCGTGGCGAACATTGCCCACCGAAATGCCGCTCACCAAAAACGGCCGGTACTTGTCCGGATCATGGTTGTTGCAGGCGGCGATGTAGTCTTCGAAGGCCATGGGACTCCCGATTTTGATGTCAATTTGCTGTTAAAGATTGGACTCTATTGTCTTCCCATAACCGTTGTGCGAGCCTGTTTCAACGGATGTCAGCGAGGATAGGTGCCGGGACAAGAAAATCTAGGTCAACAAAATCGACGATCATGCGTATCAGGTGCGGCTCGACGGCGAGGCGACGGAGATGAGCCTGGAGGATATGGAGCGGCTGCATCGCGTGCTGACCGACATTCTCCGTCCCGAAACCGCACATGAAAAACGGAGCCGGCATCAGGCTTTTCTCTCCAGCCTCCGTACCGCCGACGATACGGGCATCCAGACGCTCCTACGCGCTGCCACCCATGACGATATCCTGGTGCTGATGCATTCCAGCGAAGAAGACCAGGACCTGCAGAACCGGCTCTACGGCAACATGACCTAGAACTCCCTAAAAATGTATCTCGAGGATCTGCTGTTCCAGTTCCGTGAGGGCGTGCCCGATTACCGGCTCGACAAGGCCATGACCCGGCTGATAAAAACTGCCGAGGCTCTGGTCAAGGACGGCAAACTCCGCTTTAGCTGAGAAAGCCGCCGGGCTTCCGCCTGGCGTGCCAGGTTAGGCCTGCTCTGGACTTGGAGATTATGCCGCTGTTGCTCGCTGGCGCGTTGCCGGAAGCAGGCCAGCAGCCGACGGGATATTCGCAAGGTCGGGAACGGCAGGGGGTCATCCTGTTTGCGGATCTCAGGGAGTCCACAAAAATTGCCGAACATCGTCTGCCCTTCGACGTGGTTTTTATTCTCAACCAGTTCTTCGCCGAACTGTCGGCCAGTTTGGAGGATACGGGCGGGCATTACGCGCAGTTTAATCGGGACGGTCTGATGGCGATCTACGAGCTGGACGTCGATCTTGATCGGGCGGCGCAGATGGCCTTCGCCGGCGCCGAGAACATGCTGTATCGCTTGGCCAACCTGAATGACCGATTGAAGATGGAGCTAAAATATCCGCTCCCCATGGGAATCGGCATCCATTGCGGAGAGCCATATTCGGCCAAATGGGGCCGCCGGAGACGCCGATCATCTCCGCGCTCGGCGACACGGTGATATCGCGGCCCGGCTTGAAGAAAAAACAAAGGAGTTCCGATCACCCATCGTCGCATCAGCGGCGACTGTGGAATTGGCAAAGCTGGATACATCCAAGCTGGAGCGCCACGAAGTCGAAGTCAGAGGCAGGGCTGAGCCGATTGTTGTCTATGTGGCGGGAAATGTGGACGGAGACGTCCAGAAGGAACGATCCGGCTTAGCTATCTAACCACGTATTGTACGTGGTTCGAGGTATTGCCGACCGGGCGAGAGATCATGAGGAGACCGGATGCCGGTCAAATTGTTCCGCATCATCACAAATGTCATGCCAATCGGGTTTCTCGGCCACGAGTTCGTGACACTTGTTTTGCAGCTTAAGCCCGCCGTCAAGGAGGTTCGCGGAGATCGGGAAACTGTCTTCATCCGAGAGAATTTCGCCTAAGGGTGTGCTGCAGATCTCACAAAAGCAGCGGGCGTACTTAAATGGGGTAACCGGTTCGTAAACCTTGATGCGATCGCGACCCTGAACCCATCTCAAAGTGTCCTTCTTCACAAAGACCAGGTTACTTGCGCCAACTTTTCGGAATCTCGAACAATGGCATGTGCCAATCATTACCGGCTCTACCGTCAGTTCGAATTTAACCGCTTCACAGCAATAGCTTCCGGATATCATTTACCAGTCCTTAATCTCATACAGACCTCAAAAATAGAACATTACAAGAACATTTTAGTGAGAACAAATGGTTTCCATTGGGTGCGGCGTCAACCCGTGCCGCCTACGATAGAGCGGACATGTTATTGGACAAGGTTTCAGTTAGCCGGACGGGATTTTCAGCATCCTGTGGCAAATGGGGGCAAGATGCCGGCGGATTTGTACCGCTCAAAACTTATTTTGGCATCGGCCTCGGCCGGCCGCACGGAGACTTGGCCTTTCAAGTTTGCCGACAACCAGTCCAGGTCCGTCGCGATATCGCCCCGGCCTTCCAGCCGGCGGGTGGGTGAGGGCACAAAATTTCCGTTCTCAAGACGCCCGAGGACAAATCGGAACGCATAGTTCGGCGGCAACCCCATTCGAAGATCGGCGATACTGACCTCCCCGTCCTGTATCATCATGCGGTAGTTACCATGACTGAACCTGGCCACATTTTCGATGCGCCGATCGCCTCCCAGGCACGCCGCCAAGGTTAAGTTCCGGTTGTAGGCGTAGAAGTTTCCATCATCGGCGCCGCCAAAGACGGGGATATACAGATTAAAGGTGCGATCTCCGTCCAAACCGATCGCCAGCCAGTAGTAGGAGTTAAAGGGGGTGGGCGTGGCAATCAGTTGGTCGGGCCCTATGTTGTGCTTCGCCAACATCGCGCGAGCTTTGGCGGCGACAAACTGCTGCGCCGTAATTGTCCACGCGAGATATGCCGAGGAGAGGCCGAGCGCAATAACCAAGACCTTGCCGTAGCTTGGTTTCCATCGGGGTACAAACAGCGCCCAAAGGGTCGCTACCAACAGCGGCAAAGTATAAACAGGGTCGATGATAAAAACGGAGCCGAGAAAAAACGGTTCCGGCCAAATCGGCCACAACAATTGAGTCCCATAGATTGTCGTGGCGTCCAAGAGTGAATGCGTGGCGAGACACAGGAAGACGGCGGCCCAGGCCAAACCCCGGTCGGGTTTCAAGGACTTGAAAATATGCCTGACTGCCTCACCAAACACCGGGGTGAGTAGCGCCTGAACTAATATCGAATGACTCCAACTCCGGTGCTGTACAAACGATTCGATAGGGTCGTCAGAAACAAAGAACACGTCCATATCCGGAAGTGTTCCCAAAATCCCTCCGGTGAGCGCGGCCCTCATTGGGCCAATTTTCCGGCCCAGGACCGCCACGCCGACGCAGGCGCCCAAAGTAAATTGTGTAACGCTATCCATTGTTGATCAAAATTATCTGCCGATGGTTCTCTGGCAGACAGTTCTTACCCAAAACAACAATAATCGATGGGGACGAAGGCCGGCGACTTATGCGGCGGCCGTCTTCTTTTTTGGCGGGACGTAGGCGATCTTACAGTGATCCTCGCAATAGGGCTTGCCGTCTACGGCCGGATTGCCGCAAAAGCGGAAATCATCCTCGCCGGGTTCGCCTTCCGGCCAGGAACATTGGTTGGCCTTCAGACGTTCCAGGGTTACTACATTGGGTTCCCGTTTCGGCGCGGCGGGTGCGCGGCGCATGGCCAGATCAAGCCGGCGGACCTTGCCGACCACGGCGTTCTTGGTGATGCCGAGACGCCGGCCGATTTCGCTGGCGGAAAGGCCGGTCGCCCACAGCTTTGTCAGTTCTTCGACCCGTTCCGGTGTCCATTCGTGGGTGACGGTCATGATCTCAATTATCCTCCGGTTAGAGTGTTGCGTACTTCCGGTTTGTCCTTGTTGGTTTGGAAAACCCCCGTTTGAAGCCACCCGTCACCCCGCCGCGAGCCAAGCGCCTTCATTAACCTTACGCGGCGTTTCTACTACATTTAGGGTTTAAGAACAACAATCCCCACAACATTTTGTGCATAAATTTGTGTATAAGTTGCCATTTTCTGGGGATTTCTTCGAAATACGGTGACTTTTTCAGGTTGACTCGGCTATGATTTTAAAAGAGAGGGCCGTAGGTGGACTTTCAGAGGCCTGAAGAGCCAAGGACATGCCGCGTCTTATCCGTATCTCAATCTATATTTTGGTCGTTGTCGGGCTGGGCCTGCCGGTAATATCGGCCAGCGCGCAGACGGCCAAGACGTTCTTGGGGGAGGCGCTGTCCGGTTCTGACGCGATGTATTTGGTGTTGAAAGATGTCAACGTGCGGTCCAAGCCCCTCACCAAGTCAAAGCGTGTGAGCCGGTTCCGCAAAGGCGTGCGGGTTCAGTCCCCCGGCGAGGCGAAAGGGACGCAATGGGTGGCGGTGCGTCAGGACGGCAAGGATTTGGGATTCATCTACGGCACCGCACTGGCGCCGATTTTGGACGGTAAGTTGAAAAGCGACCTGACCGGGTTGCTCGTCATAAAGGGCAAGCCCGCGTGCAAATATGTGATCGCCTTTTCCCAGCGTAATGAAATAGAGGGCGAGCAACAGGTCATCAGCGATTACGACGTGACACTGAACTGCACCCATAAAAATCAGCCGGTGGAATTTTCCGCCTCCATGTTTTTTACGGAGCTGCCGTATCTTGATCTGAAAAAAGACCTGTTTCAGATCAACGTCGATGTTTTAGGAATTTCGGAGGCCGAAGACGACAGCCTGTCGATCATCAGCATCTACCAACCGTCCAAAGGTGAGGTGCGCTACGATGGCGCGAGTGAGGCTAACCTGGCCGCGGAACAGAAATACTCGCCGATCAAGGCCGCGGATGTGCCGGCCGCATTGCGGGGCGCGTTAGAATTCGCCTACCGGACCTGGAAAGACACGGTCTGGGACGATCTGGCCGAGCAATAGGCCGAATACTACTTGTTACTGTTCTCGTGTGACCGCCCGCCAGCCGATATCGCGCCGGCAAAACCCGTCCGGCCAATCGATCGCGTCCACGGCGGTATATGCCTTGGCTTGCGCGTCTTTCACAGTTGCGCCCAGGGCGGTCACACCCAGCACCCGCCCGCCGTTGGCGGTCACCTGACCGTCCACGAACTTGGTCCCGGCATGGAGAATGGTGACATCAGGATCAGCCGCGGCCGTGTCCAAATTGCCGATCACCGAGCCGTTCCTGTACGCAACCGGATATCCGTTGGCGGCCATCACCACCACCATGGCGGCCTCGTCCCGCCAGTTGAGCGCGATTTCTGAGAGCCGGCCTTCGGCGGCGGCGTCCAAGGCCGCCAGCATGTCTGAATCGGCACGGGCCATCAGCACCTGGCATTCTGGATCGCCGAACCGGACATTGAACTCTAGTACCTTGGCGCCAATGTCGGTGATCATCAGACCGGCAAAAAGCACGCCGGTATAGGGCCGGCCCTCCGCCGCCATACCGTCGATGGTCGGTTGGATGACCGTTTTCATGATCTCGGCCTCCAGGGCCGGGGTGACTACCGGCGCCGGCGAATAGGCGCCCATGCCGCCGGTGTTGGGGCCCTTGTCGCCGTCATAGGCCGCCTTGTGATCCTGAGCGGAAACCAGCGCGACGGCCGACTTGCCGTCAACCAGAGCGAAGAAACTGGCTTCCTCGCCGGTGAGAAATTCCTCGACCACCACCTCGTCGCCGGCCTCACCGAACACCCGCTGGACCATGATCTCATCCAGGGCTTGCAGCGCCTGGTCTTCGGTCTGGGCCAGTATCACGCCTTTGCCGGCGGCCAAGCCGCTCGCCTTGATGACGATGGGCGCGCCTTGCTCTTTGACATAGGCGACCGCCTCCGCATGATCGCGGAACCGGCCATAGGCGGCGGTGGGGATATTGTACTTGGCGAACAGGTCCTTCATGAACGCTTTGGAGCCTTCCAGGATCGCCGCATCCTTGGTCGGACCAAACGACTTGATCCCGGCCGCCGTTAACTCATCCACCAGGCCCAGAACCAGCGGCGCTTCAGGCCCTACCACGACAAGATCGATGGCGTTCTCCTTGGAGAAATCGACCAGAGCGGGCACGTCCTCGGCGCTGATATCAACGCAGTCGGCGACATCGGCGATGCCGGCATTCCCCGGTGCGCAATAGAGCGCGTCGCACTTCGGTGACCGGGCGATGGCCCAGCACAAGGCGTGTTCCCGTCCACCGCCACCGACGACCAATACTTTCATGATAACTGCCCCTCCTTTAATTGGATCCGTTTTCGGTTCTGTCGCACTTACGCCTATACGGAGACCGACTCATAGCATAAATTGTACTCAAGTCATGTCCGAACTCGATCCATTTGACAGCCCGTTTGACGGGCCTGACGATCCGGCCGCCACCTCCGGCGACAACCGGCCGGTATTTTCGGTCAGCGATATTTCCCGGGCGCTGAAGCGCACGGTCGAGGACAATTTCTCTCACGTCCGCGTGCGGGGTGAAATCTCCCGACTGACCGTGGCCCGGTCCGGCCATATGTATCTCACCCTGAAAGACGAGAATGCCGTGCTGGACGGCGTGTGCTGGCGCGGCACCGTTGGGCGGCTGTTTGTATCGCCTGAAGACGGGATTGAAGTGATTGTCACCGGCAGGCTCTCCACCTATGCGGGCCGGTCCAGCTATCAGATCGTCATCGAACAGATGGAGGTGGCGGGCGAGGGTGCGCTTCTCAAGATGCTGGAAGACCGGCGGAAGAATCTATTGGCCGAAGGACTGTTCGACGAGGAACGGAAGAAAGACATTCCCTACATCCCGGAAGTCATCGGCGTGGTGACCTCGCCCACGGGCGCGGTGCTCCGCGATATCATGCACCGGTTGCGGGACCGGTTCCCCCGCCATGTATTGTTATGGCCGGTGAATGTGCAAGGGGACGGCGCCGCCGGCCAAATCGCCGCCGCCATCGACGGGTTTAACCGGATGAAAGCGGGCGGGCCTGTGCCCCGGCCAGATGTGCTGATTGTCGCGCGAGGCGGCGGCAGCCTCGAAGACTTGTGGGCCTTCAACGAAGAGGCGGTGGTGCGCGCGGCGGCCGCCAGTGTCATCCCGCTGATCTCCGCTGTCGGCCACGAAACCGACACGACGCTAATAGACTTTGCCTCCGACCGTCGTGCGCCGACACCGACCGCGGCAGCCGAAATGGCGGTGCCGGTGCGCACTGAGTTAATGGCGCAGGTGGCCGATGACGGGGCCCGGCTGCAGCGGGCCATCCACCGGTTTCTTCAGGATGGGACGCGCACTATCGACGGACTCGCGCGCGGCATCCCCGATCCGGCGCGCCTGGCCCAGGAGGCGACCTTGCGCCTGGATGACCGAAGCGAGCAGTTGCTCCGGGCGAAAGATGGGTATTTGAAAGATCTTCGGGCGGAGGTGACGCACCTGGCCGGCGGCTTGATCAGCCCGGCCCGGCAGATCGACCGCAAAGCCGATCAGCTTTCCGCGCAGGTCCTGGCCTGGCGGCGAGGGGTGAGCAGCTATCTGACCCAGAAGGACACTGATCTCGAGCGCCAATCCCTCCGTCTGGAAGGCGTTTCATACCAACGAGTATTGGATAGGGGATTTGCTTTGGTCACCGACGAAGCGGGCGATCTGGTCAATGCTGCCTCCGCCGAGCTCGGCCAATCCGTGAACATCCGTTTCAAGGATGGCGATGTCGGCGTGCGGGTGGAAACGGCGGATGGGTCAGCGCCGCCCCCATCAAGCACTAAGAATCCAAAACCCAAAAAGAAAGCGGCCGCCAGACCTAAGCCTGATAAGGACCCGCAGGGGACGCTTCTGTGAGAAGTCTGTTTTTTGCGCTGGTCGTTTGTCTGGCGGTCATTCCCGCCTACGCCCAGACCAACACCTTCAAGCTGGAAGGAAAAATTGCGCAGGGGGGTTTGGTCATTGGCCACACGCAGCCTGACGCAAAAGTATTTCTCGACAATAAGGAAGTTCCCGTCTCCAAAACTGGGACGTTTCTGCTGGGCTTTCCGTGGAATGCCGGGCCGGCGGCACAACTGGTAGTCCGGATCGGTCGCAAAGAGGATATCCAGATCCTCGCCATCCAACAGCGGCAGTTCAAGGTGCAGCGTATCGATGGGCTGCCCAAGCGCAAGGTGACCCCGAACCCCGCCGATCTCAAGCGGATCGCCCGAGAAGGCAAAGAAATAGACGCCGCCAAGCGCCTTCGAGCGGAGGAGCCGTTTTTTCTCTCCGGGTTTGAACAACCGGCCGAAGGACGGGTCAGCGGCGTCTATGGCAGCCGGCGAATTCTCAACGGCCAGCCCCGCCGGCCGCACTTTGGTCTCGACATTGCCGCGCCCACGGGCACGCAGATCCGCGCCCTGGCCGACGGGATCGTGCGGTTTGTTCATCCCGGCATGTTTTTCAACGGCAAGACCGTGCTGATTGATCACGGGATGGGGCTCACCTCCATCTACATTCATATGAACGCCACCCGGGTCAAAGCCGAACAAAAAGTGCGGAAGGGTGACGCCATCGGGGCGGTGGGCCGCACCGGCCGGACGACGGGTCCGCATTTGCACTTAGGGGTGTCGCTGAATGGGACGCCGCTCGATCCGGGGTTGCTGGTGGGACGGTAAGAGACCTTATTTGATCCCCTCCCCCGTAATGGGGGAGGGTTAGGGAGGGGGTGCGTTATTGCCTCACCCTCCCCAGCGTTTTCAGCGTTACCCCTCCCATCTAGGGAGGGGTGATCACCAGTATCAATCAGGCCAGCGGTTGTGGACCCACAGCCACTGTTCCGGCCGCTCGGTGATCCAGTCACCCAGATGCCGGTTTACTTCGGTCATCAGTGCGACGATATCCGCTGTCTTATCGCAGGTGTTCGGTTTATCGACCGGAGGATAAAAAGTTACTCGAAACCGCGCGCCTTCCAGACGTTCCACCCGCGCCGGCACCAGTGGACAGTCATAGCGGTAGGCCAGTTCGGCCACGGCGGGCGCGGTCATCGCATCCCGGCCTAAGAAAGGTACGGAGATGCCATCATTCATTTTCTGGTCTACCAGCATGGCCATATGATCGCCCCGGCGCAGTGCGCGGAGGATTGCCTTGGCGCCTTCCGAGCCCTTGGGATAGAGATCGCTCCCCAAAGCGTCCCGGCCTCTCTGCACCAGCCTGTCGAAGAACGGATTGTTGGCGCGGCGGTACACCAGGTGCACGGTGAGCCCGCGCTTAGTGCCGGCCAAAGGCGAGATTTCCCAGTTGGCGATATGGCCGGCAAAGAACAGCCCGGGCTTGCCGTCGTCGCGCAGCGCATCGCAATATTCGACGCCTACAACCTCAACCCGGCTGTTTTCCTTGTAGGGATCAAACTTGTCCAAGTGCGGATGCTCGCCGGCGGTGCGGCCCAGATTCTCCCACATCCTGAGGACCGTCTCCTCCATTTGTTCCGGTGTCATGTCGGGGAAGCATTTCGCCAAATTGCGTCGGGCATTGTTGGTCACCCGAAGGCGTGGGCCGAAAGTGCGGCCAATCCAGCCACCCAGACCCGAGGCCGCGTCCAGCGGCAGAATGGCGAAAATCATATAAACAAACCAGGCGGCGCCGGCTTCAAAGATATGGCCCAGACGGCGCATCATGGCGTTAACTAGATCTTTCAAGCGCCGGGGCCAGCGTGTTTAAAACGGCGGGCTGATCCGTCAGTTCAAGGGCGACGTCCAGGACCTCAATCCCCTTGTATTGCGGAGCGAGACGGGTGTGGTCCTTTGCGGTGGTGATCAGCGTGGCGTCCATGGCGGCGGCTTTTTGGACCAGGCGCTCTACTTCGTCAACCGAATAGGGGTGATGATCGGGGAAAGGGGTCTTTTCCAACAGCTCAGCGCCAAGCCCCGTGAGAGTGGCGAAGAATTTCTCCGGACGTCCAATGCCTGCAAAAGCATGGAGCCGTTTGCCGGCGAGTGCTTCACCGCCGACGGGCGCCAGTTGCGCGGAGAAATTCGGCAACACCGATAATTCCGGCATGCCTGAGACACCGTGTTTATCTTCGCCGATGATCAACAGGGCGTCGGCGCGCGCAGCGCCGGACAGAACGGTTTCCCGCAAGGGGCCCGCCGGAATGATCCGGCCGTTTCCGAACCCTGCAGCACCATCGACAACCAACAGGGAAAAGTCTTTCTTCAATCGCGGGTTCTGAAATCCGTCATCCAAGATCAGCGTATCCGCCCCGGCGGCGATGGCGGCGGCGGCGGCAGTGACCCTGTCGGAACTGACCCAGGTGGGCGCGGTCTGAGCCAAGAGAAGAGGTTCATCGCCCACATCCCTATAAGTATGTCTCGCCGGGTCAACCCGGACCGGGGTGGAAATCTGCGCCCCATAGCCCCGGCTTAAGATATGAGGCTGCCGGCCTTGAGCGCCGAGCAGTTGGGCCAGTTTGAGCACGGTTGGTGTTTTCCCCGTGCCACCGGCCGTCAGATTACCGACGCAGATGACCGGGACCCCGGCGGAGGCGGGTGTAGTCAGCACCTGGCGGAGCTTGCCGCCGAGCGCGTAGAGAGAGGAAAACGGGGACAACAGCAGCGGCATCGGACCCTGTTGGTCGCTGTACCAAAAATCAGGCGGCTGCATCCTGCCGGTCCGAGCTTTCGCCATTCAGCATGGCCAGAATTGTTTCAGTCACCCGATTCACAACTTGTTCCTTGGACTCCACATAGGCCTGTCCGTTGGCGGCCATCCTATCGGTCTCAGCTTTATTGGACAGAAGCCTACCAATGGCCGAGGACAGCTCGGCGGAGTCTTCGATCCGGAGGCCGCAGCCGGCGTCATTCATTTCCTGGGCAATCTCTTCGAAGTTCATCATATGCAGCCCATGCACCACGGCGCAGTCGAGCCGGAGCGCTTCCAACGGGTTCTGCCCGCCGAGAGGCACCAAAGATTTTCCCATAAATACGATGTCGGTGAGCCGGTAGAACAATCCCAATTCACCCATCGTGTCGGCCAGATAAATATTGGTGCGGTTTTCGATGGCCTCGCCTTTTGACCGTCGAGCAATTTGTAAGCCGGCGTTCTCCAGCTCAGTTTCGACTGCATCGCCGCGCCCGGCGTGCCGAGGGACCAGGATCGTAAGCAATCCCGGATGTTTGTCCGCGAGGGTGCGATGCACCTGGGCGACGATGGTTTCCTCGCCGTCATGGGTGCTGGCCGCTAGCCAGCGGGGCCGCCGGCTCATGCTCTGTTCGAGCCGGATCAACTCCTCCGTGTCGGCGGGGAGGGGTGGGACGGCGAATTTCAGATTCCCCAAACAATCGGTCCGACGCGCGCCCAGTTGCCGGAGCCTTTCCGCGTCCTCCTCGGTTTGGCCCAGGCACAGGGTAAAATCCCGAAGCAATCTGGATATTACCGTCCGCGCCCGTTGCCAGCCGGCAAAGGACCGGGGGGATATTCGACCGTTGACCAGGACCATCGGGATGTGTCGTTGCTGGGTTTCCAGGATCAGGTTCGGCCAGAACTCGCTTTCCGCCCAAAGCGCCATATCGGGACGCCAATGATCGAGAAAGCGGCGGACATAATTAGTCCGGTCCACCGGCACGAATTGATGAAAGGCGCGATCCGGCAGCCGATCCTGCATGATCTCGGCGGAGGTCACCGTGCCCGTGGTCAGGACGAGGGAAAGATCATCGGTTTCGCTGAGCAACGATTCCACTAGCGGCAACATCGAGAGAGACTCGCCAACACTGGCGGCATGCAGCCAGATCACCCTTCCGTCCGGGCGCGGCAGGCTGGCCTTGCCCGTGCGTTCGCCAAAGCGGGCCTGGTCTTCCTTGCCCTGGGCCAGCCGTTTTTTCAGATACATCTGGATCAGGGGCGCGCCGACGCATGTCGCCGTCCGGTAGAGAGACAACATCATAGCGACGCGCCTTCCGGATTCATTGCGGCTTCTGCCGCGGGTTCAACCTTTTCCGCGCCGCAAAGGTCGTCCGCTTCGTCAGTAATCCGGTTCAGCTCGGTTTCCAGCTGGCGGCGAAGTTCTTCCATATGGTCATCGTCGGCATCCTTCGGCACATTGATCGGCGTTCCCCAGACATAGACGCCGCGAGCAAAAAGACCCGGCAACAGAAACCTGTCCCAGCTGTTCACCAGCCGCCGCCGGCTGACCGCATAGGCTGACGGCAAGATCGGCACGCCGGTCAGTTTGGCCAGGGCGACCGGACCCATGCCGGCGCGCATGCGCGGCCCCCTCGGCCCGTCCGGCGTGATGCAGATACTGCCGCCGCTTTTGATGATTCGAAGCATGCCACGGAGAGCCTCGCTTCCGCCCCGACGTGTCGAGCCGGCGACGGAGTTGAATCCGAAGTGCCGGACCATGCCCGCCACCAACTGGCCATCGGCATGAGATGAAATCAGCAGGTGGATGTCCCGGCGCCGGTCCCAATTGTATCCCATCATCAACAGCCGGCCGTGCCAAAAACAGGCGATGACGGGCTGGTCTTTGTCCCAAAACTCAGCAGGAATTTCCGCGCGCACCGTGCGCCAGCGGCCCGTCAGGTGCACCAGCCGGATCATCTGCGCCACGCACCAGCACACGATGGCGCGGAGCGCGGGGTTCCGGGAAAAGCTTTTGATTAAGGCCGGCGTCGACAAGGCAGTCTTACTCCCCGGCGTTGGCGACACCCATCTCGCGGGTGAGGGTCGGGTCGTGGTCTGCGCTCTGCTGGTCGCTGAACTGAAGCTGATAGAGCCGGGCATAAATCCCGTCCCGGGCCAGCAGTTCGGCGTGGGTGCCGGACTCGGCGAGCGTGCCGTCATTGATCACATGGATCAGATCAGCGTCCATCACCGTCGATAGGCGGTGAGCGATGACGATGGTGGTGCGGCCCTTCATCAGCACCTTGAGCGCCGCCTGCACTTGGCGTTCGCTTTCCGTGTCGAGGGCGGAGGTGGCCTCATCCAATAACAAAATCGGTGCGTCTTTCAGCATGGCCCGGGCAATGGCCAGGCGCTGGCGCTGGCCGCCGGAGACCTTGGTGCCCCGTTCTCCCACATAGGTGTCGTAGCCGCCCGGCATCTCCACAATAAAGTCATGCGCGGCGGCGTTCTTGGCGGCCTGGATGATCTCGTCCTCGGTGGCGTCCGGGCGGCCATAAGCGATATTAGCACGCACCGTGTCGTCGAACAGCGTGATCTCCTGGCTGACCAAGGCGATCTTGCTGCGCAGCGATGCGAAGGTCACATCCCGGACGTCGACGCCGTCGAGAGTGATCTGTCCGGACTCCACATCGTAGAAGCGTGGCACCAGATTGAGGATGGTCGACTTGCCCGCGCCCGATGGTCCGACCAGCGCCACCAGTTTCCCAGCCGGGGCGGAAATCGAGATGTCATCCACCGCCGGCTGGCCGGGGATGTACGAGAAGGTCACATCTTTCAGCTCAACCTCGCCGCCGCGAATTTCCAGCTCTCGCGCGTCGTCTTTTTCCCGGATCGCCGGCTCCCGGTCGAGCAGCACGAACAAGCGCTGCGCACCGGCCAGGCCTTCCTGCAGGGACGTGTTGAGATTGGCCAACCGCTTCATCGGCTCATACGCCAGCAACAGCGCGGTGATAAACGCAAAGAAGGAGCCGGGGTCCATGGACTGATCGATGACGCGGAAGCCGCCGTAGAAGATCACCAGGGCGACGGCCACGCCGCCCAGGGTTTCCATGATCGGGCTAGCCATGGCGCGGATGCGCGACGCCTTGAAGATCAGTTCGAATACCCGTTCGGCGATAGTCCGGACCCGATCCTTCTCATATTCCTCCATGCCGTAGGCCTTGACCACGCGCGCGCCCTGAAAGGTCTGCTCCAACAGCGTGGTGAACTGGCCCATCTCTTCTTGGGTGTTGACGGTCACCTTGCGCATGCGCCGGCCCAGCTTGACGATGGGCAGGATGGCGATGGGAAAGACCACAAAGGCGATCAACGCCAGAATCCAGTCCTGCACGAACATGACAATGACCAGGAAGATGAGGGTCAGGAAATCCTTGCCGAAACCGGTGAGCGCATTGGAGACCGCCGCACGCATCATGTTGATGTCGATGGTGAACCGGGACAACAGACTGCCGGTGGCGGTGCGGTGGAAAAATCCTAGCTCCATGCGGCTCAGGTGTGCATAGAGGCGGTGTTGGGTATCGGTGATGATCCGCTGGCCGACGAAGCTCATCAGCACGGCCTGGCCGTAATTGGCCAGTCCCTTAATCGCGAAGGTCGCCAGGACCGCGAGGCCGATGGGTAGCAGAAACGCCTTATTGCGTGCCACGAACACGTCATTGATCACCGGCTTCATCAGCCAGGCGCTTAAAGCCGTCGCGCCGGCGACGAACGCCATGCAGATAAGAGCGAAAACGATCCAGCCGGCATAGGGCCGCACGCTTTCCGCAAGCAGCCGCTTCACTAGGGCATATGTCGTGGTGCTTTGAACGGGCGCAGAGCCCTGATCTGGGTGAGGGGCGTCGGTCAAAGGTGCCTCAACCTGTTGAAATACCAATAAAAGAGTCCGTCAATATACCACGGACCATGCGCTCCCGCCAATCAGCACCGGTTTGTCTCTAGAAAAGGTTAAAGCTGGGGAGTTGGGTCATTTACCGGCGACGGTCATGCCGTCGACCCGGATGGTCGGGGAATCGACGCCGTAGCGGAACACCAGGTCGTTGGCCGGGGTCAGGTTCAGGAACATGTCTTTCAGATTGCCGGCGATGGTCACTTCACTGACCGGATAGGCGATCTCGCCGTTTTCGATCCAATAACCTGCGGCGCCCCGGCTATAGTCGCCGGTAAGGCCGTTGACCCCGAAACCGATCAACTCGGTCACGTAGAAGCCGCTTTTGATGTCGCTGATCAGTCCGGCCACATTGGTCTTGCCGGCTTCGAGATATAGGTTTGTGGCGGACGGGCCCGGCGGCGAGCCTGTGCCCCGCGACGCATGCCCGGTGGTCTCCAGGTTAAGCTGCCGGGACGACCGTAAATCCAGGAACCAGGTGGTCAGTTTGCCGTCTTCGATCAGATTGCGCTTCTGGTTGGCGACCCCTTCCCCGTCGAAGGGTTTGGACCGCAGCCCCCGGGGCCTATGCGGATCATCGACGATGGTGATGCCGTCGGAGAAAACCTGTTTACCCATCTTGTCTTTGAGGAACGACGTGTTGCGCGCGATGGAGGAACCGTTCACCGCCGTCGCCAAATGAGACAGCATTCCCCGCGCCACCCGCGTGTCATAGACCACTGGGACCTGCTCCGACTTTGCCTTTTTCGGATTGAGCCGTTTGACCGCCTTCTCGCCGGCGACGCGGCCGATCTCTTCGGGGCTGCGCAAATCCTCCGCGTAGACCGAGCCGGAATAATCATAGTCCCGCTCCATGGCCGTCCCGGTCCCGGCCAAGACGGCGGCGCTCAGCGAAAAATGCGAGCCGGAATAACTTTGGGCGAAACCGTTGGATGCGGCGACGGCCACATTGGCCCGGCCCCAGCCGGCTTCCGCGCCTTCGGAATTGGTGACGCCATCGACGGCGCGGGCGGCGGCCTCGGCCCGGTTGGCCCAATCGATCAGCGTTTCCGCATCGGGCTCGGTCGGATCAAAGGCGTCGATTTCGACGATTTCGGTGGCAAGCTGATCCGGGTCAGCGATGCCGCAATAGGGGTCCTCCGGCACAGACTTGGACATGGCAACGGCGCGCTCCACCAGCTCATCCAGCGAGTCCGGCGCCGTATCGGAGCTGGAAACAATCGCCTGGCTTTTGCCGGAGAAGACCCGCAGGCCCACATCCATGCTTTCGGAGCGTTCCAGTTTTTCCGCCATGCCCAGACGCTGAGCGACAGCGAGGGAGACGGATTCGATATAGACCGCATCCGCCGCATCCGCGCCGGCGGCTTTCGCTTTTTTGAGAAGCGAGTCGAGGAGGTCAAGCATGGGGGCCGCGTTAGTCATGATCCGGGTCTATTTCCAAATGGATGTGCCGTTGCCTGGCAGGCCTAGGTTCTCCCACATCTCATCCACCTTCTCAATCACCTCATCGCTCATGCGGATTTTGCGGCCCCAATCCCGGTTGGTCTCGCCGGGCAGTTTGTTGGTGGCGTCCAGGCCGATCTTGCCGCCGAGGCCCGAGATGGGCGAAGCGAAGTCGAGATAGTCGATGGGCGTGTTGTCGATCAGGGTCACGTCGCGGACAGGGTCCATGCGGGTGGACATCGCCCAGATGACATCGTTCCAGTCCCGCGCGTTAATGTCGTCGTCCACCACGATGACCATCTTGGTATAGAGAAATTGCCGCAAATAGGACCAAACCGCCATCATGATGCGCTTGGCGTGGCCGGCGTAGGCTTTCTTGATGGAGACGACAGCCACCCGGTAGGAGCAACCTTCCGGCGGCAGCCAGAAATCGACGATCTCGGGGAATTGCTGGCTCAAAAGTGGAATGAACAGCTCGTTCAGCGCCTCGCCCAGGACCGACGGTTCGTCCGGCGGCCGACCGGTAAACGTGGAGAGATAAATGGGATCGCCGCGCATGGTGATGGCGCTGGCGGTGAACACCGGGAATTTCTCCACCGAATTGTAGTAGCCGGTGTGGTCGCCATAGGGTCCTTCGTCCCCGTAGT
>JAYPHU010000015.1:0-46923 GCA_038127535.1 Rhodospirillaceae bacterium | reverse complement strand
CCCCGGTGCTTGAGCCAGCGCATCAGCGTGGTGTTCTTGCCGGTGACCTGCATCCGGTAGATGCCCAGATTAAACCGGTCGTCGCCGGGCCGGTTCGGGTCTTCGGTGACCACCAACGGCCAGGTGATCAGGGGTGCTGGCTCGTCCGGCCAGCACATTTGGATGGGTAGTTTGGCCAGATCAATCTCGTCGCCCTGCCAGACCACCTCCTGACAGGGGGCGCTGCCCGTAGTTTTCGGCTTCATCGCAATGGCGGTCTTGACCAGGGGCAGCATGTCGAACGCTTCCCGCCAGCCGGCCGGCGGTTCGGGCTGGCGCAGGAAGGCGAGGGTCTCGCCCAACTCCCGCAGCGTCTCCGGCTCCCGTTCCATCGCCCAGGCGACCCGTTCCACGGTGCCGAATAGGTTAACCAGCACTGGATAGTCGCTTTTTTCGCTGTCTTCCTTGATGACGTTCTCGAACAGGACGGCCGGGCCGTTTTCGGCCAATAGCCGGGTCTGAATCTCGGTCATTTCCAGGTGGGTGGAGACGGGCTCCCGCACCCGGACCAGGCGGTCCGAAGCTTCCAGCTTGGCGATGAAGTCCCGTAAATTGCGATAGGCCATGCCTGCTATAGGGAGAATTCACCCTGGAAGGTCAAGGCAATTCAGGCAACTTGTAACACTCTGTTACATCGATTAACGCTGCATAACCCTTATGATTACTGCGCTGGAACGGGAACGTGGATACCCTGGCCGGCACTGACCGGTGCGTCCGGTCATTAAATTTGCTGTTAACCCCCAACTGATATGACGGATCCGATTATTCGGAAGGTTGGTAGTGCCATGACTGATGAACAAACAAACTCGCCGCAACACGGGGCAGACGCCTATTTGCGGCTTATTGAATTGGGTATCGCGCTCTCCTCGGAGCTCGATCACAATCGCCTGATGGAGAAGATCCTGCTGGCGGCAAAGGACTTTACCAATGCTGACGGCGGAACGCTTTATCTGGTGCAGGACGACGGCAGCCTCGGTTTCGAGATTGTCCGGAATGATTCTCTCAATATCGCCATGGGTGGCACGACCGGCGTTGAGATCAACTTTACGAACATCCAGACCACCGACGCCGAGGGCAACCCGAACCTGAATAATGTCGCGTCCGCCGCCGCGGTCCGGGGAAAGCTCATTAATATCCGGGACGCCTATGGCTCCAACGAATTCGACTTCTCCGGCACAAAGAAGTTTGATGAATCCACCGGTTATCACTCTCAATCTTTCCTCACGGTCCCATTGAAGAACCATGAAGAGGACGTGATCGGCGTCTTGCAGCTTCTAAACGCCAACGATCCGAAGACCGGGGAGACAACCCATTTCTCCGATGAAATTGAACCGCTGATTGAGGCCTTGGCCTCCCAAGCGGCAATTTCGCTCAACAACCAGATGCTGCTGGAGGCGCAGAAAGAACTGCTGGACGCCTTCATTAAGCTGATCGCCGGCGCTATCGACGCCAAGTCCGCTTATACGGGCGGGCACTGCCAGCGGGTGCCGGAACTGACCAACATGCTCGCCAAGGCGGCTTGTGACTCCGACGATCCGCGCTTCGCCGATTTCGATCTGACCGAGGAGCAATGGTACGAACTACACATCGCGGGCTGGCTGCACGATTGCGGCAAGGTGACCACGCCGGAATATGTGGTCGATAAGGCGACCAAGCTGGAAACCATCTATGACCGCATCCACGAAGTTCGCATGCGCTTTGAGGTCCTGAAGCGGGATGCGGAAATCGAAATGCTGAAGGCGGTGATCGCCGGCGGCAACGAGCCCGAGTTGCGCGCCGCCTATGAAGAACGCATCGCCAAACTGGACGAGGATTTCGCCTTCATCGCCGAATGCAATGTGGGCGGCGAATTCATGGCCCCGGAGAGAGTCGACCGGGTGAAGGAGATCGCGCAAGAGACCTGGCAGCGGACGCTGTCCGACCGGCTGGGCATTTCCTATGACGAAGCCAAGCGGAAGGAACGGGAGCCCGAGCCCGGATTGCCGGTGACCGAAAACCTGCTCTCTGACCGCTACGACCATATTGTCTGCTGGGAAGAGCGGGACCTGATACCCCCCGACAACAAGTGGGGCTTCAACATGAAGGTGCCCGAATTCAAATTTAATCTGGGCGAGGTCTACAATCTGGGCATCGGCCAGGGCACGCTCACCGAAGAAGACCGCTACAAGATCAACGATCACATCGTGCAGACCATCATCATGCTGGAGGCCCTGCCGTTCCCGAAATACCTGAAACGAGTGCCGGAATATGCGGGCGGCCACCACGAGAAGATGGACGGTACTGGCTATCCGCGTGGATTGGCAAAAGAAGACATGTCGATCCCGGCCAGGATCATGGCCATCGCCGATATTTTCGAGGCGCTGACCGCTGCCGACCGCCCCTACAAGGCGCCTAAGAAGCTGTCGGACTCGGTCAAGATCATGAGCTTCATGAAAAAGGACGCCCACATCGACGACGACCTGTTCGAACTGTTCCTGACCTCCGGGGTTTATCAAGAGTATGCGGAGAAATACCTCCTGCCCGAGCAGATGGACGAGGTCGATATCGGCGAATATCTGGAAGCGGCGGAGTAGCGCTCCTCTCTTCTAGTCGTCATGCGCGGACCGGCGAAGCCGTGATCCGCGTATCCAATTACGGAAAACAAATATGGATCCACGGGTCAAGTCCGTGGATGACGGCACTGAAAAGGCAGACCCCCCATTTTTTTGATGCAAATCGTTCTCATTCGCATTATATAAGCCCGGCGAGAAGGATTGAATTCGGCTCTGCCGCCCGCTACATCCTTTACTCGCGTTGAGTTGCATAGAGATCACATCGCAAAGGACCACCCCATGTCCCAGACCCCCCTAGAGTTTATTCGCACCCGGCGTTCCGTGGTGGCCGCCAATCTGGGCGAGCCCGGCCCGAGCGCCGAAGAGATCGACGCGATCATCGAGTGCGGGTTGCGGGTGCCGGATCACAGCCGCTGCGGTCCGTGGCGTATTCAGGTCGTCGGCAAGGAAGGCCAAGCCAAATTGGGCGCGCTTTACGCGGATCTATATGCCGAGGAAAATCCCGATCAAGGACAGGAACAAGTAGAATATTGGCGGGCGCGGCCGTCAAATGCGCCGCTGCTGCTGGTGGTGACCTGTTATCCGAACCAGGAGAAGCTTCACAAGGTGCCGCTCATTGAGCAGCTCATGTCCATCGGCGCGGCCTGTCAGAACATTCTCAACGGGGCCCATGCGTTGGGCTATGCCGCGCAATGGCTGACCGAGTGGCCGGCCTATCATGCCGAGGTCAAGAAACTGCTCGGCCATACATCTGAAACGAAAATCCTGGGCTTTATCTTCGTCGGCACACCCACCGAGCCTCCGAAAGAGCGCAACCGGATTGGCCCGGAAGGCGTGGTCACGGCCTGGAACGGCTAGTCGGCGCCCCGTGTCCTATCAAATCGAACGAATCGTCGACTGCGAGACCTATCTGGGAGAAGGCCCGGTTTGGGATGTGGAGTCAGGGCTATTCTATTGGGTCGACAGCACCGGCCGGCGGTCCGGCAGGGACAATGTATTCCGGCTCGACCCCAGCTCCGGCAAGGTGGAAACCCGGTCCATCCCCGATCACGATATCGGCGCCTTGGCGGTGCGGAAAGACGGCGGGCTGGTGCTGGCCAATGACGACGGGTTTTATTTCTATGATTTTGATACGGAAGACCTGGACCAGATCGTCGCGATCGAAGCGGACGAACCTCGCACCCGGCTGAACGACGGCAAGGTCGACCGGCGCGGCCGGTTTATCGCCAGCGGTATGGACGACAAGGAAGAGTTGGGCATTTGCGGGCTCTGGCGGCTTGATCCGGACCTGAGCGTCACTCGGATCGGCGGCGGCATCATCTGCACCAACGGGCCTTGCTGGTCCCCGGACGACAAGACCTTTTATGTCACCGACACGTTCCAGCATCAGATCTAGGCCTATGACTATGACATCAAGACCGGCTCGCTCGCCAATCAACGGGTCTTTGCCTCCACAGAGGGAGAACAGGGGATCAATGACGGCTCCACCGTGGACGCGGAAGGCTGCATGTGGACGGCGGAACTGGTCACCGGCGAGCTGGTGCGCCGCACCCCGGACGGTGAGATCGAATGCCGCATCGGCATGCCGGTGAAAAATATCACCAGCGTGATGTTCGGCGGCGAGAACCTGGATGAAATCTACGTGACCTCCATGGAGCGGGTGGATCACCCCGGCGCGGAGGCCCATGATCACTTCGTGGTGGAAACCAAGCCTCAGTTCGGGGCGGGCTCGTTGTTCAAGGTCACCGGCCTGGGCATTCGCGGCGTGCCCGAACCCCGGTTCGCCGGCTAGTCTGGTTTAAACCCCGCTTCGGCGAGCACGACCGAGGTCTCGATCTGCCGGTCGGGGATGGTCCAATAGGTTTTTAGCAATCGGGTTTTTTCGTCCGGTTCCGTCAGCCGGAAACCGCGTTTTTCATAGAACCCGATCGCCCATGTCGCCGCCGCCCAGGTGCCGACCAATAGCGGCGCATCCGCCTTTTCCGTGAGCGCCGCCATCAACCGGGAGCCGACGCCTCGTCCCTGGTGGCTGGTGCGCACATAGGCATGGCGGATCAGGCAGACGTCTTGGAGCCGCTGCAGGCCGATGACGCCGAGAAGTGCCTCATCCTCAAACTCCCCCAGGAATGCAACACCTGCCGCCATCTCGGCGCGTAACTCGTCCTTCGGCATATAGGGTTCGTGCCAGCGGTCCGGCGGGATGACACCGCGATAGGCCTCGGCCCCGTCATTGACGACGGCGAGAATGGCGGAGACGTGGGTATGGTCGAGTGGTTGAATCATGCGTTTGGGGAGGTTTTGACCAACAGTTTTTCTACCTAAGGCCTAAATTAAACCACAGAGTAGACAGAGAGGCCTAGTCTCCTCCCTTCCTCTCCCTTTTTTGCGTCACCCCCGAGTTGCGAAGCAATTCTCGGGGGACCATATGGCCATTATTCATGGATACCCGACAACCGCCCGAATGGCTTCGGGCGGGTCGGACACGACGCAGAATAGGGTAGGAGAAGATAACCTGAAGACTTTGGGGAGATGCGACAAATGCAAATCCTTCAGCTCTTCTCACTAAATCCGAAATAGAGTGACCGGGCGTGCTGGTAGAGGGGGCCAGGCTGCAGGTCGCGGCCGTCCAGCCGCACGCAGGGCATGACTTTGGAATAGTTGGCGCTGCTGAACAGCTCATCCGCCTCGGCCAGTTCTTCGTAATCGACCACCCGCTCCTGCACCTCGATCCCGTCGTCCCGGAGAAGCTGGATCACCCGCTGGCGGGTAATCCCGTTCAGGAAGGTGCCGTTGGGCGCGGGCGTATGCACCACGCCGTTCTTGGCGAAAAACAGATTGGTGTAGGAGAACTCAGCCACATGCTCGTCCGGGTCCAAGGTGATGCCGGTATCAAAGCCTTTCTGCCGGGCCTCGCTGACCGAGCGGGCCACATTGGGATAAAGACACGAGGCCTTGGCGTTGGTCGGCGCCTGATCCGCTGCCGGCCGGCGGAAGGACGACTTGCATGCAGCAAAGCCCTTTGGCTCGGGCAAGGGCGCTTCATAGATGGAGAGCACGAACCTGGTGCTGTCCGGCTCCGGCGTGATGAACCCGTCCTCGGCATAATACATGGGACAGATATAGAGCTCCGCATCTTCGTCGAACTGGGCAACGCCTTCACGGGACAGGCGTTCGATCTCCTCGCCCGGAAGGGTCGGGATCATGCCCAGTACTTCGGCTGAGTGGTTCACCCGGTGGCAGTGCCGGTCCAGGTCCGGCATCTGACCGGCGATGGCGCGGGCCCCGTCGAACACCACGGTGCCCAGCCACATAGCCTGGGTGTTGGGGGCCAAGATCGGCGGGCTGCCCTCGATCCAGTCACCGTTGAAATAGGTGCGGGCCGGACGTTCCCGTTTCGGCACTGCCTTGGCCATTGTTCTCTCCCGATTGGTCTACCCGGCAGTGATAGCAGGTTTTAGCGCTGCGCTTCAAAAAACGATTTCAGCAGCTTCGCGGCTTTTTCCTCTTCCAGCCCGCCGACCACTTCCGGCGTATGATGACAGCTCGACGACTGAAAGACGCGCGGCCCGTGATCCACCCCGCCGCCCTTCGGATCATAGGCCCCGAAATAGACCCGCCGCAGCCGGGCAAACGATATCGCCTGAGCGCACATGGGGCAGGGTTCCAGGGTCACATAGAGATCGCAATCGGGTAGCCGCGGCTCACCCCGCGCGGCGGCGGCCTCGCGGATGGCCAGCATCTCCGCATGCGCCGTGGGATCGTTCAGCTCTTCCGTACGGTTGCCGGCGGCGGCGAGCACCCGGCCCTGATCGTCGACAATCACCGCGCCCACGGGGACCTCGCCCCGCGCGGCGGCGGCCTCCGCCTGGGCCAGGGCCTGATCCATAAAAGAAAGCGCGTCATCGTTCATGGCGGCAAGGTGGCAGGCGGGCTCGTCTTTGGCAACTATGTGCGCAGTTGCGCCGGTGAGCGGGGACTCCTATAAGGGCGATTATGTCCAACCCGTCTTCCCGCCCCGTCATCGGCATCACCCTCGATCATGAAGAGCCGGGGGGCTATTCCAAGTTTCCCTGGTACGCGCTCCGGGAGAATTACGCAGCTGTTGTCATCAAAGCCGGCGGATTGCCGATGATCCTGCCCCACGAACCCGAGCTGGTGGACGACTATCTGGACAGGATCGACGGGCTGATTGTCACCGGCGGCGCATTCGACGTGGACCCGGCGCTCTACGGCGGTGGTGCGGTCCACGAGACGGTAACCCTCAAGTCCCGGCGCACGGACTTCGAGTTCGGCATCACCCGTGGCGCGCTCGGCCGGGACATGCCCGTCCTGGGCATCTGCGGCGGGCAGCAGTTGTTGAACGTGGTGCTGGGCGGCACACTCATTCAGCATATCCCGGATACGGTGGAAAACGCTCTGGCCCATGAGCAGCCCAACCCGAGGGACGAGCCGGGCCATCTGGTGGCGATCACCGAAGGCACGCAGCTCCATGCAATTGTCGGCACAAACGAGATGAACGTGAACTCCGCCCACCACCAGGCGGTGGAGGCCGTGGCGGACGGCACGGTGATTAACGCCGTGGCGCCGGACGGGGTGATCGAAGGCATCGAGGCGCCGGCCTACAGGTTCTGCATCGGCGTGCAATGGCACCCGGAGTTCGAGATCGATCCCGGCGACCTCACAATCGTGAAGGCATTCGTTCATGCCGCCGGATAGCACTGCAGACCGGAACAAGGGTGAGCGGATCGCCAAGGTGATCGCCCGCGCGGGTCTGTGTTCCCGCCGGGAGGCGGAGCGCTGGATAACCGATGGCCGGGTCAAAGTGGACGGCAAGGTGCTGGACAGCCCGGCGACGACCGTGACTGCTAAAAACATGGTGCTGGTCGACGGCAAGCCGTTGCCGGAGAAAGAAGACACCCGGCTTTGGCGGTATCACAAGCCGTCCGGGCTGCTGACCACCAACAGCGATCCGAAAGGCCGGGCAACGATCTTCGAGAAATTACCGGAGACTCTGCCACGATTAATCAGTATCGGCCGGCTAGATTTGAATTCTGAAGGGCTGTTGTTGCTCAGCAACGACGGGGAACTGGCGCGGCGATTGGAACTGCCGTCCACGGGCTGGGTGCGGCGCTACCGGGTGCGGGTGCACGGCCGGGTGGATCAGGAAGCGCTGGCCAAGCTGGAGAAAGGGGTCGAGGTCGAGGGCGTGAAGTATGGCTCCATCAAGGCGACTCTGGATCGCCAGCAAGGCGCCAATGCCTGGCTGACGGTGGGCCTGGCGGAAGGCAAGAACCGCGAAGTCCGCAAGGTGATGGAGCATCTGGGCCTACCGGTCAGCCGGTTGATCCGCATTGCCTATGGACCGTTCCAGCTTGGCAATCTCAGCCGGGGTGAGGTGGAGGAGGTCCGGCAAAAGACGCTGCGTGAACAGTTGGGGCTGGAGCGCAAGCATGCGCATCGTCGGCGGAAGTCATAGGGGCCGGCGGCTGGCCGCGCCCAAGGGCCGGGAAACAAGACCGACTTCCGATCGGGCGCGGGAAGGGGTGTTCAATATTCTGGCTCACAGCCAAGACGCGGATTTCGAGGACCTTTTCGTGATTGATCTGTTCGCCGGTTCCGGCGCGATGGGGATTGAGGCCTTGTCGCGGGGCGCGGCTGAGGCCCTGTTTGTGGAGAACAGCCGGGCCGCGCGGGCGGTCATTGACGAAAATGTGAACACCCTCGGACTCAGAGACCAGACGGCGGTCGAAGCCTGGGATGCGACGCGGCTGCCGGTCCGTCGTGATCGCTATCCGCCGGCCGGACTGGTCTTTCTTGACCCGCCCTATGGTAAAGGGTTGGTCCCGCCCGCCTTAAATGCCCTGATTTCCGGGGCCTGGCTGGCCGAAACAGCCACGATTGTGGCGGAGACCGGGAGCGAAGAGGACCTCGCGTTTCCACCCGCGTTCAGCCAGATGAGCGAGCGGGCTTATGGCGATGCGTTTTTCCGCTTCTTGACCCTTGCTTAACCCCTTCCCGCGCATACCAGATATTCACGAATGGAGGAGACGGAACCTTGCGAAGGGTCCTTTATCTTTTAAGTGAAGACGTTCACATACAGACGGGATCGAATCGATCATGTCTGCCGTCTCGGAATTAAGAGGACCTAAGAAATGAAACTATTGATGACCGTTTTGACGGCATTCTTGGTGACCACGGCGGTGACGCCAGCCGCGGAGGCGCAGGCGTCACCCCGCACGGCGAGTGTTGATTCAACCTGTACCGCCCCAATCGAATCTCCCGACGGCAAGGAAGAGCTTTCCATTCAGGACGTGCGCCATGCTGTAACTGTTCATCTGCAAAGGATCGGCTTGGCGCAGATTCGTCCCGCTTTCAAGACGGGGCACGAGGATGGAATTGTGGTTGTCGATCTTCTCTCGCCCAAAGGGAACTTGATGCGCCGGTTGGAAATTGACCGGGCTAACGCCGAAGTTGTCAGCAATCAGGCGTTCCGCCGATCCGTTCTGACAGCGGCGGCCGGTTAATCCAATCAGCGGGAGATGGAAACCGACTATCAGCAGCGGCTTCGCCGCCACATGTTAGGCGACGGCAAGGCCTGGGGTGCCTGGATCGGTGAGAAGGGCGGTTGCGCGGACGATTACGAATTCGGCGCCCCGGAGATTAAATAGCTAAATTTAATAGTCGCTTAGCGGCGACCGAACAGTTTTTCGATATCGGCGAGTTTAAGCTCCACATAGGTGGGCCGGCCATGGTTGCACTGTCCTGAGTGCGGCGTGGCCTCCATCTGGCGCAACAGGCTGTTCATTTCCTCGCCGTTGAGCCTGCGCCCCGCCCGCACGCTGCCGTGACAGGCCATGGTTGAACAGACGTCCTCCAGCCGGCCTTTGAGGCCCAGCGCCGCATCAAACTCGGCCAGATCATCGGCCAAGTCCCGGATCAGCCCCGGCACGTCAATTTCGCCCAGAAGCGCCGGGGTTTCGCGCACCACCACAGCGCCTTGACCAAATGGTTCGACAATCAATCCCAGTTCCGCCAGCTCGTCCAGATGCGCCGCGATGCGATCGGCAGCCGGTTCGTCCAGCTCCACCACTTCGGGGATCAGCAGGCCCTGGCGTTTAACCCCGCCGGCGGCCATCGCCGTCTTCATGCTCTCATAGACCAGCCGCTCGTGGGCGGCGTGTTGATCGACGATGACAATCCCGTCGCCGGTTTGCGCCACCACATAGGTTTCATGCACCTGCGCCCGAGCCACGCCCAATGGATAGTCGTCGGCCGGCGATGACGTTTCGGTGACGCCGTCCCGTTCCAGCACGGCGGTTTCCGCGCCTGGTGCAGCGGACGGCTGGGCATCAAAATGCGTGAGCGGCGCCTGGAAATTCCGGCCCGATTCCACCAGCCCGTAGGCCGGTCTTGAGCTTGGCGGGGCATAGGCCGGTCCCCCTTGATGGTGGCGGAGAGCGCCCAAGGCAGCAGTGGCCACGGTGGTCGACGCCCGGTGGCCGGCGTCGGCCAGCGCATGTTTGAGCGCGCCGACGATCAATCCCCGCACCAGATCCGGGTCGCGGAATCGTACTTCGGTTTTGGCCGGGTGCACGTTCACATCGACCGTTTCTGGCGGTAGTTCCAAAAACAACGCCAGCAGCGGATGGCGGTCATGGGCCAGGAAGTCCCGATAAGCGCCCCGCACAGCACCGAACAAAAGCTTGTCGCGGACCGGCCGGCCATTGACGAACAGAAACTGCAGCGCCGCGTTACCCCGGTTGAGGGTCGGAAGGCCGGCATGTCCGGTGAGGCGTATCCCTTTCCGTTCCGCATCAATTTCCAGCGCGTTGGCGGCGAAGTCATTGTTCATGATGCCGCCCAGCCGTTCCAGCCGCGCCGCGCTTTCATCGTCCACCAGGGGCGGGCAGGCGGGTAGGTTGATCACCTGGCGGCCGTCATCTGTTAGCCGGAAGGCGATTTCCGGATGGGCCATGGCGAGGCGCTTGATCGTGTCCTGGACATGTCCGGATTCGGTCCGGGGGGTTTTCAGAAACTTCAACCGGGCCGGTGTGGCAAAGAAAATATCCCGAACTTCGACGGCGGTGCCCGGCGGGTGCGAGGCGGGTGCCGGCGGGCTCTTCGCCCCGCCATTGATGTCAATCTGCCAGGCGTTGTCGGCGTCCGGTGTCCGGCTGGTCATGGTAAAGCGGCTGACCGAGGCAATTGAGGGCAGGGCCTCCCCCCGGAAACCAAGGGTCACAATGTTTTCCAGATCATCTTCCGGCAGTTTGGACGTTGCGTGGCGCTCCACCGCCAGATCCAACTCTTCCGGCGTCATCCCATGCCCGTCATCGGACACCGACAAATAGGTCCGGCCGCCGTCCCGAAGTTCGACCTCGATCCGGCGTGCACCGGCGTCAATGCTGTTCTCCACCAACTCCTTGATGGCGGAGGCCGGACGTTCGACCACCTCGCCGGCGGCGATGCGGTTAACTGTGGTGGAGGGAAGCAGCCGAATGGTCATGGCCGGGGTAACTCCCGCATCAGCTTTCTTGCCAGCTCTTTGCCTTCCTCGACGGCAGGCTGGCCGAACGGGTTCACCCCCATCAGACGCGCGGCGATAATAGTTTCCAGAATGCAATGCATCATAAGTGCGCCTGTCGCCCGCTCATCGGCCCCGGCGATCTCAAACGTCCGCACCGGACAGCCGTGCGCCGCGAGCGTGGAGCGGGTCGCCGACTGTTCCGCCGCCATCAGATCACCCATCCGCCGCCCGGCCAGATAATCGAGAGCGGGATCATCGGCAAGGTCCGCCGGCACCAGTCCCCCTTGCCCGGCAACATTAGGCAGGATCAGAGTGAACAGTTTGTCCCTGGGCCCGTCCAGGTAGAGCTGTAATTGGCTGTGTTGATCAACCGCGCCCAGCGCATCCACGGGCAGCGTCCCCTGACCACCTTTGCCCAGACTTTCCGCCCAAAGCTGGCGGAACCATTTGCCGAACGAGGCCAGCCGGTCGCTGTAGGGCATGAGAACGGCCGCCCGGCAGTCCTTGTGTTGCTGCAGGCCGATATTAAGGGCCGCGCCTATAGCAGGTGGGCAGTCTTTGGGAGCGCCGGTGCAGGTCGCGAGAACCTCGGTGGCGCCTTCCCGGACGGCATCGATATCCACGCCGGCGATCATCGCCGGTAAAAGTCCGACCAGTGACAAGGCCGAGAACCGTCCCCCCACATTTGGGTCGTGATCCAGGATGCGCATGCCCTGCGCCTCACCGATGGCGCGCAAGGGGCGGTTCCCCGGTTCGGTAATCAGGGTGAAATGCTCTGGCGCCTTGTCTTTCAGCGTTTGGCGGAACACATCCAGGCTGTAGAGAAATTGCGCCATGGTCTCGGCCGTGCCGCCGGATTTGGAGATCACCAGGAACCCCGTTCGCTCCGGCGTAAGAGCGCTGAACAAATGGTCAAACGAGACCGGATCGATATTGTCCATGAAATGCAGTCGGGGCCGGTCTGGCGGATTGCCGGCCGGCGGCGGCACGATGGTGGCGAGGGTAGCGCCGCCCAGACTGGACCCGCCGGTGCCGAGCACGACCACATCATCGAAGGAGTCAGTGTAGCGCGCGGCGATCTCTTCGGCGGTTGACACATCATGATCCGTAGCCACGAGACCGGTGAGTGCGTCGATCTCCGGATTTCCGCCGCCGCTGATCTCCATCAGCGCTGCCTGTGTCTGGGCCAACAGAGTTTCAAAGACCGCCGAGTCCAATCCTGTCTCGCCGATCGTCTCGGCAAGGCAATTCTCTATGAACTGGTTATAGGCCGGCTGCATGCTGCATTCCCGGGTGAGGTGCTTAAGTTCCGCGACCCTAACATACCCGTGGGAAGCGCAACCACCCCGCGCCCGGCGCCGGGAAAGGCATGCGTTAAGCTATTGGAATTACTGGCCTTGCGAGGTCACACCGGCCGGCCTGCCGACCACAACCGTGGTTAGGCCACCCGGTTTCAGGAGCTTTTTCGCGACTCGATTCACATCCGCCAGTGTGACCGCCTCGATGAAGCCATTGCGTTTATCGATATAGTCTATCCCGAGATTTTCCTGCTGAATGCCGGTCAGCATGCCGGCGATCCGGCGGCTGGAGGAAAACCGGAGGGCGTAGGAGCCGGTGAGGTGCAGCTTCGCATCCGCCAATTCCTGCGCCGACAGGCCGGTTTCCGCCATGCGTTTCCACTCACCCTGCATGATTTTGATGGTCTCCGCCGCTCTTGCATTTGCCGTGCCCGCGCCGGCCATAACCAGCGCCGAGTGGTCGAACGGGAGGAGGTAACTCCAGGCGGAATAGGCCAAGCCCCGCTTCTCCCGCACTTCTTCGTAGAGCCGGGATTCGAACCCGCCGCCGCCCAGCACATAATTCATGACGTAGGCCGCGAAGAAATCCGGATCGTCCCGTTTGATGCCGGGCTGGCCGAACCGGATTAGGCTTTGAGGGATGTCTTTCTCGATGACGATGGTCCGGCCCTTGTCCGGCGCCGACACTTCGGCCAGGGTCCACGGGCTGGCCTTGGCCGTTAGCGGTCCAAAGGTCTTATCGAGCAAGGCCGCCAATTCCGTCGATGTGATATCCCCGACCACCGAAACGATGAGGTTGTTACGGGCCATCCGCTTAGCCACGAATACTTTGAGGTCCGCCAGCTTGATCAGCGGTACGCTCTCCAGGGTTCCCTGGCTGGGCCGGCCGTAGGGGTGGTTCGGGAAAAAGGCTTTCATCAGTTCCCGCCCGGCGATCCGATTGGGGTTCTCCGAGTCCCGGCGCAGGCCGGAGAGGATTTGTCCGCGGATACGTTCGACCGCGTCCGAGTCGAACCGGGGTTTGGCCATGGCCAGTTGCAGCAGGCCAAACGCCCGGTCTTTGTTGCGCGTCAGTGTGCGCAACGAGCCCGAGAACCGGTCCCGGCTTGAATCGAAGCTGAGAGAAATGGCCAAATCCTCCAGCTCGCGCTGGAACGCCTGGCTGTCCAACTCACCGGCGCCCTCGTCCAGAGTTGCGGCGACCAAGTTCGCCAGTCCTTCTTTGCCCGCCGGGTCAAGGGTCGCCCCGCCCCGCCAGGCGAAATTCATGGTGATGACCGGGTTGGTATGGTCTTCCACCAGCCAGGCGGTCATGCCCAGTTTGGTTTTGATCTCTTTGATCTCGATGGCGAAAGACGGCGCCGCCGTCAGCAGGCAAACCGCGAAAACGGCAACGGTAATGAAGAGTTTCCGCAGCATGGCCTAACCTCCGCTTTTTTCTTTTTTGACCGGAGGCAGCAACATCCCGGTCGTCGATTGGCGTTTGATGAACACGGCTTTCGCGGCGTCATGTACTTGCTGGGCGGTCACCTTGCCTATCCGTTCCGGCCATTCCTCCACGTCGGCGATGGTTTGGCCGGACGTCAGCGCCGCACCCAGAACCCTCGCGCCTGCGCCGATGCTGTCCCGGGCGTAAATGGCTTCGGCCTGCATGCTGGTCTTCGCGCGCGCCACCTCTTTCGCGTCCACACCTATTTCCAGCAGGGCGTCGACCTCGGCTTCTATTTCGGCCTCAAGTTTCTCCATGCTCGTGCCCGGCGCAGGCGTTGCCGCGATGTAGAAGGTGCTGGGGCCGAGCCCGTCGGAATCATAATAAGTGCGCACCGAGATCGCGATTTTCTTCTCGATGACCAGAGACTTATAGAGCTGGCTCGTGGATCCTCCACCGAATACCTGAGCGAGAATTTGCAATGGGTAAACGTGCTGCTTATCACCCCAGCCGTGACTGGGTGCAAGATAGGCGCGCCGCCAGCTCGACTGACGCACCCTGGGGTCGCGCAGCACCACTTGCCGGGCGGCATTGTGGGGCGGTTCCTGCGGGCGGACGCGGGGCGGCACATCGCCGGCCGGGATCGCACCATAGATTTTTTCCGCCAAGGGTTTGAGTTTTTCCACCGTGATGTCGCCGTCGACCACCAGGATCGCGTTGTTGGGGCGGTAATAGGTGTCATAGAATTTTTTCAAATCAGCAATGGTCAGGGCCTTGATCTCGTGGGCCCAGCCGATCACCGGGTCGTGGTACGGATAGTTGAGATACATGGCCGCGTTGAACTGTTCCGACAGTTTCGCGCCGGGGGAGTTGTCGACCCGGGAGCGGCGCTCTTCCAATACCACCTGACGCTCCGGCTCCACCTGCTCGGCCTCGAAGATCAGGTTTCGCATCCGGTCGGCTTCCAGCTTCATGACGGTTTCCACCCGGTCCACGGCCACGGTTTGGTGATACCCGGTATAATCATAGGACGTGAACGCATTGTCGCGGCCGCCGTTGCGCGCCACGATGCGGGAAAACTCACCTGATTTCAGGTTTTTGGTCGCCTTGAACATCAGGTGTTCGAAAAAGTGCGCGATTCCTGATTTTCCAGCGGGCTCATCCGCCGACCCCACCTTGTACCAAACCATGTGGCGGACGATGGGGGCGCGATGATTGGAAATCACCACCACCTGCATGCCGTTGGACAGAGTAAAGGTCTTGGGGCTGAAAACGGCGCTTTGGCCGTCAACTGGCGCTAAAGCGAGCAAAAATAGGATCAGGGTGAACAGACGAATTCGGCGCATCATCGGCGTTCCATGATTAACGGGCGACACAATCAGATAACGGTTCACCAAAGGCGTCCCGTCGGCCTCTCTTCGAATATAGGCTGGATTGTCGCGGCGCAAGTGCCTCTCGCATCAATGTGAAGCGTCGGCGCGTTCGGCAAACGTCTCTAGTTCAGGATGCCTTCCAACAGAGCTTTTTTCCGGCGTTTGATGACCGGCACCGCGCCGGAGTTTATGGGCTTGCCCAGGGCCTGAGCTTCCTTGATGCGTTTGGACTCTTTTTCCGGATCAACCGAGGCGCCGAATTCCGGATTGGACTGCCAAAAGACGATCTTGTCGGTGAAGGACTTGCTGTCCTCGAACAGAACCGACGTTTCCTTGTTGACGGTATCCCGGATGGTCGGGTCCGCCCGATCGGCGCCGGTCAGGTTCAAGACGGCCCGTTCGCCGGAGCTGAGGCTGCGCAAATCAACGTTCTGTCCTACATTCGAACGGTCGGCTTGCTTCTGCTGGACGCCCAGCGCCTGCGCCGCACGGTCGCGCGGATTCACTGCTTGCGGACGCTGCGCGCCCGGGGCCGGCGGCCGCAGTGTATATTCCGGCGGCACGCTCAAGGGTGCGCGCTCATAAACGGCAAATTCGTCCGGGGATTCCTTGGTCTGGCCCAAGGCCCGTTTGGTCTCATCACAACCTGTCAGCAGCGCCATCGCGGCGACGCCGGCAACAAGTCCTATGAGTCTACTGGTTTTCATGGTTCTCGCCTTTGTTTCCCGGCATTCTATTATCAGACGCGGATCGTGAAAACAGGGAATCGAAAATTAATAGCACCGCGCCCACGGTGATGAAACTGTCGGCGGCGTTGAAGGCCGGCCAATGATAGCCCGACACATGGAAATCCAGAAAATCGAAGACCGCGGAATGGATCAGCCGGTCGATCACATTGCCCAATGCGCCGCCGATGATCAGGCCGAGCCCGGCGGCGATGATCTTGTTTTCCGCCTTGCGCAGCCAGAAAAACAAAACGGTGACAATGATCAGGGCCAAAATGGTCAGGACCCACCGGCCCCATTCCCGGTGCTCGCTGAACAGGCCGAAGCTGATGCCCCAGTTCCAGACATGCACCAGATTGAAAAACGGGGCCACATCGATAGATCTTCCCGGATTGGGCAGGAGGCTCAACATTCCCCATTTGCTGGCCTGATCGATGATGATGGCGGCGAGAGCGATCAGCAGTCCCTGTCGCAGATGAAGAGCCATCCCTATTCCGCAGCCATGGGAAAGTGGTTGGCGGCGTCGGCGCAGCGGTTGCAAACTTCCTCGTGGCCGGAGACTGTGCCGACCTCGGGCAGGACCTTGAAACAGCGAACGCATTTCGCACCGCCGGCCTTTTCCGGCACCACACCGATGCCCGCCACGTCTTCCAACGTAAAGGCGCCGTTGGGCGGGGCTTCGGCGATCAGGGTGGCGTCCGAGGTGATGCCGATCTCGGCGACATCGATGTCGGCCAGCAGGTCTACATAGTCCTGCGGGGCATAGATTTTGGGATGCGCCTGCAGGCTGGAACCGATTCTCTTTTCCGCCCGTTCGATCTCCAGCGCACCGGTGACCACGCGGCGCAATTCCCGGATCTTCTTCCAGCGGGCGGCCAGATCATCGTTCTTCCAGCTTGCCGGAATTTCCGGGAACAGTCGCAGATGCACGCTTTCCTCGTCGCCCGGATGACGCGCCAGCCAGGCCTCTTCGGCAGTGAAGCAGATAAAGGGCGCCAGCCAGGCGGTCAGGCAGTTGAACAAGTGGTCCAGCACCGTGCGGGCCGCACGGCGGTTGATTGAATCCGCCCGGTCGCAATAGAGCGCATCCTTGCGGATATCCAGATAGAAGGCCGACAGATCGACCGCGCAGAACATGTGCAGTTCGGTGAACAAGTGATGGAACTCGAACGTCTCGCAGGCGCGCCGGATGCGGGCATCCAATTCGTGCAGCCGGTGCAATACCCAGCGGTCCAGTTCCGGCATCTCCGCTTCCGGCAGTTTTTCCGCCTCGTCGAAGTCGGCCAAATTGCCCAGCAGATAGCGCAGCGTATTGCGGAGCCTCCGGTAGATATCCGAATGGTGTTTGATAATCTCCGGACCGATGCGCAGGTCTTCCGAATAGTCGGAACCGACCACCCAGAGCCGCAGGATATCGGCGCCGTTTTGGTCCACCACGGTCTGTGGCGCGGTGATATTGCCGAGGGACTTGGACATTTTCTGCCCGTCCTCGGCCATAACGAAGCCATGGGTCAGCACGCCGTCATAGGGCGCCCGGCCGCGGGTGCCGCAGGATTCCAAAAGCGACGAATGGAACCAGCCCCGATGCTGGTCGGAGCCTTCCAGATACAGTGACGCCGGCCATTCCAGACCCTCGGTTTGTTCCAGAACGAAACTGTGGGTCGAGCCGGAATCAAACCAGACATCCAAAATGTCAGTGACCTGATCATAGTCGTCGGCGCTGTGGTCGTTGCCCAGGAACCGGGTCATGTCGGAACCGAACCAGGCGTCCGCGCCCTCGGCCTCAATGGCGTCGGCGATGCGCTCGTTGACCGCCGGTTCGCGCAGGATTTCACCGGTCTCTTTATGGACGAAGACAGTGATCGGCACGCCCCAGGCGCGCTGGCGGGAAATTACCCAGTCGGGCCGGCCCTCGATCATCGCATGCAGCCGGGACTGGCCGGATTTCGGATAGAACCCGGTGTCGGCAATGGCGCCCAGGGCCACGTCCCGCAAAGTCTTGCCGGAATCGGGCATGTCCTTATCCATGGCGATGAACCATTGCGGCGTGTTCCTGAAGATCACCGGTTTCTTGGAGCGCCAGGAATGGGGATACTGGTGGGTCAGCCGGCCCCGTGCGATCAGCGCCTTGGCGGCAACCAAGGCCTCAATGACGGCGGCGTTGGCGTCGCCCTTCTTGCCCTTGTCGGTGATCACCCGTTTGCCGGCAAAGCCCGGCGCGGCATCCGTATAGAACCCGTCTGCATCCACCGTGTAGGGGATTTGCGAATCAATGTTCTGATCCGCAAGGAGCCGAGTGTTCGCCGTCCAAATTTCAAAGTCGTCCCTGCCATGGCCCGGCGCGGTGTGGACAAAGCCCGTGCCCGTATCGTCGGTGACGTGATCGCCGTCCATCAGCGGCACGGTGAAGTCATAGCCCATCCCGGCCAGCGGGTGGGCGCAGGAGAGACCCGCCAGCGTCTCCGCGGAAACGTCGGCCACCCGTTTGTGCGCATTAACCCGAGCGGAGTTCATCACCTCTTCGGCCAGGGAATCCGCCAGGATCAACTTGTCGCCGGCGACAGCCCAGTTGTCTTCCGCGGCCTTGGTGACTTCATAGAGGCCGTAACTGATCCGCGACGAGAAACAGATGGCCCGGTTGCCGGGAATGGTCCAGGGGGTGGTGGTCCAGATGACCACGGCGGCATCCGCAATGTCACCGGTTGCGCCGGACGTGATCGGAAACTTGGCCCAGATGGTGTCGGACTCATGATCGAAGTATTCGATCTCCGCTTCCGCCAAAGCGGTCTTTTCGACCACCGACCACATGACCGGTTTCGAGCCCCGGTATAAAAGCCCGTTATCCAGGAACTTCATCAGCTCCCGGGCGATCTGGGCTTCCGCCGCGAAGGTCATGGTGGTGTAAGGGTTGTTCCAGTCGCCGATGACGCCCAGGCGTTTGAATTCATCCCGCTGGATGTCGATCCATTTCTCGGCAAAGTCCCTGCATTCCTGGCGAAACTCGACAATCGGCACGGCGTCCTTGTCCTGGCCCTTGGCCCGGTACTGTTCCTCGATCTTCCATTCGATGGGCAGACCGTGACAGTCCCAGCCCGGCACATAGTTGGAATCCTTGCCCATCATCTGTTGCGAGCGGGATATCACGTCTTTCAGGATTTTATTCAGCGCGTGGCCGATATGCAGATTGCCGTTGGCGTAGGGCGGGCCGTCATGAAGGATAAACTTCTCCCGGCCCTTGGACTGTTCCCGCTGGCGTTTGTAGATGTCCAGCTTCTCCCAGCGCTCCAGCAGTTCGGGCTCGCGCTTAGGCAGGCCGGCCTTCATCGGGAAGT
The DNA here is from genome assembly GCA_038127535.1 of Rhodospirillaceae bacterium. Classification (GTDB taxonomy): domain Bacteria; phylum Pseudomonadota; class Alphaproteobacteria; order Rhodospirillales; family UBA2165; genus JAYPHU01. Next base: position 27,648 of record JAYPHU010000015.1, on the reverse strand, counting down.
CGGTCTGGGGCAGGTACACCGTCGATTTATAGTCCACACTCATCGTCTTCAACTATCCGTTCTTCGCCGCGTCTGCAGCCAGCATCTCTCTCGCCAGTCCGCAATCGGCATCAATCTGCGCCTTCAAGGCGTCGATCCCGTCGAACTTCTTCTCCGGGCGTATGAATTCCACCAGGCCGACACGCAGGTGTTTGCCATAAATGTCCTGGTTAAAATCAAAAATATGGGTTTCCAGCAGGCAACTCGTGCCGTCGAAGGTGGGTCTATAGCCCAAATTCGCGATCCCGTCATGCCAAACCGTGTTCGGCCCGTCGTCCAGACCGGCGCGGATGGCATAGCCGCCGAGCGCGGTGCCCAGATTGTCTTCGCAAAGGATATTGGCGGTGGGAAAGCCGATGGTCCGGCCCCGCTGATCGCCTTTGATCACACGGCTGCCGATCTCATACGTGCGTCCCAACAGTTGCGCCGCGTCAGCAGGCTTTGCGTCCATTAATGCCTGTCGGACCCGGGTCGAGGAAATCACCTCGCCCGTATCATCCAACACCTGTTTGACGCTGGTGGTTTCAAAGCCTTTCTCCCGGCCCTGGTCTTTCAGGTATGTCGTGTTGCCTTGGCGCTTGTGGCCAAAGGTGAAGTCGCCGCCGGAGACAATGTGCGAGGCGCCGAACCCGCGCACCAGCACGTCATCGACGAAGGCTCCCGAACTCATGCTGGCGAGCTCCTTGTCGAAGTGCAGCACCACCAGGAAATCCACGCCCAGGTCCTCGATATACCGGCCTTTCACATGGAACGGCGAGATCCGGAACGGTGCGCCCTTCGGGTCAAAGAAAGTGCGGGGATGGGGCTCAAAGGTCAGCACACCCCAAGGCACGCCTGTCTCTTTGGCGATCCGGCCGGCGGTGCGGATCACTTCCTGATGGCCCAGATGGACGCCGTCGAAATTGCCGATGGCGATGGCGCCGCCGCGATGGCTGCGCAGGAGCCCGTCATAATGTTTGTATAGGCGCATGGCGGGCTGGAAAGTGTCAGTATGCCCCCATGGGGTCAAGAGAAAATGGACGTGTTTTCAATTGCTTGCCCGGATACCGAAGCCGATCATAATGAGCCCAATGTTTTATGAATTCTTTAGGTTCGACGGACTAGTCTCATGCGCATGAAACAATGCCCAATATTGCAGCAGGCCGGCCTATAGTGGCGCCTGATTCCATAGATACCCGGCTTACCCAGGCGCGCGCCTTTCATCAGAAGGGCGCGTTGCGGGAGGCGGCCAATCTCTATCGGGATATCCTTAAGGAGCAGGGCGAGGACGGCGAGGTTCTGAACCTCCTTGGGGCGGTTCTGCTGGAGGCCGGCTTGCACGATCAGGCCCAGGATATTCTGCAGCGGGCCCTGGTGGTCGGGGGCGCGAACTCCAGTGTGCTCCACAATTACGGTTTGGCCCTGCACAAGGGCGGACGCTGGCCGGAAGCCGTGCGGGCGCTCCGGTACGCCGGCAACGCCGATCCCGCCAACGCCGCCATCTGGTTTGTCCTGGCGAACTTGCTTGTCGTCATGAGCCGGTTCCCCGAGGCCGAAGAGGCTTTCGAGGCATGCCTGAGGGCCGACGGCGATCACATGGACTGCCTGATCAACTATGGTGCATTTTGCCGCAACCAGGGCAGGCTTGCGGACGCCGAGGAGTATTTCAGGAGAGCGCAGTTGCTGGCGCCGGGCGATGTTCGGACCATGGAATACCTTGGCCGGATCCAGGTTGATAAGGGCCGGTTCGAAGACGCGGCTCTGACCTTCTTGGAGGTTTTGCGACGGTCGCCCGATTATCTGGAGGCTCGGCTGCGTTGCGCGTCGACTTTACAAAGGCTCGGCCGGCACGAGGAAGGGTTAGATCTGTTGGATGGCGCCGATGAGACCGGAACGGGCGTCTCCATCAGCCGGGCGCATTTGTATCGGGATTTGGGGCGATTTGATGAGGCAGCAGCCTGTCTGGATGCGGCGGCGCCGGAAGAAGACGATGCCGCGGCCGTTCTCGCCAATCAGGCGCTGCTCCGCCAGCATCAGGGGGATGCCGCCGGTGCAGCCGAACTCTACCGCCAGGCGATTGAGACGGCGCCCGAAAATCGCGATCTCAACGTAAATCTGGCCCATGCGTTGCTGCTCGACGGCGAGTATGCCGACGGATGGCGGGAATTCGACCGGCGCGTTGAAGAACCGGCGGCCCGCGCCCAGCGGCCCAACTGGCCGGGCAAGAAGTGGGAAGGGGAGCCGCTGGCCGGCAAATCGATCCTGGTGGCCGGCGAACAGGGCCATGGAGACTATTTTCAGTTCCTAAGATATCTGTCTCGGTTGATGGAACAGGGTGCGGCGGTGACCGCCTCCGCCTCGGCGCGTCTGCATCCCGTGCTGTCGTCACAGATTGACGGCGTCAATTGGGTGCCGATTGAGGGCCCCTATCCCGAGACCGACTATTTTTCGCGGCTGATGAGCTTACCAGCATATATTGACGATGGCCGGCCGTTTTGGCCGGGCGCGTATATCTCCGCTGAAAAGGGCCGGTTGGAGACGTGGTCCGGGCGGCTTGCCGCGGATCGCCCGACAATCGGGATCGCCTGGCAGGGAAACAGGGCGTACGCCTTTGATCATTTACGCTCGGTATCCCTCCCGGCTTTCAAGCCGGTGATCGATCGGGAAGACATTGCACTGTTCTCGCTGCAGAAGGGCGGAGCCGTCGGTCAGATCGCGGAGAACGGCTGGGAGTCACGGATCACCGATCTAACCGGCGACATGGATGCCGACGCCGCGTTCATTGATACCGCGGCGATCATCGAGAACCTGGATCTGATCATCGCCACTGATACATCCATTCCGCATCTTGCCGGCGCCATGGGTAAGCCGGTCTGGATCATCCTGTCGACCGCGCCCGATTGGCGGTGGGGATTAGAAGGGAGCGATTGTCCCTGGTATCCGTCCATGCGGCTGTTTCGTCAGACCAAACCAAACGACTGGACGGGGGTGATGGCGACGGTTGGCCTGGTGCTGGATAGCTGGCTGGCCGGCGGCGGCGCTCCGAACGAGGCGGCGGACAAAATCCTGAAGAGTTAATCGGCCGGTGCTGGCTTCTTCTGGCTGACCACCAGCAGGATGCCGACAAAGATCATCACCGCACCGGCGACGTGGTAGAAGAACAACTCTTCCCCCAAAAACAAAATGGCCATGCCGGCGCTGAACACCGGCATCAGATTGACGAAAATGGCGCTCTTGTTGACGCCGACAGCGGGCACCGCCTTGTTCCACAGGATGGTCGGCAGCACCGTAGGCACCACGGCCAGGAAGATCACGGTCACCACGGTCTCGGTCAGCATCGGCACCGGCTTCACGATGATGCTTTCGACTGCGTAGAGGGGGATCAGCTCGATCCCGCCGCAGAACATGATGACGAACAGCGCGCTCGAGAAACTCACATCCTTGGGCAGCCGGGGCAGGAAGTTGGCGTAGGACGCATAGCCCACCACGGCGCAGATCATGATCATGTCGCCGGCGTTGAAGGCGAGCGACGTCAGCACCTCCACGTCTCCTTTGGAGGTCATCAGCGCAATGCCGAGGAAAGCGGCCAGGATGCCTGATGCTTGGCGCAGGCTTAGCCTGTCCTGGAAGAAGGCCCAGGCGACCAGCGCTGTCATGGTCGGCTGGGTGGCGTTCAAGATTCCGCCGTTGGTGGCTGTGGTGAAATTGAGAGACACAGTGGAGAGCGTGCTGCCGCCGACGATGAACATGCCCATCATGAAAAAGAACGGCAGGCGCTTGCGGATGATCGGGAACTCTTCCTTCAGTGCCGGCCAGGCAAAGGGCAGTACGACAAGCGAACCGCCGAACCAGCGCCAGAAGGACATGCCTAAGGGCGGGATGGTCTCGTGCACCCAGCGCACCCAGACGATGCCGGTGGACCAGAAAAATACCACGGCGATCAGCATGGCGTAGCCGACCCAGGGCGAGATCGCGGGTTGTTCGGGTGTGTTATCGTTCATGTGTTAGGGTCCAGCCGGGCCAGCGCCTCGGTGAAAAATTTTTCATGCACCCGGGCCGCCTTGTCATTGTTGAAGATCACAGGATGGGCAGCTTTGATACGGGTCTCAATTTCGCCGCGTCTCTCACTATCGTTGGCCAACTCGACGGCCAACTTGGCATAGTCCTCATCGGTATCCGCGAGACAATCGGTGATGCCCATCTGCCGGTAGAACCCCGCCGTGACTCGCCCGCGCATGAACGGCGACGGTTGAGTGATCACTGCTTTGCCGGCGGCGAAGGCTTCCAGGCTGGAATTGCCGCCGCAGAAGACGGTCGAATCCAAAATGATATCCGCGTGTTCCATCAGGGACAGATAATGCGCGCCGGGCATTCTGGGAAGGAAAACCACACGCTCGGCCAATGTGCCGAGGGACTCCTTAAACCGGGCCTTGAGCAGCCGGCTCCAGCTTTCCTGCTGACCGTCGATTAGGACGATGAGGGCCTCGGCGTCTTCCGTCAGAATTCGTTTGAGGATGATATCGAATGTCGGATGCAGCTTGAACAGGCTTTGCGGGCACATATAAAGGGTCGCATTATCGGCCAGACCGAAGTCTCCGCGCGTGGTCGTGGCCGGTGTGATGTCTGGCAGGGTATAGCTCATGCCGATATCCGGGAACAGGATCAACTCTTCTGAATAATAGGATTCCGGATGGTCCGGCTCCAACAAGGTTGATGAGATAAAGTAATCCACCTCCGGCAGGCCCGTGGTGACCGGGTGCCCCCAGATCACGCATTGAATCGGCGCCAGACGCGCAAAGCCGAGGAAGTAGCTCATCGGCTCCATGCCGATATCCGGGTAGTAGAGAATATCCAGTTCCATCGCCGCAATCGTTTGCTGCGCTCCGGCGAGAGAACCGGAAAGCACCTCGAAACGATCGGCGATCCCGGCCACAGCCGCCAGGTCGGCGTCCTTATCCCGCGCATCGGGGCCTAAGTGGAAGACAAGGACCTCAAACCTCTCCCGATCCAGATATTCGATCAGCCGGCGGTTCAGTTTGCCGATGGTGTGGCTGCCCAGATGGGCCGAGGCGAAGCCGATCCTGATCCGCCGGTCATTTGGGGGGCGATATCCGACGCAATGTGGCGCGCTGAAGCTCAATGCCGGGCAGGCGGCCAGATAGGCTTGGGCCAGAAGTTCCTGAATCTCCCGGTCGTCTTCACCGTGATAGACGCTCGCGAAGTTGGTCATGCCGACCTCGTTTGCCGGATCGGAGAGCGAGACAGGTGACTCAATCAATTTCCGCACCTTGTCCACCAGCCGTTTCCGATGCCGGGCATATTGTGCGGTGCTTTGGCCGATAAATGGAATAGCGAGGGCGCTCAAAAATCTTGCCGCGCCGATTTCGGGGTGGCGGGTCTCGACAGTCTCAAACAATGTCTGGGCCTCTTCGGTTTCCCCCAAGCGCAATAAGGCCCGGCCCAGATTGAGACTGATTACCGGTTGGGCGGGGTCCAGTTCATGTGCCTGACCGTAGACCTTGGCGGCCTCTTCGGTCCGGCCCAAACGTTGCAGGGCGTTGCCCAGATTGTTCAGCACGTCGGCATCGTTTGGATGGTGTCCATGGATGGCGGACAGAACGTTATAAGCCTCAATCGTCCGGCCCTGGTCGATCAGACATGCGCCCAGGTTAGCGCCCGCGGTCAGGTGACCGGGTGACATCTCCACAACGTGCCGGTAAGCCTCCTCAGCCGCTGCCATGTCCCCCGCCTGATGGTGCGCCAATGCGCGGCTCAGCCACTCCTCCGACGGGATTTCTGTCTGATCATCGTAAACCATATTCGGGATTTAGCACAGGTTTCCTTAAAGAGCATGAACGGGTTGTTGTGCCGCTTCCCCGCGTGGCGTAATTTTAGCGCCAAATCCGACCAAAGTGTCCCAGACGGGGAGAACAGAAGACGTGGACGGAACTACCGCCGCCGCACCGATTGATCCGAAGAAATCCGCCGATACCAGCCATATCCAAACCGGCATGGACTACAAAGTGCCGAGCCTGGACGGCGACTATGGCCGGGGCGCCCGTGCGCTTAGGCGGATCATTCGTATGGCGTTGGATTATCCCATCCGGTTTCCCGTAGCGATCGTTTCGGTGATCGTTGCGGGGGTCTTACAGCTTTACATTCCCATATTCCTTGGCGACGCCGTCGATAATGCGACCGGTCTTCTGGGCGGTTCCAATGTCAGTGAGGCGGAGGCGCAGGAGGGGTTGAAGTGGGCGGCGCTGGTGCTGGTGTCGACCGCCGTCGGGCGCGGCGTGTTCACCATGCTGCACAACTATTTTGGCGAATCCATCGGCCAGACCATCGGATACCGCCTTCGGCTCGCCTATTTCGAAAAACTGCAGCGCCTCAGCTTCAGCTATCACGATAGTGTTCACTCCGGTGATCTGATGACCCGCGGCATGCTGGATATCGAAGGCGTCCGCCGTTTTATCGAAACGGGTATTCTACGCATCATTCTGATGGTCGTGCTGGTTGGCGTCGGCGCGTTTCTCTACATGGGGTCGAACCCGCTGCTCGGATTCCTAAGTCTGTGTTTTGTGCCGTTCGCCTTGTGGCGCGCCGTGGTGTTCCGGCTTCGGGTGCGGGACCTGTGGCGCCAAGTGCAGGAACGGCTGTCCACCCTGACCCGGATCATGGAGGAGAATTTGGGCGGCATCCGGGTCGTGCGCTCCTTCGCCGCGCAAGCTTTCGAGATCGCCAAATACGATGTGACCTCCAAAGCGGCGCTTGATCTGGCGCAGAAGCGGGTGGGCGTGCGCTACACCAACACGTCCCTGATGACCTTTTCCTTCTTCATCGCCATGGGCCTCGTGCTCTCGGTCGGCGGCGGCATGGTGATCGATAAGGGAATCACCGTCGGTGAGCTCACCCAGTTCCTGGCGTTCATGACCATCCTGCAGATGCCGATCCGCCAGACCGGCATGGTGATCAACGGCATCGCCCGGGCCTCGGTCTCGGGGGTGCGGCTGTTTGATATTTTGGATATGGAACCGGTTGTAGCCGACAAGCCGGACGCCACGCCGCTGGAAATCTCCGGCGGTGTGCTGCGTTTTGACAACGTGGCCTTTGCCTATGACGCGGCCAAGGGCGCGCCGGCTGTTGAGGAAATCACCTTCGAGGTGCGGCCCGGCAAGACATTGGGTATCGTCGGTCCGCCCGGCAGCGGCAAATCCACCATCGCGCATCTGATTCCCCGCTACTACGACGTTACGGACGGCAGCGTCACCATTGACGGCCAGGATGTGCGGGATGTGACCCTGGAGAGTCTGCGCCAGGCGGTCGGCGTGGTGCAGCAGGATACGTTCCTGTTCACCACCGAGATTTTTCACAACGTGGCCTACGGCGAGCCCGATGCCGGCTTTGATCAAGTGTCCGGGGCGACCGAGTCCGCGCAGCTTCATGATTACATTGAGACCCTGCCGGAGGCCTACGACACGATGGTCGGCGAACGCGGCGTATCACTGTCCGGCGGCCAGCGCCAGCGCATGTCCATCGCCCGCAGTGTCATGCTGACGCCGAAGATTATGGTGTTTGACGATTCCACAGCCGCCATCGACGCCGGCACGGAGCAGCAAATTCGAATGGCGCTGCGCGATATCACCAAGGACTGGGCGACGATCATCATTTCCCACCGGCTAAGCTCGCTCATGCATGCCGACGAGATCCTGTTCCTCGACGCCGGCCGGGTGGTTGAGCGGGGTACCCACAAACAGCTCCTGGATCATGGCGGCCGTTACAAGGCGCTGTACGATCTGCAACTTGGAGAAGGGGAGGGCGCTGATGGGTGATTCCGGCCGTGCGATGACCGGCGCCGGCGGCATCACCGCCACCTCCAAGGGCGAGGAGATGTTCGGCTCCGCCTTCGACGGGCGGGTGATCAGCCGTTTTATGCAGTTCGTGAAGCCGCACCGGATGACCATCATCGTCTCGTTGATCGCCGTGCTGATCTTCACCCTGACCCAGATCGCCATTCCCCTGATCATCCGGGAAGCCATCGACAAGGCGATCATCGATGTGTCCGATGGCGCGCGGAAATTGCAGATCACCGTGGCGGTCTTTTTCGCCGTGATCACCGTCAATTATGTCTCCAACCACTATCAGCTCAATCTGGTGGCCAAGCTGGCGGAGCGTATCCTGACCGAACTACGCCGGGCCATGTTCGTGCACCTGCAGCGGGTCTCGCTGTCGTTCATGGACCGGACGGAGGTCGGGCGGCTGATGTCCCGGCTGCAGGGCGATGTAAGCTCCATTCAGGAATTTCTGGAAACCTCCATCTTCGCCATCGGCGACATTGTCCTGCTGATCGGCATTGTGACCGTGCTGCTGTGGCTTGATTGGCAGCTCGGTCTGTTGACCCTGTCCGTGGTGCCAATCCTGTTCGTCATTCGTATCTTCTGGCTGCCGGTGGCCAAGCGCGCCTTCATGCGGGCGCGGGAAACCTCTTCCATCGTCAACGGGGCGCTGGCGGAAAACATCAACGGCGTACGCACAGTCCAGGGCCTGACCCGCCAGATGTTCAACTTCGCGGCCTTCCGGGTAAAGGCGGAGGAAAATTATCGGGCACAACTGCGCTCCACCCAGCTCGCCCAGATCATGGTGCCGACCGTGGACAGTCTCACCGGCGGGGCCATGGCGATCGTGATTATCGTCGGCGGCAACATGGTGCTCCGCGACACGCTCGACCTGGGTGTCATGGTGGCGTTCCTGTTCTATGTGCAGCGCTTCTTTGATCCGATCCGCTCCATCACCATGCAGTACAGCATCATGCAGCGGGCCATGGCGTCCGGGCATCGCATCTTCGAGGTGTTGGACGTGCCGGTGGAGGTGGAGGATAAGCCCGACGCAATTGATCTGCCCGACGATATAGACGGCTCGGTCGAATTCAGGAATGTCACCTTCGGCTATGTGAAGGACCAGCCGGTTCTTAAGAACATCAAATTCAAGATCGAACCCGGCCAGACCATCGCGCTGGTCGGGCCGACAGGCTCGGGCAAGACGTCAACCACGGCGTTGCTGCACCGCTTCTATGACGTCTGGGACGGGCAGGTGCTGATCTCCGGCCACGATATCCGGGATGTGACTCAGGACTCCCTCGGCCGGCAGGTCGCCATGGTCCAGCAGGAGTCGTTCCTGTTCACCGGCACCGTGTTCGAGAACATCCGCTACCATAAAACCGACGCGACCCTGGACGAAGTGGTGGCCGCCGCCAAGGCCGTGGGCGCCCATGAGTTTATCGAGAATTTACCCCAGGGCTATCACACGCTGTTGGGCCAGAGAGGCGGCAACCTGTCCATCGGGCAGCGGCAGTTGATCAGTTTCGCCCGCGCCATTGTCGCCGACGCCAAAATCCTGGTGCTGGACGAGGCGACCGCCAATATCGACAGCTTTACCGAGCGGGAAATTCAGCAGGCCCTCGCGGTTACCCTGAAGGGCCGCACCGGCATTGTCATCGCCCACCGGCTGGCGACCGTCAGGGACGCGGACCGGATTTTCGTCCTACAAAATGGCGAGATCATCGAAGCCGGGAATCATACGGAATTGATCGCCGCAAAGGGCCTGTATCAGCGGCTCTATACGATGAACTTCTCGTCTTTTGATGATCTGCCGGACGAGGTGCTGGCGGACGCGGCGGCCTATCAAGCAGGTCCGACGGTCTATGTGCCGGATGCGTCCCGCGCCGTGGACGTGGTCGGGCAGTTGATCAGCGAGGAACGCCGGGACAAATACGCGGCGGATGTAGCGGCGGACTATGAGACCATCCGCATTGAGCGGGAAGGCCGGGAAGACGATAAGCGCCTGCACACGATTACCGAGGCGCGGAGCCGTTGCCTGAAGCCGGACTGGAACCAAATTCGCCCCCACGCGCCGGAAACCCTCGGCGTCGAGGCGTTCCGCGATTATGACTTGGCCGATCTGCCGGCGCGCATCGACTGGACGCCGTTTTTCCGCAGTTGGGAGCTGGCCGGCAATTATCCGGCGATCCTGGAGGATGAGGAGGCCGGCCAGGCGGCCCGCGAACTGTTCGACGACGCCCGTGAGATGCTGGCGCAGATTGTTAAGGAGAGCTGGCTGGAGGCCCGTGCGGTGATCGGCTTCTTCCCGGCCAATTCCGTGGGCGACGATATCGAGGTCTATACGGACGAAAATCGCGACACGGTCCGCATGACGTTCAACTTCCTGCGCCAGCAGATGATGAAAAGCGAGCAGCGCGCGAACCTGTGCCTCGCCGATTTCGTCGCGCCCAAGGACACCGGCATCGCAGACTATATCGGCGCGTTTACGGTGACCACCGGCCACGGTGTGGAGGAACGGGCCAAGGCCTATAAGGACGCCGGCGACGACTACCGGGAGATCATGTTAAAGGCGCTGGCCGACCGGCTGGCCGAAGCCTTGGCCGAGCAGATGCATGAACGGGTGCGGCAAGAGTTCTGGGGCTACGCCGCGGACGAGCACTTGGACAACCAGGAGATCATCAAGGAACAGTATCAGGGCATCCGCCCGGCGCCCGGCTATCCGGCGTGTCCGGACCACAGCGAAAAGACCAAAATGTTCGAGCTGTTGGATGCCCCCCGGAACGCCGGGGTGGCGCTCACCGAAAGCTTCGCCATGTTGCCGGCAGCCTCGGTCAGCGGCTTCTATTTCGCCCATCCCTTCGCCGCCTATTTCGGCATCGGGCGTTTAGGGAAAGATCAGGTAGAAGACTATGCGGGCCGCAAGGGCGTCGATCTGGCGCATGCCGAACGTTGGCTCGCGCCGAACCTGAACTACGCCCCCAAGATATAATCCGCGCCTTTTTCCGCGATCATGATCACCGGCGCATTGATGTTGCCGCCGATCAGGTCGGGCATGACCGAGGCGTCGATCACCCGCAAATTCTGGCAGCCGCGCACGCGTAGTTGCGGATCGACCACGGAATTGTCGTCGATGCCCATGCGGCAGGTGCCGATCGGGTGGAACACGGTGATCGAGGTTTGGCGGATGAAGGCGTCGATCTCGTCGTCGGTTTGCACGTCCTCGCCGGGCATAAGCTCCCCATCCAGATGGGCCTCGAAGGAGGCATGCTGGGCGACCCGCCGGGTGAACTTAAACCCGTAGCGGATCGTCGCCCGGTCCACCTCCGTCGAGAAGAAATTGTTGATGATCTTCGGCGGATCGAACGGATCGGCGGAGCGCAGGCTGACCGAGCCCCGGCTTTCCGGACGTAGATGGCAGGACATCAGCCCGATGGCCGCCGGGCCCGGCTTGCGGATCAGCGGGAACCATTCCCGCGAATGCATGGAAAACAGCCGGAAGAAAAACTGGATATCGGGCAGCTCCAATTCCTGGCGGCTTTTAACGAATCCGGTGCCGTAGCCGATGGGCCAGCTTTGCGGACCTGACTTGAACAGGTGCGCCCGCAGCATGTTGAACACGAGCCGGTCATATCGGAGGTTGTCCTGGAACCAAGACCGGCTCTTGCGCTTGTACTCAATCGACGCGCTTGGATGATCCTGCAGGTTGCCGCCCACATTGGTCCGGTCGGCGACCACGTCGATGCCGAGCTCCCGCAATTGTTCCGCCGGGCCGACGCCGGACAGCATGAGCGTTTGGGCCGAGTTATAGGTGCCGCCGGACAGGATGACTTCCTTGCCCGCGTTTACGGTCACGGTGCGGCCGTCCTTCACATAGTCCACGCCGGTGGCCTTTGTGCCGTCGAAGTTCACCTTGAGGACATGGGCATGGGTGATGGCTGTCAGGTTGGGCCGGGAGAGCGCCGGATGCAGGAACGCCACGGCGGCGCTTTGGCGGCGGCCCTCTGCCGTGGTGAACTGCATCTTGGCGACGCCTTCCTGTTCCGCGCCGTTGAAGTCGCCATTGTATTTGTAGCCTTCCGCCTCGCAGCCGGCGACCAGACAGTCGAACGTGTCGTCATGGACCGGCGCGATGGCCGTCTTCAATGGCCCGCTGTCGCCGTGGAACTCGTTTTTCTCGTAGAGGTAATTTTCCGATTTCTTGAAATAGGGCAGGACCTTGTCGTAGTTCCAATCGGTCAGCCCCATTTGGCCCCAGCGGTCGAAGTCGCCTGAGTTGCAGCGCACATAGGCGGTCATGTTGATGGATGAGGAGCCGCCCAGCACTTTGCCGCGCGGGTGAAAAAGCTGGCGGTTGTCCATGTGGGGCTCGGGCTCCGACATGTAGGACCAGTTGAAGCGCGGGTCCCGCCAGATCTTGGCGACGCCGGAGGGAATATGGATCAGCCAGTTGTTATCCGGCCCGCCGGCTTCCAGCACCAGCACCGAATTTTTCGGGTCGGCTGACAGGCGGTTGGCCAGCACGCAGCCCGCCGAGCCCGCGCCGACGATGATGTAGTCATAGGTCTGATTGCTGTCGGCCATGACGCGTCTCCTTTAAGCCGGGGTCACCCGAAGGTTGCGGAAAAAGCCTTCGGTGCCGTTGTCGATGTAAAGCCCGATCCCGCCACGATGGTCGGTCCCATGTTTAAGATCATTCACGATGATTGTCGGCTGTTCGAGATCATGGACGAACAGCTTGGCCTTCTCTCCTTCAACCTCAATCCGCATCTTGGTCCAGGCGCCGGTGATCAGGTCCACATATGCCTCGTAATGGCCGGGGACTTCGGTGCGCAGCCGGTCGAACTTCCAATCAGGGTAGGAAAAATACTGGCTCGCCCGATTGCGGCGAAGCTGCACCTCGGCCCGGCCGTTGGTTGGACGGAGATACATGCATTCAAACGCCGACAGGTCCTCGGCAATGCGAAACGCCACGCCGATGAAGCCCCGCGCTTCCGGGAAGGCATCGGGCAGGGGCCGGCCCGCCACCTCGATCTCGATGGTCCCGTTGTGAAACTCTAAATCCTTGATCCGGGCGAAGGTCGGATTGTCCGGCGTCTCCGCATCCGGGGTCAGCACCAGCCGGGTGGCCGGGCTGCCCTGATGCTCGGCCTCGGACGGGATCACGTCGTTGGGCCGCAGATTGTCGAGTGCGATGGAAATGTCGGCCATGGTCCCAGTCCTATCCCAAAACTTCGGTGACGATGCCCACATAGTCGTCGCGGCTGGGGGCGACCGGGGCGGCATGGTTGAAGTAACTGCCGTGGGCGTCGTCGATCATCCGTTCAATGTCGTTCTTGTCATAGCCCATCTTGCGCACCGTGTCGGGCAGGCCGAGTTTCTCGTTAAGTTCGGCGGTCGCGTCGGCGATCCGGTTGCCGGCGTCCGCGTCAGGGGTGAGGCGCATGGCTTCCGCCACTTGGGCGAGGCGCACGTCGTTCCGGCCGTTGTAAAAGCGCATGACCGCCGGCATCGCGACAGTCACCAGGGTGCCGTGATGTAAGGGGCTGTCGCCGAACGCCATGGAGAGCGCGTGGATGGGTCCCAGGCCCATATAGATCGCCATGCCGCCTTGCAACGCGGCCATGGCCATTTCGAAGCGTGCGACGCGGTCACTGCCGTCCGCCGTCGCCCGTTCCACGAAATCCACCACCCGGCGGATGCCGTCCAGTGCGATGGCTTCCGCCGGCGGGTTGAAGGCATTGGAAAGATATCCCTCCACGCAATGGGTCAGCGCATCCATGCCCGTCGCCGCCGTGAGGCGCGGCGGTAGGGTCAGGGTCACCGTCGGATCGACAATAGCCGCGTCCGGTTTGACGTTGGGGCTACGGATGCCCATGGCCGGCGCATTGGTCTCCGGATGGATGCCGCCGCCGAAGGTGATCTCCGCCCCGGTGCCCGCCGTGGTCGGGATGGTAATATAGGGCGCGACGTCCTTGGTGATGATCGAGGGGTCCTTGAGGTAATCCATCACCTCGCCGCCCTGTACCGCGACGACGCGGAGCGCCTTGCCGCTGTCCAGGACCGAGCCCCCGCCGAGCGCGATAATGCCGTTGCACTTCTCCGCTTTGTAGACGGCGAGGGCTGCGTCGATGCCGGCGATGGTCGGGTTCTCCGGTATCTCGCCATACATGGCGACCGCCATGTCCGCCGGGAGTGAATCCCGGACGACTTTGTAGACGCCGTGCTCGACCAGGCCCTTGTCGGAGATGATCAGGGGCCGGTCGACACCGCGGGCGGCCAACTCACCGGACAGCTCGGTCAAAGCGCCGAAGCCGAAATAGACGGGGGGATAGGATGGGATGAAGGCCATAGTGCTCTCTCCTAATTCGCGGCCTGAACCTTCGCGCGTTCGGCGTCGATGATCGCCTCGGCCTGGGGCCAGGATCGCGCGCCGTTGGTTTTCATGGAGTCACGCAGCTCCTCCGGCAGCCACTCAAAAATGGCTGGATGGAAACTGGGCCGCGCCTTGATCTTTTTCCACCAGGCTTCCAGGTGGGGCATTTTGCCTTCCCAGATGCCCGCCATGGATAGGCAATCAATCCGGTTCACGTAAATACTCAGCGCCGCATCGGCAAAGGTATACGTGTCGCCCACTAGCCATTCGCTCTCGGCCAGCGCCGTCTCCATCCTCTCGAAGACCCGGACGAACATCATCAGTGCGCCTTTGGCTTCCTCGTAGTCGAACCCGTCATAGATGGCCCGGCGTTTGGCTTCCCGGCGCGCCGGTTCGATCGGGTTGTTGATAAACGCTTCCCGTTCTTCTTCGGACAGCGCCAGAATGTGAAACCGGTGGGACGCGGCATAGGTGACCACCCGGGTGGCCGGGTGAATTTCCTCGTCCACGGCTTTGCTCCAGAGCCGCACTTTGATCGCCTCGACCGGATCGTCCGGAATCAGTTTGACCTCCGGGAACTTGGTGTCGAGATATTCACAGATCACCGTCGATTCAGGAATGATCAGCCCGTCATCCACCAGGGTCGGCACAATGCATTTCGGATTGATCTTGCGATACGCGTCGGTGAACTGCTCGCCGTTGAGGATGTCGATATAGTGGCCGGTCCAGTCCAGTTCCTTCTCGGCCAGCACCATGCGCACCTTGGCGGCACAGGCGGACGAGCCGTGATGATAAAGCTCCAGCATGGTGGGCGGCCTCCCTGATTTATAGTTTTGCTCTATGAGCTTTCGTTGATCCGATATTGTCATGGCGGGTGGCGTCTTTCAAACTACGCGGCCGCAGTTTTCAGGGAGAGAAAATCATGGCAGCCTTCATCGAACCGCCCCGGGTCGAGAAAAACCCCAACGAACGGGTACCCCTGGTCGCCATGGTGTATTTCAAGGCGGACGGGGCGGTGACCGTGGCCATCCACGTGGATGACGGCCGCAAGCAGCGCTCGGTAACCTATGGGCCGGACAAGGACCCGGCGGCGGGTCTGCCGATTATCGGTATGCGCGCGGCGACGGATCACACAATCACGGTCTCGGTCGAGGGCGCCGGCGACGCGCCGGACCCGGTGGAACTTATGTATCGCACGCCGGCCCTGCCCGATGACGGCGCGATCATCCCGCGATTTACAGTTGATACGGTTAAGCCCGACGAGATGGAGCCGGGCTTTACGCTGCTTTCCATCCGCCGCCGGCCGGTGAACCGGGCCATCTGGATGAGCCAGAAGCAGTTCATGTTCCAGACCCGCTGGAGCCTGATCGCCGCCATCGACGAGGAGGCGGAGATCGTCTGGTACTACATCGCCGACAGCCGGGTGGCCGGGGTGCATCAACTGCAGAACGGCAATCTGTTTTTCCACCACGTCAATTTCCGCTCCATCGAAATGGACATGTGCGGCAACGTGATCAATCAGTTCCATGCGACCAGGCGGCCCTGGGGCGAGGTGGAAAACTCTATCGGCATCGAGGCTGACAGTCTGCATCACCAGCCCCATGAAATGCCCAATGGCAATTATCTGGCGCTGACCGCCAACGCCCGGGAGATCAAGAACTACTACACCAGCGAGGACGACCCGGACGCACCGCGCGCGACGCAAAAAGTGGTGGGCGACAATATTGTCGAGTTCACGCCCGATGGCGAGATCGTCTGGAACTGGAACACGTTCGACTATCTGGACCCGATGCGGATCGGGTATCACCTGCTGGAACCCTATTGGCACACGCGGGGCTTTCCCAATCATCTGGATTGGACCCACGGCAACGGGGTGACTTATGACCCGCACGATGACAGCGTGCTGGTCTCGCTCCGTCATCAGGATGCGATTGTTAAGATCGACCGGAAGACCAAGGAGATTAAGTGGATCCTGGGCGATCACGCCGGCTGGGAAGGGCCGCTGAAAGAAAAGCTCCTGACGCCGACGCATGATCTGCGCTGGCATTATCACGGTCATAACCCCAGGGTGACCGGCGAAAATCAGTTCGTCATGTACGACAACGGCATCTGCCGCGCCTTGCCCTTCCACGGGCGTCAGGTGCCGCCGGCCCAGTGCTTTGCCCGCGCTGTTGAGTACAAAGTGGACCCCGACAAGATGGAAGTCTCCGAGGTTTGGGTTTCCGGCTCTGACGAGTCCGAGGACCGGGTGATTTCCTGGGCCATGGGGGATGCGCACCGATTGGCCGAGACCGACAACATGCTGGTGATCGATTCCTTCTGTACCCCTGAAGGCCCGGAGCTTAACCGTATGGGAACCATCAAGGTGGATGACCTGACCTGGAACGAATGGCGGCGGGATGAATGGACCCCCAACGATTTCGCCACCTGGGGCCGCATCCGGGAAATGAAACGGGACGGAGGCCGGGAGGTGGTGTTCGAGGTCCGGGTAGACCACGAACACGATATCGTCGGCTGGGAAGTGTTCGGCGGCGCGCGGGTCAAATCCCTGCGGGCGGGCTAGTTTCACCAGACGGAATAATCCCTGGTTCACTCTCAATCCCGCTTCTAATATGGTCTAGGGTAACAAACAAATCTTAAGGGAGAGCATTATGTCACACACAATTTCCAAGTTTGCCGTTGCCGCCGTGGCGGCCGCCCTGATCGGGTTGGCTGCCGGCGATGCGTTGGCGCAAAGCAAAATATTTAAAGCAGAGACCGCCAATCCAGGTTCCGAAAATCACGCGGTAGCGGTGGTCCTTGGTAAAATTTTCCAAGAAAAACTGGGTATTTCCACGCAGATCAATGACAGCCAGACCCTGACCCGGTCTTCCATGAAACTGGGCCGGGCGCAGATCGATTGGATGGCTTTGCCGCCGCCCATCTATTTTTTCATGACCAAAGGTATGGCCATGTATAAAAAGAAGCTGTCCAAGGAGGCGCCTAAGGCGGCTGCGAATATCCGGACAATTCTGAGCTATTCCGCGGTGGTGTTTCATGGCGTCACCTTCGCAAGTTCGGGCATTAAAACGTTTAAGGATATCAAGGGGAAACGGGTCTTCACCGGTCCGCCGTCGGGCGCCGCAGGTACGACCCAGGAAGCCTTGATCCGGGTGATCACCGGCTATGAGCCTAACAAGGATTACAAGGCTATCCGGCTGCGCTGGGGCTCCGGCCTGCAGGCCATGATGGACGGTAAGCTGGATGTCTTTATGCGTCCCGGGGCGCCTGGTTCCGCGTTGATCCAGCAACTCGGATTGAGCAAAGATTTCCGCCTTCTGGATGCCGGAGACGCCGTTACGACGGATGCCTTTAAAAAGTGGTTGAAGGTGCCTGGTCGGGTGCCGGGCACAATCCCCGCGAACACCTACAAGGGTCAGGTTAACGGGGACCAGACGATCCGGACCGGCGGCGTGGTATACCAGATTGCCGTCCGCAAAGGGATTGATGACGACACAATTTACAAGATGACCAAAGCTGTTTGGGACAATCTTGATGACATCCACAAGACGGCTGCCGTTTTGAAGGTGATCAAGAAGGAAACACCTTTCACCGGTATGATTGCGCCGCTGCATCCAGGCGCGGTCAAGTACTATAAGGAAGTGGGCATCGACATTCCGAAGCGTCTGTTGCCGCCGGCCTCCTAAAGGCGTGAGTTGACGCAGGGCCCGGTGGCGAACATGCTGCCGGGCCCTGTTCGTTTTTGGATATGATCAAAGGCCGGAACCCGTGAACGCCGATACGCCGACCCCACAAGCCTTCAGCCAGGTGAGCGCCATTGTGTTCATCGTCGGTCTGGTGATGGCGGTGACGGGTATTCTGAATTCGCACCCGACCATGTTCGGGATGCCGAAGATCGGTCCCTTCGATCCGGAGATCATTCGTCCCATCATCATGGGTGCCTCGGTCGTCATCGTCCTGCTGACACAGCCGTTCGGAAAGCTGATCCAAGAGAAGTATCCCGGTCTCGGCAAGGGCGGCTATCTGTTTGATATCATCCTGTTTGCCGTGACCGCTTATGCCCTGTGGCGGTTCCATTTGGATGTGGGGATTATCGCTAGCGGCGATCTGTTCGATTTTGAACTGGAGCATCCGATCATCGCCATCGCCGGCGCGGTGTGCTTCGTCATTCTGTGCTGGCGGGTGTGGGGCACGCCCTTGGCCGTCTGTGGGGTCATCGCACTCATTTATCTCTATACCGGGGAGTGGTGGCCCTGGATATTTGAGGCGGCGAGCACCACCGACAACCGTCAGTCCTTCATCAATACAGCGGAAGATCTTTGGTTTAACCAGGGTGATGGTGTCCTGGGCGGCATCCTTGAAATTCTGATCTTCACCGTATTTCCATTCATCCTGCTAGGCAGCATGTTGGAAAAAACCGGTGGCGGTATGTCTATGATCAAGATCGCCGTGCATCTGACCAAGCGTTTCCGGGGCGGTCCGGCCCATGCCGCGATTTTGGCTTCAGGCCTGTTCGGGACTATGTCCGGCGGCGCAGTCACCAATGTGGTCGCGACCGGCGTGATCACAATCCCGATGATCAAGAAGCGCGGATTTCATCCTGCCTTCGCCGGCGGGGTGGAGGCGACGGCATCTTCCGCCGGCCAGATCATGCCGCCGATCATGGGGGCAGCGGCCCTGGTCATGGCGGATTTTACCGGCATCGGTTACCTGACAATCATTGTTGCGGCCCTGGTCCCGGCATTGGCCTACTACGCCAGCCTGTTTACGTCGGTGGTGTTTGAATCCCGCCGCCTCGGCGTCGAGGCCGTGGAAGAGGTAGACCCGGAACTCACCGTCAACCGTCAGGATTATATCAACCTGATTCTGGTCCTCGCCCCCATTGCCGTCGTGATTTACACGCTGATCCTCGGCTTCTCCCCGGCGGGCGCCGGTCTGATGGGCATGTATATCCTGATCCCGCTAAGTTTCCTGAACCCGGAGGTGCGGCAAAATCCGGCGATCATTATCGCGGCCCTGGCGCGGGGCGGGCAAACCTTTGGTAATCTGCTGATGGCCATCGCCGTGGTTGGGGTTATCGTCGCCGTTTTGGGCTCCACGGGGCTGCCCACCGATTTTGCCCAGGTGGTGAGTGGCGGGTCCGGCGCCGGCCTGTTTGTCACATTGGTGATCGCTGCTCTGGCGGCATTGATGTTGTCCATGGGCATGCCCACCTTGCCGGCCTATCTGACGATCATCCTGATCATGGGCCCCGCTATGCAGAACCTTGGGCTGTCGATCCTGGTCGCGCACCTGTTTGTCTTCTATTACGGCGTCGCCTCGTCCATTACCCCGCCGGTAGCGGTGGCGGCCTATGCCGCGGCGTCCATCTCCGGCGCACCGCCCATGCAGACGGCGGTCTACGCCATGCGTGTGGGCTTGGTGAAGTTTATCGTGCCGTTCATTTTTGCTTACTACCCGGTAATGCTGATCGTCGAGGAATCCGGCGTGCCGTTCGATGTGGCCGGATTTGTCTCCATCATCGCCCGGACCATGCTGGTGATTTATCTCATTTCCAGCACGGTGATCTCCTTCGACCATCGCCGCCTGCCCTTGTGGGAGACGGCGCTCCGGCTCGTCCTGGCGGCGCTGGTGCTGTTCATTGATCCGCTGGTGCATTGGCCGGCGGTAGCGGTGGCGCTGCTCTATATCGTCTGGCATTGGAAAATGTTCGCGCCCAAGGCCTCGCCGGCCGCATAATTCACCGAAAGTGTTGCAATCGATCGCTCAATATGGTCCCGGTAGGGACTATGGTTTGACGCGCCTGAAACAAATGCACTGAGATAAATGCCATGACCGACGAGCCGATCAACTCACCCTACCTGCGGGAGAATTTCCGCCGGCAGCCGTTCTGGAATCCGACCAAAATCCTGCCCCACGAGATGGGCAAGGAAATCCATCGGATGGATCTGAACGAATGCCCGTTCCCGCCGTCCGATAAAGTCGTTCAGGCCATAGCCGACGCGGCGTCCGGCTTGAACCGCTATCCCGACGGAACGTGCCCTGAGCTTACGGCGCGGCTGTCCGAGAAGCTGGACGTGGGCGAAGACCGGATTTGTTACGGTAGCGGCAGCACCCAGCTGCTGACCTGTATCGCCGAAATCTCCGTCGGGCCGGGCGAGAATTTGGTCGCGCCCGAAGTGATCTGGCGGCGATTCTCTGCCGTGTTCCAAGCGACAGCTGCGGACGTCACTGCCGTCCCCAACCTGCCGGACGGTGCCATCGACGTGGATGGGCTGCTGGCAGCGGTGGGCAATAACACCAAGATGGTGCTGGCGCTGTCACCCAACAACCCGACCGGGTTGATGCTGACCGAAGCGCAAATCCGCAAACTGTCCGACGCCGTGCCGGAGAATGTGCTCCTGTTCCTGGATGAGGCGTACTACGAGTTCGCCGTCTATGCGGGCGGGGCCGATGGGCTGCAGATCTTGAAAGACCGCAGGGGACCTTGGGTGGTCACGAGGACTTTTTCAAAGGCCTATGCTTTGGCGGGGCTCCGGCTCGGCTACGCCATCTGCAGTTCGGAGGAGATCGCTAATGCGCTACGGCTGGTCTCCAGTACGTTCAATGTAAACGGCATTGCCGAGGCGGCGGTCCTGGCGGCGCTGGATGATCCCGAATATACCCAGATGATCCTGGCGGAGAACGAGCGGGAAATGTCCCGCATCAAGGACGCCTGCCGGGAACTGGGGCTAACTTATATGGATTCGGCCACCAACTTTATCTCCATCGATGTGGACCGCCCGGGCACGGAGGTTGTCGCCAAGATGCGGGAGCGCGGCATCCGTATCACCACGCCGGGCTATGACGGGGTACCCAACCATATCCGCGTGTCCATGGGGCAAGCAGAAGATACGGATGCCTTCTTGGCAGCGCTCCGGGAGATCTTGGCGGACTAAGTCTTACTCCGTATCCAGCTTACGATAGGCGTCGATGATTTCTTCTTTTGCAGTCTGAAGATCGGCCAGGCAATCGGCCACTATGTCCGGCACGCTGGTCGCCTTGCGCAGCCACAACAGCGTGACTGATCCCAGGACATTGCCGTCGTAGGGAAGCGCTACCGCAATCGCGTCCAGCCCGTCATCCTGTTGGGAGCGGAGCGGCAACAACCCGCCGCCAAAGTTCGGGTCCCGCGTGGCGTAGCCTTGATCCCGGACCTTGTCCAATAGCGCATCGAAGGCCGGCCGGTCTTCCAAAAGCCAATTCACCGGGTTGCGGGTGGTAATCAGTTGTTCGATCAGGCTTTCCCGTTCTTGCTCGCCGCAATGAGCCAGATAGATCCGGCCGACGGCGGACAGAGGGATATTGATCTGATGGCCGATCTGATCCCGGTTCAGCAGGAAGGGGCTGCTCGGGCGGCTGGTTTCCTTCAACACCATACAGAGGTTATCGGTATCCAAAACGGCCAGGTCCAACGGCCATTTGAGCTTGCGGCACAGCCGGTCGATCACCGGGGCGGCGATTTCCGCCACCTTGTCGCCGGCGTCCAGCTTGGCGACCATCCGTTCGAGGCGGAAACTGTTACGATAGAGCCCGTCGCCGATGCCGCGCCGCACCAGGCCCGAGGCTTCCAAGGTGCGGAGGATGCGCAGCAGGGTCGGCCGCGGCAGTCCGGATTCCTCGTAAATCTGTTTGAGGGTGGCCGGACCGAGATCCTGCAGCACGGCAATCACCTGCAGTCCCCGTTCCAGGGAGCGGATGGTTTTCACGTTGGCAATGTTGGATGTCGCCATTTCAGGGCCCTGTTTGGTAATTTTTTTTCGCTATGTGAAAATTTTAGCGGCTGTTTACGGCTTGGGAAAGGCCCAAACCCAGTTCCGACTATTTGAGGCTGGAGACGATCAGTTCCGTCAGCGCCAAAAGCTTATACCGGTAGCTGCCGGCCCGCGTGTGAATATGCGGGTTCGACGTCATGACGATGGTTAGTTTCATTGCCGGTAGAATGTAAATGAAATGGCCGCCGAAACCTCTCGCGTAGTAGGCCCGCTCCCCCCAAATCTCGGTGATGAACCAGCCAAGCCCATAATAGTCGACGGAAAAGCGGGACTGGCCCCTGCCGGTCCAGGACTGCTTGATCCTAGCGTAGGACGGGACCCGTGTGCCCTTGCGCAGACCGCCGTTTCGATACATCTCCCCGAAGGTCAGCATGTCCCGAGGCGAGATCAGCATATTATTGCCGCCGAGATAAAATCCCTACGGGCTTTTCTGCCAGGGCGGCAGTGTGATGCCCAAGAGCTTGGCCAGCCAGTCTTGGGCAAGGCTGTGGGTGTCGCGCTTGGTGATCCGGGTCAGCAGCGCCGAAACCAGATGAAAATTGCCGTTGGAGTAGTGCATGATGCCGCCAGGCTCGTCCGCCATGGGGCGGCTCAGCACAAAGCGGGACCAGTTCTTGCTTTTGACCCAACGGCCATAGTTCTTTCCTGAGGTTCTTTCCAAGCCCGCCCGCATGGACAGCAAATGATCCAAATTGATGAGGTGCTTCCTTGGCTCCGCGTCCTTGGGCAGCCAATCATCGAAGACCGGCGCGATTTTCATCTCCGTGCCCGTTAGCAGGCCTTTGTCCAGAGCCAAACCGGCGATGGCCGACAGCAGAGACCTGGACACGGATTTGACATTCACCGGCGTGGTCAGCCTGGGCCCGCGAAAGGCGCGTTCCGCTAAAATCTTGCCGTCTTGGGCAATGATCACGCATTTAGCCGGTCGATCCCGGCCCCGGCCTTCATGAACTCGTCCAAAACCACCTGGTCATTAGCGCGCACGTCCGTTGTCAGGAGAAGAGCGGCGGCGAACAGGGGTATGAAGAAATGGCGGTTCATCGTCTTGGTCTAACGGGTTAAGGTAAGGTTCCCGTTGGCCATAGCTTAGGTGCTGACCAGCGGGCTGTCCGATACCGGCACGAAGTTGACGTTGGAACTGGCGAAGCGGGCGGACCTGCTGTGTCTTCATATGGATTTCGACGATGAAATCGATCCCAACCAGGTGCTGGATTGGATGGCGTAACACAATATCCGCAACCTGAATGTGGCCGGTCCGAGGGAGGGCAACAATCTCGGCCTCTATACCCTGGCCAAGGGATTTCTGATGATGGCCTTGCGGAAAAACGCGCGCTAGCCTCGGGTAACGATTTTCACCCGCTGGCCGGCAGTCAAACCCTGGCCCGGCTTCAGTCCGTTCATGACCCGGAAGGTTTCCGCCGGGAATTTTTTGACCGCCATTTGATTGACATAGGTCTGCACCGTCTCGCCGGCGCGCACGGTGCGGAACTCAATCCGCTGATACTTAACGGCGTTGGCCTCGGCGCCGGAGATCGGCCGCAGGCTGAAGGTGGTTTGCCGCAGACCTAAGGAAAGCCGGTTGGTCATGCGCGGCGGCGTCTGGAACATAAACCGGTAAATGTGCCCGTTGCCGTCCCGCAATGCGACCAGACGGATATCCATCAGACCCACCTCCGTCCGGAGTTGCGTTGCCGCGGTGGCACCTTCCATGCCGTTGACGGTCAGGCGCTCCAACTGGTTCAGTCGCACATTGCGGGGCATGACCGACGGCAGGTATCTGTCCATCGCGCCCGTATATCTTATGGTCTCCATATCAAATTTGATGATTGCGTTTGCGGGGCCCCGGGCAAAGACGGCCTGGGGCTGATTGATCAGGGTAAAGCCCTTCGGTACGTTAAACCGGAACCGCAGGATTGGATGGATGAAGCTGTTTCCCTGGATCACGCCGGACGCCGGATCGTCGCCATAGATCAGCCCGCTCATGGCGTTGATATATTCGGTCTCGCCGATATTCGGTCCTGACCGGGCGTTGGTGGCTTCCTGGATCGCTTTTTCCACCCTTTCCACCGTGCGGGGGTGGGAGGCAAAAATACTGTGTCTATCGATATTCCCGGCCGGCCGGCCGGCTAACCGGTTCTCCAGCTTGGCGTGCTCCCGCATCTTGGCCAGGAAGTCGGCCATGGTGCGGGTGTTGTAGTTGCCTCGGGACAGATACCGGACCCCGAGGGAATCCGCCTCAAACTCCTGTCCCTGCGAATAGCGCTGGACACTTGCATAGCCGACGGTGTTCGCCACCTGGGAGCCCGCCTGTCCCAGTAACAATCCGGCGGCAATGGTGGTCAGCCCCGCGAGCGTCCCGCCCGCTTGCCGACGGCCGGAATGCAGCGCGGTAACGTGGCCGATCTCGTGGGACAGGACCCCTGCCAGCTCCGCCTCGTTGCTGGCCAGGGACAGCAAGCCGCGGGTCACATAGATGAACCCGCCGGGGAGCGCGAAGGCGTTCATGTCCTTGGAGTTCAACACGGTGAAGGTCCAGCCGATGTTGGGCAGCTCAGACACCCGCGCCAGTTTTTGGCCGAGATTGTTGACGTAGGTCTGCACTTTGGCGTCGTGGTATTCGCCGTTGAACTTTCTCAGGATGTTCGGGTGCTCCCGCATGCCGATGCGCTTTTCCTCTTCCCGGGAATTGAAGGAGAGAACCTTCTCGCCGGTGGCGGGCGCGGTCTGGCAGGCGCCGAGGCCCAAGCCGGCCGTCAGCAGAAGAGGCAGAAATTTGGAAGAGGCGAGACGGATCATGGTTGCAAATGTTCGATTTGTTCCGGATGGGTGACGTCAATCATAGGACCATTAAAGGATTTCAGCCAACCCCGAACCCGGACCGATTTGCCCTTTAGGGATTGCAAATCAACACCTTCCTTCTTGAACAAGCGTGTGATCTTCGGCGGCAGCGACACGTTGAAATCTTTCCGCCAATTTTTGTCGAAATTAAGATAGGTCCGGTCTCGTACGGTCGCCACGTCATGGACGCCGCCCTCCACCAGATGAAAGCGGTTGGCCTCCATCCTCAAGTTCGTGGCGCGTTCAATGGCGTAATAGGGATGCGCCCAGATGCCCCGGTTCTGTGTCCGCGCCTCATTCTCCGCCGCCAGCATCTCGTCGACCAGAGACCGGTTATCCGGGAAGGAATAAACCCGCACCAAGCCTTGTTTCAACAATTCCCCCTGGATCCACAGCCCGTCGGTCCGGTGGAGATGGGCGAGAAGGCGGCCACAGCGGTCTTTGCGCTGCCCGCCAAATGAAAGGCGGAGATGCCGGCCATTGGCGAGCTTCACGAGCAATGCTTTTGACTCGTCGGCCAGCGGCCATTTCTTGAAACCGGGCCGGCCCAGGGGCAGTTTCGGCGCCTGAATGCCGACCAGCCGTATCTGCGTCGCGCCGTCGATTTCTTCAATGAGCGTGATGGTATCCCCGTCCAACACATCCAGGACCTGAACCTCAGGCCCTTTCACCAGTTTCTGGGCGATCGCCAGGCTTGCGTTCGCCGCCGCCCGAGCCAATATCAAGAAAATACCCGCCAACACCCGTCCCGCCCGCCGGGCAGAGGTTTGCCTAAAAGGGTTTTGACACGAAGTTGGGGACCGCATAGACCTAAAACATGGATATTTCGACTTCCCAAAATCAATTGTTCCCGGAAATTGAGCCCTACGCAACGGGTCAGCTCGATCTGGATGGCCGCCACTCCATGTATTGGGAAGTGTCCGGAAATCCCAAAGGCGTGCCGGCGGTGTTTCTGCACGGCGGACCAGGCGCGGGCGCGTCGCCGTCCCACCGCCGCTTCTTCGATCCGGCCCATTATCGGATTGTCGTGTTCGACCAACGGGGCAGTGGCCGGTCGCGCCCGTTTGCAGATATTCAGGACAATACGACCCAGTTCCTGATCGAGGATTTGGAGGCGCTGCGTGCCCATCTGGAGATCGACAAGTGGTTGGTGTTCGGTGGGTCCTGGGGTAGCTCCTTGGCGCTGGCCTACGGGATTGCGCATCCGGACCGGGTGCTGGGATTTGTGTTGCGCGGCGTTTTCCTGTGCCGAGATTTGGAGCTCGACTGGTTCCTCTACGGCATGCAGACCGTGTTCCCCGAGGCGCACCGGGATTTCATGAACTTCCTGCCCGAAGACGAACGGGCCGATCCGATGACCCATTATCACCGCCGCCTGACCGATCCGAACCCGTCAGTTCATGCGCCGGCGGCCCGGGCCTGGGCCCGCTATGAAGGGGCGTGTTCGACCCTGATGCCCAACCCGCGGAGTGTGTCCGGGCTGGAATCGGGCCGCGCCGCCCTGGCCCTGTCCCGGATCGAGGCGCATTATTTCGTCAATCACATGTTCCTGCCAGACGATCATTTCTTCGCCAATGTGGATCGGATCCGGGACATTCCCTGCGAGATCATCCAGGGCCGCTATGACATGGTCTGCCCGATCCGCACCGCCGACGAACTGCACCAGGCCTGGCCGGAAGCCAACTATGTGGTGGTGCCCGACGCCGGCCATTCGGCAATGGAGCCGTCCATCCGCTCCGCCCTGGTGGCGGCGGCGGAACGGCTGAAACACGAAATCGGCCCGCTGATTTAGGGCGGTGCAGGCATTGAATATCCCTTGCAACGGAACCGGTAGTCCCTAGAATGCGCGCCATGCAACTATTGATGACATATGTCCGCTTTCTGACCCGGATGGCGTTTGCGGCTGGTCTTGCCGCCGCCGCGCTTATGGCCGCGCCGGACAGGGCGGTGGCCGCGGATGACCCGTGGTTCCTGTCGCTTGGTGTCGGCGCGTATGACTTCAACCGGCAGAAGGAACAGGGCGCCGAGTTCCGCGCTGAACTCCGGTCTGATTATAAATTGTGGAATTTCAAACCTTTCGCAGCCGCGGCCTATACCTCGACCGAGCAGGGGTTCATCGGCGCCGGCGTGCTGTTTGATCTCTATTTCGGCAACCGGATCGTGGTCACGCCCAGCTTTGCGCCGCACTATTATTGGGGCGGCAACGACAAGCTGGACCTGGATTACCCGCTGGAATTCCGCTCCCAGCTCGAAATCGCCTACCGGTTCGACAACCGCTCGCGCCTAGGGCTTGCCATTTCCCACTATTCCAACGCCAGCCTGGGCGACACCAACCCCGGCACGGAAACGGCGACCGTTTACTACAGTATCCCTCTCGGCAGATAGGCGCTATAAAGCGGCCAAGCCTCTCCACACAGCAATACGGCCCCGTAGCTCAGTAGGATAGAGCATCAGATTCCTAATCTGAGGGTCGCAGGTTCGAATCCTGCCGGGGTCGCCATCTTTTCAATGGGTTAGATGGAATTGTCGAATTCCAATCAAGAATAAGTCACTGAAAAGTCACTAGTTGAGCTCAGAAACTGGTGATTTTGACCCACCCCCCTTTGGGTCGAGGGGGGTGCCTTTCCGAGGCGGCTACGGGCTATATTCTGCGCGCTCGATTTTCAAAATTACACAAAACTAGGTGGGTAACCTGTTTATCGCTCTAGGTCCGCTAACCGATTCTTAGCCGAAGTCATTTGGCAGGCTGATTTACTTCTGAGATTAGCCA
>JAYPHU010000014.1:82184-86596 GCA_038127535.1 Rhodospirillaceae bacterium | reverse complement strand
ATTTTGCACCAGATTGATCTGGGCAGACTGAAACTATGTAAAGATGAGAATTTAATCAGGCTCTCTGAAAGCTTCCGTGAACCCTTTTATTATTGGGTAAGTTAAATAGGTTATCAATCGACGCTTGCCTACTTTCATGTCTGCTGCTGCAGTCATCCCCGACGTAAGGCGGAAATCGGACGGAAGCCGTTTTAGCTCGGTAGGCGGCACTTCTACGCGACCTCGATAAAAAGCTCCTGAAGATCCATCCAAGCCCTTATCATAGGTATCGTCAGACAAATAAATCAACGCACCCTTGATGTCGCCATACTGTTGAAAAGGAAGTGCATCAAGTTTAACCGATACCTCAGAACCAACTCTCACGTCGCTAACGTCTTTAGGCAAAATATCCACCTCAAGAGTTAGAGGCTGATTGGTGCGAACCATAGTTGTAATAACCTCTCCCTCTCGCACTATCGATCCAGACGTCACTGAAGGCAGTTCAAGTATCACTCCATCGACAGGTGCCCTGACTTCGACGTTGCTCATATCTCGTTTGAGTTTGACACCTTCCTGCGTCAATTGAATCCATGTTTGCTCCTCTTTCGAGCGGTCTTCACCAAGCCTCGACGACCAGGACGCTGTAAATTCTTCTCTATCAGCCTGTAGGATCGCTAAATCAGCGTTTTTAGCCGCAAAGGCGGCCTGTTTTTGGGCAAATAAATTTTTAGCGTCAAAAAAAGCCCTCTCTGCTGTAAGGGTCGCGTCCTGCGACTGAAGATAGGTCAAGAAAGAACCATTTTTTTGGTCGTAAAGTACTTTTCGTGCGTGTTCGATCTGACGCTTCAAATCGGCTTGCTTGTAAGTAATTTTGACGCTCTCAGAAGCCGACGCAATCTCTTGTTTTGCAGCGCGTATCTCCTGTTGTAGTTTGTTGATCCGTGAAGCAAAGGATGCCTGCTTTGAGCGATATTGCTCCACGCGTTTCCTAAGGATATCACGAAGTAGCGGGGAAAGCGGAATGTTGGCGGGGATAGCGCTCCCGCTCTTTATGAAGTCCTGTTCGAATTTAATTCTGGCGAGGCGAGCCTCTACTGCACGTAAGGTCTCAGTATTTTGCGTAAGATTCGTTCGAGCATTCGTTTCATCAAGTATCGCTATTAGTTGATCTTTTTTTATGGTATCGCCTCGCTCCACCATGACTTCCTTAACGATTGCACTCGACGTTGACTGAATTTCAACATTCGGGACCTTGGTCGCGAATTTGCCACGCGATGAAACAGTAGTATCAATCTCGAATATCGAGGCGTAGAAGGATCCGATAAATAAGAGTGCGGTCAAAAATGAACCAGCATAAATCAATGGTTGTGACGGTTTGGTGTCATAGATTGCATCAGTGTCATTGATTTCATCATTAGATTGTTCATTTTCCGCCGTTAGTGTATCCGAGTGACTGATTGCAGCATCGGTCGAATGCAATCTCAGGTCAGCGATTGTTCCGTTGGCCAATCGTAACTCTCTAGATAACTTGATCATAATATTATGTGCGGCTTTTGGATTCTTAGCGACATAGTCCAAAAACTGATTTTTATCGACCTGGCTCAATGTTACATCGGTTTTAGCTCGAACTCCTGCACTGCGAGGCTCGCCGTCAATCAGCGCCATTTCCCCGAAAATAGTATTTTTTTCTTTTATTTCAGAAAGGATTGACTCGCCATCGGCTGTTAATTTTATAACCTCAACGGTGCCTTCTTGAATTACATAGGCGTACTTTGCAGTTTCTCCTTCTCTGAAAATAAAGGAGCCTTTCGGGATATTATGCAAATTACTCATGTTTTTGAACTTTTCTTGATTTAACTACTACTAAAACTTTGAGAGGTTTTGCTCGGTTTCGTAAAGCTTCTGATATAAATCACTACTTTTGATCAAGTCGGCATGATTTCCTTGATCAGTGATTTCTCCGTGTTCCATCACTAAAATCCAATCGAAACTTGGAAGAAGACGAAGGTCATTACTGACCATGACCAATGTTTTTCCAAGGGCGATTTTATTAAGATTTTCTAAAAAATGAATTTGAGAAAACTTATCGAGATTATTTATAGCCTCATCGATTAAAATTAAATTAGGTGAACTGGCCAGGCTCCTAGCTAGTGCGACGATCAACTTATGAGACTGTGACAAAGAAGATGCCGTGACATCCAAGCGGGTAGATAACCCCTCGGGCAAGCTATTAGATATCAATGAAAGGCCCGACATTTCCGCGATTTCATCAAACTCGTCACCGCTGATATTGGGCCGTGCTCGTCTAATGTTCTCTTCAATTGTTCCTGAAAAAAAGGTTGGAAACGTATCTAATAGAACTACCTGCTGCCTATAGAAATTCAAATCGAGGCTGGAAAGATTATTCCCATCAATTTCAACAATTCCACTTGAAGGCTTAATAAGGCCCTGAAGAAGCCTAAGCAGAGTTGTCTTTCCGGCGCCAGATGGCCCGACTACTCCAATCATTTTTCTACCAGGGATGTTGCCATTCACGCCATTCAGAGCACTCTTCTCGCCAAACTTAACGCTTACGTTATTAAGGGCAAATTCCCCTGATATCACTCTCTGCGGCCCAATGCCTAATCGTTCTGGGTTTGCGTTCCAAATTGTAGCTAGGCGTTCCATCGCGCCAACTATGGACTTGAGGTCTGCGAAAAAGGTAATCAGACCTTTCACGGGGGCTACGACTTTGGCGCCAAGCATATTACAAGAGATGATTGCTCCGGCAGAGACCATACCAGCAAAAACCAAATTTATACCGGTGAAGATGATCGCCACTGTCATCAAATTCATTAGCATCAGGTTGATATTTGTGCTGACAGCAGAAGCTCGCGTTGAATGAGCATTTGCTCGGATGAATTTAGCTGTGGCTTCACGCCAAGAGCGCCGCTGAACAGGTTCTTGCGATAGCGTCTTTACAGTGTCGATACCAGTGATTGTCTCTCGCAGAGTAGAGTTTCTTGAAGATGCCGCTGCACTAGTAACCGCGGCAAGTGCTTGAGCCTGTTTTTTAGAGGCAAGATCAACCAATCCTTGCAGGATCGCAAACAAAATTACCACCAGTGCTAGTGTGGGGCTGTAGCCAAACAATACTGGCAGAAATAATAAAATGCCTGTCGCATCGTAGAGATTAGTGAGAACTTGGCGCGCTAGGAAAAGCCGAATGCTTGTAACCGCATTTACTTGTGCCTCAATTTCACTGGAAGCAGTCGTTTGAAAAGTCTGAGAAGGTAATTTGAGAAGTTTGTCAAACGCATCACCAGTCAAGCGAGCTTCGATGACAGAGGAGACATGACTGATCACGTAATCGCGTATAAATCCCAAAATCCCAAGGAAAATTAATGCCAAAACTACGCCTAAAGTTAATACATAGAGCGTTCCCAACGCCTGATACCCCAGCACCTTATCCAATGCAATTTGGATGAAGATAATCGGCGTTATTCCCAAAGCATGTACAATGACTGAAACGATTAGGGTTAAGAAAAGAGCCCCTTTGAACCGGGCAAGTTCAGGGACAAACCAGGCCAAATCGAATGGTCTGTTGAGAGAAAAATTTTGTCCTTTGGGCGAGACGAGGATCAGCTTCCTTGACCACTGTTCTACAAACTCATTTTCAGGGAAGGGTTGCACGGCGGCAGAGGGATCGGTTGGATCTATAGCGAGAAATTTATTTTCACCCGTGTCCGATGGTGTCATGCCAATCAAAATATAGGCTTGACCAGACTTCATTATACAGACGCAAGGATACAAATAATTCTTATTTTGAAGATCGGTAATCTTCGATTTTCGCGTCAATGTGATGACGCCTTGGTTGTCAAAGAAATTACTTAACTCCTTTGAATTAGTTAGATCTCCGCGTTTGATGGAATTTTCAACAAAATCTGCATTTATCCTAACGCCAAATTGCCTCGCAATAAACGTTACCGCGAGGCAAGAACTTCTGATTGTTCGGGTTCCATCTAATTGCATGCATAAACTCACAAATCTGGCAAAAGTCACAAATACGAATCTGTCGCAGCAAGCTCAAGCCCAAGTGCAGATAGAAAAAAATATCCTGCTGCCTCGCAACGAAGCAGCAGGATTTATCAACACCGATACAGGGGTTAACCCATTCCGGCAGCAGGATCCGCAGCAGGATCGGGTCCAGCCTCTTCTGGGCCACCTGCGGCACCATCGTCGCCCGCTCCACCGGCTTGATCGCCTTGGGCAGCAGGATCGCTACCTTGTTCCATGGCGGCGTCCATTGCAGCACCTATTGCCGCATCTACACCCTCACCAGGGACTTCTGGTGGACCGGCCTCCATTGGGCCTCCCAGCGCGGCACCGAGGACGTCATCTCCTCCGTCAGATGGCGGCGCCATATCAGCACCCGGAGGCGGCGCCATATCAGC